>NZ_VYTZ01000002.1:0-858968 GCF_008728085.1 Microbispora cellulosiformans | reverse complement strand
GGCGGGTGCCCGAGGACGTGAGCGTGGTGGGGTTCGACGACGTGCCGGAGGCGGCGTACTTCTGGCCGCCGCTGACCACCGTGCGGCAGGACTTCGGCGAGCTCGGCCGCCAGGCGTTCCGCCTCCTGCTGCACCGCATCGCGGACCGCGACGTCGGCCCGGCGCGCCTGGTGCAGCCCGAGCTCGTGGTCAGGGAGAGCACGGCCGCCGCTCGACCGGCCTCGGCGTAGCCGGGGAGATGCGTCGGCGATCGGGGCGATGATTTCGGGCACGCGTGGGGTGCCGGCCGCTCCGGTGCGCACCACCGCGGCTTTGGACCGCTCCGCCGCCACTCCAAGCGATCACCGTCGGTGCAGGCGAGGCTGGTGAACAGGCGTTTCCGGTCACGCTATGCGCTCCTCGGGCAGTTCTGTTAACGATAACACAGCGTCCCGGCCCGTGGGTGAGCGTTAACAGCCGAGATTAGGTCAACAGTTAAAGCTGATGTGGCACATCCGTCAATATGGTGTTACCAGGATGTTTCGGCGTAACCGGACCGTGACCGGCGCCCTCCTTGACGCAGGGTTGTGTTAACGCTCACAGTTCTTGCCAAGCAGTTGAGAGGAGCGACCGTGGGACCCAGCGTCGAGCGCCGCCCGCCCGTCATGGCCGACGTGGCCAGGCTGGCCGGAGTGTCGCACCAGACGGTCTCGCGGGTGCTCAATGATCATCCGAACGTCCGCGCCGAGACCCGCACCCGGGTCATGCGGGCCATCGACCAGCTCGGATACCGCCGCAACCTCGTCGCCCGGGCACTGGTCACCAAGCACTCGCGCACGCTGGGCGTCGTCAGCTTCGACACGACGCTGTACGGCCCGGCGAGCACGGTATACGGAATCGAGCAGGCCGCAAGGGACGCGGGCTACTTCGTGAGCATCGTGAGCCTGCGGACCATCGACAGGGCCGGCGTGAACGACGCGATCGGCTACCTCGCCGAGCAGGGCGTCGACGGCATCGTCGTCGTCGCTCCGCAGCGATCGGCGGCCCGTGCGCTCGACGACCTGCCGGCGGGCATGCCCGCCGTGGCCGTCGAGGGCTGGCATCAGGGCGACGTCTCCGTGGTGAGCGTCGACCAGGTCGAGGGAGCCAGGCTGGCGACCTCGCACCTGCTCGGCCTCGGCCACGAGACCGTCTGGCATGTCAGCGGCCCCCCCGACTGGCTGGAGGCCGAAGGGCGATGCGAGGGCTGGCGCGCGGTGCTGACCGAGGCGGGGCGCCGCGTACCCGACCTGCTGACCGGGGACTGGAGTCCTCGATCGGGCTACCAGGCCGGGAAGCACCTCGCCGCGATGGTCGGCGACGTCACCGCGGTGTTCGTCGCCAACGACCAGATGGCGCTCGGCCTGCTGCGCGCGTTCACGGAGGAGGGGGTGAAGGTCCCCGAGCAGATCAGCATCGTGGGCTTCGACGACATCCCTGAGTCGGAGTTCTTCTCCCCACCGCTCACCACCATAAGACAGGACTTCGGGGCCGTCGGCAGGCGCAGCATCGACGTGCTGCTCCGGCAGATCGAGTCGAGCGAGTCGTTGCCCCATGAACGGCTCGTGGTGCCTCCCCAGTTCGTACGAAGGGGAAGCACGACCGGCGTGCGCTAGCCGTACGGAAATCAACCAAATGATCAGCGCTGACCACCTGACCTGTGTTAGCGCTAACAGCGATGAAAGGATCCCCCCAGTGTTGAAGAGGATCTCGGCACTGATCCTGGCGGGCGTCACCGCCCTGACGATGGCCGGATGCAGCGGTGGCGGCGACGGCGACTCGTCGGCCGGCAACGGCTCGTCCGGCGGTGGCGACGACAAGATCGTAATGGGCTTTTCCCAGGTCGGCGCGGAGAGTGGCTGGCGTACCGCCAACACCAAGTCCGTGCAGGAGTCGGCCAAGGAGGCCGGCATCGACCTGAAGTTCTCCGACGCCCAGCAGAAGCAGGAGAACCAGATCAAGGCCATCCGCTCCTACATCCAGCAGAAGGTCGACGTGATCGCCTTCTCGCCGGTCGTGGAGTCGGGCTGGGACACCGTGCTCAAGGAAGCCCAGAACGCGAAGATTCCGGTCATCCTGACCGACCGGGCCGTGGATTCCAAGGACACCAGCCTGTACAAGACCTTCCTCGGCTCCGACTTCGTCGAGGAGGGCAAGAAGGCCGGCCAGTGGCTGGTCGACGAGTACAAGGACAGCAAGGACACGGTGAACATCGTCGAGCTGCAGGGCACCACCGGCTCGGCGCCCGCGAACGACCGCAAGGCGGGCTTCTCGGAGATCATCTCGGCCGACCCGAAGTTCAAGGTCATCGCTTCGCAGAGCGGCGACTTCACCCGCGCCAAGGGCAAGGAGGTCATGGAGGCCTTCCTCAAGTCCAACCCCAAGATCGACGTGCTCTACGCGCACAACGACGACATGGGCCTCGGCGCCATCGAGGCGATCGAGGGCGCGGGCAAGGTCCCGGGCAAGGACATCAAGATCATCACCGTTGACGCGGTGCACGACGGCATGCAGGCCCTCGCCGACGGAAAGATCAACTACATCGTCGAGTGCTCCCCGCTGCTTGGCCCCCAGCTGATGGACCTCGCGAAGAAGGTCGTCAAGGGCGAGCAGGTTCCGCCGCGCGTGGTGACCGAGGAGACCACCTTCACCCAGGAGCAGGCCAAGGAGGCCCTGCCCAACCGCAAGTACTGATCGTAAGCACTGGTTTCCTCACCGGGCCGCCTCTTCCCGGGGCGGCCCGGTGCCGCGACAGTGATGAGGACGAGAGAGGGGCTCCGCTATGGCCGCGCCCGCGCCGATCCTGCGGATGAGCGGGATCGGCAAGCAGTTCCCCGGCGTCAAGGCGCTGGACGACGTCGACTTCCGGCTGTTGCCGGGAGAGGTGCACGCCCTGATGGGCGAGAACGGCGCCGGCAAGTCGACGCTCATCAAGGTGCTGACCGGCGTCTACGACATCGACGCCGGCGAGATCGAGCTGGAGGGAAGGCGGGTCGCCTTCTCCAGCCCGCTGGCCGCCCAGCAGGCAGGCATCAGCACCGTCTACCAGGAGGTCAACCTCTGCGCCAACCTCTCGGTGGCGGAGAACATCTTCATCGGCCGTGAGCCGCGCCGGCTCGGCCGGATCCAGTGGAAGAAGATGCGCCGCCGGGCGGAGGAGATCCTCTCCCGCCTCGACCTCGACCTCGACGTGTCGGCGCCGCTGTCGTCGTACTCGCTGGCCATCCAGCAGATGGTCGCGATCGCGCGGGCGGTGGACATCGACGCGAAGGTGCTCATCCTGGACGAGCCCACCTCCAGCCTGGACGCGGGGGAGGTCGCCCAGCTCTTCCGGGTGATGCGCCGGCTCAAGGAGCAGGGCATCGCGATCCTGTTCGTCTCGCACTTCCTCGACCAGATCTACGAGATCTCCGACCGCATGACGATCCTGCGCAACGGCACGCTCGTGGGGGAGTACCTCACCTCCGAGCTGAGCCAGGTCGAGCTGGTCGGCAAGATGATCGGCCGCGAGCTGGCCGACCTGGAGAAGCTCGAGGGCCGCCCGCCCGCCCGTGAGGGCGCGCCGCTGGTCGAGACCGAGCTGCTGGGCCGGACCGGGGCGATCGAGCCGTTCACGCTCACCATCCACGAGGGTGAGGTCGTCGGCCTGGCCGGGCTGCTCGGCTCGGGCCGTACGGAGATCGCCCGGCTGCTGTTCGGCGCCGACCACGCGGGCACCGGCGCACTGAAGATCGACGGCCAGGCGGTCAGCCTGCGCACACCCCGGTCGGCGGTCGCCCGCAAGATCGCCTTCTGCTCGGAGAACCGGCGGGCCGAGGGGCTCATCCCCGACCTCACGGTCCGGGAGAACATCATCCTGGCGCTGCAGGCGGCGCGGGGCTGGACCAGGCCCATCCCGCGGCGCAGGCAGGACGAGCTGGTCGAGAAGTACATCTCCGCGCTGAACATCCGCCCGGCCAATCCCGAGCAGCTCGTCAGGAACCTGAGCGGCGGCAACCAGCAGAAGGTGCTGCTGGCCCGCTGGCTGATCCTGGAGCCCCGCCTGCTCATCCTCGACGAGCCCACCCGGGGCATCGACGTCGGCGCCAAGGCGGAGATCCAGCGCCTGGTCGCCGAGCTGTCGGACGGCGGGATGGCCGTGCTGTTCATCTCCGCCGAGCTGGAGGAGGTGCTGCGGCTCAGCCACAAGGTCGGCGTGCTGCGCGACCGCCGGCTGGTCGCCGAACTGGACAACGACGAGGGCCTCACCACCGACAGACTCACGGAGACGATCGCGAGCGGAGCCATCTCATGACGCGGTTCCTCAGACACCGGCTGTTCTGGCCCGTTGCCATCCTGGTCGCCCTGCTGGCGCTCAACCTCGTCTTCACCGACAACTTCTTCCGGGTGCAGATGAAGGACGGCCACCTCTACGGCAGCCTCATCGACATCGTCCGCTTCGGCGCTCCGCTGATCCTCGTCTCGCTCGGCATGACGCTCGTCATCGCCACCAGCGGCATCGACCTGTCGGTGGGCTCGGTCGTGGCCATCGCCGGCGCACTGGCCTGTCTGCGGATCAGCGACCTGGGCGACCAGAACTCGATCGGCGGGGTCCTCGGAGCGGTCGGGATCGCGCTGGCGCTCTCGGTGGCGCTCGGCGTGTGGAACGGCCTCCTGGTCGCGGGCATCGGCATCCAGCCAATCATCGCCACGCTGATCCTGATGGTCGCCGGGCGCGGGCTGGCCCAGCTCATCACCGACGGCCAGATCACCACGGTCAACAGCTCGCCGTACAAGCTGATCGGCGGCGGCTACTGGCTCACGCTGCCGTTCTCGATCATCATCGTGGCGGTCGTGCTCGCGCTCACCGCGTTCCTCACCCGGCGCCTCGCGCTGGGCCTGCTCATCGAGTCGGTCGGCGGCAACGCCGAGGCGAGCCGCCTGTCGGGCATCAGCGCCCGCGGCGTGCTCATCACGGTGTACACGTTCTGCGCGCTGTGCGCGGGCATCGCCGGGCTGATGATCAGCTCGAACGTCTCCAGCGCCGACGGCAACAACGCCGGCCTGTGGATCGAGCTCGACGCCATCCTCGCCGTCGTGATCGGCGGCACGTCCCTGGCGGGCGGCCGCTTCTCGCTCGGCGGCACGGTGCTCGGCGCGCTCATCATCCAGACGCTGACCACCACCATCTACTCGATCGGCGTCCCGCCGGAGACCACGCTGCTGTTCAAGGCGCTCGTGGTGACGATCGTCTGCCTGCTGCAGTCCCCGGCCTTCCGCGAGAAGGTGTTCCACCGCCGCAGGCGCCCGCAGGCGCCGAGCCCGGTGACCGAAGAGAAGGTGAGGGTCTCGGCATGACGAGTGTGACCGGTCTGCTGGACCTCCGCCGCACGGTCCCGCAGAAGTACATCCCCGTCATGGTGACGGCGGGCCTGTTCGTCGCGATGTTCGTCGCGGGCGGCATCCGCTACGAGGGCTTCGCCACCGGGCAGATCGTCCTCAACGTCTTCATCGACAACGCCTTCCTGCTGGTGGTCGCGGTCGGGATGACGTTCGTGATCCTCACCGGGGGCATCGACCTGTCCGTCGGATCGGTGGTCGGGCTCTCCACGATGGTCAGCGCCAGCCTGCTGAAGGACGGCTGGCCGGCCTTCGGGGTCATGGCCCTGGTGCTGGTGATCGGCGCGGTGCTCGGCCTGGGCATGGGCGCGATCATCCACTACTTCGAGATCCAGCCGTTCATCGTGACGCTCGCCGGGATGTTCCTCGCCCGGGGCCTGTGCTACACGATCAGCACCGACTCGATCCCGATCGAGAACGCGACGTTCACGGCGATCGCCCAGACGCGGGTCGACCTCGGCGGCGACATGTGGGTCTCGCCGAGCGTGCTGATCGCGCTCGTGGTCGTGCTGGCCGCGGCGTACGTGCTGCACTACACCCGGCTGGGGCGCAACGTGTACGCCACGGGAGGCAGCGAGCAGTCGGCCCTGCTGATGGGCCTCCCGGTGGCCCGGACGAAGATCGCCGTCTACACCGTCAGCGGGTTCTGTTCGGCGCTCGGCGGCCTGCTGTTCGCCTTCTACTCACTGTCGGGATACGGGCTGAGCGCCGTCGGGATGGAGCTGGACGCGATCGCCGCGGTCGTCATCGGCGGCACGCTGCTCACCGGCGGCAGCGGCTACCTGCTCGGCACCGTGCTCGGTGTGCTCGTGCTCGGCCTGATCCAGACGATCATCAGTTTCGAGGGCACGCTGAGCTCGTGGTGGACCAAGATCTTCATCGGCCTGCTGCTGTTCGCCTTCATCCTGCTGCAGCGGCTGATCACCGCCAGGCGCAGATAGCGCGGGCGGGTCCGGGTCCCCCTCTCCCTTCTCCCTGGTTTGGAGTGCTTGTGAGCGCTAACAGCGAGCGTTACGTCATCGGCGTCGACTACGGCACACTGTCCGGCCGTGCCGTGGTGGTGCGGGTGAGCGACGGCGAGGAAGTGGGCGGCGCCGTCCACGAGTACGCCCATCGGGTGATCGAGGAGGCGCTGCCGGGCTCGGGGGTCCGCCTCGGGCCCGACTGGGCGCTGCAGTCGCCGGCGGACTGGATCGACGTGCTGCGGCACGCGGTGCCGAAGGCCCTGGCCGCCGCGCAGGTCCCGGCCGAGCGGGTGGTCGGCATCGGCACCGACTTCACCGCCTGCACGATCCTGCCCGTCACCGCCGACGGCCACCCGCTGTGCGAGCGCTTCCCCGAGCGGCCGCACGCCTGGCCGAAGCTCTGGAAGCACCACGCGGCCCAGCCCCACGCCGACCGGATCAACGCCCTGGCCGCCGAGCGCGGCGAGCCGTGGCTGCCGCGGTACGGCGGCAAGATCTCCTCGGAGTGGCAGTTCGCCAAGGGCCTGCAACTGCTGGAGGAGGACCCGGAGCTCTACGGCCTCGCCGACCGGTGGATCGAGGCGGCCGACTGGATCATCTGGCAGCTCGCCGGCGTGGAGACCCGCAACGTCTGCACCGCCGGATACAAGGGGATCTTCCAGGACGGCGCCTACCCGTCGGAGGACTTCCTGGCCGCGCTCAATCCCGGCTTCGCGGGCTTCGCCGGGAAGCTGGGCGCCGACCTCGCGCCGCTCGGCGGCCTCGCCGGCCGGCTGACCGCGCGGGCGGCCGAGTGGACCGGGCTGCCCGAGGGGATCGCCGTCGCGGTCGGCAACGTCGACGCCCACGTCACCGCGGCCGCGGCCGACGCCGTGCGGCCGGGTCAGATGGTCGCCATCATGGGCACCTCCACCTGCCACGTCATGTGCTCCGACCAGCTCGCCGAGGTGCCCGGCATGTGCGGGGTCGTGCGCGACGGCATCGTCCCCGGGCTGTGGGGCTACGAGGCGGGCCAGTCCGCGGTCGGTGACATCTTCGCCTGGTTCGTGGACAACTGCGTGCCCGCGTCGTACGCCGAGCGGGCCGCGGAGGCGGGGCTCGGGCTGCACGAGTACCTGACCTCGCTCGCGGACGGGCAGAAGGTCGGGCAGCACGGGCTGGTCGCGCTCGACTGGCACGGCGGCAACCGTTCGGTCCTGGTCGACCACACCCTGTCGGGGGTCGTCGTCGGGCAGACGCTCGCCACCCGCCCCGAGGACGTCTACCGCGCGCTCATCGAGGCCACCGCGTACGGCGCCCGCACGATCGTGGAGACCTTCGAGGCCGCCGGGGTGCCGGTCGAGGAGTTCGTGGTCGCCGGCGGCCTGCTGAAGAACCGGTTCCTCATGCAGATCTACGCCGACGTGCTGCGCCGCCCGCTGTCGGTGATCGGCTCCGACCAGGGACCGGCGCTGGGCTCGGCGATCCACGCCGCCGTCGCCGCCGGGGACTACCCCGACATCACCGCCGCCGCGGCGGCGATGGGCAAGCGCGAGACCGCGGTGTACGCGCCCGACAAGGAGCGTGCGGACGCCTACGACCGGCTGTACGCCGAGTACCGGAGGCTGCACGACCACTTCGCGGACGGTGATCTCCTGCACCGGCTCCGCGCGATCAGGAACGAGGCCAGTGCATGATCGAAGAACTGCGCAGGACCGTGTGCCGGCTCCACGCCGAGCTGGTGCGGTACGGCCTGGTGGTGTGGACGGCGGGCAACGTCTCGGGCCGGGTGCCCGGGGAGGACCTGTTCGTCATCAAGCCGAGCGGCGTGTCGTACGACGACCTGACGCCCGAGTCGATCGTGGTGTGCGACCTGGACGGCAATCTCGTCGAGGGCGACCTCGCGCCCTCCAGCGACACGGCCGCGCACGCCTACGTCTACCGGCACATGCCGGAGGTGAACGGCGTCGTGCACACGCACTCCACGTACGCCTCGGCCTGGTCGGCCCGCGGGGAGGCGATCCCGTGCGTGCTCACCGCCATGGCCGACGAGTTCGGCGGCGAGATCCCCGTCGGGCCGTTCGCGCTGATCGGGGGCGACGACATCGGCAAGGGGATCGTGGAGACCTTGACAGGTCACCGTTCCCGTGCGGTGCTGATGCAGAACCACGGAGTGTTCACCATCGGGGAGTCGCCGAAGGCGGCGGTCAAGGCCGCCGTCATGTGCGAGGACGTCGCCCGCACCGTCCACCTCTCCCGCCAGCTCGGTGAGCCGCTGCCGATCGCCCCCGGCGACGTCGACAGCTTGTACGACCGCTATCAGAACGTCTACGGACAGAGGAGTCACCTGTGAGGTTTTGGTTCCTGACCGGCAGCCAGGGCCTGTACGGCGAGGACACGCTGCGGCAGGTGGCCGAGCAGTCCCAGCGCATCGCCGAGACCCTCGGCGAGGGGCTGCCGTTCGAGCTCGAGTGGCGGCCCGTGCTCACCGACGCGGCGGCGATCCGCCGGGTGTGCCTGGAGGCGAACGCCGACGACGAGTGCATCGGCCTGATCGCGTGGATGCACACGTTCTCCCCGGCCAAGATGTGGATCGCCGGCCTGGACGCGCTGCGCAAGCCGCTGCTGCACCTGCACACGCAGGCCAACGTGGAGCTGCCGTGGAGCTCCATCGACATGGACTTCATGAACCTCAACCAGGCCGCGCACGGCGACCGCGAGTTCGGCTACATCCAGTCCCGGCTGGGTGTGCCGCGCAAGACCGTCGCCGGGCACGTCAGCGACCCCGCGGTGGTGGCGCGGATCGGCACCTGGGCGCGGGCGGCGGCCGGCCGGGCCGAGGTCGGCTCGCTGCGCCTGGCCCGCTTCGGCGACAACATGCGCGACGTGGCGGTGACCGAGGGCGACAAGGTCGAGGCGCAGCTGCGGTTCGGGGTGTCGGTGAACACCTACGGCGTCAACGAGCTGGTCGAGGCCGTCGACGCCGCCTCGGACGCCGACGTCTCCGCCCTGGTCAAGGAGTATGACGACCTCTACCGGATGGCGCCGGAGCTGCGCGTGGGCGGCGACCGGCACGAGTCGCTGCGCTACGCGGCGCGCATCGAGCTGGGCCTGCGCCACTTCCTGGAGGGCGGCGACTTCAAGGCCTTCACCACCAACTTCGAGGACCTCGGCGGGCTGCGCCAGCTTCCCGGCCTGGCCGTGCAGCGGCTGATGGCCGACGGCTACGGCTTCGGCGGCGAGGGCGACTGGAAGACGTCGGTGCTGCTCCGCACGCTCAAGGTGATGTCGGCGGGCCTGCCCGGCGGCACCTCCTTCATGGAGGACTACACCTATCACCTCACCCCCGGCGAGGAGGTCATCCTCGGCGCGCACATGCTGGAGGTCTGCCCGACGATCGCGTCGGACACCCCCTCCTGCGAGATCCACCCGCTCGGCATCGGCGGGCGCGAGGACCCGGTCCGGCTCGTGTTCGACGCCGAGCCCGGCTCCGCCGTGGTGGTCGGCCTGTCCGACATGGGGGACCGGTTCCGGCTGGTGGCCAACGAGATCGACGTGGTAGCCCCGCCCGAGCCGCTGCCGGCCCTGCCGGTCGCGCGGGCCGTCTGGCGGCCCCGGCCCGACCTGCGCACCTCCGCCGAGTCCTGGATCACCGCGGGCGCCCCGCACCACACCGTCCTGTCGTCGGCCGTCGGGGCGGAGGAGCTCACCGACTTCGCCGACATGCTCGGCGTCGAACTGCTCGTCATCGACGAGGCGACCACTCCCCGGCAGTTCGCGAAGGAACTGCGGTGGAACCAGGCCTACTACCGGCTCGCGCAGGGATTCTGACGTCCGCACGGGCCCTTCCCGCTTCCCAGGGGCTTCCCGGGGAGGGGCCCGTCCGCCGGTTACCCGGCTCAGCGCGGACTCCTATACACTGGCTGCGTCGCACGGGGCTATAGCGCAGCTGGTAGCGCACCTCCATGGCATGGAGGGGGTCTGGGGTTCGAGTCCCCATAGCTCCACAGACAGGATCGCCGAGGGGCGGTCGGACGCGTTTCCCGCGGTCCGGCCGCCCTTCGTCGTCGTTCCCCCGGGCCGACGGCCTAAGGGTTGACAATGATCATTGACTCGGATTCCCGGCGAAAAGCCTAAATAGCTTCGGTATGTCTTGACTTGATCGGGCGAAGCCCCCTATCTAGAAGAAAGCAAATACAGCTGATCACCAATGGCGGCCATGATGACAATCGAGTCAGGACCGGACAATCCGCGTCGGGAGTACCGAGCTATGCAGGCCGAGGCGTTCAATCGCATCGGCGCCCGGTACGACGAGGCGTTCCCACACAAGGAGGGACAGGTCGCCGCCGGTGAATGGTTGATCAAGCAGCTCCAGCCGGGAGCGCGGGTCCTCGACGTGGGCTGCGGCACCGGCGCTCCCACCGCTCAGCAGTTCGCCGAGGCGGGCTGCGAGGTCACCGGCATCGACATCTCCCCGGTCATGCTCGACCTGGCCAGGAAGAACGTGCCGGTCGGCACGTTCTTCGAGACCGACGTGCTCGACCTCGACGCCTCGCTCGGCACGTTCGACGCCGTGACGGCCTTCTTCAGCCTGCTCATGCTGCCCCGGCCCCAGATCGAGCGGGCGCTCGGCCGGATCCACGCCGTGCTCGCGCCCGGCGGCCTGTTCTCGCTGAGCATGGTGGAGATCGACCTCGACGACGTGCCCTTCCAGTTCCTCGGCGCGCCGGTGCGGGTGACGGGGTATCTGCGCGACGAGTTGCGCGAGATCGTCGAGGCCGCGGGATTCACCGTGCTGTCGGAGAACCACATCTCGTACGCGCCGGCGACCACGCAGGCGCCGCCGGAGATCCAGCTCTTCGTCAACTGCCGGCGTGACCATCGCTGAACGGCCGAATCCGTGTGGGGAGACGGTGAGCCGTCGACCATGCTGCACGACGTCAGCGCGATCGCCCGGGCCGTGGGCGACAGCCCCGGCCCGGAGGAGGCGACCAGGGCCCTGTGCGAGGCGGCGGTGCCGGGGCTGGCCGACGCCGCCGCCGTCTACGTGGACGGCGCCGTCTGGCACCGGGTCGATCCCGGCGACCGGCTCCCCTCGCGGTGGACGGGCCACGAAACCGGTGAGGAGGCCGGTGAGACCGCCCTGCTCGACGGGCGCCTGCTCGCCGTGCCGCTCCGGGCGTACGGGACGGTCGTGGGCTGCGCGCTGCTGGCGCGCGACGCCGGGCGGCCGCCCTTCGGCCCGGCGGACCTGTTCGCCGCGGGACAGATCGCCGTGCCCGCCGCACTCACGATCTTCCACGGCCGGCGGGACCGCCGCCAGGTCGAGATCGTCGAGACGCTGGAGCGTGACATGCGCCCGGGCGCCCCGCCCGACCTGCCCGGGCTGGAGATCTCCTACCGGTACCGGCCGGCGGCCGAGCGGGTGGGCGGCGACTGGTACGACGTGATCCCCCTGCCGGGCAGCAGGGTGGCCCTGGTCGTCGGCGACGTGATGGGCCACGGGCCGGCCGCCGCGGCCGTGATGGGCCGGCTGCGCACGGTCGTGCAGACCCTGGCCGCGCTCGACCTCCCGGCCGAGCAGGTGCTCCACTCGCTGGACGAGGTGGCGCAGCGGCTGGCCGAGCAGACCATCACGACCTGCGTCTACTGCGTGTACGACCCGGTGCTGCGCCGGTGCACGATCGCGAGCGCGGGCCATCTGCCGCCGATCCTCCTGGGCGCGGACGGCCGGGCGGAGGTGCTGTCGCCGCCCCGGTGCCCGCCGATCGGCGGGCTGGGCCGCACCCCGTTCGAGACGATGGAGATCGCGGCGGAGGACGGCAGCATGCTCGTCCTCTACACCGACGGGCTCGTGGAGGAACGCGGGGAGGACATCGGCCAGAAGGTGGAGGACCTGCGCCGCCGGCTCTCGGACGGCACCTCGATCGAGGACCTGACCGACGCCGTGCTGTCGGCCGCCCGGGCCGACGACGTCACCATGCTGGCCATCCGCTTCCGCGGCATCCCGAGCGAGCACGTCGCCCAGTGGATGATGGAGCCCCAGCCGATGACGCCGTCGCGTGTCCGCGGCCTGGTCCGCCGTACGCTCGACGCGTGGGGTCTCGCGTCGATGACCTCCGTGGCCGAGTTGCTCGTGTCGGAGCTCGTCACCAACGCCGTACGGCAGACGTCGCGGCCCATCACGATCAGGCTGCTGCGCACCGACCACCTGCTGTGCGAGGTCAGCGACGACAACCACCGTCTGCCGGTGCAGCGGGAGCCCGGGCTGCTCGACGAGGACGGCAGGGGGCTCTACCTCGTCGGCCAGCTCGCCGGGCGCTGGGGGACGAGCCGGGTCGCGGGAGGCAAGACCGTGTGGTTCTCGATGCCGATCCCAGGCTGACGGGATCTCCCCGGGGCGGGCCCGCTGACCGGTTTTCGGTTAGGCGCTGCCCCGGAAGTCCTATACACTGGCGACGCGCCGCCGGGCGGCGTGGGTAAGGGGCTATAGCGCAGCTGGTAGCGCACCTCCATGGCATGGAGGGGGTCTGGGGTTCGAGTCCCCATAGCTCCACCGTCACCGAATCATCTCAGGAGCCGTCCTCCGCCGGGAGGGCGGCTCTCGGTGTTCCGGCCGGTCAGTGGCCGGTGCGTACGAAGGCGACCGCGTCCAGCGGGACGGTGTGCCCCTCGGGGTCGGTGAAGGACACGTCCAGCCGGGCCCCGGTCCGCCGATCGCGGCGTTCGACCGTCGGTCCCGCCAGCCGGGGCACGTGGCGGTCCCCCCACTGCTGCAGCGCTCCGAGGATCACGAGTGCGTCGCGGCCCGAATCGGTCAGGTGGTACTCGTACCGGGTGCGGGCTCCGGTGTCGCGGTAGGGCCGCTTCTCGACGACGCCCGCACGGGCGAGCGTCGCCAGCCGGGTGGTCAGCAGATTCGTGGCGATCCCCAGGCGCTGCTGGATGTCGGCGAAGCGGACGACTCCCGTGTGCAGCTCCCGCATTATCAGCGGCGTCCACCGCTCTCCGAGGAGGGTCACCGCCCGCTCGATGGAGCACGTCATCGAGTCAGGGAGTTCGGTGGTCGTCATCGCACGCCTCGATCGCTCGTCGCCGGTGGGGTCCAGGCTAGCCCGGGAAAGCTAGCTTGCAATTTTAAAGTTAGGTCTCTACCGTGGACGCCAAGCCGTCGAGGGATGGAGACACGATGAGGATCGAAGGATCGGCCGCGCTGGTCACGGGCGCGAACCGCGGGCTGGGACGACGTTTCGCGACCGCGCTGCTGGACCGCGGCGCCGCCAAGGTGTACGCGGCGGCGCGCAGGCCGGAGACGGTCGACCTGCCGGGCGTGGTGCCGCTCGCCCTGGACATCACCGACCCCGCGTCCGTCCGGGCCGCCGCCGAGCGGGCCCGCGACGTGAACCTGCTGATCAACAACGCGGGGATCTCCACGGGCTCGTCGTTCCTCGCCGGTGCGTTCGACGACATCCGCCTGGAAATGGAGACGCACTACTTCGGCACGCTCGCCATGGCTCGTGAGTTCGCCCCTGTCCTGGGCCGCAACGGGGGCGGCGCGATCCTCAACGTGCTGTCGGTGCTGTCGTGGTTCACCGCCCCGCAGGTGGCCGGCTACTCCGCGGCCAAGGCCGCCGCGCTGCAGCTCACCAACAGCCTCCGCCTCGAACTGAAGGAGCAGGGCACGCTCGTCACGGCGCTGCACGTCGGATACATGGACACCGACATGGCCGCCCACGTCGACGGCCCCAAGATCGACCCGGCGGAGGTCGCCGCCCAGGCCCTGGAGGGGATCGAGCAGGGGAGCTTCGAGGTGGTCGCCGACGACACGAGCCGCCAGGTGCGGGCCATGCTGTCCGGCGACGTGGCCGGCCTGTATCCGCAGCTGGCGTCCTGAACGGCGGGCACATGATCGCGCTCGCCCCGGGTAGGGGCGAGTGCCATGAAGAGAATCCTTCAGCTCGTCGTCACCCGCTGGCTGGCCCGTACGCCGATCGGGATGGTCGTGCTCGGCCTCGGCTGGCTGTTCGCCCGCAAGCGGCGCGCGGACCAGCGGCAGCAGTCGCAGACCCAGGTGCGCCGTGCGCCGGGCCGCCGGTCGGACCACCGGTACGACCGGCGGAGGCCGGTCGCGGGCGGCCGCCGCTGATCACCCGTCAGGAGAGCGCGGCGGGGGTGCGGAACGTCTGCCGGTAGGCGAGCGGGGACACCCCGACGGCGGCGTTGAGGTGCTGCCGTAGCGAGACCGCGCTGCCGAACCCCGCCTTCCCGGCGATCGCGTCGACCGGCAGGTCGGTGGTCTCCAGCAGATGCCGGGCGTGCGCGACGCGCTGCCCGGCGAGCCACCTGGCCGGGCTGAGGCCGGTCTCCTCCCGGAACCGCCGGGTGAAGGTCCGCACGCTCATGCGGGCGTGCGCGGCGAGGGCGGCCAGGTTGACCGGTTCCTCCAGATGTTCCAGCATCCACGCCCGGGTGGGGGCGGTGGTCGTCCCCGCCGGGTCGGGCAGCGGCCGCTCGATGTACTGGGCCTGGCCGCCCTCCCGGAACGGCGGCGTCACGCACCGGCGGGCGGTGCGGTTGGCCACCTCGGTGCCGTGGTCGCGCCGGATCACGTGCAGGCACAGGTCGATGCCCGCCGCCACCCCGGCCGAGGTCAGCACGTCGCCGTCGTCGATGAACAGCACGTCCGGATCAAGCCGTACGCGGGGGAAGAGGGCGCGGAAGGCCGCGGCGTGGCGCCAGTGGGTCGTCGCGGGCCGCCCGTCCAGCAGACCGGCCGCGGCGAGCACGAAGGCGCCGGTGCAGATCGAGATCAGCCGGGCCCGCCCGGCGACCGCCAGCAGCGCCTCGCGCACCTCCTCGTCGAGCCTGCCGTCCGTCAGCGCGCGCCCGTCGTGCACGCCCGGCACCACCACCGTGTGCGCCGTGGCCAGCACGTCCAGGTCGTGGTCGGGGAGGACGCGGTAGCCCGTCCGGGTCCGCACCGGCCGCCCGCCGGGGGAGCAGGTGACGACCTCGTAGAGCGGCCCCCGTCCGGAGTCACGGCCGGGGGCGCGGTCGCGCGCGGCCGGGAACACCTGCCCGGGGATGCCCAGGTCGAGCGGCGCGAAGTGGTCCAGGACCATTACAGCGACCCGATGCACGGCTGGGTGCACGGGTGGGCGCACGGCTGGGTGCGTGACCGGAGACATGGCCGGATTCTTTCACATGTTGACCTCCCGGCCACTGTCCGCCCGGTAGGCGCGACGGGAGGATGCTCGCCATGAAGTCGTTGCACCGTGCCTGGACAGTGGCCGCCGTCGCCTTCGTCGCGATCATCGGGGCGGCCGGCTTCCGGGCGACGCCGGGCGTGCTGATAATGCCGCTGCAGGACGAGTTCGGCTGGACGAGGGGCACCATCTCACTGGCGGTGTCGGTCAACCTCATGCTCTACGGGCTGTGCGCGCCGTTCGCGGCGGCCCTGATGGACCGCTTCGGCATGCGCCGGGTGGTCGCCTGCGCCCTGCTGCTGGTGGCCGCCGGCAGCGGCCTCACCGTGTTCATGACCGCGAGCTGGCAGCTCGTCGCGCTCTGGGGGGTCCTGGTCGGGGCGGGCACCGGCTCGATGGCGCTCGTATTCGCCGCCACGCTGACCGACCGCTGGTTCGTCCGGCACCGCGGCCTGGTCACGGGCGTGCTCACGGCGGGCGGCGCCACCGGGCAGCTGGTCTTCCTCCCGCTGCTCGCCCACCTCGTGGAGGCGCAGGGCTGGCGGCCGGCCTCGCTCACGGTGGCCGGGGCCGCGCTCGCCGTCGTCCCCCTCGTGTGGTTCCTGCTCAGGGACACTCCCGAGGAGATCGGCCTGACCGCGCTGGGGGCGGACGGGCCGGTCGTCCGCACACCGGGAGGGGGCGCCGCCGCGCGGGCCGTACGGGTGCTGCGGGACGCGGCGCGCACCCGCTCCTTCTGGTACCTCGCCGGGGGTTTCGCCATCTGCGGCGCGAGCACCAACGGCCTGGTCGGCACCCACTTCATCCCGGCCGCCCACGACCACGGCATGCCCGAGACCGTCGCGGCCTCGCTGCTGGCCGTCATCGGCGTGTTCGACATCGCCGGCACGATCTTCTCCGGGTGGCTGAGCGACCGCGTGGACGCGCGGCTCCTGCTCGTCGTCTACTACGCCCTGCGCGGGCTGTCGCTGCTGGTCCTGCCGCAGTTGTTCGCCGCCACGACCGAGCCGAGCATGCTGGTCTTCATCGTCTTCTACGGCCTCGACTGGGTGGCCACCGTGCCGCCGACCGTCGCCCTGTGCCGCAGGATCTTCGGCGCGGACGGCGCGGTGGTGTTCGGCTGGGTCTTCGCCTCCCACCAGGTCGGCGCGGCCGTCGTCGCCACCGTGGCCGGCGTCACCCGCGACCACCTGGGCAACTACGACCTGGCGTGGTACGGCGCCGGCGCCCTGTGCCTGCTCGCGGCGCTCATGTCGTCCCGCATCGTCACGCGTGTCCGGGACCGCGGCGAAGCTGCGATCCTTGTCGGGTGACCGAGCGCGTTCTTCCCCTGGTCGTACGCATCGAGCGGGCGGCGCCGCCGCGCCGCACCGACGCGCTGGAGGCGGCCGCGGCCGCCGTGCCGCGGCTGCTCGACCATGCGGAGAACAGGGCGGAGAACAGCGCGGAGGACGGGGACGAGTGGAGCGGGGAGATCGCCGAGTGGCAGGACGGCCGGATCAGGAAGGTGGTCAGGCGGGCCCGCGGGGCGGAGTGGCGGCGGGCGCTCGCCCTGCCCGGGATCACCGTCACCGTGGGCACGGCCGAGGTGCGGGTGCATCCGCCGGTGCCGCTGGACGACTGGCCGCGTGACCTCGCCCGGCTCCAGGTGTCGGGCACCGATCTGGAGGACGACGCCGTTCCGCCGGAGCCCGGCCCCGGCGACGTGGTGCTCTGGGTCAACCCCCGGCTGACGATGACGGCGGGCAAGGCGATGGCCCAGGCGGGCCACGGCGCGCAGTTCGCCTGGTGGGGTGCGGGCGAGGCGGACAGGGCGGCCTGGCGGGGGCGCGGCTTCGCCGTACGCGTCCGGACGGCGGGCGCCGGCCGGTGGGACGCGCTGGCCGGGAGCGGCCTGCCGGTGGTCCGGGACGCCGGGTTCACCGAGATCGAACCAGGCTCGGCGACGGTCGTCGCGGACGCCCCCTGGCTGCGGGTGGGCGTTCCCGATCTGTGATGGGGAAGGCACCCGAAAAACCGGGATATGCCGTACGCTCCCGATCGTGTCACCTGGGGACTATGGGACGAAGGCCGTGCCCTCCTACATAGCGGCCGAGGCCGAGACCACGCCACTGCCGAAGATCACGGTCCCGCCGCCGGCACCGGCGACGAATTCCGGCAAGGGCCTCGGGGACCTGCCGATGCGGGTGGTCTACCGGGCGGTCGCCGTGGCCGCGGGGGTCGGCATCCTGGGCGCGGGCGCCGCCTTCGTGGTGCTCGGCCGGGGCACTCCCGCGCCGGCCGAGGTACGGGGCCCGGCCGCCCAGGGAGCGACCCAGCAGGTGGTCCTGCCGAGCGGGTTGGGCAGCCCGGCCGCGGTGGCAGGCGGCGCGGGGACCGACACAGGGAACGGCGGAGGGATCGGCACGGCGACCGAGGCCGTGGCGACGCCCGGCCTGAGCCCGCTGTCGAGTGCCAGCCCGCTCAGTGCCAGTCCACTCGGTGCCGGCCCGCAGGCCAGTGCGAGTCCTCCCGGTGCGAGCCCCGAGCCCTCGCCCGACACCGCGATGGCGGCGGCCCTGCACGATCCCCGGGTGCCCACGCTGCCCGCGAACGAGCGCAAGCTGCGCCGCCTGCACGGGCATCCGGCCCGCATCCGCGGCCTGGTCAAGGACCGGCGTTCGGGCGTGGCCCTGCCGCGCTTCACCAAGTCGTGGACGCTCGCCAAGGCGAGCCCGTTCGCCTCCCGGCAGGTGCTGCCGAAGGTCAAGGGCATGTCGTACCGCGGCCTGCTGGTCTCCTGCCCGGTGCCGATCCCGCAGCAGGAGACGCTGCGCGACACCGCCTTCCTGGCCGCGCGGTGGACGCTCAACCACCACCCGTCCGGCGCGACGATCACCTGGACCGCCTCCCAGCCGATGAAGGCGGGCAAGCGGAAGGGCTGGCTGCTGGGCTACACCGTGCACTACACGGTGAAGGGCAAGAAGCGGACCTCCGCGGCGGCGCTGGCCCTCGTGGACGTCAAGGACAAGAAGCCCGCCGTCGTGTTCGTCACGATCCCCGACAGCCAGAAGAAGCGCTGGCGCGACATCAACGCGGTGATGTCCTCCGTCAAGGCGCTCTGACTCAGCGGGAGCGCGGGCGCCGCCACAGGCGGCCGGTCAGGAGCACGGCCACCGCCAGCCCGGCCGTGGTGAGGGCGCCGCCCTCGCCGACCATCCAGGCCGACCTGTCATGCGTCGAGGTCATCGCCTCGGCCACGAAGTACAGCGACGCGTTCACCGTGGCATGGCACACCAGGACGGGCCAGATGCTCCGGGTGCGAAGCCGCAGCCACACGAGCGGGAAGGCCAGCGTGACCGTCTGGAGTGTGAACATCAGCATCGCGTACGGCACCGCCACGCCCTCTTCCACCGCCCCCGGCACGAACAGCATCAGCGGGTAGTGGAACGCGGCCCAGGCCAGGCCGAGGATCACCGCCGTTGTGGCCGGGCTCCTGCGCGCGGCGAGCCTCATGACCAGCAGGGAGCTCCAGCCGAGCTGCTCGCCGAGCGCCAGGACGACGAACGGCACCACACCGGGAACGAGGCCGAGCAGCACGCCGAGTGCCGGATGCAGCCCGGTGGACCCGGCGAGGTCGCCCGGGTCGAAGCGGGCGGCACCGGTCAGCCAGGCCGTGCCGTACGCGATGCCGATGCCGAGGACGGGAACGGCCCAGGCGGCGGCGAGCGTGCGCCAGGGTACCCGGTGGAAACCCCAGTCCACGGCGCGGACGCCTCCGGCGGCCAGGCACGCGACGAGCGCGGCGAGCGCGGGCATGAACGCCTGGCTGTACATGGCGATCTGGGTCCCGATGGGAGCGTCGCCGATTCGGTCGAGGTCGGCGCCCTGCGAGACGGCGAGGGCGACGACGGGCAGCACGAGGGCGGCCAGGGCGACGCCGTAGACCCCGAGCCGCGGCTCGCGGGCGGTGGGAGCGGCGGTCCTGGTGTCGGTGTCGGTGTCGATGGCGGTTGACGTGTTCGTTCGCATGGGCCGATTCCAGCGTCCCGGCGGTCCCGCCCGCCTGAGGGTGAGGTCCCGTTCCGTCCCGTGCGACGGACCTGGGCGGAGTCCCGGATGGGACGGGACCCGGGTCCCATTCCCCTTCGTGCGCGAATGTCCAATGATGTCCTGATGCGAAGCGGTGTGTGGCCCCGAGGTCTCTGGGCGATCCCTGTCCTGTGCGGGGCGGCCGTCGTCGCCGGCGTCGCGCTGACCGCGGCCGCGCCCGTCCTGGACACCACCTATCTCGTGCTCGACGCGGTCGCCGGCCTGACCTGTCCGGCGGTGGGCGTGCTGATCCTCTCGCGATGGCGGCGGCACCTCGTCGGCCTGCTGTTCTGTCTCAGCGGCGCCGGGCTGGCCCTCCAGGCACTTTCCGGGGGATACGCCGCGTACGCAGAGTCGCACGGGCTGCCCGGCGCCCTGGCGGCCGCGTGGGTGACGAACTGGGTGTTCTTCACCGGCTTCGGGCCGCTCCTGCTGCTCCCCATGCTGCTGCCCGACGGACGGCTGCCGTCGCCGTGCTGGCGGCCGGTCCTGGTCGCGGCCGTCGCCGGGATGACGGTGCTCCAGGTCATGCTCATGCTTCGGGACCGCATCTGGGTCTGGGGGCGGGAGGTGCCCAGCTCGTTCGGTTTCGTCCCCACCAAGCCCGTGGTGGAGCTCACGTTCGGCGTGGTGGCGCTCGGGCTGGCCGCGTCGGGGATGGCGGCGCTGGCCGCACGGGTCACCCGATCCGACGACAGGCGACGTCTCCTGCCGGTGTTCGCGGCCGTCGTCGCGGTGGGGCTCGCGGTGGCCGCCGACACGCTGCTGCCGCCCGATCCGCCCGTGGGCGTGTGGCTGCTGGCCGTGGCGCTGCCGCTGTTCCCTGCGGCCACGGCGGTCTCGATCTTCCGCTACCGGTTGTTCGACATCGAGGTGCTGATCCGGCGCACCGTCGTGTACGCGCTGGTCACGGTCACGCTGCTGGGGGCCTACCTGGTCACCGTGGCCACGATCGGCACGCTCCTGCGGGCCGGGAGCGGGATGTTCGAGCCGCTGGCCGCCACCGCCGTCGTCGCGGTGGCGTTCGCACCCGCGCGCGACGCCGCGCAGCGGGCCGTCGGCCGTCTGCTGTTCGGCAACCGGGGCGACCCCGCGGCCGCGTTGTCCCTGCTCGGCCAGCGCCTCGAGTCGTCGGCCGACCCGACGCGGCTGCTCGAACGGGCGGCGGAGACCGTGGCGCACACCCTGCGGCTGCCCGCGGTCGCCGTGCTCGCCGCCGACGGCACGCCGGTCTGCGCGGAGGGCGGTGTCCCCGGCGACGGCGTACGTCTGCCGCTCGTGGTGGGTGGACGCGTGGAGGGGGAGCTGCGCGCGGCTCCCCGGTCGCCGGGCGAGGTTCTGTCGGCGGCGGACCTGGCGGTGCTCGACGACCTCGCCCGCCAGCTCGCGGTCGCCCTCGCGGCCGTTCGGCTCGCCAGGGAGGTGCAGACGTCGCGGGAGCGGCTGGTCATCGCCAGGGAGGAGGAACGGCGCAGGCTCCGCCGTGACCTCCACGACGGTCTCGGGCCCGGCCTCGCCGCCATCGGCGTAAGGCTCGACGTGATAGAGGCCACGGCCGCGGGTGTGTCGCCTGCCGTGCGATCGTCGCTGTCGGAGGTCGGGCAGCTCGTCCGGGGGCTCGTCGGGGACGTGCGGAGGATCGTTCACGACCTGCGCCCGCCGGCGCTCGACGAGCTCGGGCTGGCCGGAGCCTTGGAGGACCTGGCCCTGGAGACGGAGGAGACCGCGCAGGGCGGCCCCGCGGTCAGGGTCCGGGTGCCGGAGCCGCTTCCCGAGCTGGGGGCCGCCGTCGAGGTGGCGGCGTACCGCATCGCCCAGGAGGCGCTGGCGAACGCCCTGCGGCACGCGCAGGCCAGGACCGTCGAGATCGTCGCACGGATCGAGCGGGGCGGGCTGGTCCTGCGGGTCCGCGACGACGGCCGGGGGCTGCCCGAACCGCTCGTCGAGGGCGTGGGGTCGGGCAGCATGAGAGAGCGCGCCGTGGAACTCGGCGGCGTGCTGTACAGGACGTCCGCCTCCGGGGCGGGCACGACAGTGGAGGCGGTGCTGCCGCTGTGATGAACCCCGAGGCCGATTCGGAGACCGCCGAGCCGATACGCGTCCTGCTGGCGGACGACCACCCGCTGCTGCGGCACGGCCTGCGGACGCTGCTGGAACAGGTCGGTGGTGCCGAGGTGGTGGGCGAGGCGGGGGACGGCGAGGAGGCCGTCGCCCTCGCCCTGTCGCTGCGCCCCGACGTGGTCGTGATGGACCTGGTGATGCCGGGCACCTCGGGGATCGAGGCCACCCGCCGGCTGATCGACCGCGAGCCCGCCCTCGGCGTGCTCGTGCTGACGATGAGCGAGGACGACGCGTCGGTGTTCGCCGCGCTGCGGGCGGGCGCGCGCGGCTACGTCCTGAAGGGCACGGGCGGGGCGGAGTTCATCGCCGCCGTTCGGTCCGTCGCCCGGGGGGAGGCCGTGTACGGCCCCGCCGTGGCCCGGCGCATCCGCAGGTTCCTGGCGTCCGGCCCGGACGTCACGCCCTTCCCCGAGCTGACCGCCAGGGAGCGTGGTGTTCTCGACCTGCTCGCGTCCGGCAAGTCGAACGCGGAGATCGCCCGCGCCCTGTTCCTCAGTCAGAAGACCGTGAAGAACCACCTGACGTCCGTCTTCGCCAAGCTCCAGGTGGCCGACCGGGCGCAGGCCGTGGTGCGCGCCCGCCGCGCGGGCCTCGGCGAGTGAGCGGCGGGGACGGCCGGGCTCAGCATTCGGCGAGGACGATCACGGAGTCACCGGCGGTGAACGTCACCGCCCGGGACCGGTCCGGGTTGAGCACGACGCCGTAGTGGGGCGGCTCCCCGGACTTCGCCGCCACGCGGTAACCGATCGCGGTCTCGCCACGGCGCAGGGCCGACTCCACGATCGTGCGGAAGGCGACGGGCCCGCCGGTCGTCACGTAGTCCTCCACGGGCCGGGGATAGACCTCCGAGCCCGCGGAGTCGAAGAGATAGCCGAAGACCTCGGCGAGGTGCGGGTTCTCGGCGAGCTGGGCGAGTAGCAGGCCGATGACGGTGTCGCTGATCACGATGTCGTCGGCCTCGGTGACCTCGGCCAGCGCCCGGTTGTTCTCGTCGTGCATCTCGCTCACGATCGAGTACTTCTCCCCGAGGGTCGCCTGCATGTCGCGCAGTTGCAGCAGCGTCATCAGCGTCCGGTTGTCGGCGTGGCGGGGATCGTGCCGGTCGTCGGAGAGCACGATGACGTGCTGGTAGACGCCGACGCCGAGGGACTCCAGGGCGTACCTGTCGGTGCCGTCGCACTCCTTGACGTTCACCGTCAGGTTGCGCAGGTCCGCCAGGCCGGCGCCGGCGCCGGGGTGGTCGCCGGCGACGTCGAGCACCGATCCGGGGGTCACGTAGCCGTCCAGGTAGCGGATGATCCGCGCGGCCCGGCCGTTCCAGCCGAGCATCAGGGTGCGCTCCGGGGCCGGCGCCGGGGCCGTCGCGGGGACGATGTGCCGTTCGTCCGCGGGAGCCGTTCCGTTCGCCAGGCGGATGAGCGAGTCGTCCTGGGCGAGCACGACGATCTCGTCGGACGTCCCGATCACCGTGTCCGGCGGCGGGTTGAGCATCACACCGCCGGGTGTGCGCAGGCCGAGGACGGTCGCGGTCGCGTACGCGTCGAGGGCCTGGCCGTATGTCCTGCCGGCGAGGGAGGGATCGCGCCGGAGGTAGATCTCGCCGCCGTCGAAGTTCAGCAGGTCCATGCAGACGACGGACACGCCGGACTGCCGGGACGACTGCACGATCAGCCGCGCGGCGATGTCGTCGCTGTCGACCAGGTGGACGCCGGGCCCTCCGGCCAGCCGGGCGGCGGCCATGTTGCGCGAGGAGGCGATGGCGGCGACCACCGGCGGATGCTCGCCCGCCCGCTTGGCCAGCGCGAGCAGGGTCTTGACGACGTGCGCGTCCGGGTCTTCCGTCTCGGGGGACAGCACCACGATCGCTCGCGCGGTGCTCAGGCTCAGCAGGTCGAGGTCGGCCGGCTCGGTGGGCCGGCCGGTGCGGCACACCAGGCGCGTCCTGCCCGTGTCGCCCACGTGGGCCCGGATCGCGTCCTCCATGGCGGGCTTGTCCCTGTCGGCCAGGATCGCGATGACCGAGCCGTGCTGGCTGGCGTGCGCCCTCGTGAGCTCGGAGACGATCGTGTAGAGCTGCTCGGACCAGCCGAGGATGACGGTGTGGCCGCTCTCGATGACGCGGGAGCGGCCCTTGCGCAGCTCCTCGATCTTGGCGCGCAGACCGGTGGAGAGCACGCCCACGAGGATGCTGACGATGAAGATGCCGCCGAGGGACGCCCCCAGCATGATCGCGAGGAACGGCGCCGTGCCGGCGTCTCCGGCGATCTTGCCGGGGCTGAGGGCGTGCATGAGCGACAGCCACAGCACCCCGGGCCAGCCGTCGTGCCGGAGCGCCTCGTCGGGGGCGAACCACATCGTCAGCGCGCTGACCACCACGATGAGCGCCAGCGACACCAGGGCCAGCCACCCGATGAGGGCGGCCGTGCCCTTGGCCATGGTGTTGTCGAACCAGTAGCGCGCGCGCTCTTTGAGCGTGGCTTTTGACACCGGCGTCCCCCATGTGTGATCGGTAAACGTCAGACATAGTAGAAGCGACTAGGCTTCACCATGTGACGGAACTGGTGCTCGCCTCGGCCTCGCCCGCCCGCCTCGGTGTGCTGAGGGCGGCCGGGCTCGACCCAAAGGTGATCGTCAGCGGGGTCGACGAGGACGCGATCACGGCCGCCACTCCCGAGGAGCTCTGCCTGAAGCTGGCCGTGGCCAAGGCCGTCGCGGTGTCGCTGACGCTCGGCGACGGCATCGTGATCGGCTGCGACTCGGTGCTCGAACTCGACGGCGTCGCGTACGGCAAGCCGGGAACGCCGGAGGAGGCGGTGCGCCGCTGGCACATGATGCGGGGCAGGACCGGCCGGCTGCTGACCGGGCACTGCGTCAAGGACGTGGCCGGAGGACGCACGCGATCCGAGGTCGCCGCGACCGTGGTGCGGTTCGGCACGCCGTCGGACGAGGAGATCGGCACGTACGTCGCGAGCGGTGAGCCGCTGCGGGTGGCGGGGGCGTTCACCCTCGACGGCCTGGGCGGCTGGTTCGTGGAGGGCATCGAGGGCGACCACGGCAACGTGCTCGGCATCTCGCTTCCGTTGATCCGCCGCCTGCTCGCCGATCTCGGCGTGCCGGTGACGCGCCTTTGGCGCTAGCCTGCCCGCCATGAGTGGCATCGAGCGGCCCGCCGGGCGGCGTGGCGTCGGCGGTTTCGCCGAGGGGATCGGCTTCTGCTTCCGCGGGCTCGGATGGGTCGCCCGGCATCCCGGCTGGTGGTTGTTCGGGCTGATCCCGGCCCTGATCTCGCTCGCGATCTACGTCGCGGCGCTGGTGTGGCTGGGCACGCACGCCACCGACGTCGCGGCCTGGGTGACGCCGTTCGCCGACGACTGGGGCTGGCGGGACACGTTCCGTGCGCTGGTCGGCTTCATGATCTTCGTCGTGGGGCTCGCGCTCTCCGTACTGACCTTCACCGCCGTCACCCTCGTGATCGGCGACCCGTTCTACGAGAAGCTTTCGGAGAAGGTCGAGGACGACCTGGGCGGGCTTCCCGGCGGCGACCCGCCCTTCTGGTCGTCGCTGTTCCGGTCGGTCCGAGACAGCCTCGTCACGCTGTGGTACGTCGTGCTGTTCACGGTGCCGCTGTTCGTGCTCGGTTTCGTGCCGGTCGTGGGCCAGACCGTGGTGCCCGTGGTCGGCGCGTTCGTCTCCGGGTTCTTCCTCACGGTCGAGCTGACCGCCCTCGCCATGGAGCGGAGGGGCCTGCGGCGCAGGGAGCGCTTCGCCCTGCTCCGCGCCAACCTGCCGGTCACGCTCGGGTTCGGCGTGCCGCTCTTCCTCTCGTTCATGGTGCCGCTCGTGAGCGTGGTCGCGATGCCGGGCGCCGTGGCCGGAGCCGCGATGCTCGTGCGCCTCCGGCTCGCGCCGGCGCCCGCACCGGAAGATCAGGCATCAGGAGGCCGGGCGCCGGGAGGTCAGGCCAGGGACACGAGACCGGCGTAGCCGGCGTTCCACATGTCCTCGACCCCGTCGGGCAGCAGCAGGACGCGGTCGGGACGCAGGGCCTCCACGGCTTTCTCGTCGTGGGTGACCATCACGACGGCGCCCTGGTAAGAGGCGACCGCCGCCAGCACCTCGTCCCGTGACGCCGGGTCGAGGTTGTTGGTGGGCTCGTCGAGCAGCAGCACGTTGGCCTGCGAGCCGACCAGGGTGGCGAGCGCCAGACGGGTCTTCTCGCCGCCGGACAGCACGCCCGCGGGCTTGCCCGCGTCGTCCCCCGCGAACAGGAACGAGCCGAGGATCCGCCGCACCTCGCCGTCGCCCAGGTGCGGCGCGGCGGCGGCGAGGTTCTGGGCGACGGTGCGCGCCGGGTCGAGGGTGTCGTGCTCCTGCGCGAAGTAGCCCAGCCGGAGACCGGGACCGTGCACCACGCGGCCCGAGTCGGGGCGTTCCCGCCCGGCCAGGATCCGCAGCAGCGTGGTCTTGCCCGCGCCGTTGAGACCGAGCACGACGAGCCGGCTGCCCCGGTCCACGGCCAGGTCCACGCCGGTCAGCACCCGCAGGTCGCCGTACGCCTTGGCCAGGCTGATCGCGCCGAGTGGGGTGCGGCCGCAGGGGGCGGGCTCGGGCAGCCGGATGCGCGCGACCTTCTCGGCGCGGCGGACCGGCTCCACCGCGGCCAGCATGCGGTCGGCCCGGCGCGCCATCTCCTTGGCCCGCACGGCCGTCGACTTGCCGGCGCGCATCCTGTCGGCCTGGGCGTGCAGCGCGGCGGCCTTGCGTTCTGCGACCGCCCGCTGCCGGGCGCGCCCGCACTCGGCGGCGTCACGGTCGGCCAGATAGGTGCGCCAGCCGGTGTTGTGCACCTCCAGCGCGGCCCGGTCGGCGTCGAGGCGCCAGATCCTGTTCACGGTGTCGTCGAGCAGCGCGGTGTCATGGCTGATCAGGACCAGCCCGCCGGCCCGGCTCGCGAGGAACGACCGCAGCCAGGCCACTGAGTCGGCGTCCAGGTGGTTGGTGGGCTCGTCGAGCAGCAGCGTGCCCTGCCCGGCGAACAGGATGCGGGCGAGTTCGACGCGGCGGCGCTGCCCGCCGGACAGGGTGCCGACCGGCTGGGTCATGACCCGGTCGGGCAGGCCGAGCCCGGCGGCGATGCGGGCGGCCTCGGCCTGTGCGGCGTATCCGCCGCGGGCCTCGAACTCCGCCTCGGCCCGGACGTACCGCCGCATCGCCCGCTTCCGCTCGGCGGGGTCGGCCATGGCCGTCTCGGCGGCGCGCAGCGCGCGCTCGGCCTCGTCGAGGCCGCGTGCCGACAGGATGCGGGCGGCGACGGAGAGGGACGGATCGGCCGCCGCGGGATCCTGCGGGAGATAGCCGACCTCGCCGGTCCGGGTGACGGTGCCCGCGACCGGCTGCAGTTCGCCGGCCAGGGTCTTCAGCAGGGTGGTCTTGCCCGCGCCGTTGCGGCCGACCAGGCCGACGCGGTCGCCGGGGGCGACGTGGGCACTGACGTCCGACAGCAGGAGACGGGCGCCGACGCGCACGTCGACACCGCGAAGGGTGATCATTTGTTGACGCTCCGGAGAAGCTCAAGGACACACGGGTGGCGTGGAAGCGGGTGTCCGAGCTAAGAGATCCGGGGCAGAGACATGGCGGCGAGTGTAGGCCGAGTGCCCGGCCCGGTGCCAATGGTTTTCCGGCTGCCGGGTTGTCCACAGGGGGACGGCTGTCCCCAGAGCGCGCTTCGGCCGTCTTGGGGGTGCGGCGGTCCGGCGAGGCTTGCCGCTATGACGACTCCGAAGCTCGTGCTCTCGAGCCCGGCGGACATCCTCTCCGCGGTGCCCTATCTCGTCGGTTTCCACCCGGCCGACAGCCTCGTGGTGACCGGGTCCACCGGTCCCGAGGTGCGGCTGACGACGCGGTGGGACCTCCCGGCCGATCCCGGGGAGCTCGACCGGCTGGTCCCGCTGCTCCGCCGCGAGGCGGTGACCTCCGCGTTCCTCGTGGGGTACGGCCCAGGCGCGCTCGTTACCCCCGTCGTCGACGAGGTGACCCGGCTGCTGCTGGCCGGGGACATCCGCGTGACGGAGAGCCTGCGGGCCGAGGGCGGGCGCTACTGGTCCTACTCCTGCGGCAGCGCGACCTGCTGCCCCGCCGAGGGCACGCCGTACGACATCGGCGGCAGCCGGGTCGCGGCCACGGCCGTGATGCACGGGCTGGTCGCGCTCCCCGACCGGGGCAGCCTGCGCCGCTCCGTCCAGCCCTGCGGCGGGACGCGGATGCGGCAGGCCACGCTCCGCGTCGTGGCGGCCCTGCGCACGCGCCTCGCGGCCCTCGATGCGGCGACTGCGGCGGCGGGTGAGGCGGCGACGGACCTGGATGAGGAGGCCGCGCGGTTCGTCGGCGAGGCGCTGGCGCGGGTGCGCACGGCGATCGAGCTTTACGACTCGGGAGGCCGGCTGGGCGACGAGGGGGCCGCGCGGCTTGGGCTGGACCTCGCCGTGATCCGGGTGCGGGACGAGGCGTGGGCGCTGATCGACGACCGGGACGCGCATCTGGCGTTGTGGCGTGATCTCACCCGGCGGCTGGAGCCGGGCCACGCCGCTCCCGCCGCCTCGCTGCTGGCGGCGGCGGCATGGCAGCGGGGGGAGTGCGCCCTCGCGGGCATGGCGCTGGAGCGGGCCCTCGACGCCGATCCGGGCTACTCGATGGCGCTGCTGCTACGGCAGGCGCTGACGCACATGATGTCCCCCGCCATGCTCCACGACCGCATGCCCACCCCGGCGGAGCTCGACGACGAGATGGGCGCCCCGAGGGCGGTCTGGCTCGCGCCGCTGCGCGCGCTGCTGACGCCGGCTCAGACCGGGTCGCTGTCCTGAGCCTGGCGACGGCGCTCGTTGTAGGCGCGCATCCGCGCGGGATACCCGGTGAGCTGCACGTCGTAGACCGGCAGGGCGAGATCTCTGGCGACCTTGGCGATGACGGCGGGCGATCCGACGCGGCGGCGGGTCCACTCCCCGTCGTGGGCCACGGCCACCGCCGTGGTGTCGGTGGCGAAGGTCTCGGGCTCGACGTAGAACTCCACACCACGCCGGGTCTTGGCGAACTCGATGAGCGCCTCGATGTCGGCGTCGGTCGCCTCGCGGTCGAACTTGGCCACGCGGAGGCCGCGCCGCCGCCGGAGCCCGTAACGATCTCGCCATCTCATAGTGCTTGTATACCGTGCCACAGATCACGATGGCGTTAAGGGAACGGTCTCGGGGCCATGTCGGGGATGTCCCTGATGCCGGGGGCGCCTCCCCGGAGCAGGATGGAGGCAGACTTGAGACAAGCCGAGCAGGCCGTCGACGGAAGGCGATGTTCATGATGCCCGCGACAGCGACACCACCGTGGCAGGGCCGCCCGGCCCCCATGCCGCACCCTCAGTTGCGCGTGACGAACCAGGACCGTGAGCAGGTGGTCGAGCACGTCAAGGCGGCCTACGCCGAGGGCAGGCTCGACAAGCACGAGATGGACGAGCGGCTGGACCGGGCGATGACCGCCCGCACCCACGCCGACCTCATGCCGATCATGAACGACCTGTACGGCGCCCGCCCGGCGTACGTGCCCCGGCCGCCCGCGTCCTTCGCTCCCAATCCCGCCCTGGAGGGAGGCGACCGGGCCGGAGCGGCGGCCGCGCACCTGTTCGCGCTGGCGGGCTTCTTCGTCGTCGGCCCGCTGCTGATGATGGTGACCGCGGGCCGCACGTCCCCCTACATCAGGCGGCACGCGGTGGAGGCGCTCAACTTCCACCTCACCGTGCTCGGCGCGACCATCCTGCTGCCGTTCACCGTCGTCGGGGTCGTGCTGGTGCCGGTGGTCTGGGTCCTCGGGCTGGTCCTGTCCGTCGTCGGCGGGGTGTCGGCGATCGCCGCCACCGAGTTCCGCTACCCCCTGACGGTCCGCCTCGTGAAGTAGGCCCGTGAAGTAAGCCCGTGAAGTGACGCCGGTGACGTCAGGGCATGATCGCGCGGACGGCGGCGACGGTGTCGGCCTCCTCCGGCCGCTTGTCCGGGCGGTAGCGCAGCACCCGGGCGAACCGCAGCGCCATGCCCCCGGGATAGCGGCTTGACCGCTGCACCCCGTCGAAGGCGATCTCCACCACCAGCGTGGGCGTGAGCGCGACGACGTAGCCGTCCCCAGGGCCGTCCCCGGGGCCGTTCCCAGAGCCCTCGGCAGGGCTCTCCGCGATCCGCAGGAACTGCTCGGTCTGCCAGGTCAGCAGTTCGTCGGTGAGGCCCTTGAACGTCTTGCCGAGCATCACGAATCCGCCCGTCTCCGGGTCGTAGGCGCCGAGGTGCAGGTTCGACAGCCAGCCCCGGCGTCGTCCGCTGCCCCATTCGGCGGCCAGCACGACCAGGTCAAGGGTGTGCCGGGGCTTCACCTTGATCCAGCCCGCCCCCCGCCGGCCCGCGGCGTACGGCGTGCCCAGCGACTTCACGACGACGCCCTCGTGCCCCCGGCGGACCGCGTCGCCGAAGAACGCCTCGGCCTCCTCGGCGTCCCCGGTGACCAGGCGCGGGGTGATCAAATCGGCCGGGACCGCCGTCTCCAGCGCGGCGTGCCGCTCCTGGTCGGGCAGGTCGAGCAGGTCGGCCCCGCCCACCCGCAGGGCGTCGAAGAAGAAGACGGTCAGCGGCACGGTCTCCCGCAGCGACGCGACGCCGGTCCTGCTGGCCACCCGCCCCGAGGTGACCTGGAACGGCTCGGGACGGCCGTCGGGGCGCAGGGCGAGGACCTCGCCGTCCAGGACCAGATCGGTGCCGGGCAGGCCCAGCACCGCCTCGACCAGCTCCGGAACCTGACCGGTGATGTCGTCGAGCGTCCGGGTGAAGACGGCGACGTCGTCGCCCGACCGGTGCGCCTGGACCCGTACGCCGTCGAGCTTCCACTCGACCGCGGCGGGGGCGCCGGCCTTCTCCAGCGCGGCGGTCACACTGGCCGCGCTCTGCGCGAGCATCGGCGCGACGGCCCGCCCGACCTCCAGATGGAACGCCTTGAGCTCCGCCACCCCGCCGCGCAGCGCCGCCGCCCCGACGGCGGGCAGCGAGCCACGCAGGGTCAGGGCCCGGCGCACCTCGGCGGAGGGAACGTCCGCCGACCTGGCGATCGCCTCGATCATCACGCCGTCGAGCGCCCCCTGGCGCAGCTCGCCCGTCAGCAGCCGGTGCAGGAACGACTGCTCCTGCCGCGTCACGGCGCCGAACAGCTCGCCGAGCAGCTCCCGGCGCGCGGCCTGGGAACCCGTCCCCGACTGGGCCTTGATGCGTTCGAGCAGCGCGTCGACCTGGCCGAGGGTCGCCGTCGCGATCTGGCGCGGCTCGGGAAGGTCGGAAAGGCTCCGCCAGCCCACGCCGATCTGACGCTGCGGCAGCTCCCCCGACAGGTAGGCGATGGCGATCTCGGCCTCGTCCGGGCCCACCCTGCCGAGCAGCTCGGCCAGGTGCCTGATCTTGGCCAGCCGCGCCGAGTCTGCCGCCACGGCCGCGGACGTCCGGGCAAGGTCGATCAGCAACACAACGTAATCCTGCCTTACCGGATGGGCACGTGCCCAGGCAGGGGGGCGAGTCGCCTCAACTGTAGTGACGCATGAGCGGCCACAGCTCGCGCCAGGGCCGGAGGGGGTCACGGCAGACCGTGATCGGCACGCCCTGCTCCTCGCCCGGCATCCCGCTCACCGTGCCCGCGACCGAGCAGGCGGCGAAGACCGTGCGGAGACGGCCGGGCGGATAGCCGACGGAGACCGTCACCCGGGTCCCCTCCGGCGGCGGGCCCCACCACCACAGCTCGTTGTGGCCGCTGTAGACCGCGGGCAGGCCGAAGTCGCCCGCCCAGCGGCGCAGCGCGCCGGCCTCGCCGTAGTTCCCCGCGAGCAGCACGGCCCCCGCCCGCTCGCCGGCGGGCAGCATGGCCACCACCCGCCCAGTTTGCGCCGCCAGGTCACGCATGCCCACCGACTCGCGGGCGACCTCGTTGATCGCCGCGACCGGCGTCCCCGCGAGTGACGCGGCCGGGACGACCGGCAGCGCCAGGACCACCGCGACCACGGCGTTGAGCGCCAGCGCCACGACGAGGACGGGCCGCCTCCGCCATCCGGCCGCCGTCACGCACCCGGCCGCGAACAGGTAGAGCAGGAAGGCGCCGGCGTAGTCGGGGCGGCCGCCCGACAGCAGGATCAGCGCGCAGGCCACGGGGTAGGCCAGGGCCAGCGAGCGGACCCGCCGGTCACGCCAGAGCCGCAGCCAGCCCGCCACGCACACCACCGCCTGCGGGGGACCCAGCAGCAGGATCTGGAGGGGGACGAAGGCGATGCGGTTGTCCGCCCCCTCGTCGACGCGCAGCGCCTCGGCCATCTGGAGTTGCGGCCAGTCATGGGTGACCTGGTAGACCAGGTTGGGCGAGGCGATCGCCAGGGCCAGGAGGGCCCCGAGCCACAGTCGCCTGTCCCGCAGGGCCCCGCGCGGGCCGGCGACGACGAGGCCCAGGCCGGCGCAGCCGAGCAGCAGCACGATGAGGTCGCGGTTGTAGGACGTGATCCCGGCCAGCAGGCCCGTCCAGAGCCAGTAACGGCCGTCGCCGCGCAGCAGCACCCGGAGCAGGCACAGCGTGACCGCGAGCCACAGCACGAGATCGGGGGTGAGGGTCAGCAGCGAGTGTCCCGCGAGCAGCGGCAGCACCGCGCCCGCCGTGCCGGCCGCGGCGAGGACCTGCGCGGAGCGGCCTGTCTCCGAATCCCGGGCGGCCAACTCCCGGGCGACCAGCGCGGCGAGGACGACCAGCGCCCCGGCGCACAGGGAGGGGACGATCCGCAGCGCGACGACCGTGTCCCCGAAGACCGCCGTAGAGAGCCGGGCGATCATCGGCGTGAGCGGCGGCGTGTCGAAGTATCCGAGCCGGGGGCGTTCGCCCAGCATGCGGAAGTACAGCTCGTCGCGGTGGTAGCCGTACCAGGGGCTCACCGCGAGCAGCACGGCCACGACCGCGGCGGCGAGCGCGACCACGGCCCGGGGCAGCCGGACGAGGGGTGACTCCACGGGGGGCGGCTGTGTGGGAGGCGGTTGTGCGGGAGGCACGGTGCTCGCCGGGCCGCCCGCCGCGGCGCTCGGAGGCTCGGCCATACGGGGACCGTCATGAGAGGGGCCGTCATGAGGAAGATCGCCGTTCATGCGGCAATCATCCCCGACGAGGCCGGGACCTCATAGGCTTCGCCGGGCGGCCTCCCACGGCCCGGGCGGCGTCCCGCGGGGCCCAGACCCGCCCCGGACACCCCGATCCCGGACGCTCGATCCTGGGCGCTCGGCCCCGGGCGGCCTGCCACGGCCCGGGCGGCGTCCCGCAGGGCCCGGACCCGCCCCGGACACCTCGATCCCCGGACGCTCGATCCCGGACCCTCGATCCTTGGCGGCCTGCCACGGGCCGGGCGGCCTCCCACGGGCCCGGACCCGCACCGGACACCCCGATCCCCGGACGCTCGATCCCGGCTGTCGGCCCGGACGCCCGGACGTCCCGGGGTGCGCGTGGCCGGGCGGCGGGGGAGCGGTCAGCCGACGCCGAGGAGGTCGACGACGAAGATGAGCGTCTCGCCCGGCTTGATGACGGTGCCCGCGCCGCGGTTGCCGTACCCGAGGTGCGGGGGGATCGTCAGCCGCCGGCGGCCGCCGACCTTCATGCCGGCCACGCCGCGGTCCCAGCCGGCGATGACCCGGCCGCCGCCGAGCGGGAACTGGAACGGCTGCCCGCGGTTCCAGGAGGCGTCGAACTCCTCACCCGAGGAGAACGCCACCCCGACGTAGTGGACGGTCACGTTCTGCCCCGGCCTGGCCTCCGGGCCGGTCCCCTCAACGAGATCGGCGATCTCCAGGTCGGCGGGCGGCTCGCCCTCGGGGAAGTCGATCTCGGGCTTCTCCAGTGCCACGTGGCTCTCCTGTCCTGTCCGTGCCGGACGTTCCGGCGGCAGACGACTCTACCGCCAGGGCCGTGCGGTGATCCCGCGACGGCGGCCGACACGACGACGCCTTCCCCGCCGTGTCCGGACGCAGGCGGGGTCCGGAAGCAGGTGGGGAAGGCGTCGTGGTGTCCGTGGAAACGGCGCTGTGGGAAACGGCGCTGTGGGAGGACGCGAGGGAAACAGCGCCGGGGGACGTCACATCCGGCGGCCCCGCGACAGCCCGGCCTCGTCCCGCGCCTCCTCGTCCCGAATCTCCCTGTCCCGAATCTCCCTGTCGCGGACGTCCCTGTCGAGGGAGTCCTCAGCGCGCTCCTCGTCCGTACGGAGGTCCTCCTGCGGGGCGGTGTCGCCGGAGACCGCCGTAGGCGGCGTCACGGGCTCGGTGACGGCCGGTGTGGCGGGTCCGGCGGACGGCGGCCGCTGGACGACGACCGTGTCGGCCGGCTGCACCCCGCCCTGCAGCAGGGCCTGCGCCTGGTCCAGCATGGTGGCGGCCACCAGCACGTCGTAGCGCCCGGCGACGATCGAGCTCCGGGAGGAGAAGTCGCGCGTCCCGCCGGTGAAGGCGTGGCCGACGAAGCCGAAGGCGGCGCCCGCGATGGCCCCCCACAGGATCGACCACAGCACGAGCCCGAAGAACGAGGTCGTGGTCGAGGTGAACAACCCGAGGAACATGCCGACGATGAGCCCGAAGACCGCGCCGCTGATCAGGCCGGTCAGCGCGGCCCTGCCGTTGGTGAGCCGCCCGGTGACGGTCTCCTCCAGGCGCAGGTCGCTGCCGATGATCGCGCTGTTCTCCACCGGGAAACCGGCGTCGGACAGGGTGTCGACGGCGCGCTGCGCCGCGGCGTAGTTGTCGTAGCTGACCAGCAGCCGTCTGTCGACCGCCGGACTGGCCGGCTCTGCGGCCGGTGAGTACTGCATGAGCGCCTCCGCGGGATAGTGCGGCCGGTACGAGGAACCCCACTACCCCGGCGGAGCCCGATATTCCTTCCGGGAATCGGTGCGGTCACCAGCTCTGGTGCAGCGGCATGCCCTCGCTGTAGCCGGATGCGCTCTGCATGCCGACCACCGCACGCTCGTGGAACTCCTCCAGCGTGGTGGCGCCCGCGTAGGTGCAGGAGGACCGCAGGCCGGCCACGATGGCGTCGATCTGGTCCTCCACGCTCGGCCGCGCGGGGTCGAGGTACATCCGGGAGGTCGAGATGCCCTCCTCGAACAACGCCTTGCGGGCCCGCTCGAACGGTGTGTCCTCGGCGGTGCGCAGCCGTACGGCGCGGGCGGAGGCCATGCCGTAGTTCTCCTTGTACTTGCGGCCGTCGGCGGCGGTGCGGGTGTCGCCGGGGGACTCGTACGTGCCGGCGAACCACGAGCCGATCATGACGTTGGCCGCGCCCGCCGCGAGCGCGAGCGCGACGTCGCGGGGGTGGCGCACGCCTCCGTCGGCCCAGACGTGCCGCCCGAGACGGCGGGCCTCGGCCGAGCACTCCAGCACGGCGGAGAACTGCGGGCGCCCGACGCCGGTCATCATCCGGGTCGTGCACATGGCGCCGGGGCCCACCCCGACCTTCACGATGTCGGCCCCGGCCTCGACCAGGTCGCGTACGCCCTCGGCGGTGACGACGTTGCCCGCGGCGACCGGCACGGCGGGGTCGAGCGCGCGTACGGCCCGCAGCGCGCCGATCATCTTCTCCTGGTGGCCGTGCGCGGTGTCGACCACCAGCACGTCGACGCCGGCGTCGAGCAGTTCCTTGGACTTGGCGGCCACGTCGCCGTTCACCCCGACCGCGGCCGCGATCCGGAGCCGGTTCCGCGCGTCGACGGCGGGCTGGTAGAGGGTGGAGCGCAGCGCCCCGGTGCGGGTGAGGATCCCGACGAGCCCGCCGTTCTCGTCCACGACGGGGGCGAGCCGGTGGCGGCCCCCGTGCAGCGCCTCGAACGCCGCCTGCGGGTCGATCCCGCGCGGCAGCGTCTGCGGCGAGGGGGTCATGACCTGGGAGAGCTGGGTGAACATGTCGACGCCGTGACAGTCGGCCTCGGTCACCACGCCGACCGGGCGGTTGTCCCAGTCGACCACGATGACCGCGCCGTGGGCCCGCTTGGGCAGCAGGGTCAGCGCCTCTCCGACGGTGTCGTGCGGGGTGAGGGCGATGGGCGTGTCGTGGACAAGGTCGCGGTTCTTGACCCAGTCGACGACGTCGGCCACGACCTCGATCGGGATGTCCTGGGGGATGACGGCGACGCCGCCGCGCCGGGCGATCGTCTCGGCCATGCGGCGGCCCGCGACGGCCGTCATGTTGGCGACGACGACGGGGATCGTGGTGCCGCTTCCGTCCACCGTGGACAGATCCACGGCCAGGCGGGACCCGATCGAGGAACGGGAGGGCACCATGAAGACATCGCTGTACGTGAGATCGTAGGGCGGCGTCACATCGTTGAGGAATCGCACGTTTGTCCAGCCTACGTTGTGAGCGGTCGTTTCCGGCATTCCCGCCCGCCGACGAGAGCAGACCCGTCCACGGGATACATTGACCTCGCCTGAGAGGAGCACAAGTGATCATCGTTGACCGTCCGGAGACGCTTGTCGTCGGCTACGTCGTACGGACGACCAACGCGGCGGAGGTGGACCCCTCCCTCGCCCGGCTGCCGGCCCTGTGGGCCCGCGCCGGAGCGCCGGGGGCGTTCGCCCACGTGCCGGGCCGGGTCGACGAGAACCTGTACGCCGTGCTGACGGACTACGAGAGCGACCACAACGGCGCCTACACGCAGATCGTCGGCGTGGCGGTGCGCACGGCCGCGCGACTGCCGGAGGGCATGGTCGCCGTACGGGTGCCCGGCGTGCCCTCGCTGATGGCCGAGGCGCGGGGACCCCTGCCCGGGGCGCTGATCGACGCCTGGCAGCAGGTGTGGAAGCACACCGAGTCGGGCGCGACCCCGGCCCGCGCCTTCACCACCGACCTGGAGATCCACCACCCCGGCGGAGTCGACCTCTACGTCGCGACCCTGCCGTCCTTCGGCGAGCCCTCCGGGCCCCCGGCGCAGGTCCAGGCCGCCCCCGCGTAATCATTCGGGCCTGATCAGGCCCGTCGTCCGGATCAGGCCAGGACGCCGGCGGCGCGCAGCGCCTCCGCCTCGCCGTCGGGCAGCCCCCACGCGCTCAGGTCGTGCAACCGGGTGGCGGGGGAGAGGTCGCCGTGCCCGGCGCCGGGCAGCCGGGGGGCGGGCGCGGCCTGCGGGACGCCGCCGACCTCCACGAACGTGCCGCGCGCCACGTTGTGCGGGTGCCCGGCGGCCTCGCGCGGGTCGAGCACCGGGACCACACAGGCGTCGGAGCCCTCGAAGACCGCCTCCCACTCGGCCCGCGTACGGGACCGGAACGCCTCGGCCAGCCGTTCGCGGATGACCGGCCAGTTGGCCCGGTCGTCGCGGCCGGGCAGGTCGCCGATGCCCATGCGGTCGAGCATCTCCGCCCAGAACCGCGGTTCCAGCGCGCCCACCGCGAGGAACCCGCCGTCGGCCGTCTCGTACGTGTCGTACATGGGGGCGCCGGTGTCGAGGAGATTGGTGCCGCGCGGACCCCACTGCCCGCCGTGCACCGCGCCGTGGAACATCGAGAACAGCAGCGCGGCGCCGTCGACCATCGCGGCGTCCACCACCCGGCCGCGGCCGGTCCGCTCCCGTTCGATCAGGGCCAGCAGCACGCCGTACGCGAGCATGAGCCCGCCGCCGGCGAAGTCGCCGAGGATGTTGATGGGCGGGGTGGGCTTGCCGCCCGCGCGGCCCAGCATCGACAGCACCCCCGCGATCGCGATGTAGTCGATGTCGTGCCCCGCGGTGTGGGCGAGGGGGCCGTCCTGGCCCCAGCCGGTCATCCGGCCGTACACGAGCCGCTCGTTGACGGCGTGCAGGTCGGCCGGCCCGATGCCGAGGCGCTCGGCGACGCCCGGGCGGAACACCTCGATCACCACGTCGGCCCGCTCCGCCAGCCGCCGGAACGCGGCCACGCCCTCGGGCGACTTCAGGTCGAGGCCGATGGTCCGCTTGCCGCGGTCCATCACCTCCCGCCGGGGCTCGTCGCCCACCGCGGCCACCCGGTCGACGCGCAGCACCTCGGCGCCGTGGTCGGCGAGCATCATCCCGGCGAACGGCCCCGGCGCGAGCCCGGCCAGCTCAAGCACCCGGATCCCCGTCAGCGGCCCCCGTGACGCATCCATGCGTTCCTCCTCACCACCCAGTGGAACACGCCCGTCGGCCCAGGTCCTGACGGTTTCCACAGTTACGGCAGGGGCGCGCGAGGCGAAGAACACGGGAAGGATACGATCTGTCCCGACGGGGTGTCGCGAGGCTACTCGATAGTTTTCGCGGGCGTAACGTGTCTACTCTGGTCTGCGTCCCCGTCCGGGGATAGCGTGCCAAGAGGCGATCACTACGATCCATGGGGGTGGTGTCATGCCAGAGCGCACGGCCAGTATGACCGCCCATATCAAGGCAGTCGAGCAGATCAGGGACTCCTACGCCGCCATCCCCGAAGACGCCGCTCCTCGGCTGGCGAAGGCCACGACGAACCTGTTCCGCTTCCGGGCGCCGGCCAAGACGGCGGCGCTGTCCGCCCGGGACCTGGACCAGGTCATCCACGTCGACCCGGTCACCATGACGGCCGAGGTCCAGGGCATGACGACGTACGAGAACCTGGTGGACGCCACGCTGCCGCACGGGCTCATGCCGTACGTCGTGCCGCAGCTGAAGACGATCACGCTCGGCGGCGCGGTCACCGGCCTCGGCATCGAGTCGAGCAGCTTCCGGGACGGCCTGCCGCACGAGTCGGTGGAGGAACTGGAGATCCTCACCGGCGACGGGCGGATCGTGGTGGCCCGGGCCGAGGGCGAGCACGCCGACCTGTTCCGGGCCTTCCCCAACTCCTACGGCACGCTCGGCTACGCCCTGCGCATCCGCATCAAGCTGGCCCGGGTCAAGCCGTACGTGAAGCTGACCCACATCCGCTTCGGCGACGCGGACAAGTGCATGCTCGCCATGCAGGAGATCTGCGAGAGCCGCGAGCACGACGGCGAGCCGATCGACTTCGTCGACGGCACGTTCTTCAGCCCTGACGAGCTGTACGTCACCGTCGGGTCGTTCTCCGACCGGGCGCCCTACACCTCCGACTACACCGGCATGCGGATCTACTACCAGTCGATCCGCAGCCGCGCCCGCGACTGGCTCACGGTCCGCGACTACCTGTGGCGCTGGGACACCGACTGGTTCTGGTGCTCGCGCGCCTTCGGGGTGCAGCAGCCGCTGGTCCGCTCGCTCCTGCCGCGCCGGTGGATGCGCTCGGACGTCTACCGCAGGCTCGTCGGCCTCGACCAGAGGTACGGGCTGACGGCCAGGATCGACCGCTGGCGGAACAACCCCGTGCACGAGTCGGTGATCCAGGACGTCGAGGTCCCGGTCGAGCGGGGCGCGGAGTTCCTTGAGGTCTTCCACCGCGAGGTCGGCATGACCCCGGTGTGGATGTGCCCGCTCAGGGCGACCGGCGAGTGGTCGCTCTATCCCCTCGAACCCGGCCGCCTGTACGTGAACTTCGGCTTCTGGGGGATGGTGCCGCTGCCGCGCGGCCAGTACGACGGGTATCACAACCGGCTGATCGAGCGTGCCGTGCACGCGCTCGACGGCCACAAGTCGCTGTACTCCACCTCCTTCTACGGTCGTGAGGAGTTCTGGCGGCTCTACAACGGGGACGCCTACTGGCCGGTCAAGAGTGCCTACGACCCGGGCGGCCGGCTGCTGGACCTGTACGACAAGTGCGTCAGGGCCAGGTAGGTGGGCGTCAAGACGTCGGGAGAGGTGCAATGACTCTTGCGGAGATCTTCGAGAAGATCGTCGGTCCTGACGCGGGCGTCGAGTTCGTCGCCTACGACGGCAGCAAGGCGGGATCCCTTGGTGCGGACGTCCGCGTCGAGGTGAAGAACCCGGCGGCGGTGGCCTACCTCGCGCAGGCGCCGGGAGAGCTGGGGCTCGCCCGCGCCTACATCGCGGGGCACATGGACGTGCACGGTGACATGTACACCCTGCTCGACCGGATGTGGTCGCTGACGCTCAACGACCTGCCGCTCGGCGAGAAGATCGCCGCCGTCCGCTCGCTCGGGCTCAAGCCGCTGCTGATGCGCCTCCCGCCGCCGCCGCAGGAGGCGCGGCAGAGCACGCTGGCGAAGCTCGGCAGCCGGCACGCCAAGCAGCGCGACGCCGAGGTGATCCACCACCACTACGACGTCTCCAACCGGTTCTACGAGTGGGTGCTCGGCCCGTCCATGGCGTACACCTGCGCGGTCTTCCCCCGGCCGGACGCGACGCTGGAGGAGGCGCAGCACACCAAGTTCGACCTGGTCGCCAGGAAGCTGGACCTCAAGCCCGGCATGCGGCTGCTCGACGTCGGCTGCGGCTGGGGCGGCATGGTCATGCACGCGGCCAAGGAGTACGGCGTGAAGGGCCTCGGCGTCACGCTGTCGCGCCAGCAGGCCGAGTACGCGCAGAAGGCCATCGCCGAGGCCGGGCTGTCGGAGCTCGCCGAGGTCCGTTTCATGGATTACCGCGACGTCGCGGAAACCGGTTTCGACCGGGTCAGCTCGATCGGCCTCACCGAGCACATCGGCAAGGACAACCTGCCGTCCTACTTCTCCTTCCTCTACGGCAAGCTCAAGCCGGGCGGGCGTCTCCTCAACCACTGCATCACCCGCCCGACCAGCACGGAGAAGACCCTGAACAAGGGCGGCTTCATCAACCGCTACGTCTTCCCCGACGGCGAGCTCGAGTCGGTCGGCCACCTGATCCGCCAGATGGAGGACATCGGCTACGAGGTCCGCCACGAGGAGAACCTGCGCGAGCACTACGCGCTGACCCTGCGCGAGTGGTGCAAGAACCTCGACGAGCACTGGGAGGAGGCCGTGGAGGAGGTCGGCCAGGGCACCGCCCGGGTCTGGCGGCTCTACATGGCCGGGTGCGTGGTCGGGTTCGAGCGCAACAAGGTGCAGCTCCACCAGGTGCTCGGCGTCCGGCTCGACGAGGGACGGTCGCATGTGCCGCTCCGCCCGTCCCTCGACTGGCCGTGACGGCGGCTACCGCAGCTCGCGCTTGAGGATCTTGCCGGTGGCGGTCATCGGCAGGGACTCGCGGAACTCCACGATCCGCGGGTACTTGTAGGCCGCCATCGTCTCCCTGCTCCACGCCACCAGTTCCTCCTCGGTGGTCGTGTCGCCGGGCGTCCGGATGACGTACGCCTTGACCTCCTCGCCGTGCGACTCGTGGGGCACCCCGACGACCGCGGCGAGCGAGACCGCCGGGTGGGTCATGAGGACCTCCTCGATCTCCCGGGGATAGACGTTGAACCCACCCCTGATGATCATGTCCTTGGCCCGGTCGACGATGAAGTAGTAGCCGTCCTCGTCGCGCCGGGCCATGTCGCCGGTGCGGAACCAGCCGTCCCGCATGACCTCCGCGGTCGCCTCGGGCCGGTTGTGGTAGCCCTTCATGATGTTGTGGCCGCGGACGGCGATCTCGCCGATGCCGTCCGCGTCGCCGACGGTGTTCCACTCGGGGTCCACCAGTTTCATCTCGACGCCCCAGACCGGGGTGCCGATCGAGCCGGCCTTGGCGGGGCGGCCCGGCTGGTTGAACGAGGCCACCGGCGAGGTCTCCGACAGGCCGTAGCCCTCCAGGATGTCCACCCCGAACGTCGCGCTGAAGTCCTTGAGCACCTCGACCGGCAGCGCGGACCCGCCGGAGGCCGCGGTGACCAGCGACGACGGCGCCGCGGCGGCCCCTGTGCGCACCGCGGTGAGCATCGCCCAGTACATCGTCGGCACCCCGGCGAACAGGGTGACCTCCTCCTGCTCCATCAGGGCGAGGGCCCCGGCCGGCTCGAAGCGCGGCATCAGCACGAGCGTGGCGCGGCGCCGGAACCCCGCGTTCATCAGCACGGTCTGCCCGAAGGAGTGGAACAGCGGCAGCGCCACGAGGTAGGCGTTCCGGTCCTGGCGCCGGAACATCTCGTCACTGATGACGGCGTTCATCACCATGTTCTGATGGGACAGTTCCGCGCCCTTGGGCTGCCCGGTGGTGCCGCTCGTGTAGAGGATGACCGCCGTGTCCTCCGGGGAGGTCTGCACGGTCTCGAACTCGCCCGGCATCCCGTCGAGCGCCGCCCACAGCGTCTCGCCGTACGCGGACTCGGTGGCGAACGGGGTGGCCGGCAGCACGACGAAGTGCTCGGCCCGGCCGGCCTCGGCGAACCCGGCCCGGCCGCGCTCGCCCAGCGGCAGTTCCGGCGTGCCCTCGAAGCAGAAGAACGCCTTGGCGTCGGAGTCGTCCAGGTGGTAGGCGATCTCCCTGGCCTGCAGCAGCACGTTCAGCGGGACCACGGTCGCGCCCGCCTTGAGGATCCCGTAGTACACGAACGGGAAGTACGGCAGGTTCGGGCAGGCGAGGGCGACCTTGTCGCCCCTGCCCACACCGCGGGCGGCGAGCAGGTTGGCGACCTGGTTGGCGATGGTGTTCACGAGTGAGTACGGCAGGCGGAGGTCTCCGAAGACGACCGCGGTGGCGTCGGGCGTGTCACGTGCGCTGTCCTCCAGCACGACGGCCAGGTTGAGCATCTGCCGCTCCTCTTTCTGTCGGACGCGTGGTCCATACCAACCGGTAGGTACCTCAGCGTAACGGCTGATTCGCCCGATTTTGAGTGCCCGGTCGGCAGCGTCGTCAGCGGTGTGGTCAGCAGTGGGCGTACTCGTCGCGCCGGTGAAGCATGGCCGCCAGCATCAGCGGGAACATCGCGACGTGCGCGAGGACCATCACGGTCATCCCGTCGATCAGGCCCAGCCACAGGAGCGGGAACAACGGCACGACCGGGACGAACATGGCGCCGCACATCTCCAGCGTCGCGGCCCAGGCGTGGCCGCGCACGCGCATCCACACGGCCATGCCCACCGACATGTCGAACGCCATCAGCAGGTAGGCGAGCTCGGGGTCGCGGGTGTGGGAGAGCTCGATCCCCAGAGCGGACCACAGCAGGCCGAGCGCGAACATCCCGGCGAACATCGCCACGACCATTTCGAGGTAGTGCAGGGCGAATCGTCTCCATCGCCGCGGGGCGGCCGGGTGGCTGGACGGGGTGCCGGTGTGCTGGGCGGGCGTCGTCTGTGTCATGGCTCGACTGTCCCGGCGGCCGGGGGCTCCGCGAAGTATCCGGCCGCCGAGAGGTCCGGAAACTTGGGATACCGGTCCCTGTGACGTACAGTCCGGGTGTGATCTCGCGGCGGGTGGTCGTGGTCGGGTACCACGCGGCGGAACTGCTGGACATCGCGTGCGTGACGTCGAGCCTCATCATGGCGAACGTCCAGGGCGCCGCGCCTCCGTACGAGGTGTGCCTGGTCACCCCGTCCGGACTGCCCATCACCTGTGGCAGCGGGCTGACGCTGCAGGCGCAGCAGGCCCTCGAACGCGTCACCGGGCCGCTGGACACGCTCGTGCTGTCCGGGGGGATCGGGCACGAGCTGGCCGCCGCCAACCGGGTGATCGTCGGGCACGTCCGCCGTCTGGCCCGGGAGAGCCGCCGCGTCGCCTCGGTGTGCACGGGCGCGGCGGTGCTGGCCGCCGCCGGGCTGCTCGACGGCCGGCGCGTCACCACGCACTGGGGGTACGCCTCCACGCTCGCCTCGCGCCACCCCGAGATCACCGTGGACGCCGCCCCGATCTTCATCCGGGACGGCAACGTCACCACGGCGGCGGGCGTCACCAGCGCACTGGACCTGACCCTCGCCTTCATCGAGGAGGACAACGGCTCCGCCCTGGCCCGGGAGGTGGCCCGCCATCTGGTGACCTATCTGCAGCGTCCCGGCAACCAGGCGCAGATGAGCATGTTCACCGAAGGCCCGCCCCCCGGCGACGACCTGGTCAGGCGGGTCGTCGACCACGTCACCGGCCACCTCGGCGCCGATCTGGGCACCGCCGCCCTCGCGGCCGCGGCGGGGGTGAGCGAGCGTCACCTGACCCGGCTGTTCCTCCGGCACCTCGGCCAGACGCCGGGCCGGTTCGTCCGCCGGGCCCGGGCCGAGGCCGCCGCCCATCTTCTGGCCACCACCTCGTTGCCGGTGGCCGCCGTCGCGGCCCGGTGCGGCTTCGGCACGGCCGAGACCCTCCGCCAGGCCTTCGTCGACCTGTACGGCATCCCGCCCTCGCGCTACCGGCAGGCGCAGGCCTCCGCCCTGCCGCAATCCTTCCGCTCCTGATCCCGGCGCTGTGGCAGACTGACCACCGAATGTCGTTCTGGTCTACGTCGAAGGGCGGGTCCATGACCACGTGGCCCACGGGGCGGGCGCCCATCACCTCCGTGCCGGACATCGACCTGTCGAGCTGGGACTTCTGGGCCCGGCCGGACGAGGAGCGGGAACACGCCTTCCGGCTGCTGCGCGACCTGGACACACCGGCCTTCTTCGCCGAGCCCGAGATCAACTTCGCCGGGACGCGCGGCCCCGGCTACCACGCGCTCGTCCGGCACGCCGACATCCTGGAGGCCAGCCGCACTCCCGAGATCTTCTGCTCCGGCGACGGCGGGGCGACCAACATCCCCGACCTGCCCGCGGAGTTCACCGAGTACTTCGGCTCAATGATCAACATGGACGACCCGCGGCACGCCCGCCTGCGGCGCATCGTCTCCCGGGCGTTCACCCCACGCATGATCAGGCAGTTCGAGGCCGACGTCGAGGCGGCGGCGTCCCGCATCGTGGACGACCTGCTGGAGACCGGGCCCGGCTGCGACTTCGTGACCGAGGTGGCCGCGAAGCTGCCACTGAAGATCATCTGCGACATGGCCGGAATCCCGGAGAAGGACTACGGCTTCGTCTTCGACCGGTCGAACGTCATCCTCGGTGCCACCGACCCCGAGTATGTCGGCGACCCGCAGGGCATCGCCCACGCGCTGCTCACCGCCGCGATGGAGCTGCAGCAGCTGGTGGAGGACCTCGCCGCGCACCGGACCGAGCGGCCCACCGGCGACCTCATCTCGTCGCTGGTCAACGCCAACATCGACGGGGAACGGCTGACCGCCCAGGAACTCGCCTCGTTCTTCATCCTGCTCGTCGTGGCGGGCAACGAGACGACCCGCAACGCCATCTCCTCCGGCATGCGCCTGCTCACCCTCAACCCCGGGCAGCGGCGGCTCTGGCTGGAGGACTTCGAGGGCCGCGCGCCGCGCGCCGTCGAGGAGATCGTCCGGCTGGCGGCGCCGGTCAACTACATGCGCCGCAAGGTCACCCGGGACCACGAGATGAACGGCACGCGCTACCGCGCGGGCGAGAAGGTGCTGCTGTTCTACTGGGCGGCCAACCGGGACGAGCGGGTGTTCGCCGACCCGCTGCGGTTCGACATCACGCGCGACCCCAACCCGCACGTCGGGTTCGGCGGCCCCGGCCCTCACTTCTGCCTCGGCGCCCACCTGGCCCGCCGCGAGATCACCGTGATGTTCCGCGAACTGCTGCGCCGGGTCCCCCGCATCGAGGCGGGCGAGCCGGAGCGCCTGCTGTCCAGCTTCATCAACGGCATCAAGCACATGCCCTGCACGTTCTGACGGCGCGTGTTCTGACGGCGGGGCGGGTCCTCAGCGGATCGGCTTGATCGAGCGGACCACCGTGTTGACGTCGGGCAGCAGGTCGTTCTTCAGCTCCGGCACCGCCATGTAGACGATCGTGGGAAGGTCCGCGCCGGTGTCGACGGCGGCGATCACGACCGTGGTGGAGCCGCCGTCGGCGGTCACCTTGTAGGAGGCCAGCAGACCGGTCATGCCGCCCCGCGACAGGCGCTGCTGCGCGGTCTTGGTGACCTTGTTGTCCTTGGGGAACTGCGTCAGCCGCGCGCGGTACATGACCGCGCTGAGGACGGAGCCCATCTTGTCGGGCGTGGTGTACTTCACCGCGAGCGACTGCGCCAGCGGCCCCGACATCACCACGGCGAACTCCCGCTTGCCCTTGGTGGTCATGCCGGCGGGCACGTACTGCCGGGTGGTGAAGCCGTACGTCGCCTTGGTCTGGGCGGGGTCGGTGTCCGCCTGCCAGGGGCCGCCGAGCCTCGGCAGCGTGATCCGGCCGGCGGTGTCGGTGAGCACGCCCTTCACCGGGGAGGCGGTGCCCTCGTAGACGGGCAGTTGCGGCACCTGTGCCTGTGGCTTGGCACTGGCGCGGGGCGCGGTGGCCGAGGGCTTGGGCGGGGTCGCCGCCTCGGCCGACCTGCCCGAGCTGAGCGGCCCGGCGCCGAACGCCCAGACCAGCACCGCCACCAGCACGGCCACGACCGAGGCCACCAGCGCGTACAGCCAGACCGGACGGCCGGGCCCGTCGTCCTCGTACTCGTCGATCGCCCGGTAGTTCTCCCCGAAGACCGTGTTCCACAGCTCCTGCTGCCGGTGCGCCGGAGGCGTCTTGGGCCCGCTGATCTGTCCCGCCGTCACGAACGGCCGGTACGGGTCGTCCGGCTGGGGCGGGGGCGGCGGAGCCGTCGACATGGGCGGCTGGGCGTGCGGGGGGACGGGCCGGGACGGCGGCGAGACGGGCTGGGAGGTCTCGGCGTACGACCGGACCGAGGGGGTGAACGGGGCGGCCGGGGTGGCGGGGCCGGCCGGGCCCGCGGGGGACCGCGGCGGCGGGCCGGGCTCGCCGAAGGCGGGGGTGGGCATGCGCGGGGCCGCGCCGGGCGGGGGGCCCGCCATGGTCGCCGCGTCCGTGTCGCGCGGCGCGCCCTCGACGAAGGAGCGCACAGTGGGCGTGAAGGAGGCCGGCGGAGGGATCTCGGGCCAGGCCGGGGGGACCTCCGGCCAGGCCGGCGCCCGCTGGGGCTCGCTGCGGTCCGAGGGCACGCTACCTCCCGAGATCATGCCCGAATTGGGGGTGCCTGGCATGATCTCATGGGAGCCGGGGGCTGCCGCAGCGAAACCGGAGAATGCCCCGCGGAACTGCTCACCGGTGGGGTCGGTGGGCGGGTCCTGCATCGGCAAGTCCGGAGGCGGGAAAGAGTTGGCCACGCAAGCACAGTAAGCGAGCGGACATAAGAGGTCACAACGGAACTATCACCATCGGGTATCGCACTTTGACACGCAAGGTCAGCCCCGGATGATCGGAACCGCGGCCACATGGGCGACTGCGCTACGCTTGACACGCGTGCCGCCACCCTGCACTGCGTCACCTGCACTGGGCCACCCCGTACTTGGGGCATCCGTCTCACAGCTCGGCGCGTGAGAGCGCGCAGGCGCGGGCCGCCCCGATCGTATGGCAGGGGTTGCCCGGGCGGGCGTCATCAACCCTGATTCTGCCGCCGGGCGAGGAGTGGAAGTGGACGAGCCGGTGTACGACCCGCAGGCGCTGCAGGCCAAGTGGCTGCCGCGGTGGGAGGAGTCGAACCCCTTCGCGGCGGTCGAGGACGCCGCGGACACCAGGCCGCGCAAGTACATGCTCGACATGTTCCCCTACCCCTCCGGCGACCTCCACATGGGACACGGCGAGGTCTTCGCGATCGGCGACGTCGTCGCGCGGTACTGGTTCCAGAAGGGCTACAACGTCCTGCACCCCATCGGGTGGGACTCCTTCGGCCTGCCCGCCGAGAACGCCGCGATCAAGCGCAACGCCCACCCGGCCGAGTGGACGTACGCGAACATCGAGACACAGGCGAACTCGTTCAAGCGGTACGCGATCTCCTTCGACTGGTCGCGCCGCCTGCACACCAGCGACCCGGAGTACTACCACTGGAACCAGTGGCTGTTCACCCGCTTCTACGAGCGGGGCCTGGCCTACCGCAAGGGCGGCCTGGTCAACTGGTGCCCTCAGGACCAGACCGTGCTGGCGAACGAGCAGGTCGTCGCGGGCAAGTGCGAGCGCTGCGGCGCCGACGTCGTCCGCCGCGAGCTGACCCAGTGGTACTTCAAGATCACTGACTACGCCGACCGCCTGCTCGACGACATGGCGCGGATCCAGGACGGCTGGCCCGAGCGTATCCTGACGATGCAGCGCAACTGGATCGGCCGCTCCACCGGCGCCGACGTCCGGTTCGAGATCGAGGGCCGCGACGAGCCGGTCACCGTCTACACCACCCGCCCCGACACGCTGTACGGCGCGACGTTCTTCGTCGTCGCGGCGGACGCCCCGCTGGCGGAGGAGATCGTCGCCCCCGAGCAGGCCGAGGCGCTGGCCGCCTACCGCGCCGAGGTCGCCAAGCTCTCCGACATCGAGCGGCTGTCCACCGAGAAGGAGAAGACCGGCGTCTTCCTGGGCGTCTACGCGGTCAACCCGGTCAGCGGGGAGCGCATCCCCGTCTGGGCCGCCGACTACGTGCTGTCCGACTACGGCCATGGCGCGATCATGGCGGTGCCCGCCCACGACCAGCGCGACCTCGACTTCGCGCGGAAATTCGGCCTGCCGGTGAAGGTCGTCGTGCACACCGGCCTGGCCGACCCGGGCGAGACCGGTGTCGCCACCCCCGGCGAGGGCACGCTGGTCAACTCCGGCCCCCTCGACGGGCTGACGAAGGCCGAGGCGATCCAGAAGATCATCGAGGTCCTGGAGGAGCGCGGCACCGGCAGGGCCGCGGTCAACTACCGCCTGCGCGACTGGCTGCTGTCGCGGCAGCGGTTCTGGGGCACGCCGATTCCGATCATCCACTGCCTGGACTGCGGCGAGGTCCCGGTGCCGGACGACCAGCTGCCGGTCACGCTGCCCGACCTGCGCGGCGCGGACCTCAAGCCGAAGGGCGTCTCGCCGCTGGCCGCCGCCACGGACTGGGTCAACGTCTCCTGCCCCAAGTGCGGCGGCTCCGCCCAGCGGGACACCGACACGATGGACACCTTCGTCGACTCGTCGTGGTACTTCCTGCGCTACTGCGACCCGGGCTACACCGACGGCCCCTTCGACGTGGAGAAGGTCGGCAAGTGGGGCCCGATCGACCAGTACGTCGGCGGCGTCGAGCACGCCGTGCTCCACCTGCTGTACGCGCGGTTCTTCACCAAGGTCCTGCACGACATGGGCATGGTGGACTTCGTCGAGCCCTTCGAGCGCCTGCTCAACCAGGGCCAAGTGATCAACCGGGGCAAGGCGATGTCGAAGTCGCTGGGCAACGGCGTGGACCTGGGCGAGCAGATCGACAACTACGGCGTGGACGCCGTCCGGCTGACGATGATCTTCGCCGGGCCGCCGGAGGACGACATCGACTGGGCCGACGTCTCGCCGGCCGCGTCGCAGAAGTTCCTGGCCCGCGCGTTCCGCGTGATGACGGAGGCCGGAGCGGCGTCCGCCCCCGGGACGGGCTTCTCCGGCGGCGACGTCGAACTGCGCAAGGTCACCCACCGGACCATCGACGAGGTCACCCGGCTCGTCGACGGCCACCGCTTCAACGTCGCGGTGGCCCGCATGATGGAGCTGACCTCGGCCGCCCGCAAGGCGATCGACGCCGGCCCCGGCGCCGCCGACCCCGCCGTCCGCGAGGCCGCCGAGACCCTGGCGGTCATGCTGTCGCTGGTCGCGCCGTACGTCGCGGAGGAGGGCTGGGAGCGGCTCGGCCACGCGCCGTCGGTCGCGAAGGCGGGCTGGCCGCAGGCCGACCCGGCGCTGCTGGTGCAGGAGTCGGTCACGGCCGTGGTCCAGGTGGCGGGCAAGGTCCGCGACCGGCTGGAGGTGTCCCCGGACATCTCCGAGGCCGACCTGGAGGCGCTGGCCCTGGAGTCGGAGAAGGTCAGGGCGTACCTGGACGGCGCGCCGCGCAAGGTCATCGTGCGGGCGCCGAAGCTCGTCAACATCGTCCCGTGAGCGGACGTTGACGATCGGGCAGCTGTCCGGACAAAATTACGCCCGAGCCACAAAACCACTCATACAGATGAGGCGTGCGGTCAGGGCATGCCGCGACCACCACCGCTCCGGCGGTGGTCTGGGGTGCGCGCCTGACCGTACGGCTCACCGGTGGCGTGCGCCCCGCGTGGGAGGCACGTCTTGTACAGACGCATTCTCGGCGGGCTGGCGACCGCCGTCGCGATGGCGGCGACCGTGCTCGTCGCCACCGGTTCACCGGCGAACGCGGCCGGCACGGGCACCGGCTACCTGCACACCAGCGGGAACAAGATCGTCGACAGCACCGGCGCCACCGTCCGGCTGACCGGCATCAACTGGTTCGGCATGGAGACCGACAACAAGACCTTCCACGGGCTGTGGGCCAGCAACCCGTGGAGGAGCCAGCTCGACCTCATGGCGAACCTGGGCTACAACACGATCCGGGTGCCGTTCTCCGACGACGCGCTGAAGCCGGGCGCGCAGGCGACGAGCGTCAACACCGCATCCAACCCCGATCTCATCGGCCTGTCCCCGCTGCAGATCCTCGACAAGGTCGTGGACTACGCGGGCCAGAAGGGCATGCGGATCATCCTCGACCGGCACCGGCCGACCAGCGCGGGTCAGACGGCGCTGTGGTACACCTCGACCGTGCCGGAGTCGACCTGGCTCGCCGACTGGAAGTCGCTGGCCCAGCACTACGCCGGCAACACCACGGTCATCGGGGCCGACCTGCACAACGAGCCGCACGCCGACGGCACCAACCCGAACGCTACCGGCTCCTGCTGGGGCTGCGGCGACCAGGCGCGCGACTGGCGGCTCGCGGCCGAGCGGGCGGGCAACGCGATCCTCTCCGTCCAGCCCAACTGGCTGATCTTCGTGGAGGGCGTGAGCTGCCCGAGCGGCGGCCTGTCCAACGTCTGGGACAACGACACCAGCAACGACGAGGACTGCGGCTGGTGGGGCGGCAACCTCACCAAGGCCGGGCAGTTCCCCGTCCGGCTGAACGTCGCCAACCGGCTCGTCTACTCGCCGCACGAGTACGCCACGTCGGTCTACCACCAGCCGTGGTTCGACGACCCGACGTACCCGGCGAACATGCCGGCCATCTGGGACAAGTACTTCGGCTACATCTACAAGCAGAACATCGCGCCGATCATGGTGGGCGAGTTCGGCACCACGCTGGCCAGCAACACCGACAAGATCTGGCTCCAGGAGCTCATGAAGTACCTGGGCACCGGCGTGAACGGCATGTCCTTCACCTACTGGTCGTGGAACCCCAACTCGGGTGACACGGGCGGCATTCTGAAGGACGACTGGGCCACCGTCGACCAGGCCAAGCAGAGCATCATCTCGCCGTACCTGATCCCGCCGGTGGGCGGCAATCCGCAGTCGCCCTCGGCCTCTCCGTCGGTGTCCCCGTCGGTGTCCCCGTCGGCGTCCCCCTCGGCCTCTCCGTCGGCGTCCCCGTCGGCGTCCCCATCAGCGTCACCGTCCGCGTCCCCCAGCGGGAACGGGGGCAAGTCCTGCACCGCCACCTACAAGGTCGTCAACCAGTACAGCGGCGGCTTCCAGGGTGAGGTCACGGTGAAGGCGGGCGGCTCCGCCATCTCGGGCTGGACCGTGAAGTGGGCCTTCCCGAACGGGCAGAGCATCAGCCAGCTCTGGAACGGCACGCTCAGCGCGAGCGGATCCAACGTCACGGTGACGAACATGTCCTACAACGGCGCGCTCGGCGCCGGGGCGTCCACGGCGTTCGGGTTCAACGCGAGCTGGTCCGGCACCAACGGCGTGCCGTCGCAGGTCACCTGCACGGCGAGCTGAGCGAGCGGATCACTTCAGCGCGGCGGCGATCCTGGCCAGGATCTCCTCCAGGATCGGCGCCGACGTCGCGAAGTTGAGGCGGGCGAACGTGTCGCCGCCTCCGTAGTTGGGGCCCGGGTTGAGCCTGACCCGGGCCTCCCGCTCGACGAAGGAGGCGGCGTCGGGGATGCCGAAGTCGAGCCATGCGAGATAGGTGGCCTCGGGCAGGCGGTACCCCACCCCGGCCGGGAGCCGCTCGGCGACGAGCCGGCGGTTGCGGTCCAGGATCGCCAGCACCTCCTCCAGCCACGTGTGGCCGTGCCGCCACGCGGCCACCGTGGCCTCCACGCCGAGGACGCTCGGCGCGCCGTAGAGGTGCGCGGGCTGACGGCCGAGCGCGTCCCTGACGTCCCTGGCGCCCAGATGGGCCACCGAGCAGCGCAGCCCGCCCATGTTGAACGCCTTGCTGGCGGAGGTCAGCGTGACCGTCCGCTCGGGCAGGATCGTGGCGAACGGGATGTGCCGGGCCGGGGCGTACGTCAGGTCGGCGTGGATCTCGTCCGCGATCACCAGCGTGCCGTGCCGGTCGGCGTACGCGGCGAGCCCCTCCAGCTCCTCCCGGGTGAACGACCGGCCCGACGGATTCTGCGGGTTCACCAGAAGGAGCACGCGTACGGGCTCGGCGGGGACCTCGAACCGGCCCTCGGCCGTCAGCGGCATCGGCACCAGGCGGCGGCCCATCCCGGTGACGGTGACGAGGAAGGGGTCGTAGGCCGGGACGTGCAGCGCCACGGCGTCGCCGGGCTCGGTCATGAGGTGCAGCAGCACCTGGAGAGCCTGGTTGATGTCGGTGTAGGACCGCACGTGCGCGGGATCGGCCCGCCAGCCGTACCTCGCCTCCATCCGCTCGGCGAAGGCCTCCGCCAGCAGCCCGGCGGTCGGCTGGTCCAGCCACGCGGGGTAACCGAGATCCGTGGCCGCGCGGCGCGCGACGGCCTCCCGGACCGCCTCGGGCACGGGAAAGTCCATGTCGGCGACCCAGGCGGGGATGACACCGGGCGCGGCCAGGGCCCACTTGATCCCGTCACGGGCGCGGGCGGCCTCCAGGGAGAGCGAGTCGAGTTTCACGGGACTCACCCTAATCGCCAGATATCGGTCATCCGGAGAGTGATCATGCCGGCGTCCCGCGGCGGGACGCCGGCACAGGATCTACAGCTTGCGCAGGACGGCCGTGACCTTGCCGAGCACGGTGGCCTCGTCGCCGGGGATCGGCTCGTAGTTCGGGTTGTGCGGCACCAGCCACACGTGCCCGTCCTTGCGCTTGAACGTCTTCACGGTGGCCTCGCCGTCGATCATCGCCGCGACGATGTCGCCGTTGTCGGCGACCGGCTGCTGCCGCACCACGACCCAGTCCCCGTCGGCGATGGCGGCCTCGATCATCGAGTCGCCGGAGACCTGGAGCAGGAACAGCGTGCCCTCGCCGACAAGCTGCTTGGGCAGCGCGAACACGTCCTCGATGCTCTGCTCGGCGAGAATGGGGCCACCGGCGGCGATGCGGCCGACCAGCGGCACGTACGCCGCGGTGGGCCGGTTGAAGCCGGTCTCCTCCTCGGCGGCGTCCGGGTCGACCCACAGGACCGGCTCGCCGGGGAGCCTGACCTCCAGCGCCCGGGGGCGGTGCGGGTCCCGGCGGAGGTAGCCCTTACGCTGGAGCGCCGTGAGCTGGTGCGACACGCTGGAGGTGCTGGTCAGCTGGACGGCCTCCCCGATCTCCCGCATGGACGGCGGATAGCCGCGCTGCTGGACCGAGTCGCGGATCACCTCGAGGATCTTCCGCTGCCTGGGGGTGAGGCCAAGCGAGTCGCGCCGACGAACCGCGAGGTCGCCGACGCCATTCGCCTGCTCACTTCGGTCACTCACGATGCCACCTCTCAATCCGTGTTCCTCATGTCGCACAGAGCGACCGTACCGCGATTCAAGATCACCGTCAAACAATTGTTCGATATCCAGCGAAATCGCCGATCTCGCCGTTCTCCTCATCGTACGGGAGTTCGATCGATCCCGTGTTCGATTTACCCGATCTTCCTGGCCGGTCGTACGCCCAGCTCAGAAGGAATGGAGAAATCCCGGCGCGAAAATGCCGTACGGCCTATTCCCCCGCGCCCGGGGCAGGGGATGCGCCTGGGGCGCGTGGGGCGACACGCGCGGCGAACAGGAACTTCCCCCGCCACGGCCGGTTCGACTTGCGTTCAAGGACGGGCACTTCTACCGTTGGACCCCAACATCTAGTAGTCACAGCGGTGTAAGTTCACTACACCTTGTGTTCGGGATGTGCGTTCAGGGAGGCGATGAAGTGCACTGTCCGTTCTGTCGCCACCCGGACACACGGGTCGTGGACAGCCGCGCAGCCGAAGACGGGGCGGCCATCCGCCGCCGCCGCACCTGCCCCGAATGCGGGCGCAGGTTCACCACTCAGGAGACCGTGCTGCTCATGGTGAGCAAACGCAGCGGGGTCACCGAGCCGTTCTCCCGGGAGAAGGTCGTCGCGGGCGTACGGCGGGCCTGTCAGGGGCGCCCGGTCGGCGAGGACTCCCTCGCCCAGCTCGGGCAGCGCGTGGAGGAGACCATCCGGGCCACCGGCGCCGCGGAGATCGCCTCGCACGAAGTGGGGCTGGCCATCCTGGGCCCGCTCCGCGACCTGGACGAGGTGGCGTACCTGCGGTTCGCGTCGGTCTACCGGAGCTTCGAGACGCTGGCGGACTTCGAAGCCGAGATCGAGCGGCTCAGGGCGGCCCACGGCGGCGGGGAGTAGCCGCCGGGCCGGCGGGCGGGGCGAGGAGCGAGCCGTGCGGCGCGACGATGAGGGTGTAACGAGCGTGGTCGGAAAGAGGGGCTCCATCGGGCCCCGGGAGGGGGAAGTCATGACGGAGACCGTGAGCGGCACAGAGGCGGGTGCGGGAGGCCGGGGAGCGAGGCGTCCGCGCAAGGGCCTGAAGATGAAGCGCATCTTCACCACCCCGGGCGTCCACCCGTACGACGAGGTCCGCTGGGAGCGGCGCGACGTCGTGATGACCAACTGGCGCGACGGCTCGGTCAACTTCGAGCAGCACGGCGTGGAGTTCCCGGCCTTCTGGTCGGTCAACGCCGCCAACATCGTGACCACCAAGTACTTCCGGGGTGCGGTGGGCACCCCGCAGCGCGAGTCGAGCCTGCGGCAGCTCGTCGACCGGGTGGTGGGCGTCTACACCCGGACCGGCGTCGAGAACGGCTACTTCGCCTCCGAGGAGGACGCGGAGATCTTCGACCACGAGCTCAAGCACGCGCTGATCCACCAGACCTTCAGCTTCAACTCCCCGGTCTGGTTCAACGTCGGCACCCGCTCCCCCCAGCAGGTCAGCGCGTGTTTCATCCTCGCGGTGGACGACACGATGGAGTCGATCCTCGACTGGTACAAGGAAGAGGGTGTGATCTTCAAGGGCGGCTCGGGCTCGGGGGTCAACCTCTCCCGGATCCGCTCGTCCAAGGAGCTGCTGTCCAGCGGCGGCACGGCGAGCGGCCCGGTCTCGTTCATGCGCGGCGCCGACGCCTCCGCCGGGACCATCAAGTCGGGCGGCGCCACCCGCAGGGCGGCGAAGATGGTCGTCCTCGACGTGGACCACCCCGACATCGAGGAGTTCATCGAGACCAAGGCGCGCGAGGAGGACAAGGTCCGCGCGCTGCGCGACGCCGGGTTCGACATGGACCTCGGCGGCAAGGACATCGTGTCCGTCCAGTACCAGAACGCCAACAACTCGGTCCGCGTCTCGGACGAGTTCATGCGCGCCGTGGAGGCCGGATCGAACTTCGGCCTGCGGGCCCGGCTGACGGGCGAGGTCATCGAGGAGGTGGAGTCCCGGTCGCTGTTCCGCAAGATGGCGCAGGCGGCCTGGGAGTGCGCCGACCCCGGCGTGCAGTACGACGACACGATCAACGACTGGCACACCTGCCCGGAGACCGGGCGCATCACGGCGAGCAACCCCTGCTCGGAGTACGTCCACCTGGACAACTCCTCCTGCAACCTCGCCTCGATCAACCTGCTGAAGTTCCTGCGCGACGACGACAGCTTCGACGTCGCGACCTTCGTGAAGATCACCGAGCTGATCATCACGGCGATGGACATCTCCATCACCTTCGCCGACTTCCCGACGCAGAAGATCGCCGAGACCACCCGGGCGTACCGGCAGCTCGGCATCGGCTACGCCAACCTGGGCGCGCTGCTGATGGCGACCGGCCACGCGTACGACTCCGACGGCGGCCGGGCGATCGCCGCGGGCATCACCTCGCTCATGACCGCCGTGTCCTACCGCCGCTCGGCCGAGCTCGCCGGGATCGTCGGCCCGTACGACGGCTACCAGCGCAACGCGGAGCCGCACAAGCGGGTCATGCGCAAGCACGCCGCGGCCAACGACGACCTGCGCACGCTCGACGACATGGACAAGGCCCTGCACGCCGAGGCCACCCGGCAGTGGCAGGAGTGCCTCCGCACCGGGGAGAAGAACGGCTACCGGAACGCGCAGGCCTCGCTGCTGGCGCCCACGGGAACCATCGGGCTGATGATGGACTGCGACACCACCGGCATCGAGCCCGACCTGGCGCTGGTGAAGTTCAAGAAGCTCGTCGGCGGCGGCTCGATGCAGATCGTCAACCAGACGATCCCGCGGGCGCTGCGCCAGCTTGGCTACCTGGAGGAGCAGGTCGAGGCGATCGTCGAGTACATCGCCGAGCACGGTCACGTCGTGGACGCTCCCGGCCTGCGGCAGGAGCACTACGAGGTGTTCGACTGCGCGATGGGGGAGCGGGCCATCGCCCCGATGGGCCACGTCCGGATGATGGCGGCGGTCCAGCCGTTCCTGTCCGGCGCGATCTCCAAGACCGTGAACCTGCCCGAGTCGGCCACGGTGGACGACATCGAGCAGGTCTACCTGGAGGGCTGGCGGCTCGGCCTCAAGGCGCTGGCCGTCTACCGCGACAACTGCAAGGTCGGCCAGCCGCTGTCGATCGCGAAGAAGACCTCCGAGGAGGCGCCCGCCGCGGAGGTCGCCGAGAAGGAGCCGGTCGTCCAGGTCGTGGAGGTCGCGCGCCCGACCCGGCGGCGGATGCCGAACCAGCGGCCCAGCACCACCACCCGCTTCACGGTGGGCGGGGCCAAGGGCTACATGACCGCCTCGTCCTACCCCGACGACGGCGTGGGCGAGGTCTTCCTCAAGATGTCCAAGCAGGGCAGCACGCTCGCGGGGGTGATGGACGCCTTCTCGGTGGCGATCTCGATCGGCCTCCAGTACGGCGTGCCGCTGGACACGTATGTGCAGAAGTTCGTCAACATGCGGTTCGAGCCCGCCGGGATGACCGACGACCCGGACGTCCGGATGGCGCAGTCCGTGATGGACTACATCTTCCGGCGGCTCGCGCTCGACTACCTGCCGTACGAGGACAGGGCGGCCCTCGGCATCTTCTCCGCCTCGGAGCGGGCCGCGCAGCAGCGTGGCGAGGACCCGGGCGCGATCCAGGACGTCGACACCGCCGCGCTGGCGCAGTCGGCGCCCATCGAGAAGCGTGCCGACGCGCCGGTCGAGGGGGTGGCGCAGCCGGCGGCGGCGCCCGAGCCGCGCCGGTCCGGGGCCTCCCTGGAGAGCCACCAGGGCCGTACGGCGGACGCGCCGCTGTGCCTGACCTGCGGCACGAAGATGCGCCCGGCCGGAAGCTGCTACGTCTGCGAGGGCTGCGGCAGCACCAGCGGCTGCAGCTGACCTCGGGTCACACCCCGTGAGGGAAGGGGGCCGGCGGACTCGCCGGTCCCCTTCCTCGCGTGAGATGACCGCAGGGACGGATGCCATCGAAAGTTTCGATCACGATGCGATAGTTTCCGCTTCGAACTGTGAACGGATCATCGGTGCCCGTCGAGTGCCGTGCGTGCGTCGTTCAGTACCGCACGGCCGGGAGGAGCGCCCTCCACAGGCCCGCCACCAAGGCGTTGAACAGGGGAGACGGGCCCGAATCGCGGGTGCTCCTCTCCTGGCACGATGAACCGAAATTTTCGGAATTGTTCCTGATATATTGAGTCAAATCTTTCGGCGTGTTATCTCTGTGAGTGTTCCGATCCGGTGTCGCCCTCGGCATGAGCCCCCACCGACCGCTCAGCGCCGCGCCGCGGCCACGCGACGCCGGCCCTGTCCCGAGGTGCCTTCATGGGCGCACAAACCCCTCGACACCGGAGTAGCCATGCGTAAACACGCCCTCGCGGCCGCACTGCTCGTCGCTCCACTGATCGGGCAGGCACAGCCGGCGGCCGCGTCGACGGTCACCATCGACATCGACAACAGCGTGAAATACCAGAAGATCGACGGGTTCGGCGTCTCCACCGCGTTCCGGCGGAACGAGCTGATCAAGGCCCTGCCGGAGGACAAGCAGCAGGAGATCCTCGATCTGTGGTTCAGCCGTGAGAAGGGGGCCGGGCTCAGCATTCTCCGGCTCGGCATCGGAGCGAGGCCGGCGGGCAGCCCGTACGACCAGATGGTCTCGATCCAGCCGGACGACCCGGGCGGCCCGACGGCGCCACCCAGGTACGTCTGGGACGGTGACGACAACAGCCAGGTCTGGATGGCCAGGGCCGCCCAGAGGTACGGGGTGAACCGCTTCTTCGCCGACGCGTGGAGCGCGCCCGGCTACATGAAGGACAACGGCGACGCGAGGAACGGCGGCACGCTGCTGCCGGAGTGGCAGCGGGCGTACGCGAACTATCTCGTGCAGTACACGAAGTTCTACGCGCGGGAAGGCATCAGGATCACCGACCTGGGCTTCACGAACGAGCCCGACTGGACGGCCGGCTACGAATCCATGCGCTTCACCCCCGAGGAGGCCGCCCGGTTCGTCAAGGTGCTCGGCCCGGTCGCCAGGGCCGCGGGCGTGAACATGGTGTGCTGCGACTCGTTCGGCTGGGACCAGGCCAAGACGTACACGCAGGCGATCGAGGCCGACCCCGAGGCCGCCCGCTGGGTGAGGGTGCACAGCGGACACTCCTACGCCAGCCCCCCGACCTCCCCGCTGCCGACGGACCGCAACACCTGGATGTCGGAGTGGGGCCCCGGCGGCAGCACGTGGGACGAGAAGTGGGACGACGGCAGCGGCCAGGACGGCATGACGGTCGCGCAGGCCGTCAACGACGCGCTGACGCTCGGCGACGTGTCCGGCTACATCTACTGGCTGGGGGCTTCGAGCGGGGCCACCAGGGCGTTCATCCGCATCGACACCACGACGAAGACCTACCAGGTGTCGAAGCGGCTGTGGGCGATGGCCGCCTACAGCAGGTTCATCAGGCCCGGCGCGGTGCGGCTCGGGGCGACGGCCTCCGACCCCGGCCTGAAGGTCTCCGCGTTCCGCAACGCCGACGGTTCCCGCGTCGTCGAGATCCTCAACACGGGCACGGAGCCCGTCACCTGGGACAAGATCAAGGGCCATGGCCGGGCCAGGGCCTACCTGACCGACGAGAACAACGCCGTGGCCCCCATCCCTCTGCGGGACAAGGGCGTGACGATCGCACCACGCGCCCTGACGACGATCGTCCTCGGCTAAGTAGCCCCGCGTCGGTGCGGCTCGCCTCCGCCGGCCGGGAATGACACCGGGGGTTCCCGTGTTGCCGCAGCCATGGTCATCGGATTCATCGGCAGCGGCAAGATCGGCGGCACCCTGGCGAAGCTGGCGGTCGACGCCGGCCACTCAGTGGTGCTGAGCAACTCCCGCGGGCCCCAGACGCTCTCCGACCTCGTGGCCCGGCTGGGCCCGGCCGCGCGTGCCGCAACCCCGGCCGAGGCCGCGGAGGCGGGCGACATCGTCGTCGTCACGATTCCCTTCGGGCGATACCGGGAGGTCCCGGCCGAGCCGCTGAGAGGGAAGACGGTGATCGACACGAACAACTACTACTTCGAGCGGGACGGTCGTTTCCCCGAGATCGACTCGGATGAGACCAGCGACAGCGAGGTGCTCGCCGCGCACCTGCCCGAGGCCCGCGTCGTGAAGGCCTTCAACTCCATCAGCCACGTCCACCTGGCCGAGCAGGGCCTGCCCGCGGGCGCGGAGAACCGGCGGGCGCTGCCCATCGCGGGTGACGACGCCGAGGCGAAGAAGCGGGTCGCCGAGCTGATCGACTCCTTCGGCTTCGACGTGGTCGACGCCGGCCCGCTCGCGGAGGGACGCCGCTTCCAGCGGGACAGGCCCGCGTACGGCCCGCGTCTCACCGTCGCGGAGCTGCGCGCCGCCCTCGCCGAGGCCTGAGCGCCGATCCCGGGCCGGCCTGGATCGGCGGCCCGGGACGGTTCGGGCGGCCGGTCAGCCGGTCTCGAAGGCGATCCGGCCGGTGAGCCAGCGGTAGAACTTGATCGAGAACCTGACCCAGTGGGCGATCACCGTGCTCAGATGCTCCCTGGTCACTCCCGCGCCGATGTAGAGCTGGGAGTCTCCGACCAGCCGGAGGGCGCCGTTGTCCTGGGTGAAGGTGTAGACCTTCGGCCACATGGTGTCGGCGTTCCACTCGTTGAGCGCCGTGAGCAGCATCGGCTTGTCGTCCACCGAGTACGGCCTGTCGTAGAAGGTGCGGACCGTGAACAGGTCTCCCTCCTTGCCGAACAGGAAGAAGATGGTGAGGTGGGCGGTGGAGATCGCCAGGTCGCCCTCTGTGTCTATCGTGTGCTCGATGTCCAGCTCGTCCAGGATCTCTTCGACGAGTTCCCGGTCCGGCTGGACGACCGCTGGGGAAGGCGTCACGGATCCCATCCTGCCGCATCGGGCGTACGCCACGGGGGCGGTCGTGACAGGGGAGCCGGCAGAGGAGTGAGGCGGTCACCGATCCGGGGCGTGTGGTAGGGGCGCTTACCGAAAGGTGATTGAACGGCCACGAAGCGTCACTTACGCTCACGCCATGAGCATCCCCACCGAACCCATCGGCAGTATCCCCCGCCCCGCGTCCCTCTTGGCCGCTCTGGCCGGTCACGCCGAGGGGCGGGTGAAGGACGGCGAACTCGCCGCGCGGCAGGAGGAGGCCGTCGCCGACACCATCGGCAGGCTGGAGCGGATCGGCTGCCCGGTCGTGGTCGACGGCGAGCAGGCCAAGCCGAGCTTCGCCACCTACCCCGTCGCGGGACTGGAGACCCTCGCTCCGGACGGTGCCGTCATCCCGTTCGCCGACGGCCACACCCGGCAACTGCCCCGGCTCGCCGAGGGGCCGTTCCGCTACGCCACCCGCGCCGACACGTACCTGCTGGCCGCCCGGCGGCACACGGACCTGCCGGTCAAGCAGGCGGTGATCGCGCCCTCCGCGCTGAGCCTGCTGTATCCGGCCGAGGGGCTCGACGGCTACCCCCGTGAGGAGTTCCTCGACGATCTGGCCGCCGAGGCCGAAGCGGACATCCGTGCCTGTCTCGACGCGGGCGCCCACGTGGTGCAACTGGACTTCACCGAGGGCCGCCTGTCGCTCAAGCTCGACCCCTCCGGCGGCCTGCTGGACGATTTCGTCGCGCTCAACAACCGGGTGCTGGAGCGCTTCACGGCGGCCGAGCGCGCCCGGATCGGCGTGCACACCTGCCCGGGCGGCGACCAGGACTCCACGCACAGCGCCGATGTGGACTACGTCGATCTGCTGCCGAGGCTGTTCCGCCTGCAGGCGGGCAACTTCTACGTCCAGCTCGCCAGCGAGCCCGACCGGGAGCGGGTGCTCGCTGTCATCGCGGACGTCCTCCCGGCCGACGCCAGGATCTTCGTCGGCGTCGTCGATCCGATCGATCCCGTGGTCGAGACGAGCGAGCAGGTGCGCGACCGCGTCCTGGAGGCCGCCCGGCACATTCCGCCCGAGCGGCTCGGCACCTGCGACGACTGCGGGTTCGCGCCGTTCGCCGACGACACCTCGACGTCGCGGGAGACGGCGTTCGCCAAGATCGACGCTCGGCTGGAGGGCACCCGGCTCGCCGCGGATGCGCTGGGGCTGTGACCCGTCAGGGGCGCGCAGCGGCCTCCACCTTGGGCGGCTCGGCAACATAGCCCTCCGAGAGGATCCACTGGGCGACGGCGGCGTACCCGTCGGGGTCGTCGGGCGCGACCGTGGCGAGGCCGTCGACGTAGCGGTTGAACATGCAGAAGGCCGCGGCGATGAGCACGGTGTCGTGGATCTCCAGGTCGGTCGCGCCCTCGGCCAGCGCCGCGGCCACCTCCTGCTCGCCGACCTCGCGCCCGCCGCGCTGGACGGCCGCGGCGATGTCCAGCAGGGCCCGCAGCTTGGCCGGGATCGGGGCCGTCGCCGGGTCCCGCCGCACCTGCTCGACGAGCGTCATCCCCTGCGGCAGCTGGGCGGCGGCGAAGGCGGCATGGGAGGAGTAGCAGAAGCGGCACTCGTTCAACGCCGACACGTACGCCGCGATCAGCTCCCGCTCGCCCCGTGACAGGGTGTTGTCACCACGAAGCAGCGTCTCCACGAGCGCGTTGAGCGGACGTGCGGTCTCGGGACGGAACTCGAAGAGGCCGCGGATTCCCGGCGCGTCCGACCCCAGGGTGATGTGAGGCATAACCGCTCTCCTTTGCCGGCGGATGAGGAACAGGCGTTCTTCCAGCAGCGTCGGACGGCACAGCGCCCCGCGACAACTCCCCCCGTGCTCACCCGGCCCCCCACCGCGCTCACGACGCCCGGTGAGATCGACCTCACCGAGGTCCACCGCCGGGTCCTCCCGGCGTGGCGGCCGGTGATGGGCTCCTGGGTGCTGATCCCCGTCGACGACCTCGGGCGGTAGGTTCTCCCGATACCGGGAAGCCGGATCAACCCATCGGGATCGGAGCTCTGGCAGATGTAGGGACTGTGCGACGTCACGATGAACCGGATGGCTGGGAAGTGCTCCTTGAGCCATTCCCCGATCTTCTTCTGCCAGCTCATGTGAAGGTGCACGTCGATCTCGTCGATGAGGACGACGCCGGGCAGATGGACACGCAATCGATCTGCCGCTGTGGGGTCGGGGCGATAGGCGTCGTGCCCGGCGATTCTGCTGCCTTGCTTGTCGGTGTAGACCTGATCCATCTGCCTGATCGGGTCCAAGACAAGTGCGGTGACCGTACGGTAGCCGTCATTCATCTCGCGCAGTGAGATGACATGGCCGTTCCGCCCTACCCACAGACCTTCGCTGTCGACTCACTGGATGCGAAACTCGATGGCATCCTGGAAGACCTCCTCACGATGCTCGGAGACCATGATCACGTTTCTTGCGTGGGATTGACTGGGAAGAAATGTCTCGACGCGAGGACGTGAGTCGAGTACTGTACGTAACGACGCCGCCGCTTTTCGGAGCGGTTGGAAGTGGGCCCGGGAAGATCCCTCCGGAGGTGGGGTCCCGGGCTCGCGGCTTTCATGGGCCGATTCGGTGGATCTCGATGCGCCCGTCCAGTCGCTTGAGGTAGCCGGGATCTCCGATGCGGCTAGCCACCACGGCTCCCGCCAGGCAGTCGGCCATCCAGAGCAAAGGCTCCAGCGCGCCAACCATGTGGCGGATGCGAGCCCGCTCGGGCACCCGCCGCCGCGCGAGCAGCGCGTCCATGAGGTCTCGATCTCTCTTGTTCTGCGATGCCTCACGAGATTCAAGGACGATCTCTGCGACTCCCGACCTGGACAACTCCTATAGCAGCCGGTCCAAACACTTTCGGCGCCGTCGCTCAGTGCTCGCGACTGGGTCGCCTTCGTGCACCACGACGCAGAAGAGCGCGTCGAGGTCGTCGATGACGGCGATGATCTCCATGCGCCTGCACGCCGACTCCTTGGCCCAGTGCAGCTTGCGCTCGCCACGGACATGAAGTGCGGCCATCCGACTGCGCATGAAGGAGACGGCTTCGGCACAGACAAGTACGGCGGCGAGGATGTACACGTTTGGATCGAGGGCCGAGTTGGACTCGGACTCGTCGACGAAGGCAATCCAGCGTTGTCCGTCTGTGATCGGGGGAGGCGGGAGTATGGCGAATACAATACGCAATCACTTGGATACTCATCGCACACGGCTGCCACCTCCTGCACAGGGCGAGAAGATACGGGGTGCCTTCGTGCCGGCTCGCAGGTCACCATCCGATGCGCCGGAGAACCGCTTTCGCACAGGTCGGCGGGGGCAGGTCCGGCCCATACAGCATGGCCAGCAGGCCGAGCAGGCGGATGGTTCCGTACGAGGCGTCGAACAGCGGCGTTGGCTTACGTAGAACGCGCTCTCGGGCGTTGACCGAACCGGCCGCGAACCCGGCGACGGAAGGATAGGTCCCGGGCTCGCGGCATCCGGGTCCTTGTCGTCGAAACTCAGCACCGAGAAGGCGCCTTCCAGGCCGCCATGAGCAGCGGCTGTCAGGAGGAGGACCTGGAATGACGTTGGGCCAGGTCGCGGCCCGGAGGATGTCGTCAAGCTGGCGACATTTACGCCTGGTGCTCCGACGGCATGGCGTAGCACGTGTTCGTCTACAAGGGCGTGTAGCGTCGGCGCTCGCGGCCCCACCAAGTAGATCTTCCGCGCCATCCGAGCATCCACGTGCCTGCTCACTTCCTCGGCGGTCAGCTCCGGTCTGGCCGCGGAGATGATCTCGTGAGCGTAGCCCTCGTTCTGAAGTAGGCCGGCCCGAGGATCGGCTCCCCACTTGCGGATCGTCGTGCACTCGGTCTCGAGCCCGATGTAGCTGCCGGTGAAGACATCGGAGTAAGCGGTCCACCACCCTCACCCGCCGGCGTCCTTGCCGAGCCGGACCAGACCGGCCTTCCCGGTGCCGTCCACGCTGTACAGATCGCAGGCCTTGCCGATATCGGCCGCGCCTGGAAGAAATCGCGCGTTCTCGACTCGCTTGAGCTTGGATCGGCTCCAGCCGAGTTGGCGAGCGGCCGCATCGGACGGCCCGGGCGGAACCGTGACTGGGACGGGCACCGCGACGGACGTGCATCCCTTCTGGGAACCGGTCCTCGGAAAGTGGCTTACCGCCGACTGGCTGAAGCTGGGCATGTGGCTACGCACCGGCTCGGGCACCCATTCCAGGTCACCTCGGTTGCAAGATAGACAGCTCGCACACGGATATACAAACCTGACCTCTGCCCATCTGCACACCTATCATGTGCTGGCGGGCTCTACCTCCGTCCTCCTTCACGACAGTGGATGCCGGATGGGCTGGCACATGTCCACCTGCACCCGCCGGCTGCGCCAGGTGAGGTGGGGCCCAGCGGCATTCTGTCCTGGCTGTTGAATATTGAAGGAAGTGATGGAATTTAACAAATTTCCTGAATGGATGCAGGAGTTTCGTGATCCGCCGCCAAGCTGGGCACCGCCGGAAGAACTGACGGTGCCCACGCCGGTGCCATCGCTGAACCTTGCACTATCGATTCTGGCGAGCCCGGTTATCGGGAATGATCTCGTCGAACTTGTCGGTTCGTGGATCTCTGCGATGGCCAGACTGAACATGTGGTACAAGGATCCTGGCCGACGCCCACTCCGCAAGGGTGAGCTTCCTCAACTTCTCGTGTTGTCAGGCAACGTGGCCGGCGAGATCTACGGTTTTTGGCAGGCGTATCTGCGTGCCCTTGAGAACCCGTCTTCGGAATACGGTGATCGTGAGTACCAGGCCTTGCTTGACGCGGTTCGTGATGGGACGCATGCCATCCACGCTGCAATGACATAAGTCCCATGGTCCACCGCAGGACGAGGGCCGGCCTGCCGCCTGCAATACGCTGAGGTGCCGCTGGTCGGACACTCTGAACTCGCCCACGCTCGGCCGCTGTTGAACGCGGCCCATTCCGACGAGCGGCTGCGCGAGCTGTTTCCCTATGCCGGCCACGGCGCGCTGCGCCTTTACCGGGATGTTCGCGACACGTCGCTGGGGGAGCTTCGGCTCGTGCCACTGCCTGGCAGAAGGTTCCGGGTCGAGGTGACCTGGAACGGCTCGGCGGCTGAAGCGGACTCACTACAAGAAGCGGTCAGGACAGCCCGCTCTTATTTGCCCTGACCGTCCGGGTCAGTCGGCGGACCCGGGCGGGTGAGGATGTGTGGGGGGATGGGGTGGTGGGCTGCCCGGGGGTCGGTTACGGGGGGTTGCCACGATGTGGTGAGCGGCAGGATTCCGGCCCAGACGTCGTGCGGGTCGTCGGCGTCGTCGGGGTGGCCTTCACGTACCTTCACCGACGCCTCGTCGAGGGGGATCGCCGAGATCGTGGTCGCGGCGAGTTCCCTGCGGTTCGGCCGGCGGGCGTGATCCCACTGGCCGGGAGCGACGTGTTCGGTCAGGAGGCGCAGGGCGGCGAGCTTCTCGTCGCCCTCCAGCACGCGTGGCACGCCGTAGATCATCGCGCTGCGGTAGTTGACCCCGTGCTCGAAGACCGAGCGGGCCAGCACGAGGCCGTCCACGTGGGTGACCGTCACGCAGACCGTCGTGCCCCGGGTGAGGCTCCGGCTGGCCACCGAGCCGTGTACGTAGAGATGGTCGGCGTCGAAGCCGTAGACGGTGGGCACGACCATCGGGTCGCCGTCCACGACCACGCCCAGATGGCAGACGAACCCGGCCTGGAGAACCTCGAACAGCGCCTCCCGGCCGGTGCGGCCCTGCTCGCGCAGACGGCGATGCCGGGTCCGCTCCGTGGCCGACAAAGGGTCGGGCAAAGGGGCCGACAAAGGGGCTGACGAAGGAGCCGACAATGAGGCGGACGAAGGGGTGGACGAATCGCTCATCGGGGGATATTCAACCAGTGAAGCGTGCGGCCCGCCCGGCGGGCACGCCGGGCGGGCCGATCAGCGCGCATCGAGCAGGGTCAGGCCGCCGAGGTGGGACCCGACGTCCGGGGAAAACGGATGACGTTCCCGCCCGTGTAGGCCTTGAGGTCGACGATTTTCCTGTCCCGCTTGGGCCTGCGGCGCAGCGCGGGCCTGATGTCCCTGACCTTCGCGAGCGACGGCACCACCGTGACCATGTTGCATCCCCCCGACCGTGATGGTTCCGTTACCTTTCCGAATAGATACAGGAGGACGGGTAAAGCGGGCGTAAAGCTTCAGCCGTCACAGGAGTCTCAGTAGGGCAGGCGCCGTCCGGAGGGCGTGCGCAGGTCGAGATCGGCGGCGGGCCGGCGGATACGGCGAGGCCTCTGGATCCTGGTACGTTTCATGACCCTTGTCCTTCCGTGACACACGCAGACTATTCGCCCCGCCCGCCGCCGTCCTCCTGTTTTTGCACGAGCGGCCGTTTTCGCGGTTCCGCCAGGTCAGACCCCCGAGCCGGGGACCGTACGGCTGATGACGCAGATCCGGTTCCAGGCGTTGATCTGCGCGACGGCCACGATCAGCGCGGCCAGTTCCTCCTGGGAGTAGTGCCGCGCCGCCTCCGCCCAGACCTCGTCCGGCACCGGGTCGGGCCGGTCGGCGAGCCGGGTCCCGGCCTCGGCCAGCGCCAGCGCGGCCCGCTCGGCGTCCGTGTAGTACGGCGCCTCCCGCCAGGCGGCCACCGACCACAGCCGCTCGTCGCTTTCCCCGGCCTTCTTCGCGTCCCTGGCGTGCATGTCCACGCAGAACGCGCAGCCGTTGATCTGGCTGGCCCGGATCTTGACGAGCTCCAGGGTGGCGTGTGGCAGGCCGCATCCGTGCAGGAACCGCTCCACCCCCCGCATCGCCTCGATCGCCTCCGGGGCCAGCTCACGCACACGGATTCTCGCGGTCATCGTCGGTTCCTCGTCTCGTCGGCCCGCGTCAGGCGGGCGAGTTTCTCCGGATTGAGGACCATGTCGACGGTGGTGATCCGGCCGTCCGCGACGGTGAGCCCGATCACGGTCACCAGCCGGCCCTCGCGGTAGCGCAGCAGCCCGGGCCGGCCGTTCACCGAGGCGGGCACGATCTCGAATCGGCCGAACCTGCGCAGGCCCATCAGCAGCCGGGCGACCTTGGCGGCGCCCAGGACGGGCCGCCGTGCCGCGCGGACCACTCCGCCGCCGTCGCTGCGCAGCACGACCTCCGGGTCGAGCAGCGCGAGCAGCGCGCCGACGTCGTCGCCGAGACAGGCGCGGGCGAAGGCGTCCACCACCCGCCGGTGCGCGGAGGGATCCACGTCGAATCGGGGAGCGCGGGACGCGACGTGCGCCCGCGCCCGGGCGGCGAGCTGCCGGCAGGCGGCCGGGCTGCGCCCGACCGCCTCGCCCACCTCGGCGAACGTCAGGCCGAACACGTCGTGCAGCACGAAGGCGGTCCGCTCGGCCGGGCTCAGCGACTCCAGCACGACGAGCATGGCCATGCTGATCGACTCGTCCAGCGTCACCCGCTCGGCGGGCCCGGTGGCGACAACCCCACCGGTCACGGGACCGGTGAGAACGGGCTCGGGCAGCCAGGGCCCCACGTACTCCTCCCGGCGGTGCCGGGCCGAGCGCAGCACGTCGAGGGCGAGCCGGGAGACGGTGACCACCAGCCACCCGGTCTCGTCCTCGATCTCCGCGCCGCCCTCCTCCTGGTGGCGGCGCAGCCGCAGCCAGGCGTCCTGCACGACGTCCTCGGCCTCGTCGAGGCTTCCGAGCAGCCCGTACGCGACGCCGAGCAGCCGGGGCCGCAGCGCCTCGAACCCGGCGCCCCCATCGGTCACGCTGTCGATCACGCCGTCGTCATGGTCGTTCACGTCGTGAGGACGAGACAGCCCCTCCATGTGTGACATCGCCTCGCCCCCGAGGTCAGGCGGAGTCGCGCACGACCAGCGTCGTGGGGAGGATGACCGGGTCGACGCGGTCGGCTCCGTCGACCAGTTCGAGCAGCAGGCGTACGGTCTCCTCGGCGACCTGGGCGAGCGGCTGCCTGATCGTGGTCAGCGGCGGGTGCGTGGAGACGGCGATCGACGAATCGTCGAAGCCGCCCACCGCCACGTCGTCGGGCACCCGCCGGCCCGCCGCCCGCAGCGTCGCCAGGGCTCCGGCCGCCATCAGGTCGGAGGCCACGAACACCGCGTCGAGGTCGGGCGTGCGCTCCAGCAGCCGCGCCATCGCGCTCTCGCCGCTGAGCCGGCTCCAGTCGCCGTGCTCGATGAGCCGCCGGGACGCCTTGCGGCCGAGCACGTCGGCGAAGCCCTCCAGCCGCTGGATGCCGCCCGGGGTGTCCATCGGGCCGGTGATGGTGGCGATCCTCCTGCGTCCCTGCTCGACCAGGTACCGCGCCATCTGCCGGGCGCCTTCGCGGTCGTCGGCGGCGGCGTACGGGATCGCGTTCTCCCGTCCGACCACCGCGCCCTGCGCGACCGCCGGCACCCTGGTCTTCACCAGGGCGTCCGCCAGCGCGTCGCCGGCGTGGGCGGACACCAGGAAGACGCCGTCGGCGTGGCCGCCGCGCACGTAGCGCAGCACCCGCTCGCGGTCTCCGTCGTCGCCGGCCAGCATGACGACCAGCGAGACGTCGCGCTCGGCCAGGCGGCGGATCGCGGTGCGGATCAGCACGCCGTAGTTGGGGTCCTCGAAGACCTTCTCGTGTGGTTCGGACAGCACCATGACCACCGACCCCGTCCGCCGCGTGACCAGGCTGCGGGCGTTGCGGTTGACGATGTAGCCGGTCTCGGTGATCGCCCGGCGGACGGCGGCGTGGGCGGCGGGGCTCACGTACCGGTCGTCGTTGAGCACACGGGAGACCGTGCCGCGCGAGACGCCGGCCGCCGCGGCGACGTCGTGAATGGTCGGACGCTTCCCCATATCCGTAATTGTCCCCCGGCCGATCAGCGCGTTTCCCCCGCTCGTCAGCTTTTCACGGCTCCGCCGGACAGGTCGGCCCGCCAGTGGCGCTGCATGGTGAGGAACAGCGCGACGAGCGGGACGAGCGACAGCAGCGTCCCCGTGATGATCAGGTTGTAGAGCGAGGGCTGGTTGGCTCCGGCGGCGAGCAGGGTGTAGAGGCCGACCGTCAGCGGGAACCGGTGGTCGTCGCCCAGCATGATGAACGGCAGCAGGAAGTTGTTCCAGATCGCGACGAACTGGAACAGGAAGATCGTCACCATGGCCGGGGTGAGCATCGGCAGCGAGACCCGGCGGAACAGCCGCCACTCGCCCGCGCCGTCCAGCCGGCCCGCCTCCAGCAGCGACGCCGGGATCGCGGCCCGCGCGTAGATCCTGGCCAGATAGACGCTGTACGGGCTGAGGATCTGGGGCAGCAGCACCGACCAGTAGGTGCCGGCCAGGCCGGCCTCGGAGAACAGCAGATACTGCGGGATCGCGAGCACGACGGGCGGCACCAGGATCCCGCCGACGAGCAGGTTGAAGATCAGGCCGCGGCCGCGGAAGGCGTACGTGGCGAGGGCGTACCCCGAGACGGTCGCCACCGCGGTCGCCAGGACCGCGCCGCCCCCGGCGTACAGGACGGTGTTGAGCAGCCACAGCCAGAAGACGCCGTCGCGGTAGGCGAACAGGTCGGCCAGGTTGGACAGCAGGCCGGTGCCGGGCGAGAAGGTCGGGGTGGAGAACAACTCGGCCTTCGACTTGGTGGCCGCGACCACCACCCAGCTCACCGGGAACAGGGTGTAGACCGCGCCCAGCACGAGCACCCCGGTGGGGACGATCCCGGCCGGCCGGCGTGTCCCGGCCGGCGTGGCGGCGGTCATCGGCCCTCCCCGACCCATCAGTCCTCCCCGAACGCGTGGTTCTTCACGATCCGCAGGAAGCCGAACGACACCACGAGGGAGATCCCGGCGATCACCATGGACGTCGCGGCGGCGGAGTGGAGGTCGCCGGTGACGAACGCGTCGCGGTACACCTTCATCAACGGGCTCCAGGTCGAGCTGATCGTGTTCGTCAGCGGCCGCAGCGTGGTCGGCTCGGTGAACACCTGGATGGTCGCGACGACGGAGAACACGGTGGTGAGGATGATCGCCGGGACCAGGATCGGGATCTTGATCCGCAGCGCGATGCCCAGTTCGCCCGCGCCGTCGATCCGGGCCGCCTCGTAGTACTCGCGCGGCACGGCCCGCAGGTTCGTGTACAGGACCAGCATGTTGAAGCCGGTGCCGCCCCACACCGCCACGTTGGCCATCGAGAACGTGACCAGGCCGGCGCTCAGGAACGGGTGGTCGCCGAACGGGCTGAGCCCGGGCAGGTAGAGGAACCCCCACATCAGCGTGGCGGCCACCCCCGGCACGGCGTACGGCAGGTAGATCGAGATCCGGGTGATCCGGGCCAGCCGCACGTGCGCGGCGTCGAGCATCAGGGCGAACACCAGGGCGAGCCCCAGCATGAGCGCGAGCACGAGCGCGCCGTAGCCGAGGACGCGCAGCCATCCGGCCCACAGTTCGCCGTCGCCGATCGCCGCGGCGTAGTTGCCGAGCCCGGCGAAGACCTCCGTACGGGCGCCTGCGCCGAGGCCGAGACCGGAGACCTTGGTGCGGCGCAGGCTCAGATAGGCGGTGTAGCCGATGGGCAGGGCCATGAAGAGCGTGAACAGCACCATCGCCGGGGCGAGGAACAGGTAGGGCACGGCCCCCGCGCGGGGAGCCCCCTGCCGAATCCGCGTCGTCACTGGGCGGCCGTCACTGGGCGAGGGTGAAGCCGGTCTTGCGCATGTCCGCGACGGTGGCGTCCTGCATCGTCCGGACGGCGGCGGTGAAGTCCGACCTGTCCGCGACGGCCTTGTCGAACGCGTCCCGGTAGGCGTTGTACGTCACGTTCACGTCCGGGCCGAAGGTGAAGCCGCGGGCGGTGGCGCCGATGGCGGCGGCCTGCTTCCAGAAGTCGGGCTGGTTGGAGAAGTAGCCGGGGGCCTCGGTCATGAGCGCGGCGCCCTTCGTGGAGGCCGGGTAGACCGCGCCCTCCTTGATCAGCAGCCCGAGCGCCTGCGGGTCGGTGTTCAGCCAGGTGGCGAACGTCGCCGCCGCGGCCCTGGCGGCCGACTTGGCGGCGACGGCGGTGGAGGAGCCGCCCCAGAAGCCGCTGTGGTTCTCGCCGGCGTTCCACTGGGGGAGCGGCGCGACGGCCCACCTGCCCTTGCCCTTCGGCGCGTTGCTGGAGAGCACACCCGGCCCCCACACCGCCGACGGCCAGGTGAGCAACCTGCCGTCGTTGAGCGCCTTGTTCCATTCCGGGGTGAAGTAGGGCGTGTCGTCGATGACGCCCTCCTTCACCAGGCCGCCCCAGTAGGAGGCGACCTTCCTGGTGGCCTCGTCGTCGACCGCGACCTTCCAGGCGTCGCCGTCGATCGACCACCACTGGGCGCCCGCCTGCTGGGCGAGCCCGGCGAACCAGCCCGGGTCCTTGCTGGAGAACGTGCCGAGGAAGACCTTCGGGTCCTTCCGGCGTACGGCCCGGGCGGCCTCGGCGTACTCGGCCCAGGTCTTCGGCACCTCGATGCCGTATTTGTCGAACAGGTCCCTCCGGTAGTACAGCATCATCGGCCCGCTATCCTGGGGGACCGCGTAGACGGCGTCGGTGCCGAGCGTCACCAGCCCCCAGACGCCCTCGCCGAACTCGCCCCTGGCCTTCGCGGTCTCCGCTTTGATGTCGGCCACGGCGCCGGCGGCGACGAAGGAGGGCAGCATCTGGTATTCGGCCTGGACCAGGTCAGGCGGGTTGCCCGCCCTGGCGGCGGTGAGGAACTTGGCCGCCGCGTCGTCCCCGCCCGCCTGCTTGCTCACCGTGACCTGGATGTCGGGATGGGCCTGGTTCCACACGCTGACGATCTTGTCCATGTTCGGAACCCAGGTCCAGTACGTGAGCGTCACCGGGCCGCCGGACGCGGCGCCGCCGCCGGTCGTGGCGGACGGCTCGCCCGAGCCGCCGGAGCAGGCCGCGCCGAGCGCGGCGACGAGGATCGCGGCCGTGGCCAGCGCTGACCGGTACACGCGCATCTGTTCCTCCAGGCGGGGGAGAGCGTCTGGGAGCGTTCACAGACTGAAGAGTCGCTACCGCGCTGTCAATGGCCGTTACGTGGTTGTTAACGGTCCTCCCTTATCTGGGTGAATCACCTCAGACCTTCTCGGAGTGGTCGTTGTGGACTACTGTGCACGTTCACAGAAGAAGAGCTGAGGGGGAGACGTGCCCGGTTATCCCGTCCTGCCCGCGGGCCTCGCCTACGGCGGCGACTACAACCCCGAGCAGTGGCCGGAGGACGTGTGGCGGGAGGACGTCCGGCTGATGCGGGAGGCCGGGGTGAACCTGGTCACCGTGGGCGTCTTCAACTGGGGGCTGATCGAGCCGCGGGAGGGAGAGTTCGACTTCGCCCGGCTCGACCGGATCCTCGACCTGCTCCACTCGGCGGGCGTGTACGCCGATCTCGCCACCCCCACCTCCTCGCCGCCCACGTGGTTCCGCCACCGTTACCCCGGCAGCCGCCTCGTGAACGAGGAGGGCCGCGTGCTCGGCGGGGGTTCCCGGCACAGCTTCTGCCCCAGCTCGCCCGACTACGCCGCCGCGTCGGAGCGGGTCGTCGCCGCCCTCGCCGCCCGGTACGCCAGGCACCCCGCCGTGGCCATGTGGCACGTGCACAACGAGTACGGCTGGGCCAACGCGCACTGCCACTGCCCGGTCTCGGCCGGGGCGTTCCGCGCCTGGCTCAGGGAGAAGTACGGCGAGGTCGGCGCGCTCAACGCCGCCTGGGGGACCGTCTTCTGGGGGCTGACCTACGGCTCGTTCGACGAGGTCGAGCCGCCCGTCGCCGCACCGCCCGGCCTCCTCACCGGCCTCCGGCTCGATTTCATGCGCTTCTCCGTCGACGCCCACATCGCCTGCTTCCGCCGGGAGCGCGAGACGATCCGCCGCTTCGCCGGCCAGCCGGTCACGACAAACTTCATGATCCCCAACTGCAAGCCGATGGACTACTGGCGCTGGGCGGAGGAGGTCGACGTGGTGGCCAACGACCACTACCTCGTCGCCGAGCGCCCCGACTCGCACATCGAGCTGGCCCTGGCCGCCGACCTGACCCGGTCGGTCGCCGGTGACCGCCCGTGGATGCTCATGGAGCACTCGACCGGCGCGGTGAACTGGCAGCCGCGCAACGTCGCGAAGCGGCCGGGGGAGATGCGCCGCAACACGCTCGCCCACGTGGCGCGGGGCTCGGACGCGGCGATGTTCTTCCAGTGGCGCGCCTCCCGCCACGGCGCGGAGAAGTTCCACTCGGCGATGGTGCCGCACGCCGGCGCGGACTCGGAGGTCTGGCGTGACGTGGTCGCGCTCGGCGCGGACCTCCGCCGTCTCGGCGGCGTGCGGGGGGAGCGGGTGACGGCCGAGGTCGCCCTGGTCTGGGACTGGGAGTCCTACTGGGCCGTCGAGTTCGAGTGGCGGCCCTCGGCCGACCTGCGCTTCCGGGACCGGGTGGAGGCCTACTACGAGGCGCTGTGGCGCGAGCACGTCACCGCCGACTTCGTCCACCCGTCGGCCGACCTGTCGCCGTACCGGCTGGTCGTCCTGCCCAGCTCCTATCTGCTCGGCGAGGCACCGGCCAAGAACCTGCACCGCTACGTGGAGGCCGGCGGCCACCTGCTGGTCTCCTGCTTCTCCGGGATCGTCGACGAGAACGACACCATCCACCCGGGGCCGCACCCCGGGGCGCTGCGCGAGGTGCTCGGCCTGACGGTCGAGGAGTTCCACCCGCTCCGCGAGCACGAGACGGTGCCGCTCCGGCGATCACAGGAACCGGACGGCCCGGGCCCGGCGGGCCGGATCTGGTCCGAGCGCGTACGGCTCGCGGGGGCGCGGGCCGTGCACGAGTTCGCGGGCGGCCCCGACGCCGGGCATCCCGCGGTCACCCGGAACGACCTGGGCGGGGGCACGGCGTGGTACGTCGCCACCGCGCTCGACCCGGCGCCGGGCGACGGCGCGCACGACGCCGACCTGCGCGGGCTCGTCGTCCGGATCCTCGACCACGCGGGCGTGTCCCGGCCGCGCGGCCTGCCCGACACCCTGGAAGTCGTCCGGAGGGGCGACCACCTCTTCCTCCTCAACCACGCGGACGCCGCGGTGACGGTCGGCGGGGTGACCGGAACGGGCGTGCTGGACGGCGCCGCCTACACGGGGTCGGCGACGGTGCCCGCCGGAGGCGTCGTCGTGGTCCGCCTGTGAAAACACATGAAAGTGCGTGAAAACACCTGAAATCAGCTGAAATCTCCCCTGGTGCTGCCGGGGGCGGGGGATCCTTTCGGGGGAATCCATCACATCCTTCCCTGACCGGAGGACACATGAGAAAGTTCCTGGCGGCGCTCGTCGCCTGCGCCGCCGCGGCTCTGGCCGCCGGGCCGCCGGCGCTCGCCGCGGCCCCGCTGACCATGCTCGGCGCCGACGTCTCCTCCGTACAGCGCGCCCTGGATCTGGGCGCGAGGTACTACGACGCGGCGGGCAACCAGAGGGACCCGCTGGACATCCTCAAGGGCGTCGGCGTCAACTACGTCCGGCTGCGGATCTGGAACAACCCCGCCAGCGGCTACAACAACAAGGCCAAGGTGCTGCAGTACGCGAGGACGGTCAAGTCCAGGGGCCTCAAGCTGCTGATCGACTTCCACTACTCCGACACCTGGGCGGACCCGGGCAAGCAGTACAAGCCCGCCGCCTGGTCCGGCCACGGGATCGGCCAGTTGCAGAGCGACGTCTACAACTACACCTACGACGTGTGCTCAAGTCTCAAGGCGCAGGGCACGACCCCCGACAGCGTGCAGATCGGCAACGAGATCAACGTCGGCATGCTGTGGAACGACGGCAAGGTCGTCAACAACGACTTCACCAACCTCAGCCTGCTGCTCAAGGCGGGCTACAACGCGACGAAGGCGTGCAACGGCGGCACCCAGGTGATCATCCACACCGCGGACGCCGACAGCGACGCCAACGCCCGCTGGTTCTACGACGGCATCAGGGCCAAGGGCGTCGCCTGGGACATCACCGGCCTGTCGTACTACTGCATGTGGCACGGCACGCTGTCCAACCTCTCCTACGTGATCTCGGACATGCGGTCCCGCTACGGCAAGCCCGTCGTCATCGCCGAGACGGCGTATCCGTTCACGGCCGACAACGCCGACTCCACCGGCAACTCGGTCACCTCGGGATGCTCCGGGTACGGCCTCACCTGGCAGGGCCAGGGCGCGGAGTTCGCGGCGGTGCAGAACACGGCCCGCGACGCGGGCGCGATCGGCGTCTTCTACTGGGAGCCGACCTGGTACGCCGTGCCCGGCAACGGCTGGGACCCGGCCAACATCAACGGCAGCGGAGACGGCTGGGACAACATGGCCGTGTTCAACTGGACCGGCCACATCAACCCGAACGTCAGGTGGACCCCGTAGGCACTCGTGTCAGGCGGGCCGTCTCGCGGGGAGCACCCCCTTGCGCGGCCCGCCCCGGCATCCGGGCCGCCTCTACCCGAACAGTTCGTCGACCGAGGTGATGACGGCGGCCCCGCGAGCCCAGGCATCCAGTTGCTCCGGGTCCTCGCACAGGCGGATCCGCTCGCGCGCCTCGTCGGAGATCCGCAGGCCACGAGATTCGAGCACGAGGAGAATCGCCTTCGCCTCTCCTCTCGCCTCACCCCTTTCCAGCCCTCTCGCCTCGCCCGCCGCCGCCCGGTCCTCGTCAAGCGTCGCGAGCCCGGCCAGCAGCGCTTCCAGGGCGGGCCCGTCATCTGCCTCCTCGGCGTGGGCCACGACCGACATCACCGTGAGCTCGGGGCAGGTGCGCGCGACGGTGGGGTCGGCCGCGCTGCACCTCCACGATGACGGCCATGGTCGCCTTGCCCTTCTCGTCGCGGACCACGACGACCGAGTCGGCCCGGCGTTCGACCGGCACCGGCTGGCTGCTGTCCACCGCTTCCACCCGGGCGGCCGTGAAGGGCGGGATCGGTTTCCCGGTCGCGACGTGGAGGAGTTCCAGCGCGGTCTCCGGCCGGTTGTGGATGAGGGCGATGGGCATCTCGTGGTCGAGTCCAGGCATGGGCGGGATATTACTCTTGGTCACATCCCGGCTACTGGGAGTTCTGGTAAGTCTGTGGGGTGAGCCGGAGGGGGTTGGGGGCCGTTATGGAGAGCATGAGAACTTCACGTGCCGCGCTGCTGTCGCTGGTGGTTCTTTCCATGGCGGCCCTGACGGGCCCTGCCGAGGCGACGACGGCGCCGAAAAGGCCGCTGGTCGAGCTGCGCGAGCAGGGCGGGTTCGCGGGGCTGGACAACCGTGTCCGTGTTTATGCCGACGGCTGCGCCCTGCTGAGCCGCCGTACGGGCCCGGTCACGCGCAGGTGCCTGACGGCGTCCGAGTGGCGCGGGCTGCGCGGGGCGTTGAAGAACCTGCGGCTCGGCCGGTCCGAGGCCCCGCCGCAGGGGGCCGACTTCCTCGCGTACGGTCTGACCTACCAGGGGCGCCGGGTCACCCGATACACGGTGCCGTCGTCCTGGCGGCCGGTGGTGGAAAGGCTGGAGAAGATCCTGGTGAAGTACCGGCCCCGTTAGCGGTGGTCAGGACTCGGGGACGGCCTCCCACTCGCGGCAGTGGCTGAGCGCGTAGTGGTGGTAGATCATGCCGATGGCCGGGTGCGGCCAGCCGGGCATCGCGTCGACGGCCGTGTCGCCGGTGGGGGGAGGGGCGGGCTCGCCGATGTCGGCGGCGGTGACGGACTGCCCGCCCGGACCGCAGACGCAGCCGGGGCTGCCCTCGTGGTCGATCACGTCGTCGATCGGCATCACGTGTACGAACCTGTCCATCCACATCACCCGCCCTTGACCAAGGATTGCGGACACATTACCTGAAACTGTCATAAACGGGAATAACCTGCGCAAACTCCGCCCCAGCAGGACCATTGATTTTTGTTGGGATGGACGGCAAACTAACTCCACAATCGCCGGATGAGCTTGATGGAGTGCCGCAATGCCGTACCGCCCCCCGTTGGTCGCGCGCGAGTTCTTCGTGGCCGATCCTCCCGAGCTACCGGTGCGTGAGCCGGGCGAGACGGGCCTGTCCGCGCTGACCGGCGCGGAGGTGGTGGCCGCCGACGGGCAGGGCGTGACGCTCAAGGGCTCCACCTCGGCGGAGGAGACGCTCGTCGTGCAGATCTCGGCCGCGGGCGAGGGGGTGATCCGGGTGCGGCTGTCGGAGGACCCCGACGCCCGCACCCGGTCCGCCCGCGCGATCGGCATGGTCACCCCCGGCGAGTACGCCGGGACCGTCGTGGAGGCGAACCACAGCCGCGTCGTCGTCGACGCCGGGTCGCTGCGCGCCGAGGTGCGGCTGAGCCCGTGGAACCTGCGCTTCACCGACCGGGCCGGCCGGACGCTGGTGGAGCAGGACCCGGGCCACCCCGACATCAGCGGCCGCCTCCGCACGCTGCCGTTCGGCCGCTCCGCCGTCGACGGCGCCCCCGTCGCCTACCACGACACGTTCCTCGCCCCGGCCGACGAGGCGTTCGGCGGGTTCGGCGAGTCGTTCACGCCGCTCGACAAGCGCGGCCAGCGCCCGCTGATGTGGAACTTCGACGCGTTCGGCGCCGAGTCGCAGCGCGCGTACAAGAACGTGCCCTTCTACCTGTCCAGCAGGGGATACGGCGTCTGCGTCGACAGCGGCACGCCGGTCGAGTTCGACATGTGCCAGTCCACCCACAGCGCCGTGCAGATCGTCGTGCCCGACGACCTCATCGACTACTACGTGATCGCGGGGCCCACCCCGGCCGAGGTGCTGGACCGGTTCGACGGGCTGACCGGGCGGCCGGAACTGCCGCCGAAGTGGGCGTTCGGCACCTGGATCTCCTCGGGCTTCTTCCGGGACAGCCAGGAGCGGGTGCTGGAGCGCGCCAGGAAGATCAGGGAGCGCGGCATCCCCTGCGACGTGCTGCACCTCGACTGTTACTGGCAGGCGGACGGCCACTGGTCCGACCTCCAGTGGGACCCGGAGACGTTCCCCGACCCGGCGGGCATGCTCGCCACGCTCAGGGAGCAGGGCTTCCGGGTCTGCCTCTGGATGAACTCCTACATCTCGCATCTCAGCCCGGCCTTCGCCGAGGCCGCCGCGAAGGGCTACTTCCTCAGGCGGCCCGACGGCGAGACGTACGTCGCCGACACCTGGCACGGCTCCTATCCCGCCTGCGGCATCGTCGACTTCACCAACCCCGAGGCCGCCGAGTGGTTCAAGGGACTGCTGCGCGACCGGCTGCGCGAGGGCGTCGCGGCGTTCAAGACCGACTTCGCCGAGGGCGTGCCGGCCGACGCGGTGGCGTTCAACGGCATGACCGGCACCGACCTGCACAACGTCTACACGCTGCTGTTCAACGACCTCGTCGCCGAGGTGACCCGTGAGGTCAACGGGCACGGCCTGGTCTGGGCGCGCTCGTCCTACCTCGGCGGCCAGCGCCACTCGGCCCAGTGGAGCGGCGACGTCGACACGACCTACCCCGCGATGGGCAGCACGATCAGGGGCGGCCTGTCGCACGGTCTCTCGGGTGTCCCGTTCTGGAGCCACGACGCGGGCGGCTTCACCGGCACGCCCACCCCGGACCTCTACATCCGCTGGTCGCAGTTCGCCGCGCTGTCCCCGCTCGTACGGTTCCACGGCACGACCACCCGGGAGCCCTGGGAGTTCCCGCCGCACGCCGAGCAGGCCGCCATCGAGGCCCTGCGGCTGCGGTACCGGCTCATGCCGTACATCTACTCGGCGGCGGTCACCGCGGCCGAGACGGGCGCGCCGATGCTGCGCGCGCTGTGCGTCGACCACCCGGACGACCCGGTGGCCTGGCAGGCCGATCTGGAGTACCTTCTCGGGACCGACCTGCTCGTCGCCCCGATGATCTCCGCCGACGGCACCAGGAAGGTCTACCTGCCCTCGGGGGTGTGGGTGGACTACTGGACCGGCGAGACGGTGGACGGCGGGCGCTATGTCACGGTGTCGCCGCCGCTCGACCGGATCCCCCTGTTCGGACGGCACGGCTCGATGGTCCCGGTCACCGAGCCGGGGGACACCGTGGCCGACGACCCGCGGGTATCCCTGCTCGTCTTCGGCCTGCCGGAGCGCGAGAGCCGTACGACGATCAGGGACCTGGACGGGGACACGAGGGTCAGGGCGGTGTGGGACGGCGAACGGCTGACCGTCACCGCCGACGGCCCCAAGCGGATCGGCGGCGTCGAGTTCGCCGGCCCCGGCGCCCCGGTCGTCATCAACTGAAGCGATACCCCCTGGAGAACAACCATGGTCAAGTTAGGCAGGAGCGCGGCGGTGGCGGCACTGGCCGCGGCCGTCCTGGCGCTGGGCGCGTGCGGCGGAAGCGACGGCAAGTCCGAGGGCGGCGGCGCGAGCGGCGGTGGTTCCGCGGAGGCCAAGACCCTCACCCTCTGGCACTACGAGACGGGCAACAGCGCCATGGGCACCGCCTGGGCCGAGGCGATGAAGGAGTTCGAGGCGAGCCACCCCGGCGTCAAGGTGAAGTTCGAGGAGAAGGGCTTCGAGCAGATCCAGAAGACCGCCGGCATGGTCCTCAACTCCGACGAGGCCCCGGACATCATGGAGTACAACAAGGGCAACGCGACGGCCGGTCTGCTGTCGAAGCAGGGCCTGCTGACCGACCTGACGGAGGAGGCGACCAAGCGCGGCTGGGACAAGCTGCTCAGCCCGTCGCTGCAGACCACCGCGAAGTACGACGAGCGGGGCATCATGGGCTCGGGCAAGTGGTTCGGCGTGCCGAACTACGGCGAGTACGTGATGGTCTACTACAACAAGGACATGTTCGAGAAGGCGGGCGTGAAGGTGCCCACCACCTTCGACGAGTTCACCGCGGCGCTCGACACGTTCGCGAAGAAGGGCACCACGCCGATCGCGATGGCGGGCGCCGAGTACCCCGCCCAGCAGCTGTTCTACCTGCTCGCCCTGAACAAGGCCAACCGCGCCTGGATCGACTCCTTCGAGCTCTACAAGGGCAAGGTCGACTTCCATGGACCCGAGTTCACGTACGCCGCCCAGACCATCTCCGACTGGGTGAAGAAGGGCTACATCGCCAAGAACTCGGCCGGCATGAAGGCCGAGGACATGGGCGTGGCGTTCATCGGCGGCAAGTTCCCGATCATGGTGTCGGGCAGCTGGTGGTTCGGCCGCATGCAGGAGGAGATCAAGGGCTTCAAGTGGGGCTCCTTCCTCTGGCCGGGTCAGTTCGCCCCGGGCTCCAGCGGCAACATCTGGGTCGTGCCGGAGAAGTCCAAGAACAAGGACCTCGCCTACGACTTCATCGACATCACGATGAAGAAGGAGGTCCAGAACCTGCTCGGCAACTCCGGCGGCATCCCGGTCGCGGCCGACCCCGCCGCGATCACCGACGAGCAGAACAAGGAGCTCATCGAGAACTTCAACAAGCTCTCGACGCAGGACGGCCTGGCCTTCTACCCCGACTGGCCCGCCCCCGGCTACTACGACGTGCTCGTCTCCGGCGTGCAGGAACTGATCAACGGCGACAAGAAGCCGGAGGAGGTCCTGGACGAGATCGCCCAGCCCTACAACGACAACCTCGCCGACATCGGCAACTAGGAGACCCGCCGCATCTTCCTCCGACCCCGGCGGCGGGATCACCTGACCGGTCTCCGCCGCCGGACCCACCCCTGAAAGGTCCGCACATGGCACCACCCGACGCGGGTGCCGCCCGCCCGCGCGGGAGGGGCGGCTACTGGCTCTACCTCCTGCCGAGCCTGGTGCTGTTCCTCGCGATCATCGTCGTGCCGTTCCTGATGAACGTCGCGACGAGCTTCACCCGCTGGTCCGGCGTCGGCACCCCCACCTGGATCGGGCTCGACAACTACACGAAGCTCTTCCGGGACGAGCGGTTCTGGGCGTCCTTCCAGCACAACGTGGCGCTGATCGTCGCGATGGCGGTGGTGCCGACGATCGTCGGCCTGGTGCTGGCCGCCGCGTTGTTCGACTACATCGCCAAGCGGTTCGGCGCGCGTACGGCCTCGGCCCTGCGCGCGGCGTTCTACCTGCCGCAGGTGCTGCCCGTCGCGGTGGCCGGCGTGGTCTGGGGCTGGATGCTGCACCCGTCGTACGGCGCGGTGAACCAGATCTTCGGGCTCAAGGTCAACTGGCTGGGCGATCCCGACCTGGCGCTGGCCACGGTCATGGCGATCATGGTGTGGTTCCAGCTCGGCTACCCGGTCGTCATCTTCATGGCCGGGCTCCAGCGGGTGGACCCCTCGCTGTACGAGGCGGCCGAGATCGACGGCGCCTCCTGGTGGCGCAGGTTCTGGCACATCACGATCCCCCAGATCCGGCCCGAGATCTTCGTGGTCCTGCTCACCTGCACGATCGCGGCGCTCAAGGTGTTCGGCCCGATCTTCGTGCTCACCCGGGGCGGCCCGGGCTCGGCCACGATGGTGCCGTCCTACTTCTCCTACCTGAACTTCTTCCAGAAGGTGAACGTCGGATACGGCTCGGCCATCGCCACCGTGCTCGCCCTGATCATCGTCGTGGTGACCTTCCTCTTCCTGCGCGTCCAGGACCGTGACCAGGAGCGTGACTCGTGACCTCCGATCGCCACTTCGGCCAGCCGGGGCGCTGGGCGGTCCTCGCGGCGCTGGTCGTGCTCGCGGTGGTGATGCTCGTCCCCTTCGCGATCGTCACGCTCAACGCGTTCAAGTCGCCGGCCGAGTACTCGTCGGGCGGCCCGCTCAGCCTGCCGCAGGGGCTGTACCTGGACGGGATCGTCACCTTCTGGCAGCGCGTCGACTTCGGCCTGAAGCTCTGGAACAGCCTCCTGATCAGTGGCGTCGTGGCGGTCGCCGCGGTGCTGCTGTCGGTGCTCAACGCGTACGCGCTGGGGGTCGGCCGGGTCCGCGGCCGGCTGTGGCTGCTCGTGCTCTTCCTGGTCGCCAACACGCTGCCGCAGGAGGCCCTCGTCTACCCGCTGTACTACCTGGCCAAGCAGGTGGGCCTGTACGACTCGAAGCTCGCGGTCATGCTGATCTTCACGGTGATCCAGGGGGCCTTCGGGACCTACCTGCTCTCGTCGGTGCTCGGGCAGTTCCCCCGGGGGATCCTGGAGGCGGCCGAGATCGACGGGGCGAGCAGGTGGCGGATCCTGTGGGGGATCGTCGTGCCCGTCAGCCGCCCGACCCTCACCGTGCTGCTCATCTTCTTCTTCATCTGGACGTGGAACGAGTTCTTCCTGCCGATGGTGTTCCTCATCTCCAACGACAACCAGACCGTGCCGGTCGCCCTCGGCGTCCTGCAGGGGGAGAAGATGATGGACGCCACCATGTCCAGCGCGTCCGCGCTGCTCGGCATCGTGCCGGCCGTGGCCTTCTTCCTGATCTTCCAGCGCACGCTGACCCGTGGCATCACGGTCGGCGCGATCAAGTAAGACCCCCACCCGAGAGAAACCCCAACCCGAGAAACCGAAGAAACGCGTCACTACCTGACCTGGAGGCGCAATGTCCCGTCGCCGTTCGGCGATGCTGTCCGCGTCGGCCGCCCTGGCTCTGGCTCTGAGCCTGGGCGCCGGCCCTGTGCGGGCGGCCGGCGACTATCCGTTCCGAAATCCGTCGCTGCCGCTCGCGCAGCGCGTCGACGACCTGCTCGGGCGGCTCACGCTCGACGAGAAGGTGTCGATGTTGCACCAGTACGCCCCGGCGATCGACCGCCTCGGCGTCGGCATGTTCAAGAGCGGCACCGAGGCGCTGCACGGCGTGGCCTGGTCGACCGACATCGACAACAACGGCGCCGTGGTCACCGCCACCGGCACCGTCTTCCCCCAGGCGCTCGGCCTGGCGAGCACCTGGGACCCCGCCCTGATCAAGCGGGTCGGCTCCGCCGTCGGCGACGAGGCCCGCGGCTTCCACGCGCAGAACCCGCGCGTGTGGGGGCTCAACCTGTGGGCGCCCGTCGTCAACCTGCTGCGCGACCCGCGCTGGGGCCGCAACGAGGAGGGCTACTCCGAAGACCCCCTGCTCACCGGCGCCATCTCCACGGCGTACGGATCGGGCATGGAGGGCGACGACCCCGACCACCTCAAGTCGGCGCCGACGCTCAAGCACTACCTGGCCAACAACAACGAGATCAGCCGGGACGTCACCTCCTCGGAACTGCCGCCGCGGGTGAAGCACGAGTACGACGAGGCGGCGTTCAAACCGGCCATCTCCGCGGACGCCGCGACCGGCGTGATGGCGTCCTACAACCTCGTCAACGGCCGGCCCAACACGGTCAGCCCGGACCTGAACGACGTGGTCCGCTCCTGGACGAACCGGACCCTGTTCAACGTCTCCGACGCCTGGGCGCCGAACAACCTGGTGCAGAGCGAGAAGTACTACGCGACCCAGGCCGAGGCCGACGCCGCGCTGATCAAGGCGGGCCTCGACAGCATGACCGTCGACGACACCAACGGCGGCCCGACGGTCGCGGCGGTCAAGGAGGCCCTGTCGAAGGGGCTGCTGACCCAGGCGGACGTGGACGACGCCGTCCGGCACCAGCTCAGCATCCGGTTCCGGCTCGGTGAGTTCGACCCGGACGGCGGGCCGTACGGGAAGATCACCAAGGACGTCGTCAACAGCCCGGCGAACCAGAAGCTGAACCGCGAGACCGCGGCCAAGGCCATGGTGCTGCTGAAGAACTCCGGCGGCGCCCTGCCGCTGAAGCCCGGCAAGAAGGTCGCCGTGGTCGGCCCGCTGGCCGACGTCCTCTACACCGACTGGTACTCCGGCGCCCTGCCGTACAAGGTGACCCCGCTCGCCGGGATCAGGGAGCGCGCGAAGGCGGTGTCCTCCTCCGAGGGCGTCGACCGGATCGCCCTGAAGGACGTCGCCACCGGCAGGTACATCAGCGCGCCCGCCACCGGGGGAGACCTGAAGGAGAGCGCGGCCACGGCCGGCGCGACCGAGCAGTTCGACGCGTTCGACTGGGGCCAGGGCGTGCTGACGCTGCGCAGCGCGGCCAACGGCAAGTACGTCAGCCGGGCCAACTGGTCGACGCTCGCCAACACCGCCGACCAGCCGTCCGGCTGGTTCGTGCAGGAGCAGTTCAAGCTGGAGCAGCAGACCGACGGCACCTTCCTGCTGCGGTACGCCGGCTACGAGACGAGCGAGAGCTGGTTCGGCCCGAACGCGTACGTCAAGGCCGAGGCCGACGGCTCGCTCAGCCTGACCACCGCCGACCAGGCCACGCACTACGCCAAGGAGGTCGTCTCCCGCGGCGTGGACGACGCGGTCGCCAAGGCGAAGGACGCCGACGTGGCGGTCGTCGTGGTCGGCAGCATGCCGTTCATCAACGGCCGCGAGGCGCACGACCGCACCGACATGAACCTCGCCGAGGGCCAGGAGGCCCTGGTCAAGGCGGTGAAGAAGGCCAACCCCAACACGGTCGTGGTGCTGCAGAACAGCTACCCGACGACGATCAACTGGGAGCAGGCCAACGTCCCGGCCATCCTGTGGACCACCCACGCGGGCGCCGAGACCGGGCACGGCCTCGCCGACGTGCTGTACGGCGACGTCAACCCCGCGGGACGGCTGACGCAGACGTGGTACCGGTCGGCCGCCGAGCTGCCCGACATCCTCGACTACGACATCGTCAAGAAGGACCGCACCTACCTGTACTACCGGGGCAGGCCGCTCTACCCCTTCGGGTACGGCCTGTCGTACACGTCGTTCGCCTACCAGGGCCTGAAGGCCGTGCAGAAGGGCGACGCGTACGAGGTCTCGGTGAAGGTGACCAACACCGGCTCCCGGGCCGGCGACGAGGTCGTGCAGCTCTACACCCACCAGCACCGGTCACGGGTGAAGCAGCCGGTCAAGCAGCTCCGCGCGTTCGAGCGGGTGTCGCTGGCGCCGGGGCAGACGAAGACGGTCACGATGACCGTGAAGAAGGCCGACCTCGCCCTGTGGGACGTCACGCGGAACAAGTGGACGGTCGAGAACGCGACCCACGACATCCTCGTGGGATCGTCGTCGGAGGCCGTCCGCCAGCGCTCGACGATCAACGTCAGGGATGAGGACATCCCGCACCGCGACCTGTCGAAGACCACCCGGGCGATCGACTTCGACGACTACTCGGGCGTCCACCTGGTGGACGAGACCAAGGTCCGCGGCGACGCCGTGGCGGGCGCGGACGGCGGCTGGATCGCGTTCAGGGACGTCCAGCTCCGCAAGCCCGCCAAGGTGACCGTGGGTGTGGCCGCCGAGGCCGCCGGGAAGATCGAGGTGCGCCTCGGCTCCCCGAACGGCACGAAGGTGGCCACGATCCCGGTCGCCGCGACCGGCGGTGTCTACCAGTGGGCCGCCGCCACCGCTCCGGTCTCCGGCGCGAACGGCGTGAAGGACGTCTACGTGGTCTTCACCGGCGACGTCCGGGTCAAGGACCTGACCCTGAGCTGAGCCTCGGGCGGCAGTGCCGGACCGGACATCGAGGACGCCCCGCGGGTGAGCACCGCCCATCCGCGGGGCGTTCCGTCGTCGTACGGCGGCAGCCGGCCGGCATCACCACCGGCCGGTGCGGACCCAGGCGTTCTGGTTGAACCAGCAGGGGCCGCCCCGCCGCCTGCAGACGTTGCCCTGGGAGTTGCCGTTGCCGTTCACGCCGATCGTGGCCTGCTGCAGGCCGTTCGCGTTCTTGAGGCTGCCGATCACCATGTAGTTCCCGTAGACCCCGCCGTTGCCCACGGTGATGCGGGACCCGTTGCCGTTCCTGTCGGACGCCACCACGCCTCCGCCCCCGTCTCCGCCGCCGCGCGTCGGCACGGCGTACGCGGCGGACGTGAGGCCGGGCAGGAAGCCGATCGCGAGGGCCGCCCCGAGGACCGCCGCGACCGCGACCACGAGTGACGCACACCGGCACCGGGCCACTCGGATGAGCGCGTCGCGCGCAGCATGCACCTTCATCTCCGCCGGCTCCGCTCCTCTGGTGGACGTGTGAACGTGTCGCCTTCTGCGACCGCAGTCGTGACGTACCCCGATGCGCGGTCTCGCTCGCGGTCCACGTCGAGCCCCGACGCAGCGGATACCGTTCCTTTCCCGGCACAGGGCGACTTAGGAGCATTCATCCCATTCGACTGGGGCGCGGGTCAGGCCGGCGCCAGCACGTCCAGCGCCCTGTGGTCCTCGTCCACCCCCGGGAGGAGCACGGCGTCCCCCGAGGAGTTCCGCGTGCGCAGGGGCAGGATCTCCTGGTAGGCGGGCGACCGGTACCAGGCCCGCGCCGTGTCGAGGTCGGGGAACCCGATGACGATCAGGGTCTGCGGCCAGCTGCCCTCCAGCACCTCCGCCTCGCCGCCGTGGATGACGAAACGGCCGCCGAACGGCTCCAGCGTGGCGTCGATGCGCCGCAGGTACTCGACGATGTCCGCGCCGACGGCGACGTCGCGGAGCTGGGCGATGGCGTAGGCGGGCATGGGTTCCTCCTGTGGCCTGGGCGGTGGTGCCGGGGACGGGCGTCCCCTCCTGGTTCCGAGCATGTCCCAGGCCGGTCACGGAGGCGATGACCCGTGAGGTAATGCCCGGGCGGCGGGGCCGTCCGCGTCTCGCCCGTCGGACGGGACCGGCGATAAGGAGGGCGATCGATCACGCTTTCGCTATTCTCCCCGTTATGGCCGAATCGCTGGGGGAGCCACTGGCCTCGCGATACCACCTGCTGACCCCGCTGGGCTCCGGCGGCATGGGCCGGGTCTGGCTGGCCAGGGACCCGGTGCTGGACCGCGAGGTGGCCGTCAAGGAACTGCGCCTCCCCGACGGCCTCGGCGACCGGGAGCGGGCCGAGCTCGTCGCCAGGGTCATGCGCGAGGCCGAGGTCACCGCGCGGGTGCGGCACCCCGGGATCGTCGCGCTGCACGACGTGCTCGTCCAGGACGACCGGCCGTGGATCGTCATGGAACTGCTCCGCGGCCGGGACCTCGCCGCGCAGGTCGCGTCGTACGGGCCGCTGCCGTACCGGCAGGTGGCCGACCTCGGCGCCCGGCTCCTGGAGGCGCTGTCGGCCGCGCACGCGCAGGGCGTGCAGCACCGGGACGTCAAGCCGGGCAACGTCTTCCTGTCCGCCGACGGCCGGGTGGTCCTCACGGACTTCGGCATCGCCCGGCCCGCCGGCCAGGCGTCGATCACCGAGGCGGGACTGCTCGTCGGCTCGCCCGGCTTCATCGCGCCCGAGCGGCTCGCGGGCGACCGCGGGGGCCCGGCCGCCGACCTGTGGTCGCTCGCGGCCACGCTCTACACGGCGGTCGAGGGCGTCCCGCCGCACCAGGGCACCCAGGCCGAGGTGATCGCGGCGACGCTCACCCGGGATCCCCGGCCGCCGATGCTCGCGGGGCCGCTCGGCCCGGTGCTGACCCGGATGCTGGCGCGTGACCCCGCCCACCGCCCGGACACGGGCGCGGCGCTCGCGACGCTGCGCCGGATCGCCGGCGGCGGCACGCCCGGCCCCGAGGTCCGGACCGACGCCCCCGCCGGGCCCGCCCGGCGCCGCCGGTGGTGGATCGCGGCCGTCGCCCTCGCCGTGGCCGCCGCCGCTGCGCCCCTGACGGCGTACGCGCTGCGGGACGGCGAGCCCGGCACGCCCCCGCCGCGGGTCTCGCCGGTCTTCACCCGCGCCGTGGACCTGTGCCGGGCGCTGCCCGGAGCGGAGGTGCGCCGGATCCTGGGCGCCCCGGCGGACCCGCGCCCGGAGAAGGCGGGCTGCCAGTGGACCGTCACGGGCGCGGGCGTCGAACTGGGCGCCGAGACCGACTCCGACACCCCGGAACCCTGGGCACTGGACCTCGCCTCCGCGCGGACGCTCATGCAGGGACTGCGCCGGCAGTACGCCTCGGGGCCGCGCGACGGCGACCTGATCTGGTACGAGGTCGGGCTCGACCGGAAGACCCAGGTCGTCGAGTCGGCCGCGCGGGACGTGCCGGGGCTGGCCGACGAGGCCTTCGCCGTGGACGTCACCACGCCGGAGGGCACGGCGAAGGCCGCCTGGGTGTACTTCCGGCTGGGCGACCTGGTGGGCGTGCTGCGGTACGCCCACCTGGACGTGACGTCCCCGGCCCGGCTGCGGGACGCGGCGGTCGCGGCGGCCCGGTCGGCCGCCGGCGGCCTGAGCGGGCTGGCGTAGCCGTGGAGGTGCTCGCCGGGCGGTACCGCCTCATCGAACGGCTCGGTGAGGGGGGCGGCGGCACGGTCTGGCGTGCCCACGACGAACTGCTGCGCCGCGAGGTGGCGATCAAGCAGCTCCGCGTCCCGCCGGATCTGGACGACCGGCGGCTCGCCGAGTTCCTCGGGCGGGCCGTCGACGAGGCCCGGGCTGCGGGGCGGCTGAGCCATCCCTCCATCGTGACGATCCACGACGTCGTCGGGCACGCCGGACAGCCGTGGATCGTCATGGACCTGGTGCCCGGCCGCTCACTTGACAGGATCGTCCACGAGCACGGGCCGCTGCCCTCCGAGCGGGTCGCGGAGATCGGGCTGGCCGTGCTCGACGCGCTGGAGGCGGCCCACGCGCGGGGCATCCTGCACCGGGACGTGAAGCCGGCCAACGTGCTGATCGGGCCGGACGGCCGGGCCCTGCTCACCGACTTCGGCATCGCCGCGCCGATGGGCGAGGGCGGCGCCTCCTGGCGCAGCTCGGCCGGGTCGCCCGCCTACATGGCGCCGGAGCGGTTCCGCGAGGAGCCCGACGGGCCCGCCTCGGACCTGTGGTCCCTCGGGGCCACGCTCTTCACGGCGGCCGAAGGCGAGACGCCCTTCCACCGCCCCACCGCCGCCGCGCTCGTCGCCGCCGTCCTGCTCCACGAGCCCCCGCCGATGACGCGGGCGTCCCGGGTGCTGGCCTGGATCGTGCTCGCCCTGCTCGACAAGGACCCGGCGCGGCGCCCGCCGCCCGACGTCGTGCGGCAGGCCCTGCGCGCCGCCGCCGCGCCGCCCGTCCCCGCTCCCGCCGTACGGCCCGCCCGGTCGTGGCGCCTGGCCGTCGTGGCGGCCCTGGTGATCGTGACCGGCCTGGCGGCGGGCCTCGGCGCCTGGCTCCTGACGTCGGGGCGGGACGAGGGCGGCGGGCGCTTCGCCGCCGTCCCCGACGCCTGCCGCAGCCTCACCGACACGCAGATCCGCGACCTCCTCGGCGCGACGACCCGCCCGGAGCCCGCTGGGGACGAGGGGAGCGAGGGCGGCGCAGGCGCGCGTCCGGGCGGGAACGGCGGAGGCGGCGCGGGCGGATGCGCGTGGACCGAGCGCGTCAGCGGGCACGCGGGGACGATCACCGTCGGCTTCCGGCTCCCCGGCGACGGCGCGGGCGAGGCCGCCGCCGCCCGCGACCTCGCCTCGGAGCGGGCGGTCCGGGGCGCCGCGGCGCGCGACCGCCCGGGGATCGCCGACGAGGCGTTCGCCTGCGACACGGCCGACCCCGGGGCCGGGACCACCGGCGCCACGGTTTGGTTCCGCCTCAGCAACCTCGTCGTCGAGGTGGCCTACCGGCGCACCGGTGACCCGTCGGTCACCCAGGCCGACCGGAGCACCGCCGAGCGCGCCGCCGAACTCGTCGGCATCGGACTCGGCTGAGGGCGCCCCCCATTCGACCCTCCCGTTCGCACCCCCTGTAGGAGACCAGATGACCAGCGGTGACGACAGGCCCGTCGGCCCCGGCGGGCACCCGCCCGAGGACCGGCCCTCGCGAGGCGGGCCGCCGTACCCGCCGCCCTACCAGCCTCCCCAGCAGTCGCCGCAGCAGCCGCCGTACCCGCCGCCGCCCCAGCCCCCGTACGGCCCGCCGCCCGGCGCCGCCCAGCCCGGCCCGCCACAGGGTCCGCCACCGGGCCCGCCACAGGGCGGCCAGCCGGGCTCTTACCCCGGCGGTCAGCCCGGCCAATATCAAGGCCCGCCCCAGCAGGGACCCCCGCAGGAGCCGCCGCCGGGTGAACAGCCTGGCCACTACCCGGGTGGGCAGCCCGGCCAATATCAAGGCCCGCCCCAGCAGTACCCGCCGCAGTACTCCCAGCCGTACCCCGAGCAGTATCCGCAGCAGTCCGGCCCGCCCGGGCAGCAGTACGGGCAGCAGTACGGGCAGCCGCCGTACCAGTCGGGGCAGCAGCAGTATGGGCAGCCGCCGTACCAGTCCGGGCAACAGCAGCCCTGGCAGGGGTGGCAGGCGGCGACGCCGCCTCCACCGGAGCTCTGGCAGATGCCGACGCAGCCGTCGGCCCCGGTGCGTCGGGGATGGGTGCTGCCCGTGGTGGCGGTCGGAGCCGTGCTGCTGGTGGCCGGGGGCACCTTCACGTACATGACCGTGCGGCAGGGCACGACCCCCGCCCGGCCGGTGGCGACTCCGGCCCGGCCGGCCGCCTCGTCCGCCACGGCGGCGCCGCAGGCGGCGGCCGCGGACGTGTGCGCGATGCTCGACCCGGCCGAGGCCGAGCGCCTCGTGCCACGCGCCGAGATCAACTCGTCGAGCAACGACAACCGCGGCGGCACCCTCGTCAGCTACGTCCGGTGGACCTGCGAATGGAGGAACCGGAACATCTCCTACAAGGACGTCACCCGCAGCCGCGAGATCACGGTGAACGTGTCCAGGTTCGACGCGCTCGGGACGACCACCGCCGAACAGGCGGCGCGCGTCCAGTACAACGGTGAGCTCAGCCAGTACAAGTACGGCGCGACCCACTCGGACAAGGAGCACTACTACTCGAAGCCCAGGGAGTTCCGGGAGATCGGGAACGGCGCCGTCGCCCGCTACCAGTGGACGCGGGAGGGCAAGCAGTACTGGTACTCGTTCGGCGAGGGGGCCGGCCGCGTCGGCGACGTGTACTTCCAGGTGAAGTACGAGGCCAGCCAGAAGAAGAAGGAGGCCGACTTCCTCTCGGCCGAGTCGACTCAGTCGATCACCGAGGAGAACGCCATTCGTGAGGTGAAGGGACTGCTCGCCCAGGTCGCGAAGTCGGTGACCGCCTGGCGGGCGGGGCAGCCGCTGCCCTACCACGCGCGTCCCAAGCCGAGCCCCACGCCGTCGCCCTCGCCCACCCGGATCCCGCTGCCCAGGGCCTGCGTGAACCTCAAGTCCCTGGCCGCCGGTCTGGTGCCGGGCACCGAGGGCGCGGCGGCGCGGAGCAAGGAGGGCAACTCGACCGTCACGCAGTGCCAGTGGTGGAACGACGCGCTTCCGGTCGGCGGTGGCAAGGTCCGGTGGCGCAACCTGCGCATCGCCGTGCACACCTTCTGGGACGCCGAGTCCGCCCGCTACTACTTCATCGACGAACGCTCGAAGACCAAGTTCACGGCCAGCAGCCAGATCGGCGGCATCCGGTGGGGCAAGGTCGAGAAGCTGAGCGGCTTCGGGCAGGACGCCTTCGGACAGGCGATCCGGCAGCGTACGGACACGGCCCAGTCCAACCGGTACGAGATCTACGCGCTCGACGGCAAGAACGTCATATGGGTGCTGTTCGGCGGCAGCGACCGTCCGGAGAAGACGCCGATCAACTCGTCCGACTCCGTGCTCATGGACCCGAAGGAGGCCGCCACCGGGGCCAGGTCACTGGCCAAGGCCCTGCTCGACGCCCTGTGACATGACGGCTGCCGAGCGACGCGTCGTCACTCGACGAGCTGGGACGTGGCGGCCTGTGATGTCGTGGCCTGGGGTGACGGTGTTCGTCCGGGATCGCGCGGGTATCTCCCCCCTCGACCGCGAGTCGACGGGGGGACGACCATGGCTACGTGTGAGGTCTGCGGCAACGACTACGACATGGCCTTCGAGGTGCACAGCCAGGGGGCGGTGCACGTCTTCGACAGTTTCGAGTGCGCCATCAGCCGGATGGCTCCCGTGTGCGAGCACTGCGGGTGCCGGATCGTGGGTCACGGCGCGGAGTACGACGGCCGCTGGTTCTGCTGCGCGCACTGCGCCCGGCAGGAGGGCGCGACCAGGATCGTCGACAGGGAGGTCACCGGCGCCGGCATGCGCTGACGGGTGATCATGGTTCGAAGGCGACGAGGCGGATGACGAGGAATCCCTCGCCTTCGGGCTTTGGAGGCAGTGTCGCGCCGGGCACTGCCTCGAACACCTCGGGGTGCTCGTCGCGGGTCACGACCCCGAACAGGTCGTCCGGCGAGGCGACGCCGAGCCTCAGCGCGCGCCTCGCGACGGCGTGGACACCACCGCCCGCCTCCAGTTCGGCGGCGACCGCCTCCGCCGCCGACCGGCTGGACACGCGCAGCCGGGCGACCCGCGCCCGCTTCGGCGGAGCCGACCTGGCACGGAGATAGTCTTCGATCTCCCACACGAGCAGTTCGCCGAGATAGTGCGACTTATCCCTCTTCACGATGACCAGGGTCGCCTGTCGCGTTTGATTCTCGTTTGCACTCGGCTTGCCCCGCCGGCCGCCCACCGGCTGCCCGCCAGCCGCCCGCCGGCAACGGGGCCGACGCCGGGCCGCGAGCATGCGTTGCCGCCGAGACACGCGTGGCGGCGCGGCCCCTGGATTCACGTGCCGCCTCACGGTAGGCTTTAGTTAGTTCCATAGCCAAACAAACGCGGAGGAGCGGGTGCCACCAGGGTACCGGGGAGGCGCTGGGACCGGCGGCCGGTGCCGAGCCGCGCGTGACGGAGCCGGAGCGGCCGCCCGTACCGCCGATCTCATGTCGGATTGCGCGCAATTGCGGCATGATGAGCCCAAGCGGGAACGAGGCGGACAGTGATCACTTCGCACAACGGGCCACAGCCGGCCGACTTCACGGACGTACGGGCGACCAACCTCGCCGTCGTGCTGCGGTTCGTCCGTGAGAACGCCCCCTGCTCCCGGGCCGACATCGCCGCCTCCACGGGCCTCAACAAGGCCACCGTGTCCAGCCTCGTCGCCGACCTCATCGACCGGCGCCTGCTGCGCGAGACCGGCCTGACCGAGCACCGGGTCGGCCGCCCCGCCACCATGCTCGTCCTGGACGGCTCGCCGTACGCCGCGATCGGGATCGAGGTCAACGTCGACTACATCACGGCGGTCGCCGTGGACCTCAAGGGCGAGGAACTGCTCAACTGGCGGCGCTCCTTCCCCGGCGGCACCTCGGGGCCGGGGCGGGCCGTCGTCGCGATGGCGGCGCTGGCCCGGCGGGTCGTCAGCCGGATGACCAAGGAGGCCCGTCAGGTACTCGGCCTGACCGTGGCCGTCCCCGGCCTCGTGGACGTCGACGGCATCGTGCGGGTCGCCCCCAACCTGGGCTGGCGCGACGCCGACCTGGCCGGTGACCTCACCAAGGCGCTGCGCGACCCCGGCTTTCCCGTGCTGGTCGACAACGACGCCAACCTCGCCGCGCTGGCCGAGCACCGGTTCGGGCCCCACCGCAACGCCGCCAACCTCGTGTACGTCACCGGCGAGGTGGGCGTCGGCGCGGGCATCGTCCTGGACGGCCGGCTCAGACGGGGCGGGCAGGGCTACAGCGGCGAGATCGGGCACCTCCAACTCGATCCCGCCGGGCCCGTCTGCCGCTGCGGCCGCCGCGGCTGCCTGGAGGCCGTCGCCGGGGTCGGCGCGATCCTCGCCCACACGGCCCCCGACGCCTCGCCGTCCGATCTCGAACTCGAGATCGACGAGGTCGTACGGCGGGCACGGAACGAGGACCGGGAGGTCCTCGGCCTGCTGGAGAACCTCGGGCGCCACCTCGGCCGGGGGATGGCGGTCGTGGCCAACCTGCTCAACCCCGAAGTCGTGATCCTCGGCGGCTACTACGTGCCGCTCGCCCCCTGGCTCGTCGGCTGCGCCGAAGAGGAGATGTACGGCCGGGTGCTCGCCCCCGGCGGGGGCGGCTGCCGCCTGGAGGTCTCCACCCTCGGGTACGGCGCCGCCGCGCTCGGGGCGGCCGCGCGGGTGCTGGACTCGGTCGACTCCGGCCGCCTGCCCGCCCAGCGCTGACCCGCGCCCCGCCGGCCGACTCTGGCGATTCCCCCTGCCCATGCCCTCTCTGCCATGCCCCTGCCGACGCGGCGGGCCATGACGCCGGGGCATCGGGCGGAGCGCGAGCCGCTCCGATGTCGCACGGCGGCGAACCAACCGGGCCCGCCAGGCGTCGAATGACGGCACACCCGAGGAATTGGAAAAGCATTGAACACTCGCCTGCTCTCCGCCGCCGTGCTCGCGGCCGCACTGGTCGCCCCCGCGACCGCCGCCGCTCCGGCCGGGGCCGCCGCCGCGCCGAAGCCCCTCACCGGGGCGGCCGTCTACCTGTCGCACGGCAAGGGCTACCCGATCAGCCGTTACGAGCCCGGCAAGGGCTTCACGAAGCTGGGCGCCATGCCCATGACCGGCCAGTTCTCGGCGTCCCCGGACGGCAGGAGGATCGCCTGGATCACGGGCGGAGGAGCCGTACAGGTGAGCGACGGGCGCACGGTCTCGACGGCGGCCAAGGGCGCCGGGGCCGGGGCGCCGTGCCTCACGCCGGTCTGGTCGCCCGACTCCAGGCAGGTGGCCTTCCTGGCGCAGGGCCAGGGCGACGCGCAGCGCGTCGTCGTCGTCAACGCGGACGGCACCCGCCGCCGCACCGCCGGCAGCACACGCGGCGTCTGTCACCTGGCCTGGTCCGCCAACGGCCGTTACCTCGCGGGGTACGCCGGGACGACCGAGGGCGTCTACCGGTTCGACCTCAGCACCGGCAGGTCGGTCCGGGCCAAGGGCATCGGCCTCGCCAACCACGTGCAGAGCCTGTCACCCGACGGGATGAAGGTCGTCGTGGCGCCGCTGTCGCGGGACGCGCCCGGGGGCGACGGCTCCTGGCCCGGCGGCTTCCGGCCGGCGATCGTCGACATCGTCACCGGGAAGAAGGTGCCCATCCCGGTGAAGGGCTCGCTGATCGGCGCCTTCTACCTGCCGGACGGCCGCCTGGCCGTCCGGGTCGCCGGGCGCGCCGCCAACACCCTGGTCGTGCTGGACGCGAACGGCAGGCAGTTGCAGCGCCTGGCCGAACCGGCCGCCGCCAAGCGGCAGGCACTGCTCCAGATCGTCCGCTGACCGGCCTTCCCGGACAGCCACGAAGCCGCTGACGCGGAACCCTCATCCACGAACCCTCACGCGGGGCATGCGAGCGCCCCGTCGCGCCGAACAAACGGGCGTGAGCCCCGGCCGTGCGTGCGGCCGGGGCTCACGCCCGTCCCTCACGACCTCTCTTTCCGTCGTCCGTCTCGCCGTGCGGGCCCGTGTGACCGGTTGACATCGCGATGAAACAGGCGCGACGCGGGTCTTGACCTGAGACGAGTGAAAGGGCAATCTTCCGGATAAGCCCGGATTTACACGCCGGAAACGTCCGGTAGCCCTTTCGAAGCGCTTCGACAGGCGGCGCTTCCCAACCGAACAGCGGATCCACGCGACGCCCCCGTGGGCACCTCTTTCGGCAGGTCATCGAAGCGCTTCGACGCGAAGGGGAAGTCTCCAGATGAACGAACCGGCCCAGGACCCGGCATTCAGGAACCCCGCGCTTCCTCCCGCCGACCGGGTGGAGGACCTGCTCGCCAGACTCACGCTCGACGAGAAGATCGGCCTTCTGCACCAGTACCAGGCGCCCGTCGAGCGGCTCGGGCTGCGGCCCTTCCGCACCGGCACCGAGGCCCTGCACGGCCTGGCCTGGCACGGCCCGGCCACCGTGTTCCCCCAGGCCGTCGGGCTGGCCAGCACCTGGAACCCCGACCTGGTCCGCCAGGTGGGGGAGGCGGCGGGCGACGAGGTCATGGCCTTCCACCACAAGGACCCGCAGAGCGTGGGCCGCAACGTCTGGGCGCCGGTCGTCAACCCGCTGCGCGACCCCCGCTGGGGCCGCAACGAGGAGGGCTACTCGGAGGACCCCTGGCTCACCGGCGTGATGGGCACGGCGTACGCCTGGGGCCTGCGCGGGAGCCACGAGGTGCTCAAGACGGCGCCGACGCTGAAGCACTTCCTGGGCTACAACAACGAGACCGACCGGTGCGTCACCTCCAGCGGCCTGCCGCCCCGGGTGCTGCACGAGTACGAGCTGAAGGCGTTCCGGCCCGCGCTCGAAGCGGGGGCCGCGGTGGCGGTCATGCCGTCGTACAACCTCGTCAACGGCCGCCCGGCCCACCTGTCGCCGCTGATCGGCAGCCACCTGCGGGAGTGGGCGCCCGACGACATCCTGGCGGTCAGCGACGCCTACGCGCCGGGCAACCTCACCACGCCGCAGGGCTACCACAGGGACCTGCCCGAGGCGTACGCGCACGCGATCAAGGCCGGGCTGGACAGCTTCACCCAGGACGACGCCGACGGGGCCGCGACCCTGGGCCACATCAGGACGGCGCTCGGCCGCGGCCTGCTGACCGAGGCCGACCTCGACGCCGCCGTGCGGCACACCCTGTCGATACGGGTGCGGCTGGGGGAGTTCGACCCCGCCACGCCGTACGACGAGATCACCCACGAGGTGGTCAACAGCCCCGAGCACCGGCGGCTCGCACGGGAGGCCGCCCGCCAGTCGATCACGCTGCTCAAGAACGACGGGCTGCTGCCGCTGTCCGCGCCGCGCACCGTCGCGGTGATCGGCCCGCTGGCCGGCGCCCTGTTCGAGGACTGGTACAGCGGCACGCTGCCGTACCAGGTGACGGCGCTGACGGGGCTTGCCGAGCGGTGCGCGACGGTCTACCACGAGGGCGTGGACCGGGTGGCGCTGCGCACCGAGGGCGGCTACGTCGGAGCGTCGCCGGACCCCGGCGGCGGGCCGCTGTACGTCGGGAGCGAGCGGTCCTGCTTCGACGTGTTCGACTGGGGCGGCGGCGCGTTCGCCTTCCGTGCGTGCGCCAACGGACGCCACGTGCAGGCGGGCGAGGACGGCGTGCTCGTCAACGACCAGCCCGGCCCGAGCGGCTGGGAGGTGCGCCAGACCTTCCGGATCGAGGAGCGGCCGAGGGGCGTCGTGCTGCGCAACATCTCCTCCGGCCGGTACGTCACCGTGGCCGGCGGCGTCGTGCGGACGACCGACGACCCGGACGCCGCGTCCGTGCTGTCCGTCGAACTGGTCGAGAGCGGCGCCGCCCGCGCGGCGGAGGCGGCGGCCGGCGCCGACGTCGCGGTCGTCGTGCTCGGCGACCACCCCCTGGTGAACGGCCGGGAGACCGAGGACCGGACGACGCTGGCGCTGCCCGAGCGGCAGGAGACCCTGCTGAAGGCCGTCCACGCGGCCAACCCGGCGACCGTGCTGGTGATCTCCAGCGGCTACCCGTTCGCGGTCACCTGGGCGCAGGAGCACCTGCCCGCGATCGTCTGGTCGGCCCACGGCGGGCAGGAGTACGGCAACGCGCTCGCCGGCGTGCTGCTCGGCGACGACGACCCGGGCGGCCGTCTCACCCAGACCTGGTACCGCTCGGCCGCCGAACTGCCCGACCTGCTCGACTACGACGTCATCGCCTCCGACGCCACCTACCTCTACTACCGCGGCCGGCCGCTGTACCCCTTCGGGCACGGCCTGAGCTACACCCGCTTCGCCTACTCGGGCCTGGAACTGTCCGCGGCGGAGGCCGGCCCGGGCGACACGGTGACCGTCCGGGTGACCGTGACCAACGAGGGCGGGCGCCCGGGGGAGGAGGTCGTGCAGGTCTACACCCGTCAGCGGCGCTCCCGGGTGAAGCAGCCGCTGCGTCAGCTTCGCGGTTTCGCCAAGGTGCGCCTCGCGCCGGGCGAGAGCCGTACGGTCGAGGTGGAGCTGCCGGTCGGCGACCTGGCTTTCTGGGACGTCACGCGCGGCCGGTTCGTGGTGGAGGACGCCGCGCACACGGTGCAGGTGGGCGCGTCGTCGGGCGACATCCGGCTGTGCGCGCCGCTGCGGGTGCGGGGCGAGCGGATCCCCCCGCGGGTTCTCACCGGCCGGCCACTGGACGCGGCCGGCCACGACGAGTACGACGGGGTGGTGCTGTGCGACGCGGCGCCCGTCGCCGGGGACGCCGTCCGCTCCGCCTCGCCCGGGGCCTGGATCGCCTTCCGCGACTGCGACTTCGGCGGGGAGCCGGGCGGGGACCCTGAGGGGGACCCGGTTCCCGGTGACGCGGGGCCGCGGACGTGCGCGCTCACGGTGTCGAGCGACGAGGGAGGGGTGGTCACGCTGCGGCTCGACGACCCCCTGACCGGGGAGGTGGCCGGTGCGGTCACCGTCCCGCCCACCGCTACCAGACACGATTTCGTCGGTGTGAGCACCCCCCTGGCGGGAGCGGCCGGAGTGCGCGATCTTTATGTGGTGTACGAAAGCGAGGGGGTCACGGTGAGCACGCTGGCTTTCCTCGGAGGGCTCCGCCCGTGAGGACCGTGACGATCGCCGACGTCGCCAAGCACGCGGGAGTCGCCGTCAGCACGGTCTCCTACGTGCTGAGCGGCAAGCGGGCGATCTCGGCGACGACCCGGCAGCGGGTCCTCGACAGCGTCCGGGTGCTCGGCTACCACCCCAACGCGGGCGCCCGCGCCCTGGCGAGCAAGCGCGCGAAGGTCATCGCGCTGGTGCTGCCGCTGCGGGCCGGCATGAACCTGCCGGTTCTCATGCAGTTCGCGACATCGGTCGTCACCACGGCCCGCCAGTACGACCACGACGTGCTGCTGATGACGGCCGACGAGGGGCCGGACGGGCTGCACCGGGTGGCGGCGAGCGCGCTGGTGGACGGGCTGCTGCTGATGGACGTGGAGATCCACGATCCCCGCGTGCCGCTGCTGCGCCGGCTCGCCGAGCCCGCCGTGCTGATCGGTTTCCCGGCCGACCCGGAAGGGCTGACCTGCGTCGACCTCGACTTCGCCCGGGCCGGCGCGCTGTGCGCCGACCACCTGGCCGACCTCGGGCGCCGCGAGATCGTCCTGCTCGGCGCGCCGTCCGTGGTCTACGAGCGGGGCACCGGTTTCGCCGAGCGGACGATGGCCGGGTTCGCCGAGGCGGCGGCGCGGCACGGCCTGAAGGCAGGGGCCTGGCCGTGCGAGGAGTCGTTCGACGAGGTCCACGCCGCGGTGAAGCGGCTGCTCGACGAACGGCCGGGGCTTTCCGGGCTCGTCGTGCACAATGAGGCGGCCGCCGGCCATGTGCTGGGGGCTCTGCGGATCCTCGGCAGGCGGGTGCCCGAGGACGTCTCGGTGGTGGCGATCTGCCCGGACGACATCGCCGAGCGGGCCAGCCCCGCGCTGACCTCCGTGCTCGTTCCCGCCGAGGACGTCGGGCGTCAGGCGGTCCGGCTGCTCATGGCCAAGCTGGAGGGCCAGGCCGTCCCGGAGTCGACGCTCCTCGAACCACGGTTGACGATTCGCGAAAGTTCACGATGATCTCATTCCCCGACGGCTTCCTCTGGGGGGCCGCGACCGCGTCGTACCAGATCGAAGGAGCGGTCCACATCGACGGCCGCGTCCCCTCCATCTGGGACACCTTCTCCCACACGCCCGGCATGGTCAGCGACGGCCACACCGGCGACATGGCCTGCGACCACTACAACCGTTATCTCGAGGACGTCGAGATCATGGCCTGGCTGGGGCTCAAGGCGTACCGGTTCTCGGTGGCCTGGCCGCGCCTGGCCGACCTGGGCTTCTACGACCGGCTCGTGGACGCCCTGCTCGCCAGGGGCATCACGCCGGTGGCGACCCTCTACCACTGGGACCTGCCGCAGTCGTTGCAGGACGCGGGCGGCTGGACCAACCGGGAGACGGCCTTCCGGTTCGCCGACTACGCCGCGGCCGTGCAGTCGCGCCTCGGCGACCGCGTCGCCACCTGGACGACGCTGAACGAGCCCTGGGTGTCGGCCTTCGTCGGGTACGGCTCGGGGCGGCACGCGCCGGGCGTGACCGACCCGGCCGCCGCCTTCACCGCGGCCCACAACCTGATGCTCGCGCACGGCCTGGGCACGCAGGCCCTGCGTGCGGGGGGCGCCGAGTCGGTCTCGCTGACGCTGAACCTGACCCCGATCCTCGGCGACCCCGAGCCCGCCCGCCTGATCGACGGGCTGGCGAACCGGCTGTTCCTCGATCCGGTGCTGCGCGGCGAGTATCCCGCCGACGTTCTCGCTCATATGGAACGCTTCACCAAGGTGAACCTGGACGACCTGCCGACGATCGCGCAGCCGATCGACGTGCTGGGCGTCAACTACTACACCGTCAACCGGGTCGTCGCCGACCCCTCGGCGGAGGGGCACCCCGAGTATCCCGGCAGCGAGGGCATCGCCTGGGAGGACCCGCACGGGCCGGTCACCGAGATGGACTGGGAGATCAACCCGTCCGGCCTTGAGGACCTGCTCGTACGGCTGTGGCGGGAGTATCCCGGCACAGCGCTGATGATCACGGAGAACGGGGCCGCGTTCCCCGACGGGGTGTCCGACCCCGGGCGGATCGCCTATCTCGACACCCACTTCCGGGCCGCGCGGTCGGCCATGGACCGCGGCGCCGACCTGCGCGGATACTTCGTGTGGTCGCTGCTGGACAACTTCGAGTGGGCCCGCGGCTACCACAAGAGGTTCGGCATCGTCCGCGTCGACTACGACACGCTGGAGCGCACCCCCCGCGACAGCGCCCGCTGGTACCGCGACGTCATCGCCCGCGGCGGCCTGGAGGACTGACCGGAGCGCTGGAGCGCTCCCGGCACGGCGGCGGGCTCCCGCCGCCGTGCCGGGGAACGTCACAGGACGTTCTCCATGCAGATCATCGCGATCACCAGGACCACGAGCGCGCCGAGGTGGGCGGCCGGCGACCACTGGCCGATCGGCACGGCCGCCGCGGCCAGCAGCGCGGCGGCGAGCCGCACGGCGAGCCGTCGGCCGCGCCGGGCCTCGCCCAGCACCCGGCGGAACCACAGGTCGCCGAGCAGGAACAGCGCGGTGCCCGCGGACAGCGCGACGGCGGGACCGGGGGCGAGATGGTCGTGGCCGACCGCCTTCTTGATCCCGGCCGCCGTCGCGACGATCCCGAGCAGGATCGGGACATGGGCGTAGAAGTACGCACCCAGGATGAGCCGCGTCCGCTGGACGACGCCGGCCTGTGCCAGCGCGTGCTCGGGCCCGCTCTCGCCGTGCCCGAAGTAGACCCACCACAGCGCCGCGGTGAGAGCGAGGCCCAGCAGGGCGGTGACGATCAGGGCCGCCCCGGGGTGGCCGTCGGTCGCCCCGATGCCGATCGCCACGATCGACTCGCCGAGCACGATGATGACCAGCAGGCCGTGCCGCTCGACGATGTGCGCCGGATGGAGGGGGAAACCCTTCTGCCCGATGATGATCGGGCTCATCCACACCAGCACGAGAGCCGCCGCCCACAGCGCCAGGTTCCACGGCGGAGCCACGAAGGCGGCGGCGAGGACGAGCGCGGTCGCGGCCAGGTTGAACGGCACGACCCGCGCGATCGCGGCCGTCGCCTGCAGGTAGAGCCCGCCGTGGACGAGCACGATGACGAGGTAGCCGACGGCGAACGCCACGCCGCTGCCGGAGAAGGCGTGCGGGATCGCCAGGGCCATGATCAGGAAACCGGCCATGCCGCACAGGATCAGCACCCGCCGGGCCGTGCGTTCCGGCGGCACCGTGTTGGTCAGCCAGGCGTAGCCGGAGTACATCCACCAGAGCAGGCCGAAGATCAGGACGGCCTGTACGGTGCCCTGGCCGGCGAACCCCTCGCCGTCCTGCCGGGTGAAGTCGCCCACCACCAGCGAGGTGAGCTGGGTGATCGTGAAGACGAAGACCAGGTCGAAGAAGAGCTCGACCGTGGAGACGCGCAGCTCCGCGTCCGGAGCGGTCGGCTCGACGCGCTCGGCGAACCAGCGGGGGAGAGGCATGGCGAATATTGTGCCGGTTGGCCCGCCTTGTCGATCACCTTTCGGCGGGTGTGCCTGACGGGGGTGACAGCACCCGGCCGCCGAGGTGGGGGAAGACCTTCGCCACCTTGGCGGTCAGATAGTCGCCGTACGTGCCGGTGAAGGCGCGCAGGTCCAGGCCGTCCCAGCGGGGACGGCCACCGTCGCGGGCGGGCAGGGAGGGCAGCGGCGGCACCTCGCAGTCCCACCCCGGGTCGAAGAAGAAGGGGAAGGACAGCCTGCCGCGCCCGGTGTGGTTGCGCACGCGGTGCGGAGTGGACCGGTAGAGGCCGCCGGTCAGCCGGTCGAGCATGTCGCCGATGTTGCAGACCAGCGTCCCGGGGATCGGCGGCGCCTCGATCCAGCCGCGGGCCGTGTGCACCTGCAGGCCGGGATTGCCGTCCTGCAGCAGCAGGGTCAGCAGGCCGTAGTCGGTGTGCTCGCCGACCCCCCACTCGTCCGGCCCCCACTCGCCGCGTCCGGACTCGGCCGCGGGCGGGTAGTGGAAGATCCGGAACAGGACGGTGGGCGTCGCGGTGTAGCCGGAGGCGAAGTAGTCCTCCTCCAGCCCCAGGCTCAGCGCCACGCCACGCATGACCGCCTGTCCCACGCCGGTCAGCGCATCCATGTACGCCCGTACGGCGGAGCGCAGTTCCGGCACCTCCTCGGGATAGAGGTTGGGCCCGTGCAGCGGCCGGGGATCCTCGCGGCCGAGGTCGGCGCCGAAGTAGAGGCCCTCCTTGAGATCGGGGCGGCCGGAGGTGAGTTCGCCGCCCACGGGGAAGTATCCGCGCCAGGCCCGCCCGCCCCGGTCCATCGAGATGCGCATCTTGTGCTCGGGCGGCAGCAGGAAGAAGCGCGCGGCCGCCTCCCGGAGCAGCGCGATCAGGTCGTCCGGCACCCCGTGACCGCTGATGTAGAAGAAGCCGCTGTCGAGGCAGGCCGCCTCGATCCGGCGCGCGACACCGGCGCGCTCCCGGCCGGTGTCAGGGGTGGAGGGGCCGGTGAAGGGGCTCACGTCGATCACCGGCAATGGTCCCGCGGTGTTGCCCGCGGGGTTGACCGCACTGTTCATGCCTCCAGATTCCCTCATTCGGCACGCCGCCCGGAAGGTGGCTTTACGCGCTTGCCGTTCGCGTGACACGGGGGATGATTTGCGAAGATTAGAAGCGATTCTTTGAGTTTGTCTCATTGCATCCTAATTAAGATATTTGGCGTAGATTTCGGGGATGCGGTCTATAGGGCCGTATCAGGAGTAGGCGATCGGGTGGGTTTCGGGGATCGATGGACGATCAGGAGTCGTGTCGCGCTTTTCACCGGCACGGCTGTCGCCCTGTTGTGCGTGGCGTTCTCGGCCGTGCTGGTGTGGGCGCTGCACCAGGCGGCCGGCCGGCACCTCGTCAGTGAGGTGACGGCGGCGGGTGAACGAGCGGCCTACCAGGTGGAACGCGCCCGGGCGGGGGCCGCGCTGCCGCCCGAGCCCCAGACGTCGAACGGGTCGGTGCAGGTGGTGGGCCCATGGGGCCAGGTAGGGGCCGCGACTCCCGACATGCGGGGCAAGCCGCCCATGGCGCGCTTCCGCCCGGAGGCGCCGCGGCGCAGGGCCGTCCAGGAGGTCTGCGGCGGCGCGTTCGGCGCCGGCAACTGCCGCGTCGTGGTCGCGCAGCGGGTCCATGGCGACAGCGGGGACTGGACCGTCTACAGCGCCGCGCCGGTGCGGGCCTTCGACGTCCCGCCCGGGCTGGTGGCCGGGCTGGCGGCGGGGTCCGTGCTCGTCACCGCCGCCGTCGCGTACGGCACCCGGCGCAGTGTCAGGCGGGCGCTCCGACCGGTGAAGGCCATCCGGGACGAGCTCGACGAGATCAACACCTCCGAGCTCGGGCGGCGGGTGCCGGTCCCGGCGGACAGAGGGGAGCTCCACGCCCTCGCCCAGAGCATCAACTTCACGCTGGACCGGCTGGAGGAGACCTTCGAGCAGCAACGCCGCTTCACCTCCGACGCCTCCCACGAGCTGCGCAGCCCGATCACCGCGATCCGCGCGCAGGTGGAGGACGCGCTGCTGGCCCCCGAGGACACCGACGTACGGGAGATCGGCGAGGCCGTGCTGCGGAGCCTCGACCGCCTTCAGGCGATCGCCGCCGACCTGCTGACGCTGACCCGCCTCGACGTCGGCGCGCCGTGCGAACGCGAGCCGCTGGACCTCGGCCGGCTCGTGGCCGACGAGCTGGGCCACCGCCGGGCCGTGCACAAGATGGTCCCGCGGCTGCCCCCCGGGGTGACCGTCCGGGGCGACCGCATCCGGCTGGGCCGCCTGATCACCAGCCTGCTCGACAACGCCGACAGGCACGCCGCATCGTCGGTGAGCCTGGAGGTGCGGCGGGACGAGTCGCCCAACGGGGACCCCCGCTTCCTGTCCGGCACCGCGGTGCTGGAGGTGCTCGACGACGGCACGGGCATCCCCGGCGACCAGCGCGAGCGGGTCTTCCAGCGGTTCACCCGCCTGGACGCCGCCCGCAGCAGGGGCGCCGGGGGCGCCGGGCTGGGCCTGCCGATCGCCCGGCAGATCGCCGAGAGCCACGGCGGCACCCTGACGATCATCGACAGCCCGCGGGGCGCCCGCTTCCTGCTGCGCCTGCCGCTGTCGCGGGAGCTCTGACACCCCTCTCAGCGGGCGGGCGGCGCCTCGGCGCGGCTCTCCGTCGTGGTGTCGTCGTCCCGCCGCGTACGGCGCGGGCGGGGCGCGGCGGTCCGGCGGGTCGTCGTGGAGGCCTGTCCGCTCGGGGGCGTCCCCGGGTCGTCGCCGGAGGGCGCGGCGTCCTTCCGGGCCGCCGGAGCGGCGGCGGACGGAGCGGGATCGGCCGGCGTGCCGGAGGGTGCCGTGGCCGCCGGGGCGTCCGTACCGGGTCGTGAGCCGGATCCCGAGCCGGGTCGTGGACCGGAGGGGCGCGCTCCGGACCGCGCCGCCGTGTCCGGCGCGCCCGCCCCTGCCTCCGGACCCTCCCGGACCTCGCCGCGAGACCCGCGGACGTCGCGGGTGTCTCGGGTGTCGTGGGTCTCGCCGGGCCACGGCGGGCGCAGCGCCGCGATCACCGCGTCGGCCTCGGCGTCGGCGGCGAACTCGCCGGCCGCCTCCGCCTCGCGGCGCTTGATGACGACCATGTGGTCCACCGAGACGCGGCCGCCGCCGGTGACGGCGAGCAGCACCGACGCGGCCCCCAGCGCCACGATGAGCTCGATGGCGCCGCCCGTCAGGGGCAGGCCGGCGTCACCGGCGGTGATCACGAACACGGCGAGCGCCTCGGCGAACAGCAGCAGCCCGACGGCCGGCACGGCGAGGCCCGCGATCAGCAGCGTGCCGCCCACCAGTTCGACCAGCATGGTGACGGCCGCCCAGAGGTAGGGGACGGGCGCGTGGAGTTCGGTGAACTGCGCCTGAGTGGCGTTGAGGCCGGCTTCGAGCTTCTGCCAGCCGTTGGCGAAGAAGATCCCGCCGACGCCCATGCGGGCGGCCAGCGAGGCCAGGTCGTGCAAGGTTTTCTTCACGGCTTCTCATCCTGGGGGCTGGGGGGCAGCGGCTTGCCCGGATACTCTCCCCGGCCCGGCCGCCGTCATGCGCGGGCCAGGTCAGGCGTCCGCGCGCTCGGGCGCCGGGGTCTCGGTGCCGGGTTCGCCGGCCGGGTGACGGGGGAGCAGCAGGGCCACGGCCAGCGCGGTGAGCGCGAGCAGCGCCACGCTGACGACGACGGTGCTGTGCAGGGCGGTGACGAAGGCCGCGCGGGCGGCGGCCAGGAGTGCGTCCCCGGCTGCGCCGGCCTTCCCGGCCACGTGCGCGGCCGCGGCCAGCGACTCCCGTGCCTGCGCCATGAGGCCGGACGGGACGCCGGGGACGGTTCCGAGGGACGGGGCGTAGACGATCGTGGTGATCGTCCCGAGCACGGCGATGCCGAGGCCGGCCCCGAGCTCGTAGGCGGTCTCCTCGATCGCGGCGGCGCCGCCGGCGCGCGACTCCGGCGCCGAGGCCATGATCGTGTCCGAGGCCGCGAGCAGGGCGACCTCGACGCCGAAGCCGATCCCCGCGAAACACGCGGCGAGCATCACGGGATGCTGCTCGGTTCCCCAGGTCAGCACCGGGGTGAGGGACAGCGCGGTGAGCGCGAGGCCGCCGCCGACCGTCGCCCGCAGCCCGATCCGCCCCAGCACGTGCGCGGCGGCGAGGCCACCCGCGACGGCCGCGACCATGAGCGGCAGCATCCGTACGGCGGCCTCCAGCGGGGACAGCCCCAGCACGAGCTGGAGATACTGCGCCAGCATCAGCTCCAGGCCGACCAGCGCGAAGACGGCCAGCACCACGCAGCCGACGCCGGTCGCGAAGCCGCGCTGCCCGAACAGCCCGATGTCGAGCAGGGGGAACGCCAGCCGCCGCTGGCGCAGCACGAACCAGACGAGCAGCGCGGCGCCGGCCACGAGGACGACGAGCGCGGGACCCCGCCCCAGCGTGTGGCCCGATCCCGCCTCCTTCAGGCCGAACGCGACCGACAGGATGCCGAGGGTGGAGAGCGCTGCGCTGAGCGCGTCCCACGGGTGGTCGGCCCGCCCCGGCGAGGCGGGCAGGATCCGTACGGCGAACGGCAGCGCGACCAGCAGCAGCGGCACGTTGATGAGGAAGACCGCGCCCCACCACAGGTGCTCGACCAGCACCCCGCCGATCAGCGGCCCGACGGCCGCGCCCGCGGCGGCGACGGCGCTCCAGACGCCGAGCGCGACGGCCCGCTCCCGCCGGTCGGTGAACACCTGCCGGATGATCGACAGCGTCGCCGGCATGATCATCGCGCCGCCGACGCCGAGGAAGGCCCGCGAGACGATCAGCGCGAGCGGCGTCGCGGCGAACGCCGCCGCCAGCGAGGCCAGGCCGAACACCACGTAACCGCCGAGCACGAACGGCCGCCGGCCGTACCGGTCGCCCAGCGTGCCGAACGTCACCAGCAGCGGCGCGACCACCAGCGAGTAGACGTCGATGATCCACAGAAGCTGGACCGACGACGGCTCCAGTGCGGCCGTGAGCGCGGGGACGGCGATGTGCAGCACGGTCGCGTCGACCGCGATCAGGAGCAGGCTGAAACACAGCAGCACGAGGACCGACCACCGGCTGACCCGGGGCTCGCGCAGGGCGCCCGCCGCGCGGACGGGTGCGGACCCGACCGAAACCATGATCATAAACCGCTCAGTGCTCGCGGCCCCGCTGGAACATGCGTGGCAGCTTAAGCCATGGGAAGGGGATCTCTCAGCCCTTCCGGTGATGTCGGGAACACCGCGCCGGTTCCGTATCGTTCCAGGTGATCACAGGGACCGGCGGGCGCCCCGTCCACCGTGCCGCGCGGGTCCACCCATTCCCTTCCCGCGTGCGGTATAACCGGGGTCGAAGCGGGGAGGCGTCGATGCGGGACTCCGACAGAGCACGGGCGGCGAGCCTCTTAAGTCGGACTGCGGCACGTGATCTGTTCGAACAGGTGCGTTTCCGCTATTTCCACCTTCCGCCATTTGTGCGGCGTGTGCTGTTCGTGGTGCTGCTCGTCGCCGTAATGGGGGTGGCCGCCGCGCTCAACTGGTCGCTGATGCCCACCTTCATCTGCACCGTGGCGGTGCTGGCCTTCGTCGCGCTGGCGCTCAGCTATCCCCGCGCCGCCGCGACCGTGCTGGTGCTCGCCGGGTGGGGCCTGCTGCTGCCGCTGTTCATGGTGGTGTTCGGCGGGCAGACGCCCGTGCCCGGCCTGCTGATGCTGCTCGGCCCGCTGGTCGCGATCGTGGCCCACCTGATCCGGTGGGTGCCGCCCTGGCTCACGACGCTCATGTCCCTGGCGGCCGCCGGGCTGGTCGCGCTGTCGCTGTCGCCGCTGTCCTCCTCCACCGCTCTGTGGGGCGCGTACGGCGCGGCCGCCGCGGTGCTCCTCTACCGCCTGATCCTCGCCCGCAGGGCGCGCGCCGGCGCGGAGCGCGAGCCGGTCGGCGTCGAGACCCAGGAGCGGCAGCAGGTCAGGGCGGGCGGCCACCGGCCCGCCGCGGCCGAGACCGGCGCCCCGCCGCCGATCACCGTCGAGCAGGCCCTCGCGGAGCTGGAGTCCATGATCGGTCTCGAACCGGTCAAGGAGCAGGTGCGGGCCATCGCCGCGTCCATCGAGGCGGCCAGGCTGCGCAGGGAGGCGGGCTACACCAACGAGCGGCCGATGCGGCACTTCGTGTTCGTCGGCCCGCCGGGGACGGGCAAGACCAGTGTGGCCCGCACCCTCGCCAAGATCTTCTACGCCTTCGGCCTGCTGGAGACGCCCTTCGTGGTCGAGGCGCAGCGGGCCGACCTCGTGGGGGAGTACCTCGGCGCGACCGCCATCAAGACCAACGAGCTGATCGACCGGGCGCTCGGCGGGGTCCTGTTCGTCGACGAGGCGTACGGCCTGATCAACTCGGGCGACGGCCAGCCCGACCGGTTCGGCGCGGAGGCCGTGCAGACGCTGCTCAAGCGGGCCGAGGACGACCGTGACCGGCTCATCGTCATCCTGGCCGGATACGAGCGCGAGACGAACGACTTCCTGTCGTCCAACCCCGGGCTGTCCAGCCGGTTCGCCACCCGGGTCCGCTTCCCCAGCTACGACCCCGGCGAGCTGTTGGAGATCACCGAGGCGGTGCAGGAGCGCCGGGGCGACCGGCTCGCCCCCGACGCCCGTCCCGTGCTGCGCCGGCTGTTCGAGGACGTCCACCGGCGGGGGCTCGTCGACGACCTCGGCAACGCCCGCTTCGCCCGCAGCCTCGCCGAGGCCGCCGCGCAGGCGCGCGACGTGCGGGTGGTGAGCGCGGGCGGGGCGCCGCGCGGCGAGGACCTGGTGACGATCACGGCCGGCGACGTGACCAAGGCGTTCGACGAGATCACCGCGAGATACCGCGGCTACCAGGCCACGCCGACGCTGGACGAGGCGCTCGCGGACCTCGACAGGATGGCCGGGCTGGAGCCGGTCAAGCGGCAGGTGCACGCGATCACGGCCCAGCTCAAGGTGGCCAGGATGCGGCAGGAGCAGGGGCTGCCGGTCCAGTCGCAGATGCGGCACTTCGTGTTCGCCGGCCCGCCAGGCACCGGCAAGACGACCGTCGCGAGGATCCTCGGCCGGATCTTCTCGGCGCTCGGCCTGCTGGCCCGCCCCGACGTCGTCGAGGCGTCGAGGGCCGACCTCGTCGGCCAGCACCTGGGCGCCACCGCGATCAAGACCAACGAGCTGGTCGACCGGGCGCTCGGCGGCGTGCTGTTCGTCGACGAGGCGTACGGCCTGGTCAACGCCGGCTACTCGGGAGGCGACGCCTTCGGGGCCGAGGCCGTGCAGACCCTGCTGAAGCGGGCCGAGGACGACCGCGACCGCGTGGTGATCATCCTGGCCGGCTACGAGCGCGAGATGGACGCCTTCCTCGCCACCAACCCCGGCCTGGCCTCGCGGTTCAACCAGCGGGTGGCGTTCCCCTCCTACTCGCCGTCCGAGCTGGCCGAGATCGCCAATCTGCAGGCCGCCGCGTCCGGTGACAGGTTCGACGCCTCCGCGGGGCGCGACCTGGCCGACGTCTTCGACTGGGTCTGCCGCGAGGGGCTGATCGACGGGCTGGGCAACGGCCGCTTCGCCCGCTCGCTGTACGAGCGCGCGGCGCTGCGGCGCGACGTGCGCCTGGCGGCCCAGGGGACGGCGAACGCCGCCGAGCTGACCACGATCACCAGTGAGGACGTCCGCAGCGCGGTGGACGAACTGTCCTGATCCGCGCGATGCCCTGATCCGGAGGAGAGCCGTGGCACGGCGGTGCGTGTCCCGCTGACGCCGGTCGTCACTTCCTGCTACTAATCTACTTCGTAGGGTAGCCGGAGGAGCGGAGAGACACGTGAGACCACGACGGCCGGTCGCCCTGGCCCTGCTGGCGGCCGTGTGGGCCGCCACCGCCTGCGGCGCGCAGCGGGGGCCCGGTGAGCAGGACGGCGCGCTCGCCCCCTCCCCGGTCAAGGCGTACGACATCAACCCCCTGCCCCGGGACAAGGTGAAGGACGGCGGCACCCTGCGGTGGGGGCTCGTCGACTTCCCCACCCAGTGGAACCGCAACCATGTCGACGGCGACGGCAACGCGGTCGAGGCCGTGACCGACGCGCTCATGCCGCGCACCTTCCGGTCCGACGAGCGGGGACGGCCGTCCCTCGACACCGACTACGTGACCAACGCCCGGATCACCGCCACCTCTCCCCGGCAGGTCATCACCTACTCGATCAACCCCAAGGCGAGATGGTCGGACGGCAAGCCGATCACCTGGAACGACTTCGCCGCCCAGTGGAAGGCGATGAGCGGGCGCGACCACGACTACCGGGTCGACGCCGCCATCGCCTACGAGAACATCCAGAGCGTGGCCCGGGGATCGAGCGACCGGGAGGTGGTGGTCACCCTCGCCCAGCCGTTCAACGAGTGGCAGTCGCTGTTCACGCCGCTGTATCCCAGCGCGACCAACGCGACGCCGGCCGCGTTCAACTCCGACTGGATCAACCGGATCCCGGTGACCGCCGGGCCGTTCCGGGTGGAGCGGCTCGACGCCAAGGGCAGGACGGTCACCCTCGCCCGCGACCCCGCCTGGTGGGGAAACCGGCCCAAGCTCGACCGCATGGTGTTCCGGACGGTGCGGCCCGACCAGATGGTGCGCGCGTTCACCAAGGGGGACGTCGACGTGTTCGAGGTCGGCCCGTCCCCCGACGACTACGCGCGGGTCAGGGAGGCGTGGGACGCGGTGGTCCGGCAGGCCGCCGGCACGCAGTACCGCCAGTTCACCCTGAACGGCGAGAGCCCGGTCCTGTCCGATGTCCGGGTGCGCCAGGCCGTCGCCGCGGCGCTCGACCGCCGCGCCCTCATGCAGGCCGACCTCAAGGGCCTCGGCTGGCCGACCGTGACCCTGGACAACCACTTCCTGATGAACAGCCAGTACGGCTACCAGCCCAACGCACGGGAGATCGGCGGCTACGACCCGGCCCTGGCCGGCCGGCTGCTCGACCAGGCGGGCTGGAAGATGTCCGGCAAGGGCCGGACGAAGAACGGCAAGCCGCTCACACTGCGCTTCGTCGTCCCCGACGGGATCCCACCGAGCCTCGCCGAGGCCCAGGCGGCCGGGCGGATGCTGCAGCGCGTCGGCGTGCGGAGCGAGGTGCGCAAGGTGTCCTTCAACGACTTCTTCGGCAAGTACCTCATCCCCGGCGACTTCGACCTCGCCGCCTTCGCCTACCCGAGCACGCCGTACCCGGTGTCCGGCTCCTTCGACGTCTACGCCGACGGGGAGCGCGGCAAGGGCGACGACGTCGAGTGGTACTCCAACCTCGGGCGCAGCGGCAGCAAGCAGATCGACCAGGCGATGTACCGCGCCGGCAGCCTGCTCGACCCCGCCCGGGTGCCCGGCCTGCTCAACGACGCCGACCGGCTGGTCTGGAAGGAGGTCAACGTGCTGCCGCTCTACCAGTGCCCGCAGGGCGTCGTGGTGCGGTCCGCGCTGGCCAACATCGGCGCCGGCGGCTTCTACGACCTCAGGTACGAGGACATCGGCTACGCCTCCTGACGGCCGCCGCCGGGCAGGTCCGCCGCCTCCCGGTGGCGGGCCGTGGCCCGGTCGTGAGAGGCCCGGTCGTGAGAGGCCCGCCGTACCAGCCGGAACCGCAGCAGGTCGCCTGGCCGCGCCTGGGCGACCAGCGGCAGGTCGGCGGCGGCGACGACGCCGACGACCGGATAACCCCCGGTCGGCGGGTGATCGGCCAGGAACACGATCGGCTGCCCGCCCGGCGGCACCTGGACGGCGCCGAGCGGCATCCCCTCGCTGGCCAGCTCACCGGCCCTGGCCCGCTCCAGCGGGGCGCCCCGCAGCCGCGCCCCGACCCGGTTGCTGTCCGCCGTGACCTCGTACGCCGCCGCGCACAGGGCCGTGAGCGCCTCCGGGACGAACCAGTCGTCGCGCGGCCCCGGCAGCACCCGGACGACCGGGCGGCGGGGCAGCGGCGGCGGGGCGGCGAAGTCGGCGAGGATCGCGGCGGCCACGGCCCCGGCGCCGACCGGCAGCGTCGTCCCCGCCCGCAGCGGAGGCGGCCCGATGCCCGACAGCGAGTCGGTCGACCGGCTGCCCAGCATCCGCTCCACGCCGATCCCGTCGCGCACCGCCACGTAGGTCCGCAGGCCCCGGCGGGGCACACCCACCCGCAGCACGCCGCCGGGCGGCACCCACAGCGGCGCGTCCGTCCCGGCCGCCCGACCGGCCGCCTCCACCGGGCACGGCGCCCCGGTGACCGCGACCCAGGCGCCGGCGGTGAAGCGCAGCGCCGCCCCGCCCAGGGTCAGCTCGATGCCCGCGGCGGTCTCCGCGTTGCCGACCAGCCGGTTCGCCAGCCGCAGGCTCGGCGGGTCGGCCGCCCCCGACCTCGGCACCCCCAGATGGGCGTAGCCGGGCCGTCCGAGGTCCTGCACGGTCGCGTACGGCCCGGGCGCCAGCACCTCGACGCGGGCGGTCACCGTGCCGCCCCCGGCCGGAACCGCACCCGCGTGCCGGGCGGCAGCATCGCCGGCGGCTCGGCCGCCGCGTCCCACACCCGCACGTCCGTACGGCCGAGCAGCCGCCAGCCGCCGGGGGAGGCCGACGGATAGACGGCGGAGTACGACCCGGCGATCGCCACCGAGCCGGGCGGCACACTGGTGCGGGGCACCGCCAGCCGGGGCACGTGCAGCGCCGGATCCAGGCCGATCAGGTAGGCGAAGCCGGGAGCGAACCCGAGCCACCCCACAGTGAACTCCGAGGCGGCGTGCCGGGCGGCCACCTCCTCGGCCGGAAGGCCGCTGAGCGCCGCCACCTCCGCCAGGTCCTCCCCGTCGTAGACCACCGGGATCTCCACGAGCCGCCCCGGCCCGTCCGCGCCCGCCGGGGCGAGCGCCGTACGCAGGAGCGAGGCGAGCAGCGCCTCCAGGCGCGGCCGGTCTGCGGCGGGGGCCACGACGAGCACGGTCCGCGAGCCGGGCACGACGTCCTCCACCCCCGGCGGGAGATCCGCCCGCAGCAGCGCGTCCAGCCGGTGGGCCGCCTCCAGCGAGCCGGTCTCCACCAGCAGCGCGTGCTCGCCCGCCGCCCGGACGGTCACGTGAACGATCCCACGACGACACCCGCGTCGATCAGGGCCCGCCGGACGGCCGTGGCGATCCGCACCGAGCCGGGAGTGTCCCCGTGCACGCAGACGGACCGGGCGCCTACCCGCACCTCGCCGCCCTCGATCGTCGTCACCACGCCCTCGACGGCCATCCGCACGGCGCGGGCCGCGACCTCGTCCGGGTCGTGCAGCACCGCGCCCGGCCGCCGCCGCGGCACCAGCGTCCCCTCCGGCGTGTACGCGCGGTCGGCGAAGCACTCGGCCACCGTGGGCACGCCGTGCCGGGCGGCCACCCTTGTCAGGGCCGATCCCGGCAGCGTGAGGATCGGCAGCGCTGACGCTGCGGGAGCGAAGGACGTGACGGCCGCCACCACGGCCTCCGCCTGCTCCTCGTCACGGCAGGCCCGGTTGTACAGGGCGCCGTGCGGCTTCACGTACGAAACCCGCCCGCCCATCGACCTCGCCATCCCGTCGAGCGCGGCGAGCTGGTAGAGCACGTCGGAGCACAGCTCCTCCGGGTCCACCTCCATCTCCCGGCGGCCGAAGCCCGCCAGGTCGCGATAGGAGACCTGGGCGCCGATCGCCACGCCGCGGTCCACCGCCGCCGCGCAGGTCCGGCGGATGATCAGCGGGTCGCCCGCGTGGAAGCCGCACGCCACGTTCGCGCTCGTCACCAGGTCGAGTAGGGCGAGGTCGTCCCCCAGCCGCCAGATCCCGTACCCCTCCCCGAGATCGGCGTTCAAGTCCATCATGTAGGTCATCTGGTGGTCTCCCCGGTCGGCCAGGTCCATCCTGCCGCAGGGGGTGCGGGGGTGAGAGGTCAGAGGGGAGGTTCGTCGGGGATGTCGGCGATGTCGTCGAGGGCGGCGGCGAGCTCGTCCGGGTGGTCGCCGATGCGCTCGGCGATCTCGATCAGGACGTGCATCACCTCGTGCCGGTCGTGCCCGAGGTCGAGCAGGCGCTGGGCGGCCTCCCACAGCTGGGGCGGGTCGCCGACCCACAGGCGGCTCGCGATCTCCTCGTGCCAGGCCAGGTGCTCCTCCAGGTCGGCGCGGTCCAGCTCACCGGTGTGGTCGATCTCCAGCAGGATCCGCCGGTCCGCCTCGTCCGCCGGGTTGAGCAGGTCGAGGTTGGTCGCGCCGCGCATGCCCTGGAGCAGGGGGAACGCGAAGGCCCGCCGGGCCAGCGCCGACAGGTCGCCGTCGGGCAGCAGCCGTTCCACGAGGGAGCGGTCCAGCCCGAAGGTGGCCGGGTCCCGGTAGGCCTCGGAGAACCGGCCCATCGCCTCCCAGACCGCGTCGAGCGTCGCCCGCACGCCCTGCTCCGGCAGCCCGATCCGGGGCCCCGCGAAGCGGACCCACGCCGACAGCACGTGCGGCATCGCGTCCTGTTCGGCCGGGGTGAGCAGGACCTTGCGCGGCAGCCAGTCCAGCAGGAACGTCTCGCACTTGGTGGGGCTGACCCGCGTCGGCCGGCCGAAGTCCTGGTCGCAGCCGTACTCGATGATGTGGTCGGCGCACCGCGAGGCGGCCGACGGGTCCGACAGGTTCTCCGCCGCGTCGGAGGCGAGGAACTCGGCGGCCAGCATCGCCCGGCGGTCGCGGCTGTAGGGGGCCTCGGTGTGCGCGGGGGCGGGCCGCAGGCGCCCGGGCGGCAGCGCCTTGATCCGCGCCCGCGCGAAGGCGTGGTAGGCGCTGTAGCTGTCGCTGACCGGCTTCGGCCCCTTGCGGTTGTGCGCGGCGGCCCTGGCGGCCTTCATCGCGAACTCCAGCAGCGCCCGCGCCTGCTGCGGCTCCAGCTCCTCGAACCGGAGCAGCTCGTTGCCGGCCGCCTCCAGCCGCGCCTGGTCGAGCAGCTTGTCGACCTGCGAGGACACCCAGGCGTCCCGGGCCATGCCGCCCATGTTGTAGTCGACGACCACGACCAGCGCGTGCCTGTCCTCGCCGTTGTAGGCGAACGTGCAGACCACGGTGTCCTGGTCGCCGTACACGTCCCTGGAGACGTAGCAGCCGGCCGGCTTGACCGCGCCGACGCGGTCGGCCCAGCGGGGCCGGGGCACGTCGGACTCCATCAGCGCGAGCGCCGCGCCCTCCGCCTTCGCCGCCTGCCGGGCGGTGCCGAGATAGGCGACGGAGACGAGCAGGGACAGGGCCGCGGGGGTGCCCGCCTTGGCCGCGTAGTCGACCAGGCCCTCGCCGAGGATCTGCTCGACGTCGCCGCCGCGCAGCCGCCTGCCCCACCACGCGCCGAGCATGTCGGAGACCATGAGCTCCGCGTCGAGCGGGCTGCGCACGGCCAGCAGCTCCCTGGCCGCCAGCAGCATCTCCGCGAACACGTCGTCCGGCGGCCGGGTCCCCCGGGGGTCACGTCGGCGCCGGTGACTCACGAGATATCGCTCCGCTCGCTCACGGTCACCACCCTCTCGCATTCGCGGCGGGAAGGGCACCAGGAACGCGGCCCGGTGACTTCCCCGTTATCTGCCGCTCCTGCCCCACTGTGCCGTACGGCCACCGACCGCGCGCCGTACGGCCGCCTCAGCGCCGGGAAGGCGGCGCCGAGTTCACCAGTCCCAGGAGGCGCTCCCGGGCGACCCTACCGGCGATCTCCGGCGTGACGGCCACCCCCAGGTGCTCACCGCAGGCCCAGGCGTCGGCGACGCAACGGGCGACGGTGGGCAGGGGGACGGTCAGGAACTCCGCGGCGAGCCGGGTGACCACCGGTTCCACCAGCTCCCGGAGCCTCGGCTCCGGCGATGGGCCGCCATAGATTCGTGCTGCGAGTACGGGCATCGACTGCATTCCTCGCTGAATGGGGACCTGCCGCCCCCAATTCCACCTCTTTCCCGGGCGGTGTCAACCCTCCGTTCGCCGGTGCGTGGGAAGCTGTGGGCATGCGCATCCGGCTCGCCCAGGATCCCGAGGCCGACGAACTGCTCGGACGCAGTCCGCTGGCGCTGCTGATCGGCATGCTGCTCGATCAGCAGGTCCCGCTGGAGCGGGCCTTCGCCGGCCCCCGCGCGATCGCCGCGCGCCTGGGCCACGACCTGGACGCCCGCGCGATCGCCTCCTATGATCCTGACCGGTTCGCCGCCCTGCTCGCGGACCCGCCCGCCGTCCACCGGTATCCGCGGGCGATGGCGGCCCGCGTCCAGGCACTCGCGGCCCACCTCTCCGAGCACTACGATGGCTCGGCCGAGAAGGTATGGCAGGATGTCCGCGACGGCGCCGATCTGCTGCGCCGGCTGCTGGCCCTCCCCGGATTCGGCCGGCAGAAGGCCCAGATCTTCCTGGCCCTGCTGGGCAAACAGTGCGGTGTGCGCCCGGACGGCTGGCGTGAGGCGGCCGGGCTGTACGGCGAGGAGGGGGTGCACCGGTCGGTGGCCGACGTCGTGGACGCCGCGAGCCTGCAGCTGGTCCGCGCGACCAAGCAGGAGGCGAAGCGGGCGGCCAAGAAGTAGGCCGGATCTTCCTGCGCGAGGTGCCGGTCTTTTGACAGGATGCGTTGACCGCATGGCTGGCGGGGCTTCCGTCCGCGCATGCCGATCGCCGATGATGTAGGGCAGATCGCGCTACCAATCACAGTTATGGAGATGTGCCTCGTGGGAGACGCTGGCACGCGACGGAGGTGCCGACCATGAGCGCCGAAACCTCCGTGCCCCGGCCCCGGGAGTCCGGTTTGGACATCGCAGACTCCGACCTCTTCAGAGGCCTGATGTCGGAGGCGCCCTTCGCCTTCGCGTTTTTCGACCCCTCCGGGCGGTTCGTCCGAGTCAACTCGACCTTCACCGAGTTGACCGGCCATCCTGTCGAGTCGCATCTCGACCGCCTCCCGGCCGAGCTGCTGCCGGCCGACCTGACGGCGCTGATCGAGTCGGCGCTGCGCCGGATCGCCGACGAGGGCCTGCCGGTCACCGACCAGCCGTACCCGACCCGGGCGGAGAACGGCGACGCCCGGCACTGGACCGTGTCGTTCTTCCCGATCCGCGGTGACGACGGCGTGCTCGGGACCGCCCTGTTCGGGGTGGACCTGACCGACCGGCAGATGGACAAGGAAGAGCTGGAGCGCAGCGAGGAGCGCTACCGCTCCCTCGTAGAGTCGCAGCAGCAGCTCGTCTGGATCACCTCGCCGAACGGCGGGGTGATCGAGGACGCGCCCCAGTGGCGGGCCGTCACCGGTCAGGGCCTGGAGGAGTACCTCGCGCACGGCTGGCTGGAGGCGGTGCATCCCGACGACCGCCCCGGCACCGACGAGGCGTGGCGCGAGGCCCTGCGCGGCCGGACGATGTTCGAGTGGAGCTACCGGGTGCGCACCCGGGCCAGCGGCTACCGGCACTTCGAGGTGCGGGCCGTCCCGATCATGCGGCTGGGCCGCGTGGTGGAGTGGGTCGGCGCGAACACCGACGTCACGCCGCAGCGCGAGGCCGAGGACATGCGGGGACGCCTGACCGACCAGCTCGGCGCGGCCGCCCTGCGCACGGCCCGGCTCCAGGGCGCGACGGCGCAGCTCGCCGAGGCGCTGACGGTCGAGCAGGTGGTGCAGGTGATCATCGACGTCGGGCGGACGGCGCTGGCCGCCGACCACTCGGCCGTCGCCCTCCTCGACGACAACAGGGCCACCCTGAAGGTGATCAACAGCGGTGGCACCCCCGACGCGCCGGGCGAGGACATCGACCTCGCCCATCCCAGCGTCATGACGATGGCGGTGAACAGCCGCAGGCCCGTCTTCGCCGAGTCCCTGGACAGCCTGCGCACCCAGCTCGTGGACGCCGGCGCCGACGAGACGCAGATCGCCAAGTTCCTCGCGCAGACCGAGGAACGGGCCTGGGTGGGCCTGCCGCTGCTCGCGGCCGGCCGTGCGCTCGGCGCGCTGCGGTTCTCGTTCAACCGGTCGCAGAAGATCTCGCAGGAGGACGGCGTCTTCCTGGAGGCGCTCGCCGGTCAGTGCGCGCTCGCGGTCGAGCGGGCCACGCTGTTCGAGCGTGAGCACCGCACCGCTGAAACGTTGCAGCGGAGCCTGCTGCCCGACCGGCTGCCGGTGGTGCGCGGCCTGGCCCTGGCCCAGCGATTCCGCTCCGGCTCCCGGCACGTGCAGGTCGGCGGCGACTGGTACGACGCGTTCGTCCTGCAGGACGGGCGGGTCGCGGCCGTCGTCGGCGACGTCATGGGCAAGGGCGTCAAGGCCGCCGCCGGGATGGGCCGGATCCGCAACGCCATGCGGGCTCTCGCCCTGACCAACCCGCCGCCCGCGGCGGTGCTCACCGGCCTGGACCGGGTGTTCGAGGCCACCGAGGAGGAAGAGCAGGTCACGACGCTGGCCTACATGGTCGTCGAGCCTGGGACCGGAGAGGGCATGCTGGCGCTGGCCGGTCACCCGCCGCCGCTGCTGGTCTCGCCGCAGGGCGTCGGCCTGCTGCACGAGAGCGAGCCCGGCACCCCGCTGGGCTGGGCCACCAGCCGCAAGCAGGGCCGGTTCTGCGTGCCTCCGGGGCACACCGCCGTGCTGTACTCGGACGGGCTCGTGGAAAACCGCAAGCGCGGTCTGGACGCCGGGCTCAGGGAGCTCTCAAGCGTCGTGGCCGAAGCGCCGCCGGAAGTCGTGAGTCATCCGCATATGCTGCTCGATTTCCTGGTGGAGCGGATGCTGGCCGGGTATGAACAGGATGACGACGTAACGGTACTCGCGGTCCACGTCCCATCGGCCACGAAGAGTGACTGAATGAAACAGTCATAACGGTTGCTTTCGGGTATCAGTGACCTCCGTCCGTACGCAGTAGTCTCTCGGTCGGCCTAGGGTGGAGGAGCAACCGGCGGGACGCGGCCGTATCACGGACCTTGGCGTGCCACAATGGCATGTCGCGGTTCGCGCGACCACACCACCGGAAAAGAAGAAGAACCTGGGTCCATTCTCGCCATGCGTTCGTTCGAGAGGTGTTCGTGTCGCCTGCAAGTTCGACTCGCTCGAAGCCGTCGGAGCTGAACGAGCCAGTGATTCAGCAGCTCCTCGAGCGTGGGCGCTCGCAGGGTTTCCTCGAGTCCGAGGATGTCCGCAAGGCCTTCGAGGAAGCGGACATCCCGATGTCGCAAGCCGCTGGATTCCTGCGAAGCCTCAGCAAGGAGGGCGTGACCGTCGTGGTGACGGCCGCCGACTCCGCGGCTCCCAAGCGTTCTCGAGGTCAAGCCAAGCGCCGCACCACCGCGCCCGTCAAGAAGACCACCAAGTCCGCGGCGGCCAAGGAGTCGCAGCCGGAGACCGTCACCGCAGTGGTGACCGACTCCGCGCCGGCCGCCAAGCCTGCGGCGAAGAAGGCGGCCCCGGCCAAGCCCGGCGCGGCGGCGGCCAAGCCGGCTCCCGGCAAGCCCGCTCCGCCGAAGAAGGCCGCGCCCGCGGCCAAGGACGCCACGGCGGCCCCCGCCGCCGGCCCCGAGGGCAAGGCGCCCAAGGCCGATTCCAAGCCCAAGTCCGCCGACGTCGCCGAGGACGAGGAGGACATCGACCTCGAGGGTGACGTCGACATCGAGGACTTCGAGCTGGACGTCGAGGACGTCGAGATCGAGGCCGAGGCGGAGACCGAGGAGACCGAGACCGAGACCGAGGCGGAGACCGAGGGCGAGGAGCCCAAGGCCGAGGCGCTCGTGCAGTCCGAGGACGAGGTGCTGATCCTCACCGACGACGATGACGACGCTCCCGTCGCGCAGGTCGCGGCGGCCGGCGCCACCGCCGACCCGGTGAAGGACTACCTCAAGCAGATCGGCAAGGTGCCCCTGCTCAACGCCGAGCAGGAGGTCGAGCTCGCCAAGCGGATCGAGGCCGGCCTGTTCGCCGAGGAGCAGCTCGCCCAGGAGGCCGACAACCTCCCGGTCGACGTCCGCGCCGAGCTGGAGTGGATCGCCGAGGACGGCCACCGCGCCAAGAACCACCTGCTGGAGGCCAACCTCCGCCTGGTCGTGTCGCTGGCCAAGCGCTACACCGGGCGCGGGATGCTGTTCCTGGACCTGATCCAGGAGGGCAACCTGGGCCTGATCCGCGCGGTCGAGAAGTTCGACTACACCAAGGGCTACAAGTTCTCCACGTACGCCACGTGGTGGATCCGGCAGGCGATCACCCGGGCCATGGCCGACCAGGCGCGGACCATCCGCATCCCGGTCCACATGGTCGAGGTGATCAACAAGCTGGCCCGGGTCCAGCGGCAGATGCTGCAGGACCTCGGCCGCGAGCCCACGCCCGAGGAGCTGGCCCGCGAGCTCGACATGACCCCTGAGAAGGTCATCGAGGTGCAGAAGTACGGCCGCGAGCCGATCTCCCTGCACACGCCGCTGGGCGAGGAGGGCGACAGCGAGTTCGGCGACCTCATCGAGGACTCCGAGGCCATCGTCCCGGCCGACGCGGTCAGCTTCACGCTGCTGCAGGAGCAGCTGCACTCCGTTCTCGACACGCTGTCGGAGCGGGAGGCGGGCGTGGTGTCGATGCGTTTCGGTCTCACCGACGGCCAGCCGAAGACCCTCGACGAGATCGGGAAGGTCTACGGCGTGACCCGCGAGCGGATCCGCCAGATCGAGTCGAAGACGATGTCCAAGCTGCGCCACCCGTCCCGGTCCCAGGTGCTGCGCGACTATCTCGACTGAGACACGAGTCGATCGTCCTTCGGCCCCGCGGGGAAGGCCGGGGGACGATTAACTTTTCCGTAACATCGTGGTAGCACCACGGGCACGCTGTCGCTCCTAGGCTCGCGCCTCATGGGAGTGATCGAAGTGGATCGGGCACGTGCTCGGGGGCCACGAATGATCCCGGACCGCCCGTGGGCGGACACCATCCTCGACGAGGCGGTCATCTCCGCCCAGCGGGGAGACATCGGACCAGCCATCGCCGCTCTCGCCACGAGCAGGGGCGACCCGGAGACCCGGTCGCTGCGGGTGGAGGCGCTGTCCCGCGCCCTCATCGGCGCGAGCCGGTTCATCGAGGCGCAGCTCGCCTACGACCAGGGCAATCCCGACCTGTGGCTGTGGCTGGGGCGGACCCGGCTGGAGGAGGCCTGGGAACTGCGGCCCGACGTCCGGGCCAGAGCCGTGCAGGCCGACCGGCTGCACGCCTACCAGTCGGCGATGGAGAGCGCGAGGCAGCCGCTGCTGGCGGCGGCGGGGCTCGCCTCCGGCGACCCGGTGCCGTGGGAGTGCCTGATGTGGCTGGCAGTCGGGCTGGACCGGCCGCGGGCCGACAAGGACGCGGTCTGGCACGAGTGCTCCCGGCGGTGGCCGTCGCTCTACTCCGCGGCGGTGGTCCGCCTGATCACGCTGTCGCCGGGCTGGGGCGGCTCCGCCCAGGAGACGCTCGCCTTCGCCCGCTCGGCCGCCGCGCACGCTCCCGAGGGCAGCCCGCTCCCGGCGCTGGTCCCGCTGGCCCACTTCGAGATCACCGCCGCCGGCCGGGCGCCGATGTCCCGGGGAGGATGGTTCCCCTTCGAGGCGCAGCGCGACATCGTCTCGGCCGCCGGGCACTGGTCGGAGCGGCGGTTCGGCGGCGCGCATCCCCGGTCGATCGAGGCGCACAACGCCTTCGGCGCCGCCTTCTTCCTCGCCGACCTGCGCCGCCCGGCGCGCGCGCACCTCAGCAGGACGGACGGCCGCTTCAGCCGCCTGCCCTGGTCGCACCTCGGCGATCCCGCTCAGCAGTACCGCCGGGCCTGCGCCCGGCTCAACCTCTGACTCACTCGCCCACGATCACGTCGAGGGTCCGCGGCCGGTTCCCTCCGGCGGGCGCGGCCAGCTCGACCCGGTGCCCCAGCCCCGCCAGCAGGTCGGCGAGGTCGCCGGCCGTACGCGGCCGGTCGGGGGTCTCGACCAGCGAACGGGCGACCACGCCGCGCGTGGCCTTCGCCATGTGGCTGACGACCGTCCGCTTCCCGGCCGCCTCCCTGAGCACCCGTACGGCCACTCCGCGTTCGCCGGGCTGCCAGGCGGCGGTGTACGTCGCGGACCGCAGGTCCACCACCAGGCCCTTCGTCCCGTCGAGCACCGCACCGATCGACGGCCGCCAGAACGCGGCCAGGCCGCCCATCGGCGGCAGCCGTACGCCCATGGACAACCGGTACGGCGGCACCCGGTCGGAGGGGCGCAGCAGGCCCCACAGACCGGAGAACACGATGATCCGCCGGTCGGCCCGCCGCCGTGCCTCGGGGGAGAGGGCGCCGAGGCCGAGGTTGTCGTACAGCACGCCCGTGTAGAGGTCGGCCACGGGCAGCGTGCGTGCCGCGGGCAGCGCCCGGTTGCGCTCGATCTCCCCGGCCTGCCCGTCCGACAGGCCCAGCACGTCGCGCGCCTCGGGCGTGTGGCAGAGCGAGACGAGGGCGTCGAGGACCTTCTCGCGCGGGGAGGCGAGTTCGGGGAAGCTCAGCCGGCGGGCGCGGGAGGTCCCCCGCTCGGCCTTCCCCTCCGACGGAGGCAGCAGGATGAGCACGATTCCGCAGCTTACTGCGCCCCCGCCGGAGAGGCTCCCGGTCGGGGAGCGGCGGCGGTGCGGTGCTCACTCCCGCCCGGTCTCCACCGCCTTGAGCACGGCCTCCGCGATCGAGCGCGGATCCACCCCGAAGTGCCTGCGGACCGCCTCGCGGGTGCCCGACAGCCCGAACCCGTCGGTGCCGAGCGAGGTCCACGGCCGGTCGATCCACGGGCTGATCTGGTCCGGTACGGTACGCATCCAGTCGCTGACCGCGATCACCGGTCCCGAGGTCCCGGCGAGGGCCTGCCGGATGTACGGCACACCCGTCGTGGTCATGGCGTCGCGCCGCAGCTCACTCCAGGAGGTGACGGACCACACGTCCACGCCCACGCCGTACTCCTCCCGAAGCAGGCGCTGCGCGGCCAGCGCCCAGTGGATCGCGGTGCCGCTGGCCAGCAGGTGAGCGTCACCACCGCCGGCGGAGTACCGGTAGACGCCCCGGAGGATGCCCTCCTCGGCTCCCTCGGGCATCGGGGGCTGCGGCAGCGGCTCGTTGTAGAGGGTCAGGTAGTAGAACACGTCCTCGCCGTCGGGGCCGTACATGCGCCGGAGCCCCTCGCGCACGATCGTCCCCACCTCGTACGCGAAGGCGGGATCGTAGGCCAGGCACGCGGGGTTGGCGGAGGCGAGGAGCTGCGAGTGGCCGTCGGCGTGCTGCAGGCCCTCACCGGTCATCGTGGTCCGGCCGGCGGTGGCGCCGACGAGGAACCCGCGGCCGAGCTGGTCGGCCAGCGCCCACATCTGGTCGCCGGTGCGCTGCCAGCCGAACATCGAGTAGAAGATGTAGAAGGGGATCATGACCTCGCCGTGGGTGGCGTAGCTGGAGGCCGCGGCGGTGAACGACGCCATCGACCCGGCCTCGGTGATGCCTTCCAGCAGGATCTGCCCGTCGGTCGCCTCCTTGTACGACAACAGCAGGCCCCGGTCGACGGACTCGTAGCGCTGGCCCAGCGGCGAGTAGATCTTGGCCGTGGGGAACAGCGACTCCATGCCGAACGTCCTGGCCTCGTCCGGCACGATCGGCACCCAGCGGCGTCCCGTCTCCGGCTCCTTCATCAGGTCCTTGACGAGGCGGACGAAGGCCATCGTCGTGGCCACGGGCTGCTTCGAGCCCTTCTCCAGGGCGCGGAAGGCCGCCTCGGCCGGGGCCGGCAGAGGGCGATGGGAGACGCTGCGGCGGGGGATGGGCCCGCCCAGGTCGCGCCGCCGCTCGGCGGCGTACCGCGCCTCCGGCGAGTCCGGCCCGGGGTGCAGGTACGGCGGCAGGTCGCCGTCGAGAGCCTCGTCCGGGACCGGCAGGCCGAGCCGGTCGCGCAGGGCGCGGAACTCGTCCTGGGTGAGCTTCTTCATCTGGTGGTTGGCGTTGCGCGCCTCGATCCCCGCGCCGAGGGTCCAGCCCTTCACCGTCTGAACGAGGACCACCGTGGGCGCGCCCCGGTTGTCCAGGGCCCTGCGGTAGGCCGCGTACACCTTCCGCGGCTCGTGGCCCGCCCGCGACCCGCCGACGACGCGCCGCAGGTCCTCGTCCGTGTACGGCACGTCGAGTCCCTGGAACAACCGCTCCCTGATGTAGGAGCCCGCCGAGGCGGCGAACGTCTGGAACTGCCCGTCCGGCACCTCGCCCAGCCGGGCCACCAGTTCGTCCGAGCGGAGCAGCTCGTCCCATTCCCGGCCCCACAGCGCCTTGACGACGTGCCAGCCCGCGCCCGTGAAGACGCTTTCGAGCTCCTGCACGACGCGGGTGTTGCCCCGCACCGGCCCGTCGAGCCGCTGGAGGTTGCAGTTGATCACGAACGTGAGGTTGTCGAGTCCTTCGCGGGCGGCCAGGGTGAGGGCGGCCGTGGACTCCGGCTCGTCCATCTCGCCGTCGCCGAGGAAGGCCCACACGTGGCTGCGCGAGGTGTCCTTGATGCCGCGATTGTGCAGATAGCGGTTGAACCTGGCCTGGTAAACCGCGTTGAGCGGCCCGAGCCCCATGGAGACGGTGGGGAACTGCCAGAAGTCCGGCATGGACCGCGGATGCGGGTACGACGGCAGCCCGCCCTCGGGCTCGCGCCGGAACAGGTCGAGCTGGGATTCGCTCAGCCTGCCCTCCAGGAAGGCCCGCGCGTAGACGCCCGGGGAGGCGTGGCCCTGGAAGTAGACCTGGTCGTGCCCGGCGTGGAAGAAGTGGTTGAAGCCCACCTCGTACAACCAGGCGGCCGAGGCGTAGGTCGCCAGGTGGCCGCCGAGCCCCAGACGGCTTCCCCTGGTGATCATCGCCGCGGCGTTCCACCGGTCGTACGCGGCGATGCGTTCCTCCAGCTCAAGGTCGCCCGGATAGACCGGCTCCTCGTCCGTCGGCACGGTGTTGAGGTAGCGGGTGCTCGTGGCCAGCCGCCTCAGCAGGTAGCCGGCCCGTTCGGGGCCGGCCGCACGACGCACCGCCTCGAGGGATTCGAGCCATTCGGCGGTCTCCTGGGGATTCGTGTCTACGTCCATGGATCCATTAAACACCCAATGATCGATCATAGGATGTATGCTCTGCGGCCTATCATCGGTCTCGTGGAACCCGTCGTGCGGTCGCCGCTTCGCGACCAGATCCGGCAAGCCGTGCTCGACGGCCTGATCAGCGGCAGATGGAAGCCCGGCGACCGCCTCGTCGAGCGGCGCATGGCGGCCGAGCTGGGCGTCAGCCAGGCCCCGGTGCGCGAGGCGCTGCGCGAGCTGGAGGCTCTCAGGCTCATCGAGTCCGCGCCCAACAAGGGCGCGCGGGTCCGCAGGCTCACCCGGAGCGATCTCCGCGAGGTGTACGAGGTGCGGGCGGGCCTGGAGGAGACGGCCGTCCGGCTGGGCACGCCCCGCGCGGAGCCGCTGCGCGCGCATCTGGCCCGCCTGCACGAGGCGGCGGCCGCCGGTTCCCTGCACGATCAGGTGCGGCACGGCGTCGCCTTCCACCGCGAGATCGTGAAGGCCTCGGGCAACACGGTGCTGCTGTCGGTGTGGGAGTCGCTCGGCATCGAGGTGTGGACCCACCTGTCGGTCCGCCTCTTCCGGACGCACCCGCACGAGAACGCCGCCGACCACGAACCTCTCGTGGAGGCGTTCGAGCGGGGCGACCCCGAGGCGGGCGTCCTGCTCCGCGAGCACGTGCTCGGCTACGCCCCGGCCGAGCCCTGAACCCGGAGCGGCGCGGGCCGGTTAGGCTGCGGCGGGTGAGTCAGGACACGGCGGAGTTCGACCTGCTGGTGGACGAGGGCTGGCCGGCGCGGGGCCGGATCCGGGAGGGCAGCTGGGTCTACCGTCACGCGGGCGGGGTGACGAAGCGGGCCAACTCGGTGCTGCCGCTGGGGGAGCGGGCGGACCTGCCGGAGGCGGTGGACCGGGCCGAGCGTTTCTACGCGGGCGTCGGCCTGCCGTGCGTGTTCTCCGTGGGCATGGGCGCGACGCCGGGGCTCGACGGGGAACTCGACCGCCGGGGATATCGGCTGGTGGACCCCACCCTGGTGATGACCGGGCCGCTGGCCGCCGGCGCGCCGGACGTGGAGGTGGCGGGCACGCCGTCCGAGCGGTGGCTGCGCGCCTGGTGGAGCGTGGACGGCGGGCGGCGGAGCGCCACCGGGGACGTCCCGGCGCGGGTGTGGGCCGAGCGGATCGTCACCGGGGTTCCCGCCGGCTACGTTCTCCTCGGCGGAGACGTCTCCGGGGACGGGGACACGGACGGCGACGCGGTGGGCCGGGGCGTGCCGCAGGGCCGCTGGCTGGGGATCTACTGCATGGCCGTCCAGCCGCGCGCCAGGCGGCGCGGGCTGGGCGGGGCCGTGCTGCGCGCACTGACCGCCTGGGGGCGGAGACAGGGCGCGGACAGCGCCTACCTGGTGGTCACGGAGGCCAACACCGCGGCCCGCGCGCTCTACGAGCGGGAGGGCTTCGGCGTCGCCGGCCGCTACCACTACCGCGTGCGGCCCTGACGGGCGCCGCGGTCAGGTCAGGTACGGCGGGACGGCATGAGACGGACGGGGAATCGAGGGAATCTATGGTGACGGCGCACGGAGCCGACGTCGTCGTCGTGCTGCTCCGGCACGCCGTCTATGGGGTCAGCGCTCGCCGTCAGGGGCGATCGCGGGGGATGCGGAGAGTCGGGCCGACTCGTCCTGGATCTCAGCACCTTTGCCGCGCAGGACAGCCACGTGCTGACGCCCGTGGTGGGCGCAGAACAGCAGCTCCCCGCCCACGGGCAGGGTCGCGCGGATGTAGGCCTGAGCACCGCACCGGTCACACCGGTCCAGGGCCGTCAGCGGCTTGGCGGGGGCGAGAGCTCCAGTCACGTATCGCCTTTCGGGTCGCCCCACGGATGCGGGGTCGTTGGCGTCAGTCACTTGGGACAACATCTAACCGGATGCGGGCGTTCCCAATCATGCCCCGGCTACGCCCAGAGCAGAATGCCCCTGGAAGTGACGGGGATCACAGGGGAAGTGCCGGTCAACCCGCTGTGCCTGGCAAGCTTGTACGCGTACAAACGGAAGTGACGTTAAGCTGCGTACGCGTGTTCGATTGATAAGTGGGAGCTGGGTGTGACTGCGGTTCGCGCGGAGACGGGGTACACCGCCCGTCATCTCTCTGTGCTCGAAGGCCTCGAGGCCGTCCGCAAGCGCCCGGGGATGTACATCGGTTCCACCGACACACGCGGTCTCATGCACTGCCTGTGGGAGATCGTGGACAACGCGGTAGACGAGGCGCTGGGCGGCTTCTGCACCCGGATCGAGGTCGAGTTGCACCGCGACGGCTCGATCGAGGTGCGCGACGACGGGCGCGGCATCCCCGTCGACGTCGAGCCCAAGACCGGCCTGGCCGGAGTCGAGCTGGTCTACACCAAGCTGCACGCGGGCGGCAAGTTCGGAGGCGGCTCCTACGGCGCTTCGGGCGGTCTGCACGGCGTGGGCGCCTCGGTGGTCAACGCGCTGTCCTCGCGCCTCGACGTCGAGGTCGACCGCGACGGCCGGATCCACCAGATCAGCTTCCGGCGGGGGGTGCCGGGCCTGTTCGACGGCGACGGCCCAACCGCGAAGTTCCGCAAGAAGTCCGGCCTGCGCGACGGCGGCGCCGTCCCCGGCAAGGCCACCGGCACCCGCGTCCGCTTCTGGGCCGACCGCCAGATCTTCCTGCCCGAGGCCGAGGTCTCGCTCGACGAGATCCACGTGCGGCTGCGCCAGACGGCCTTCCTGGTGCCGGGGCTCACCCTCGTCGTACGGGACAGCCGGGGCGAGGAGGAGGCGGCCGAGGAGACCTTCCGCTTCGACGGCGGCATCAGCGAGTTCACCGAGTTCCTCGCCCGTGACGAGGCCGTGTGCGAGGTCCTGCGGCTGCAGGGCGTGGGCCACTTCCACGAGACCGTCCCCGTGCTCGACGACCAGGGCCACATGACGTCGACGGAGGTCGAGCGGGAGCTCACCGCCGACGTCGCGATCCGCTGGGGCAAGGGCTACGACACGACCGTCCGGTCCTTCGTGAACGTGATCGCCACGCCGAAGGGCGGCACCCACGTCGCCGGCTTCGAGCGGGCGCTGGTCCGCACGGTCAACGAGCAGCTCCGGGAGACCCGGCTCCTGAAGAACGGCGACGAGCCGGTCACCAAGGAGGACATCCTCGAAGGCCTGACCGCGGTCGTCACGGTGCGGGTGCCCGAGCCGCAGTTCGAGGGCCAGACCAAGGAGGTGCTCGGCACCGCGGCGGCCAGCCGGATCGTCGCCCATGTCGTCTCCCGGGAGCTCAAGGCGCTGTTCGCCAACCCCAAACGGGGACAGAAGCAGCAGCTGCGCGCGGTCCTGGAGAAGGTCGTCGCCGCCGCCAAGGCCCGGATCGCGGCGCGGGAGCACCGGGACAACCAGCGGCGCAAGTCCGCCCTGGAGAACTCGGCGCTGCCGGCCAAGCTGGTGGACTGCCGCAGCGACGACGTGGACCGCAGCGAGCTGTTCATCGTGGAGGGCGACTCCGCGCTGGGCACCGCGAAGCTGGCCCGCGACTCGGAGTTCCAGGCGCTGCTGCCGATCCGCGGCAAGATCCTCAACGTGCAGAAGGCGTCGGTCGCCGACATGCTCAAGAACGCCGAGTGTGCCGCGATCATCCAGGTGGTGGGCGCGGGCTCCGGGCGTTCGTTCGACCTCGCGTCCGCCCGGTACGGCAAGATCATCCTGATGGCCGACGCGGACGTGGACGGCGCGCACATCCGGTGCCTGCTGCTGACGCTCTTCCACCGGTACATGAAGCCGATGGTCGAGGCCGGGCGGGTGTTCGCCGCGGTGCCGCCACTGCACCGCATCGAGGTCACCAACCCGGGGCGCGGCCAGGACAAGTACGTCTACACCTACAGCGACGCCGAACTGCACAAGGTCCTGCGCGACCTGGAGCGGCGCGGCAAGCGCTGGAAGGACCCGGTGCAGCGCTACAAGGGCCTCGGCGAGATGGACGCCGACCAGCTCGCCGAGACGACGATGGACCCCCGCCACCGCGTCCTGCGCCGGGTGCGCATCGAGGACGTGGAGGAGGCCGAGCGCATCTTCAGCCTCCTCATGGGCAGCGACGTGGGCCCGCGCCGCGAGTTCATCATCGGCAGCGCGGCCGAGGTCGACCGCGACCACATCGACGCCTGACCCGGCGCCCGCACGGTGGGCGCGGGTTCATCTTCGCCTGGTCAGCATCGCTGGGCGCTGAGGAAGTCGACCTCCGGGTGGTAGCTCACGCTCTGGCAGAAGTAGCTTCCGGACGGGATGGTGACGGTCCCGTAGGGGCCGGCGCCCGACCCGGTGCAGCCGCTGCCGAAGATGTAGTAGCCCAGCAGGTCGGACAGAAGGTACCGGGTGCCGCTCGTGCAGGTGTAGTTGGCGTCCAGGGCCGCGGCGGGGACCGCGCTGAGGCCGGTCACCAGCACGGCGGCGGCGCAGATCGTGAGCGCGCGTTTGAACGGAGCGTTCATGGGGGGTGTCCTTTACCGGGGAGGGAGGTGCGGACGCCTGCATCCCTACCCGGCCGGCTCCGGACCGATCCGCCGCGCGGTGTCCGCAAGCGGTCAGTCCCCGGACCCGGCCATGACCACCGGAGGCCGCGTCAGGGCTTGACCTCGCGCAGGCGCCCGGTCTCGACCTCGTAGACGAAGCCCCGAACCGAGTCCTTGTGCGGGATGAACGGGTCGGCCGTGATCCGGTTGATCGACTGGATGACGTCCGCGTCCAGGTCGGGGAACGCTTCGGCGGCCCAGTCGGGCCTGATCCCGACCTCGGCCTCGATGTCCCGCCGGAAGCCGTCGTCGGTGAAGGTCAGCATGCCGCAGTCGGTGTGGTGGATGAGGATGATCTCCCGGGTGCCGAGCAGGCGCTGGCTGATCGCCAGGCTGCGCCGCTCGTCGGCGGTCACCACCCCTCCCGCGTTGCGGATCACATGGGCGTCGCCTTCGCCCAGCCCGAGCAGGCCGTACACATTGAGCCGGGCGTCCATGCAGGCGAGGACCGCCACGCCCCGGGCGGGCGGCAGCGGCAGGTGCCCCTTGTCGAATCCGGCGGCGTACCGCTCGGCGTTGGCGAGGAGTTCGTCGGTGACGCTCATGTGCTGCCCTTCCCGATCGCTGACATGGTCGACCTCACCTTTGCCGGTTATTCCTACCAAGTCAATAGGTAAAGTTGCGGAGAGTGAGTGGAGGGCGACCGAGCGCCCGGCTTTCCGGTGCGGACCTGTGTGGCGTTCCGGTTCCGGGGGGTGGAACAGGCGGAGTCATCCCGGATATGGTCCTTGTTGCGAGGGCTCGCCGAGGCCCGCGACAAGGGCGACTACGCCGCGCTGGTCGGGCTGGAGAAGATTCTCGCGTTCAACCTGTCCGGGCACGTGCTGCACTCGATCTTCTGGAACAACCTGTCCCCGGACGGCGGGGACCGCCCCGACGGTGAGCTGGCCGCGGCGATCGACGAGCACTTCGGTTCCTTCGACGCGTTCGCCGGACAGGCGTCCACGGCCACGAAGACGGTGCAGGGCTCCGGCTGGGGCGTGCTGGCCTGGGAACCGCTGGGTGGGCGGCTGATCGTGGAGCAGGTCTACGACCACCACGGCAACGTCGGGCAGGGCTCCACCCCGATCCTGGTCTTCGACGCCTGGGAACACGCCTACTACCTGCAGTACCGCAACGTGCGCCCGGACTGCGTCGACCGGCTGTGGAATCTCGTCGACTGGGCCGACGTCACGGCCCGCTTCACGGCCGCGCGGGCGGCCGGCCCGGCGATTCCCGGCCTGCGATGACCCACCCGGACCCGGCCCGGCTTTTCGAGCACGGCCAGCAGGCCGCCGGCGTCATCGCCGCCAAACACCGCGGCGACCTCGCAGGCGCAGAAGCGCTGCTGGCCGGCTTCCCCGACGACCAGGCGCGATTGCAGGGATTCTGCCTGCTCGCCGAACTGGCCCTGTCCCTGGTTCGGGCGCAGGCCGGGCAGAGCATGGACGACCTGGTGCGGGAGCTCACCCTGCACATGGCGGCGGTGGCCCTGGAGCCGCCGCCGGGAACCGCCGCGGCCTGAGGCGCGGGCGCCGGTGCGATCCCGATCGCACCGGCCCTTTCTGTTGCCCCGTCGCTCACCCTGTCACCCATCCCGTCGGCGAACCTGACGGGTGATGACTCGGGCCTTCCGGAGGGCTCAGCCGTTCTCGATTTCCAGCGTGCTGACCCGGTTGCGGGCCTCCAGCATGCCCTCCCGGTAGCGCTCGTCCCAGTCGGGATCGTTGTCGGCGATGGCTCGGACCGTCTGCCGGGTCAGCTCCACCGGGCCGTTCCTGCCGGGCGCGACCTTGCGCACCACGATCAGGGTCCACCCGTTCTCCATGACCGTGTCGGCCTCCCAGCGGGCAGGGCCGCCAACGTCCCGCCGGGACGCCGTCCCCGACCGGCGTACGACCGCGAAGAGCAGGTAGAGGAGCACGGCGAGCACGATGAGCGTCACCGGAAGGGTCAGCAGGCGCATCGGATCACGACCCTGTCACTTGGTGGGCGGAGTTACTTGGTGGGCAGAGCGACGCCACCAGTATTGCCCGGCGCGTAGACCGTGATGCCCTGGGGAAGGGCCTTCAGCTTCTCGATCTCGGCGCACGTGGGGCACTTGTTGTAGCCGTCCTGCCGGGCCTTGTTGGCGTCCGCCTCGGCGCGGGCCTGGGCGACCTTCGCCTGCGCCTCGGTGACCTTCGCGAACGCCGCCTGCGCCTGGTTCACCGCCTCCTGGACCTCCGTGGGCAGGGTCACCCGGGAGAGGTTGAAGTGGATGCCGGTGAGGAAGTCGGCGCCGAGGGTCGCCTTGAGGTCCTCGGCCAGGCTCGTGTTGACCGCGTTCTGGATCTTGGCGATGTTGGCGTTGTTGCCCTGCTGCGGGGTGCCGCCGCCCTGCTGGCTGCTGTTGTTCTGCACGAGGGCGCAGGAGGAGACGAGTTCGGCGCAGCGGAAGTTGTTGATCTGGGTGCGCAGGTCGTTGTCGATCACCGGCCGGATGATCTGGTCGAGGAACGCCGACCAGCCCTCGTCGCCCTGCCAGGGGTAGTAGGTCCCGCCGTTGGTGCTGCGGAATTTCCGCGTGCCGAACTTGTCGTCGAACGACTTCAGCGTCTGGTGATCGAGGTTGAGGGCGAAGTAGAGCGTGCCCTCGATGCCCATGTTGACGCCGTCGCCGCTCGGGACGTTCACGACGTCGACGCCGGACCTCTCGCCGTGGCCGCTGTCGGAGGTGATCGTGTAGAACCGCTGCTGGGCGGGGTAGCGGTGCATCTGCGACCACCAGCCGATCCAGGTGACGCCGGAGCCGGGGTCGATGATCTGGCGGACCCTGTTGTCGTCCAGCGGTCCGCCGTCGCGGACGACCGCCACCTCGCCGCCGGTCGTGCGGTCGAAGCCCTGGAAGGCGCCGTACAGGGCAGGCACGCCGATCACGATGAGCGCGAGGATCAGGACGACGGTGAGCCCGCGGAACGACCGGCGGGAGGCGCCGCCGGACGCGGCGGAGGGGGTGCGGCTGGGCATATGTGCTCCTGGGGGTGGAGTGGCGAAAGGTACCTAAGTTACGTCAGTCGCCAGGAGAACGTCGAAGCCGTCATCCCGGGTTCCGTCCTCGCGCCGGCCGCGCCCCCCTCCGTACGGCGGGGTCAGAGCTCGATGGGCTGGAGCCTCCCCGTGTGCACGTCGTAAAGCGCGCCGCCGACGACGAGATCCTTGGGCAGGTACGGGCTCGACTTGATGCGGGTGATGTCGTGCCGCAGCGCCGCCGGCTGGTCGGGAACGGTCTGGAACTCCAGGCTGCGGGTGTCGATGCCGTGCTCCTCGGCGAGGAGGTTGTGGACGTCCTCGTCGGTCGACTTGGACATCCGGCAGTCGGTGTGGGGCATCACCAGGACCCGGTTCACACCGAGCAGGTAGACGGCGAGGACGAGGGTCCGCAGGACGTCGTCGGTCACCCGGGCGCCCGCGTTGCGCAGGATCTTCGCGTCGCCGGCTGTCAGGCCGAGCAGTCCGAGCGGGTCGATGCGGGAGTCCATGCACGTCACCACGGCGAGGCCGCGCGCGGCCCGGCCCGTGAGGCCGGAGTGCGAGAACGTGCTCGCGTACTTCTCGTTGGCGGCCAGGAGATCATCGAAAGCACCGGTCATGTGACAGATGTTGCCCGATCCCCTTTCGGCGGTCGGCGCGGGGGTAGCGGATTTCCCTCTCCGTGTCGCCTGGCCCTCGCCACGACACCGGTATACAGTTTTCACTGGTGTTGCAATGGAAGGAGAAAGATCCCTCATGAGCGGTGTCGCGCGGATGCGCACGGTCGTGCTCGACTGTCCGGAACCAAAGGCCCTGGCCGCCTTCTACGCGGAGGTGCTGGGCTGGAAGATCGCCTACGAGGAGGGAGACGAATGGGTCACGCTCGCCGGTGCCGACCAGGTCCGCGTCGGCTTCCAGCGCGTGCCGGACTACCGGCCCCCACAGTGGCCCGGCTCCGAGCACCCCCAGCAGTTCCACCTGGATCTGACCGTGGACGACATGGCCGAGGCGGAGAAGCGGGTGCTCGCCCTGGGAGCGGTCAGGCACGAGCACCAGCCGGGCGAGGACGAGAACTGGACGGTCTTCCTCGACCCCGCCGGGCACCCGTTCTGCCTGATCCCGTCGGACTGACGGCTCAGCCGGGAGTGCCGTCGGCGGCCTCCTCCCGCGGGGCGCGCGCGAGGCGCCGCAGGACGAGGAGGCCGCCGACGGCCGGCACCCATGCCAGGACCCTGCCGGTCGGGTCGCATCCGGCGTCGCGGGCGGCGGCCACGACCACGAACAGGTACGCACAGCCGTGCAGGGGGCCGACGAGCGAGGAGACGGGCCGCAGGTGCGCGGTGGCCAGGTTGGCCAGGAGGACGGCCAGGGATCCCAGCTCGACGGCGGCGGCGGCTCGCAGGGCGGGACGAGGGCGCGACATGGTCAGACTCCCGTGGTCGAGCCGGGACGGACGATCATCAGCACCGTGACGGCCGCCCACAGCAGGTTGAAGACACCGGTCAGCATGGCGAGCCTCGCCACGTCGCGGCCGGTGCCCGCGGGCGGGGGATCCCCGGCGGTGAGCCGGGCGAGGACGGCGTCCTGACGCGGCAGGACCGCCAGCGCCAGGATCGCGGCCGCCGCGGCGGTGAGCAGGACGGACGCCACCACCCACGCGTCACGCAGCACGCCGAGACCGCTCGCGGTGGCGAACCCGAAAACCGGTACGGCCAGGCCCACGAGGGCGTAGACACGGCAGACGCGGTGCAGGACGCGGAGCGCGGCCTGGTCGGCGGCCATCACGCCTCGCACCGGCGCGCCCGGATGCGACAGGCGCCGCGCGGCGGCGGGGAACATGCTCGCGGCCACGGCGACCGGGCCGATCGCGAGGATCGCGGCGAGGACGTGGACGGCCAGGAAGAACGCGGTCATCGTGCGCGGGCCCCGGCGGCGGACGGCGCGAGGCCGTCCAGGGGGCCGGACCTCTCGGACAGCGCGAACTGGGCCGGCATCGGCATCTCTCCTTGTCGTCGGTGTGCGGTCACCAACCGTAGGAGCACGGCCGCCTCCATCCCAGAGGCGAGAACGCCAAAGACCAACGGATTCTCGCCAATGGCCTTCACCTGGTCACCGGCACCGGCTCGCCGGATCCACCGCTGGCGGGATTCCGTCTATCGTGGCGATTGTGCACACCGTGGCGATCCTGGCGCTGGACCGTGTCGTGCCGTTCGACCTGGCGACCCCCATCGAGGTCTTCGGGCGCACCCGCCTGCCGGACGGCCGGCGGCCCTACCGGGTGCGGGTGTGCGGGCCCGCCCCGGAGGTGGAGACCGAGACGTTCGCCCTGCGCGTGCCGTACGGGCTGGACGCGCTGGCCCAGGCCGACACCGTCGTCGTCCCCGGCTGCTCGGAGCGGGCCGGTTTGCCCCCGCCCGAGGCGCTGGAGGCGCTGCGCGACGCGGCCGCGCGCGGCACCCGCCTCGCGTCGATCTGCGTGGGCGCGTTCACGCTCGCGGCGGCCGGACTGCTGGACGGACTGCGGGCCACCACCCACTGGGTGGCGGCGCCTGAACTGGCCCGGCGGTTCCCGCTGGTGGACGTTCGGCCGGACGTCCTGTACGTGGACAACGGGCAGGTGCTCACCTCCGCCGGGGCGGCGGCCGGACTCGACCTGTGCCTGCACATGATCAGGCGTGACCACGGCTCGGCCGTCGCGGCCGACGCCGCCCGCCTGTCCGTGATGCCGCTGGAGCGGGAGGGCGGCCAGGCCCAGTTCATCGTCCACGAACATCCGCCGGTGCCCGGCGGTTCGCTGCTGGAGCCCGTGCTGGCGTGGATCGAGGACAACCTCGGCCGCGACCTCACCCTCCGGGAGATGGCGGTCCACGGCGGGATGAGCGAGCGGACGTTCAGCAGGCGCTTCCGGCAGCAGACCGGCACCACCCCGCTTCAGTGGCTGCTCCGGGCCCGGGTCCGGCGGGCGCAGTACCTGCTGGAGAACACCGGCCACAGCATCGAGCGCGTCGCCGCGCAGGCCGGGTTCGGCTCGCCCACCGCGTTCAGGGAGCGGTTCAAGCGGGTGGTGGGGACCACGCCGCAGGCGTACCGCTCCTCCTTCCACGGAGGCGCTGCCGTCCCCTGAACGGCGGCGCCCCGGCGGCTCCTCACCGGCCGCGGCCCACGCGAGCGGATCCTCGCCTCGAGCGTTTACGCGAGCGGGTCTTCGCCGCCCGTGTCACCGGTCGTGGCCATGCCGCCGTCGGTGGCGGCGGTCTCCTCGTCGTCGCCGCCCGCGCCGAGCGCGCCGCCGATCGCCGCGATGGCGTGCACGAGGCGCACGCCCGAGCCGTCGCGGCGGCCGATCTCCTCCGGCAGCGGCACCGGCCTGCCGTTCGACGAGACCGCCTTCACCGGCGCGGGCCCGGCGTAGGCGAGCAGCAGCACGTCCTCGCCCTTGAGGAAGCGCTGGGCGCGCACGCCGCCGGTCGCCCGGCCCTTCGGGGGGAAGTCGGCGTAGTCGGAGACCTTGCCCGCGCCTATCTGGGTGCCGGGCAGGGCGGTGGAGGAGCCGGCGATCGTCACGACACGGGCCTCCAGGGCGGGATCGACGGCGCCGAAGAAGACCACCCGGGCATCGCCCTCCAGGCGCACGCCGGCCATGCCTCCGGCGGGACGGCCCTGGGGCCGTACGACGGAGGCGGAGAAGCGCAGCATTTGAGCGTCCGAGGTGATGAAGACCAGGTCGTGATCGGCCGAGGTGAGCTCCACCGCGCCCACCACCACGTCGCCGTCCCGCAGCCCGATCACCTCGAACTCGTCGCGGTTGACCGGGTATTCGGGCACCACCCGCTTGACCACGCCCTGGCTGGTACCGAGCGCGAGGCCCGGCCCGTCGGGATCGAGCGAGCCGAGCCCGACGACCTTCTCGTCCGGTTCGAGCGAGACGTACTCCGACACCGGATGCCCGCCGGCCAGGGAGGGCGGGTTGGCCGAGGGCGGCAGGGCGGGCAGGTCGAGCACCGAGACGCGGATGACGCGGCCCTTCGAGGTGACCACGCCGACCTCGCCGCGCACGGTCGAGCGGACCACCGACACCAGCACGTCGTGCGCCGTCCGCTCGCCCTCGCCGGAGATCGGCGAGGCGTCGGTCGTACGGGCGAGCAGGCCGGTGGACGACAGCATGACCAGGCAGGGGTCGTCGGGCACCTCCAGCGGCACGACGGCGGCCCTGGCGGCGTCCGACGACTCCAGCAGGACGGTGCGGCGCGGTGTGCCGTAGGTCTTGGCGACCTCGGCCAGCTCGGCCGACACGACCTTGCGCAGCCGGTCCTCCGAGCCGAGGATCTCGTTCAGCTCGGCGATGTCGGCCTGGAGCTGCTCCTTCTCCCGGTCGAGCTCCAGCTTGTCGTAGCGGGTGAGGCGCCGCAGCGGGGTGTCGAGGATGTAGTTGGCCTGGATCTCGCTCAGCGCGAAGGTCTCCATGAGCCGGGCGCGGGCCTGCGCGGAGTCGTCCGACCCGCGGATCACCTGGATGACCTGGTCGATGTTGAGCAGCGCGACGATGAGGCCGTCGACCAGGTGGAGCCGTTCCTCGCGCCTGCGCAGCCGGTACGCCGAGCGCCTGCGCACCACGTCGAGCCGGTGGGCCACGTAGACCGAGAGCAGCTCGCGCAGGCCCAGTGTGCGCGGCTGGCCGTCGACCAGCGCGACGTTGTTGATGCCGAAGGTCTCCTCCATCGGCGTGAGCCGGTAGAGCTCCTCCAGCACGGCCTCGGGGTTGAAGCCGTTCTTGATCTCGATGACCAGGCGGAGGCCCTTGTGCCGGTCGGTCAGGTCCTTGAGGTCGGAGATGCCGGTGAGCCTCTTGGAGGTCACCAGCTCCTTGATCTTCGTCACGACCCGTTCGGGGCCGACGTTGAACGGCAGTTCGGTGACGACGATGCCCTTGCGCCTCGGGGTGACCTGCTCGACCGTCGCCTTCGCCCGCATCTTGAACGTGCCGCGCCCGGTCTCGTACGCGTCCCTGACGCCGCTCAGACCGATGATCATGCCGCCGGTCGGCAGGTCGGGGCCGGGCACGAAGCGCATGAGCTCGTCGAGCGTCGCCTCCGGCTTCCTGATGAGGTGCCGGGCCGCCGCGACGACCTCCCCGAGGTTGTGCGGGGCCATGTTGGTGGCCATGCCGACCGCGATGCCGGAGGCGCCGTTCACGAGCAGGTTGGGGAAGGCCGACGGCACGACCGTCGGCTCGGTCTCCTGACCGTCGTAGTTGGGCTTGAAGTCGACGGTCTCCTCGTCGATCGACTGCACCATCAGCATCGCCGCCGGGGCGAGCCGCGCCTCGGTGTACCGCATCGCCGCGGGGGAGTCGTCGGGGGAGCCGAAGTTGCCGTGCCCGTCCACCAGCGGCAGGCGCATCGAGAACGGCTGCGCCAGCCGGACGAGCGCGTCGTAGATTGCGGTGTCGCCGTGCGGGTGGAGCTTGCCCATGACGTCGCCGACCACGCGGGAGGACTTGACGTGCCCGCGGTCGGGGCGCAGGCCCATCTCGCTCATGGAGTAGAGGATGCGCCGCTGGACGGGCTTGAGTCCGTCGCGCGCGTCGGGCAGCGCGCGCTGGTAGATCACCGAGTAGGCGTACTCAAGGTAGCTCGCCCGCATCTCGGCGGAGACGTCGATGTCGACGATCCGCTCCTCGAAGTCCTCGTCCGGCGGAGGTGTCGTCGTGCGTCGGGCCATGTGGATTCCTGCGTGTCGAGGAGCCGGGCCCCGGCCGTCGGGACCGGGGAGGGGCGAACGTCGGGCGTGAACATCGAACATTCTGCCGAGAGTTCGCCATGTTCGCGACTCACCACCCTACTGCCGGGCCCGTGCCCTCCGTTCCGGCTTCGCCGGTGCGCCCGGGCGTACGGCCGCCGCCGCGTGCCGGTTTCCCTGATCACAGGGGTGTCCGGGCATGCGATCGGGGACGCGGCGTCAGGTGCGGGGACCGGCGCCGGGCCAGGGGCCGGGCGTCTCGCCCTCGTCCTCGTCGCCCGGCGCGTTCAGCTTCTCGTCGTAGACGCGGAAGCCCCGGGCCCGGTAGTTGGCCAGCGCCGCCGGGCCGTCGAGGGAGCAGGTGTGCACCCAGACCCGCCGGGCGGGCTCCAGGCCGGGCCACCGGCTCGCGATGTCCCAGGCGCGTGCCGCCGCCTCGCCGAGCAGCCATCCGCCGAGCCCCTGACCGATCGCGTACGGCAGCAGCCCGAAGCTGGTGATCTCGACGGCGCCGTCGCGCGCGACGAGTTCGGCGTATCCGGCGGGAGTGCCGCGCGTCCAGGCCACCCAGGTCTCGACCCCCGGCCGGTCGAGCCAGTCCTTCCACTGCTTCCAGGTCCACGGCAGCCGATTGGTCCACTGCCAGTCGCCGCCGACCGCCGTGTAGAGGAACCGGCCGAACTCGGGGCTGGGCACCTCCGCCCGGACGATCTCGGCGGGGAGCGCGGGCTTCCGGCCGGGGCGCAGGTCGGAGGGGCTGGTCTGTTCGAGGTACCACGTGGTGACGTCCATAACGGGGCTCATCCAACCACGGCGCCCGCCGGCCACTTCGTGCTCGGGGCCGAAACGGTCGGCCGGACCTGGTACCAATGGGCGGGTGAGCGAAGAAGAGGTGACGCTGCGGGAAGAGGCCGAGGCCCGGCTGCGGGCGCTCGCCGGAGACCACGCGCGGCTGCGCGACGACCAGTGGGCCGCCATCAAGGCCCTGGTCATGGACCGCAGGCGCGCGCTGGTGGTGCAGCGCACCGGCTGGGGCAAGTCGGCCGTCTACTTCATCGCGACCGCGCTGCTGCGCGAGCTCGGCGAGGGGCCCACGGTCATCGTCTCCCCGCTGCTGGCGCTGATGCGCAACCAGATAGACGCCGCGGAGCGGGCCGGCATCCACGCGGAGACGATCAACTCGGCCAACCCCGAGGACTGGGAGAAGGTCTACGGCCAGGTGGCCGAGGGCATGGTCGACGTGCTGCTGGTGAGCCCCGAGAGGCTGAACAACCCCGACTTCCGCGACCAGGTGCTGCCCGAGCTGGCCGCGAGCGCCGGGCTCCTGGTGATCGACGAGGCCCACTGCATCTCCGACTGGGGGCACGACTTCCGGCCCGACTACCGCAGGCTCCGCACCCTGCTGGCCGAGCTGCCGCCGGGCATCCCCGTGCTCGCCACCACCGCCACCGCCAACGCCCGGGTCACCCGCGACGTCGCCGAGCAGCTCGCCGTCACCCAGGAGTGGGACGAACTGCCCGGTGGCGAGGTGTTCGTCCTGCGTGGCCCGCTGGAGCGCGAGAGCCTCCACCTGAGCGTCGTACGGCTGGGCGGGGCCGGCCAGCGGCTCGCCTGGCTGGCCAGGACGCTCCACGACCTGCCGGGCTCCGGCATCGTCTACACGCTGACCGTCGCCGCGGCCCAGGAGATCGCCGCGTACCTGCGCGAGCAGGGCCACCCGATCACCGCGTACACGGGGCAGACCGAGGCGGCGGACCGGCTGGCGGCGGAGGCCGACCTGCTCGGCAACCGGGTCAAGGCGCTGGTGGCGACCTCGGCGCTCGGGATGGGCTTCGACAAGCCCGATCTCGGCTTCGTCGTCCACGTGGGCGCTCCGGCCTCGCCCGTGGCGTACTACCAGCAGGTGGGCCGGGCCGGCCGCGGCGTCGAGCGGGCCGAGGTCATCCTGCTGCCCGGCCCGGAGGACAAGGAGATCTGGGCCTACTTCGCCTCGCTCGCCTTCCCTCCGGAGGGGGTGGTGAGGGCGACCCTGGAGGCGCTTTCGCAGGAGGGCGTGCTGTCCACCCCCGCGCTGGAGACGAGGGTCGACCTCAGCCGGAGCCGCCTGGAGATGATGCTCAAGGTGCTCGACGTGGACGGCGCCGTCCGCCGGGTCAAGGGCGGCTGGGAGGCCACCGGCGAGCCGTGGAGCTACGACACCGAGCGCTACGCCAGGGTGGCCGCCGAGCGCCGGGCCGAGCAGGAGGCGATGCTCGGCTACATCACGACCACCGAGTGCCGGGAGCGATACCTGCGCCGCCATCTCGACGACGAGACGGCCGAGCCCTGCGGCCGGTGTGACAACTGCACCGGCGCCCACCGGTCCGCCGAGGTGCCGGAGGAGGCCGTACAGGCCGCTCGGCAGCGGCTGGCGCGGCCCGGCGTGGAGATCGAGCCGCGCCGCCAGTGGCCCACCGGCCTGCCCGACCTGAAGGGGCGGATCAAGCCGGAGCTGTGCGCGGAGCCGGGCCGCGCGCTCGGCCGCCTCACCGACATCGGCTGGGGCACCCGGCTGCGGGAACTGTTCGCCGCGGGTGACGGGCCGGTCCCCGACGACGTGTTCGCCGCGGTCGTCGAGGTGCTGAAGTCGTGGGAGTGGGCGCGGCGCCCGGTCGGCGTGGTCGCGGTGCCCTCGGGGTCGCGGCCGGTGCTGGTCGGGTCGCTCGCCGAACGGCTGGCCCAGGTGGGCCGCCTGGAGCACCTCGGCGCGCTCGGCTACCGCGACGGGTCACCGGCGGCCAGGCACAACAGCGCCCAGCGGGTGGCGGCCATCCGGGGGACGCTCGCGATGCCGCGCGAACTCGCCGCGCGGATCGCCGCCCTCGACGGACCGGTGCTGGTGGTGGACGACCGCGTCGACACCGGCTGGACGATGGCGCTCGCCGCCGCCCAGATCCGCCACGCGGGCGCTCCCGCCGCGCTTCCCCTCGCCCTCGCCGTCACGAACTAGTTCCGGGACGGCCGACCGTCACCGGCCAAGGTGCGACGCCGAGGCCGGCGAGGGCGCACGGGGTGGCGCGCCGGGTCCGCTTCGGCTAGAGGCGGGGACGGGCGCCGAGGTTGGAGATGCACCGGGCGGCGAGGGCGTTGCCCGCGGCCAGGGCCTCCGGGGCCGGCTTGCCGTCCAGCCAGACCGGCAGGAAGCCGGCGGCGAAGGCGTCGCCGGCGCCGGTTCCGTCGACCACCCGGTCGACGACCTCGGCCGACGCCCTGACCGGCTCGGGGCGGGTGTTGGAGTACCAGAGCGAGCCCTCGGCGTTGACCTTGATCACGACCTGGGGGAACCAGGCGGTCAGCACCTTCGCCGCCGAGGCGGGGTCGTCCCTGCCGGTGAGCACCTTGGCCTGGTCGCCGTTGGCGAACAGCAGCTTCGCGCCGTCGGTCCACTCCAGGAACGGCTCGGCGCCGGTCCGCTCCAGTGGGGCGGAGGAGGCGCAGTCGACGGAGATCGACATGCCCGCCCGGCGGGCCATGTCGAGAGCGGCGAGACCGGCGTCGCGCGATCCCTCGTTGATCAGCGTGTAGCCGGACACGTGCAGGTGGCCGCCGGAGGTGAACAGGTCGCGCGGCAGGTCCTCGGGGGACAGCGCGGCGTTGGCGCCCGGGTCGGAGAGCATGGTGCGCTCGCCCTTGTGCGTGACGAGGACGACGCAGGTGCCGGTCGGCCGTTCGGGGTCCATGACGAGCCGGGCGTCCACGCCGTAGCCCATGAGCTCCATGTCCCGGTTGCGGCCGGTGATGTCGGCGCCGCGGCGGCCGATGAAGGCCACCTCGGAGCCCTCCACGGCCAGCCAGGAGGCGATGTTGGCGCCGGATCCGCCGCCGTGCATGGTCACGACGGCAGGGGTGTCGCTCGCCCTCGCGAGAGGGAACTTCGCGCGTGCGACCGCGTCCGTCATGAGATCGCCCACCACGACGACCCGCGTCATGCTGTCACCACCTTGCCGACTGGCTAATGGAGGCGAGCCAGGCCCGAGGAGGGGCGGCGTCCGCTCCGTGCTGTAGAGGCTGACGCCCAGAAACCTAACAGCTTCCAGGGGCGCCGTGGGTGGAGAGCGGACAGACGGGAACAGTCGATGCACAAGCGTTGTCCAACTCGTCCCTCCACGGTTGGTAGATCCCTTATAAGTGCTCTCGCGCAGGTATCCCGATAAGTAAGTAGAAATCCCCCAATTGCCGTCAAGCCGGGCACGGATAATCTCGGGTGCGTGCACCCTCAGTACCCCGCCCACTGGGAGGCGGACGTCGTGCTGTCCGACGGCGGCACCGCCCATGTCCGCCCGATCAGGCCGGACGACGCCGGCATGCTGCGCTCCTTCTACTCACGCCTGTCGGCGGAGTCCATCTACTTCCGCTACTTCGGCCCGCGCCCCCGGTTGACCGACAAGGACGTCGCATTCTTCACGAATGTCGACTACGACAACCGGGTCGCCCTGATAGCCACGATCGGCACGGAGATGGTGGCGGTCGTGCGGTACGACCGCGTGCAGCCCCGCGACCACGCCGAGGTGGCCTTCCTGGTCGAGGACGCCCACCAGGGCAGGGGAGTGGCCTCGGTGCTGATGGAGCACCTGCGGGCCGCCGCCCGTGAACGCGGGATCAAGACGTTCATCGCCGACGTGCTGCCCGGCAACCACCGGATGACGGGCCTGTTCCGCCAGGCGGGATACACGGCGCAGAGCCAGTTCGAGGACGGCGTCGTCCGCATGACGCTCGACCTGTCGAGCACCGAGACGGCCCTGGAGGTGCGGCTCGCCCGCGAGCACCGCGCCGAGGCGCGCTCGATCGCCCGCCTGCTCACGCCGGAGTCGGTCGCGGTGATCGGTGCGAGCCGCGAGCCGGGCGGCATCGGCCAGGCGGTGCTGCGCAACCTGCTCGCCGCCGACTTCACCGGGCCCGTCTACCCCGTCCACCGGCAGGTGCGGGCCGTCGCCGGCGTGCCGGCGCACCGCAGCGTGTCGGCGATCGACGGCGAGGTGGACCTCGCCGTGCTGGCGGTGCCCGCCGAGGGCGTGCTCGAACTGGTCGAGGAGTGCGCGCAGAAGGGCGTGAAGGGCCTGGTCGTCGTCTCCTCCGGGTTCGGCGAGACGGGTCCCGAGGGCCTCGCCCGCCAGGAGGAACTCGTCCGCATCGCCCGCGCGTACGGCATGCGGGTGGTGGGCCCCAACTGCCTGGGCATCGCCAACACCGACCCCGCCGTACGGCTCAACGCGACGCTCGCGGCGACCCTGCCGGGCCGGGGGAGGGTCGGCTTCTTCAGCCAGTCGGGCGCGCTCGGCACCGCGCTGCTGCAGCGGGTGGCGCAGCGCGGCATGGGCATCTCGACGTTCGTCTCGGCCGGCAACCGGGCCGACGTGTCCGGCAACGACCTCCTGCAGTACTGGGAGGAGGACCCGGCGACCGACGTGATCCTCCTCTACCTGGAGTCCATCGGGAACCCGCGCAAGTTCACCCGGCTGGCCCGGCGGATCTCCCGGTCCAAGCCGATCGTGGTGGTCAGGTCGCGGGGGGTGCCCGGGGGGCACGCCGCGCCGGTGCTCGCCATGCCCGACACCGCGCTGAGCTCGCTGTTCGCGCAGGCGGGGGTCATCCGGGTGGACGACCTCGTCCAGCTTTTCGACGTCGCCCAGCTGCTGGCGCACCAGCCTTTACCGGCCGGGCCGCGGGTGGGCGTCGTCGGCAACTCCGACGCCCTCACGCTGCTGGCCGAGGAGGCGTGCGCGGGCGCCGGCCTGGAGCCCCATCCGCCGGTGAACCTCGGCGCCCGGGCCGGCGCCGCCGAGTTCGCCGAGGCGCTGAGGAGCGTGCTGCCCGAGGTGGACGCCGCCGTCGCGATCTACATGCCGCCGATCCCGGGCGACTGCCGCGAGGTCGCCGGGGCACTGCTCGACGCCGCGCGGGAGTCCGGCAAACCGGTGCTCGCCACCTTCCAGGGCCGGCTGGGCATGCCGGACGAACTGCGGGTCCCGGGCGCTCCCGGCGACGAGTCCCCGGGGCGGGGGTCGATCCCGTCGTACCAGGCCCCGGAGGAGGCGGTCCGCGCGCTGGCCCACGTGGTGCGGTACGCCCGCTGGCGCCGGGAGCCGGTCGGCCTGGTGCCGCAGGTGGACGGGATCGACCCGGCCGCGGCGCGGCGAATCGTCGCCGACGCGCTCACCGGAGACGCCGGACCCGCGGCCGAGCGGGAGATCGACGCGACGGCGCTGCTGGCCTGTTACGGCGTCGAGGTGTGGCCGTCGTACGTCGCGGGCGACGCGGAGGAGGCCGTCGCCCTCGCCGAGCGCCTCGGCCCGCCCGTGGTGGTCAGGTCGGCCGACCCGGAGCACGTCCGCCGCGCGGGCACCGTCCGCGTCGGCCTCACCGACGCCGCCGGGGTCCGGCAGGCGTACGCCGGTCTGGCCGCGCTGCTCGGGCCCGGCACCCCGCTCGCGGTGCAGCGCATGGCGCCGCAGCCCTCGGTGCCGGCCGTCGCCGGGGTGACGCAGGACCGCTACTTCGGCGCGGTCGTCACGTTCGGCCTCGGCGAGGTCACCGCCCGGCTGCTCGGCGACCAGGCGCACCGCCTCGCACCCCTCTCGGTGGAGGACGCGGCGGCGCTGGTGCGGTCGGTGCGCGCCGCGCCGCTGCTGTTCGGCGAGTACGGCTACCAGCCGGTGGCGGTCGAGGCGCTGGAGGACCTGCTGGTGCGGGTGGGGCTGCTGGCGGATGCGCTGCCCGAGGTCGTGCGGATGGACCTCGACCCGGTGCTGGCGGGCGCGTCCGGCGCGGTGGTGCTGGGCGCCCGCGCCGTACTGCGGCCCGTCACCACGCTGCGCCCCGACGCCGGGCCCCGCCGTCTGCGCTGATCCCGGCGCGGGCGGAAAACCCGTCCCGCCGGGGTGTGAAACAGGTGTCCCTTACAGGGCAGGATGGACCCATGAGGGAAACCCGAGTCTCCGCCGCGGGCTTGCGCGAGGCCATAGATCGCAGCGGCTACTACCCGGATCTGGTGGCCGACGCCGTCGACTCCGCACTCGGCAGCGAGCAGGTGACGGCGTACGTCGTGCATCACGAGGCGACGTTCGACCCGGCGATGGAGGTGCGCAGGCACGTCACCGTGCTGGTCCTGTCACCCACCCGGCTGCTGGTCTGCCACACCGACGAGCATCCGCCCGCGGAGGGCATGCCCGCCTCGCACGCCTCCACCACCACGGAGGCGGTGCGGCTGAGCCGCATCCAGTCGGTCGCCGTGACCAGAGTCGTGCCCGACCCCGCGTCGTACGCGCAGGGCACGTCCCCGACGGAGGTCACGCTGACGATCGGTTGGGGCGCGATCTCCCACGTCGACCTCGAACCGGCGACCTGCGGCGACGAGAACTGCGAGGCCGACCACGGCTACACCGGCGCGATCACCGCCGACGACCTGTCGCTGCGGGTCAGCGAGGCCGCCGACGGGCCGGAGGCCGTCACCCACGTGCTGGCCTTCGCCAAGGCGTTGTCCGAGGCCACCGTCTGAGAGGACCATTCGAGAGGTCATCGTCCGAGAGGTCACCGTCCAGGAGAGCACCGTCTGAGGAGCGTCCCGTCACGCCGGGGAGTCTGCGGGCACTCCCTGACGCCGTCCCCCTCCTCGTCCGCCGGGAGGCAACGTGATCGACCCCCAGCTTCCAGCGGCGTCGCGCGGGACGTCCGCGGCGGCGTCCGGCGGGGCGCCCTCGGAGGCCCCGGCGGCCGCGGCGGCACCCGCGGCCTCCCCGTCTCTCGCGCCTCCGGCGGATCCCGAGGCGCCCGAGGTTCTCGGGACCGTCGCCGAGGGGCCGCCGGCCGTGCCGTACGTGCCCGCGTACGGCACGGCCTCGCTCGCCGACCTGCCGGGGTCGATGCTCGCCTCCCTCGGCCTGTCCACGGACAACACGCTGGCGCTGGAGCCGGCCGCGCGGGTGTGCCTGTTCCTCGTGGACGGGCTCGGGGCCGAGATGCTGGCCGCCCATCCCGGAACGGCGCCGTTCCTGTCGGCCCACCTGCGCGGCACGCTCACGGCGGGCTTCCCGTCCTCCACCCCGACGAGCCTCGCCACGCTCGGCACCGGCGCGCCTCCGGGGGAGCACGGCATGGTGGGGATCCAGATGGCGGTGCCGGGGGAGGGCAGGCTGTTCAACTGCCTGCGCTGGACCGCGCCCGGCCTGCCCGTCGACCCCGATGTCTGGCAGCCCGCCGAGACCGTCTACCAGCGCATGGCCGCGGCGGGGGTGGATCCCGTCTACGTCGCGCCCGCCTCCTTCGACGGCACCGGACTCACCCGCGCCGTCTATCGGGGCATGCGCTACTGGGCGGCGGAGACCGCAGGCGAGCGCGTCGAGGCGGTGCGGCACGCGCTGCGGGAGACCTCCTACGTCACCGTGTACTACGGCGACGTCGACCGGGCCGGCCACGTCGGCGGCTGGGGCAGCGGCGCGTGGCTCGAACAGCTCGCCGTCGTCGACCGCATGGCCGAGCGCATCGCGGAGTCCCTGCCGCCGGGCGCCGTCCTGTACGTCACGGCCGACCACGGCATGATCAACGCCACTGACAAGGTCGACGTGGACCACCGCCCCGACCTGCGGGAAGGTGTGCTCATGCTCGGCGGCGAGGCCCGCGCCCGCCACGTCTACACGAGGCCGGGCGCGGCGGAGGGGGTCCTGGAGACCTGGCGCGAGGCGCTGCACGGCCGCGCCTGGGTGGTGACCCGCGAGGAGGCCGCCGATACCGGCTGGTTCGGCCGCCGCGTCCGGCGCGAGTGGCTCGGCCGCATCGGCGACGTGCTGGCCGTGCCGTACGGCGAGTGCGTGATCGTGGCCTCGGCCGCCGAACCGGTGGAGTCGTCCCTGACCGGCTATCACGGATCACTGACCCCGGCCGAGCAGAACGTGCCGCTCCTGGAGATCCGCCGCTGACCGATCACCGATCGGTGAACCGCGCCGGGATCGACGGACGCGCTTGATCGCAGGGGTCAGGGGTTAGAAGTTCGTGGTGAGGGGGAGGCCCGCCAGCAGGCGGTCACGCAGAGCGTCGCCGCGGATGCCGATCTCGGGGATGCCGTCGGGGCCGGGGGCGCCGGTGACCAGCAGTTCGGGGACGAGGAGGCTTCTGAGCGGGGCCTCGGGCGCCGGGTCGGCGAGACCGCCGATGGGGGCTGTGGAATAGACGTTCCTCGCCCGCAGGTTCCCGAGGACGATCAGCGCGGCGGCCCCGTCGTCCACATCGGTGATGTTCCCGTCGACGACCAGGTCGCCGTCCACGACGTACCCGGTGGCCGCTTCGGGCGTGCCCTCCCGCCACGGCGTCCGCTCGTGCTCGTCGAGGGGGAGCTCGCCGGTCACCGCGGCGGGACCCGGCACCAGGATGTACTCCTCCTCCTACAGGTTCTCGTACGTTCCCTTCGGCAGCCCGCGCCGCTCGAACAGGTCCACCGCATCGCCCCAGGCGAGGTAACTCGATCGCATTCGCGCGACCAAAGCAGTGAATTTCGCCCGTACCAGCTCGAAACCGCTGCCACCGCGGAGCACCGCGTGACGCCGGGCGGCGGTGACGGCTTGGCACAATGGCTGTGCCACCGTACCGGCCAGGAGGGGTCTCATGAGCGAGCGAGTCGGGGAAGAGCGGACCGGGGAGCACCGCGGCGGGGAGCACAGCCCGCTGATCACTCCCGAGGAACTCGCCGCGCTCGCCGACGTCACGATCCTCGACGTCCGCTGGCGGCTCGGCGGACCACCCGGCATCGAGTCGTACCGTGAGGGCCACGTGCCCGGGGCGGTCTTCTGCGACCTGAACGCCGATCTCGCCGCCCCGCCCGGCCCGGCCGGGCGGCATCCGCTGCCCTCCCCGGAGAATTTCGGCGCCGCCATGCGCCGCCTCGGGGTGTCGGGCGCGCGCCCGGTGGTCGTGTACGACGACGCCGACTCGACGTCGGCCGCCCGGGCGTGGTGGACCCTGCGCTACTTCGGCCACGGCGACGTCCGCGTGCTGGACGGCGGCCTGCGGGCCTGGACCAAAGCCGGGCTCCCGGTGTCCAAGGAGGAAGGGCCGGTGACGCCGGGAGACTTCACCGCCCGGCCCGGCGGGATGCCGGTGCTCGACGCCGACCAGGCGGCCGCGCTCGCCGCCGACGGCGTGCTGCTCGACGCACGGGCGGCCGAGCGGTACCGGGGCGAGGTGGAGCCCGTCGACCCCGTCGCCGGTCACATCCCCGGCGCGGTCAGCGCCCCCACCTCCGAGAACGTCGAACCCGGCGGGCGCTTCCACAGCGGGTCGTTTCTCCGGGAGCGGTTCAACACGCTGGGGGCCGTCGAGGGCGTGCCCGTCGGCGCCTACTGCGGGTCGGGGGTGACGGCCGCGCACGAGGTGCTCGCACTGGAGATCGCCGGACTGCCCGCCGCCCTGTACGCCGGCTCGTGGTCCAACTGGGTGGCCGACCCCGGCAGGCCCGTCGCGACCGGCTGACCTCAGCCCGCCGGGAGGCGGCCGTCGCCGAAGCAGACGAATCCCGGCACGGCCGTTTTCTCCGAGGCCAGGGCCAGCGCCTCGGCGGGGGAGCGGCCGTCCGCCAGCAGCGTGTGGAGAAGCGTCATCAGCGCCGGGGCCTCGTCGTCGCGGACCGGCACGACTCCGGCGACCACGCACACCGCGCCCCGGTCGAGGAAGGTCCCGGCGAGTCCCAGCGCCGCGCCGTCCACCGGCGCGTGCGCCATCCCCGCGTCGCAGGCCGACAGGACGACGAGCCGGGGCATCCGGCGCGCGGTCAGCAGGTCGTACGCCATGAGCGGCCCGTCGTCCAGCGTGATGTGCGACAGCATGGGCCCGCGCGGGCTGAACAGCCCGTGGGCGGCGACGTGGAGCACGTCGGCCTGCTCCAGCGCGCGCAGCACCTCCGCCCTGGAAGCGCCGACGCGCCGCGCCCGCCGATGCGCGGCGGCGACCATCGCGGCCTCGGCGGCGGCGTGGTCGAGCCCCGGGCCCGCCACCGACAGCACCAGCGGATCGCCGCCGGGCGGAGCGGGGGCCGGAGCGAACCATCGGGCGGCGTCCGCCGCGACCGACACCGGCCGTCCGCGCAACGAGGGGAGCAGCGGCCAGGGCAGCGTGCCCAGCGCTCCCGTGGGCACGATCGTCACCGGCCCGGCCGCCCCCTGCCCCGGCGAGCCGGGGGAGGCGAGCGTGCCGGGACCGCTCAGGAGCCGCCGGTCGAGGGCGGACAGTTCACGGGCCACCGCCTCGTCGTCGGCGCCCGCCGGGTGACCGGCGTCGCGCAGGACACGGCGGCGCAGGCCGTACCTGATCCGCTTGGTCGCCTCCACCGCCGCCTGATAGGAGCCCAAGGCGCGCAGCGCGCACCCGCTGTCGTCTGCGGTGACGGCGAACAACTCGTCACCGCGCCGCACCAGCTCCACAAGCAGCCCAGCCCCGGCACGCCGGTCCCCAGGCAGAGGCACGGGCAGGCGGCGGTTTTCGAGTGGCGGGAACGGCGGCGGTGCGCCGCGCACGACCGCCCGCCACCGCTCCGACCACTCCAGCACGGCCCAGGCGTCGCCCGTGCGGCGGGCATGGTCGATGGCGATCTCCAGGCCGAACGAAGCGAGATCCTCGGCGGGCCGTGCGGCGTGGGCCCGCAGCTCCGCGTCCCGCTCAGGCGCGTGAACGTCCTCCGAAGCCGCACCACCCGTCGGCAGCGCGGTGCTTGCCTGCGGAACCGCGTCACCGCTGGTCTCGGTGTCCGCGACGCACCGGGGATGGGTGGCTTCGATGCCGCGGGCGGCGGCGGCCAGGGCTTGGGCCAGATCCCCGTCCAGGTGGTGCCGCAGGGCCACCGCGTGCCACCGGACGAGCGGGCGCGTCGCGGTGGCGGCGGCGATCCGCAACTGCTCGCGGGCGCGGCCTAGCGCGCCCAGCCGTACAGCCGAGGTGGCGGCGGTGAGCCGCAGCGCCGAGGACGCCGCGGACCACCCGCAGGCCGCCAGTTCGTCGGCACAGGCCACCAGTTCGGCGATCAGGTCCTCGCCTGGTGCATCCAAAGAGCGCGGTGCCTCCAGGGCACTGGGCGTTCCCGGAGAGCTGGGCTCCTCCTGGGTGCTGGGCGTTTCCGGGGCGCCGGAGCCCAAGCCGGCCGCCGGATCGGTGAATCCGTCCCGTGGACGGTCGGCCGGGTCGGCCAGGCGGGCCCGCAGGACGACCTCCGTGGCCAGGGGCAGCCAGGCGGTCCTGCCCTGCGCGGCCAGTTCCGCGTACGCCGTGCGCGCGGTCGCGCCGGCGAGCCGGGTGTCCCCGGAGAGGAGGGCGGTCTGGGCGAGCGACAGCCGCGCTTGGGGGATCGCCGCGTGTGCCTGTGCGGCCACCAGTTCGGGCACGGCCTGTTCGAGCAGCGCGCGTGCCTCGCCGGGCAGCCGGGCGGCCACGAGCGCCTCGGCGAAGTCCGTCCGCATCGCGGCGAGCCGCTCGGGAAAGCCGAACAGCGTCTCCTCCGCCGCGCGGTACCGCGTGAAGGCGGCGGCGATGTCGCCCCGGCGGCCCGCCACGAACGGCAGGTTGCCCTCCGCCAGCATCACGAGATGGTCGAGGCCCGCGCACCTGGCGATCCGGGCGCAGCGGGCCAGGTCGGCCTCGGCCCTTCCGTACCGCTCCAGGTAGGCGTGGGCGAGGCCGCGGTTGAGCAGCGCGCCCGCCTGGAAGCGGGGATCTTCGTCCAGCGGGCCGATCGCCCGGTCGCAGTGCCGCACGGCCTCCGCGTGCCGCCCGAGCAGCATCAGGGCGACCGACCGCTGCACGTCCAGCCGCGCCAGGTCGGTCCCCGTGAGGTGCCGCTCGGCGAGGGCGGCCAGGTGCAGCCCGCCCTCGGGATCGCCGAGCTGGGCCCGGACCGTGACGAGCGACATCCGCGCCTGGGCCACCCGCCGCGGATGCTCCCGCGCCGCGCCGATCGCCTCTCGCAGGCGCTCCTCGGCCAGCTCCAGGTCGCCCAGCTCGCGGGCCGCCAGCGCCGACGCGCGCAGCGCCACCGAGGCCGCCTCGCCGTACGGCCCGGCCGGCTCCGCGCGCCGGGTCAGCGCCAGCACGGCCCGCGCCTCCGACAGGGCCCGTCGCGGATCGGTGCCCGAGAGCCGTACGGCCGCCTCGGCCCGGCCGACCAGCCGGTCGTCGTCCTGGTGAGGTTCATGGGAGGGGCCGGTGCGAGGACACGGGCCCGTGGCGTCCGGCCCGGGGGCGGGCTGCCGCGACATCACGGGCGTACGCGGAGCCAGCGGGTGAAGACGGGCGGCCGGCCGGGCCGATGGCAGACCACGCTGACCCATCCGGGCGGCAGGCCCGTGACCGCGAAGTGACCCGTCTCGGAGAGGGCGCGGACCTTGCCGACATGCGGGGTGCGCACCTCGATCGTGGCGTCCGGCCCGGGGGCGGGGGACACCTGCCCGGCCACCTCCATCCGCCCACCGGCGATGGTCGTCTCCAGGTCGATGACCAGGCCCGCCGCGCTGAACCGGCGTACGTGCGCCGGGTTGTCCCGGCCGTCCCCGGCGCCCGGCCGCCATGACTCGTCGCCCGCTCCGGCGGCGCGCGGCTCCCCGGCCGCCGCGTCCGTGCCGGACGAGCCGCCGGACGAGTCGCCGGGCGAGGTCCCGGACGAGGCGTCGGTCGCGGGGGAGGAGCGCGCTCCGGGCGGCGTGGCGAGGTCCACCGGTCCGGCGGGCACCCCTCCGGGCACGCGCAGGCGGAAGACCGCCCGGGCCGCGGCCGAGACCCCCTCGGGCACGGGGTCGGCGCCCGCGCCCATGCGCAGGGCCGCGAGCAGGTATTCCTCCCTCATCGGCGCTCCTCCTGCCTCGTCGTCCCGCTTCCACACGGCCGCCCCGAGGGGCGGGCCCGGTTGCCGTTCACTCCGGTTCCTCCATCAGCGCGCGCAGCCGGGACATGCATCGGGCCCGGGTGGGCCCGATGCTGCCGACCGGCAGGTCGAGCCGGACCGCGATCTGGGCGTACCTCGCCTCGGGATGCAGCACATAGAGGCGGATGAGCGAGCGGCAGGGCTCCCCGAGCAGGTCGAGCCGCCGCCACGCCTGCCTGCCGAAGTCGGCGTCGACCACGGCCGCCGTCGGGTCGGGCTGCGCCGTGTCCGGCACGTCCAGGTCGGAGACCACCTCACCACGGGCCCTTCGGCTGAGCCTGGCGGCCTCGTGCCGGGTGGTGGTGACGAGCCAGGCGCCGATCCGGGCGGGGTCGCGGATGCCGCCCGCGCTCTCCACGAGCCGGAGCCAGGCGCACTGCACCGCGTCGGCGGCGTCGGCGGCGCTGAGCCCGAACGCCCGCGCGACCGCCCACATCCTGCCGTCGAACCGGGCGACCAGGTCCTCCCAGCCGGCCTGGTCGATGGTGGCGAACGAGTCGTCTGTCGGCATGAAGTCACTCTTCGCGCTCGGGGGGATGCGAATGGTGACTGGAACCCTATCGATCCCCGGTCGTCACGACCACCCCGAGATCCCCGGCCCGCCGTCCCGCAGCAGGCGCCGTACGGCCTGGTCGGGCGGAACCTCCCGGCACAGACGGGCGAGCGCGCCGGAGACCACGGCGGCGGCGAAGGACGTGCCGCTCCAGGAGGCGTAGCCGTGGAAGCCGCCGTGGTCCAGGAAGCTGCTGACGAGCCCGACGCCGGGCGCCCACATGTCCACCCAGGGCCCGTACGCCGAGAAGGACGCGCGCGTGCCCCCGTCGAGCGCGCCGACCGCGACGACGCCCGGCAGGGCGGCGGGCCAGAAGGGACGCGAGGAGGCCGTGTTGCCGGCGCAGGCGACGACGGCGGGGAAGGCGGCGAGCGCCTCGGCCAGTCCCAGGGGCGGCCCGTCGTCGAAGGTGTGCCCGCCGAAGGAGAGGTTGAGCACGTCGGCGGGCCCTTCGCGCAGCACGGAGAGGGCGCCCAGCAGTGCCGCCTCGTCGCTGACGCCGTCGCTGTCGAGGAGGCGTAGGACGCGCAGGCGCGCGCCGGGAGCGTGCCGCAGGATGAGCCCGGCCACGAACGTGCCGTGCCCGGCCTGCCGGTCGAGCACGCCGTCACCGTCGGCGTCGGGCGTCTCGGCGATGTCGGCGCTGTACCACCGCGCAAGCCAGGGATGCGGGGCCAGGCCCGTGTCGAGCACCGCGACGGTGACCTCGCAGGGCTCCCCCGGCTCGTACGGCGGAGGCGGCGCGGGGGAGGGCGCCCCGCCGGGCCCGCCGAAGAACAACGGCTGGCCCGAAAGGACGTGGTTCGGGGAGGCAGCGTGCCCGCGGTCGCGCAGCGTGGCCGTCAGGTCGATCACGTCGGCGTCCGGCGCGAGCCGTACGCGGTGCACGCGGCCCGTCCCGGGAAGCGGCCCGGGGAGCGGCTCGGCGGCGAGCGTCCACCGGGCGACCGCGGCGGGGGCGGAGGTCAGCAGTTCGCCCGGGCGGATGAGGGCGGGGCGCCCGGGGACGGGCTCGATGAGCCGGGTGCGCATTCGCGGAGCCTTTCCACGACCTTTCTGGGGATATCGCGGAAGGTGTCATTCCCAATGCAAAGAGTTGCCAAGCACCATTCGGTATGACCCCCCTCTGGTGCCAGGCTGCGACGGACGGTAGTCTCTCCTACAGTCATCCAACCGTGATCATCTCAAACCGTGAGGCCGTTGGGGAAGGCGCACCTCATGCGAATTGGGAGGTCCGGTGGCTGCTGCTCGTGGCGTCCTGTACGTCCACTCGGCTCAGCCTGCGCTGTGCCCGCATATCGAGTGGGCCGTCGCAGGCGTTCTTGGCGTGCCCGTCGACCTGACGTGGACCGCCCAGCCCGCCGCGCCCGGGACCCTGCGGGCCCAGGCGGAGTGGGAGGGCCGTCCCGGCACCGCCGCGGCGATCACGTCATCGCTCATGGGCTGGCAGCGCATCCGCTTCGAGATCACCGAAGACGCCTCGCCGGGTGTCGACGGCTCCCGGCACGCCTACACGCCGACGCTCGGTGCCTTCACGGCCGTCGTCGGCGCGAACGGCGACATCCTGGTCCCCGAGGACCGGCTGCGCAACATCATGCTGATGGCGGCCCAGGGCCGGGTGGTCCTGGAGGACGAGCTCGACCGCCTGCTCGGCAAGCAGTGGGACGAGGAGCTCGAGTCGTTCCGCTACGCGGGCGAGGGAGCCCCGGTCCGCTGGCTGCACGCCGCCGTCTGACCCCGACGCCCGGCCCCGACGCCCGGCCCCGACGCCCGGCCCCGCGCCCGCCGGCTCACGGCGTGCGCGCGGCCGGGCGTCGTCGTACCGCGTCCCGATCAGGCGAGGAGTCCCGATCAATCGAGGGGTCCCGACCAGGCAAGAGAGTCCCGATCAGGCGAGGACGTCCAGGACGGCGACGTCCTCGACGGCCAGGCCGAGCCCGGCCGCACGCATGTTCTCCTCCAGGTGGGCGAGCGAGGAGGTCCCGGGAATCGCCAGCGTGACCGGGGACCTGGCGAGCAGCCAGGCGAGCGCCACCTGCGCCCGGGTCGCGCCGTACCGGCCCGCGACCTCGTCGAGCGTCGCGAGCTGCGCGGTGGAGGGGGCCATACCGGGCGGGGCCAGTGACAGGTCCAGCCCGGGGCGGAGCATGCCGGCGGCGAGCGGGAAGTACGCGGTGAACGCGATGCCGGCGGCCTCGCACTCGCCGAGGACCTCGTCGCCGGACCGGTCGAACAGATGCAGGCGGTTCTGCACCGCGGCCACGGGCGCGATCGCCCGTGCCTTGGCGAGCTGGGCGGTCGTGACGCCGCTGAGCCCGAGGGCCCGGATCAGCCCCCGCCGGTGCAGCTCGGCCAGCGCGCCGAAGGACTCGGCGAAGGGCACCTCGCCGGGGAACAGCAGCCCGTCCCCGCCCACCCGCAGGTAGACCAGGTCAGAGACGGGCACGGATCGACGCGGTGGTGATCGCGCCCTCGGGATCGCGGTCGAGCTTGTGCCGCCGTACGAGGTCGTGCACCCCCTGGCGGGTGATGCCCAGCATCGCCGCGGCGACCGAGACCGGAACCGCGGTGGCGGCCGGGTGCCCCGCGCGCCGGGCGACCGCCCGGCCCAGAGGGGTGCCCCACCACGCCGCGGGCGGGTCGAACGGCTCGTCCCCGGGATACAGGGCGCTCACGAGCCTGATCGCGAGGAAGGCGGCCGCGCGGTCGTCGCCGCCGCACAGCACCTCCGCCCACGCCTGGCTCTTGACCTCGAGAAGCTCGCGGAGCCGCGCGTCCCCGCCGGACAGTTCACCCGGCTCGAACAGGATCTCCAGCGGGTCGAGCACCCTGCCGCCCACGACCCTGCGCAGGTCCTCGGCCAGAGCACGGCACTCGTCCATGCCCGTCTCCCTTCTACTTGACGCCCAGCATCAAGTACTTGTCGTTTCGCGTCAAGTAGATGTCGTCCGCTGTGGGAGAACGCGGCGCCGAGGGTCCCGTCCGGCCCACCGGCCCGTCCGGCGCGGGGCTCCGGACACGACGGAAGCGCCGGCCCCCGTGATCGGGGGCCGGCGCTTCCGGAAAGCGATCAGAGCGGGATGTTGCCGTGCGCGCCGCGGGCCGGGGTGGCCTGGGCGAGCACCCGGGCGATCGCGCCGCGGGTCTTGGCCGGCTCGATGACCTCGTCGACCACGCCGAGGTCGATGGCGCGCTGAAGGCCGCCCGCGGACTTCTCGTGCTCCTCGGCCAGACGGGCCTCCAGCGCGGCCCGCTCCTCCTCCGGCACGGCGGCGATCTCGCGCCGCTTGATGATCCGCACCGCCGCGACCGCGCCCATGACCGCCACCTCCATGGTCGGCCAGGCGAACACGCGGGTCGCGCCGAGCGAGCGGGAGTTCATCGCGATGTACGCCCCGCCGTACGCCTTGCGGGTGATCAGCGTGACGCGGGGCACGGACGCCTCGGCGAAGGCGTGCAGCAGCTTCGCGCCGCGCCGGACGACGCCGTCGTGCTCCTGGCCGACGCCGGGGAGATAGCCCGGCACGTCCACCAGCACGATCAGAGGAACTCCGAAGGCATCGCACATCCGGACGAACCGGGAGGCCTTCTCGGCGGACGCGGAGTCGAGGCAGCCGCCGAGCCGCATGGGGTTGTTGGCGATGACGCCGACGGTGCGGCCGCCGAGCCGGCCCAGGGTGGTCACGATGTTCGGCGCCCACTTGGGCTGAAGCTCCACGCCGGGATCGTCGAGCAGGCCCTTGACCAGGGGATGGACGTCGTACGCGCGGCGGGGGTTGTCGGGGAGCACGTCGCTGAAGTCGACCTCGTCCACGTCGCGCATCCGGCCCTGGTGGCCGAGGAGGCCGGCGAGCTGGCGGGCCTTCAGCAGGGCCTCGGGCTCGTCCTTCGTGACGACGTGGACGACTCCGCTGCGCTTGCTGTGCGGCTCCGGGCCGCCCAGGGCGGCCATGTCGATCTGCTCGCCGGTGACGCTGCGGACGACGTCGGGGCCGGTGACGAAGATGCGGCCGCTGTCGGCCAGGATCACGATGTCGGTCAGGGCCGGGCCGTACGCGGCGCCGCCGGCCGCCGGGCCGACGACGACGGAGATCTGGGGGACGACGCCGGACGCCTTGGTCATGGCCGCGAACACCCGGCCCACGGCGTGCAGCGACTCCACACCCTCGGCGAGGCGGGCGCCGCCGCAGTGCCAGACGCCGATGACCGGCACCCGCTCGCGGACGGCCACGTCGTAGGCGTGGACGATGTGCTCGCAGCCCTCCGCGCCCATCGCGCCGCCCTGGATGCGGGCGTCGCTGCAGAACGCCATGACCGGCACGCCGTCCACCCGGCCGGTCACGGCCAGCACGCCGCTCCTGTCCTCGGGGGTGATCCGCCGGATCGAGCCCTCGTCCAGCAGGTGCCCGAGGCGCACCAGGGGGTCGCGAGAGTCGACGGCCGCCGCTTCGGCGGTCGCGGCCGCCGTCTCCCTGGCTGCCGTGGTCCCTCTGCCGGCCGTCGTCCCGCTGTCGAGCACAGTCATTCGAGACTCCCTTGTCAAACGGTCGTGAAGGCCACGGCGACGTTGTGGCCGCCGAACCCGAAGGAGTTGTTCACGGCCGCGATCTGCCCCTCGGGCAGGTCGCGCGGCTTGTCACACACGATCTCGACGCCGATGCCGTCGTCCAGGTCGTCCACGTTGATCGTGGGGGGGATCAGCCGCTCGGCCAGCGTCTTGATCGTGAAGACCGACTCGATGCCGCCGGCGCCGCCGAGCAGATGCCCGGTCATCGACTTGGTCGAGGTGACGAGGACGTGCGAGCCGAACGACTTCTCGACCGCCTGGGCCTCGACCACGTCGCCCGCGGGGGTGGAGGTGGCGTGCGCATTCACGTGCAGGATGTCGCGTCCGGTCAGCCCGGCGTCGGTCATGGCCCGGGTCATCGCCGCGATGACTCCCCGGGCCTCGGGCTCCGGCTGGGTGATGTGGTGGGAGTCGGCGGACATGCCGAGGCCCGCCACCTCGGCGTAGATCCGGGCGCCGCGGGCCACCGCGTGCTCGTACGACTCCAGCACGATCAGGCCGGCGCCCTCGCCGAGGACGAAGCCGTCACGGCCGCGGTCCCAGGGGCGGGAGGCCCGCTCGGGCTCGTCGTTCCGGGTCGACATGGCCCGGGCCGCCGCGAAGGCCGCCACGTTCAGCGGGTGGATCGCCGCCTCCGTGCCGCCCGCCACGACGACGTCCGCCCGGCCGGCGCGGATCATGTCCAGCGCGTACCCGATGGCTTCGGCGCCGGAGGCGCAGGCGGAGACGGTGGCGTGGACGCCGGCCCGGGCGCCCAGTTCGAGCCCCACCCAGGCCGCCGGGCCGTTGGGCATCAGCATGGGCACGGTGAACGGCGACAGCCGCTGCCAGCCCCGCTCCTTGAAGGTGTCGTAGGCCGACAGCGTCGTGCCGATGCCGCCGATGCCGCTGGAGACGCAGACCCCGAGCCGCTCGGCGGGCACCTCGGGGGCACCCGCGTCCTGCCATGCCTGGCGGGCGGCGATCAGCGCGAACTGCTCGCTGCGGTCGAGCCTGCGAGCCTCCGGCCGCGGCAGCACCTCGGCCGGATCGACGGCCGCCACACCGGCGAACTTCACCGGCACGGAGTCGACCCAGTCCTCGGTGAGCGGGCGGATGCCCGACCGCCCCTCGAGGAGCGCCGACCAGGTCGATGCGACGTCTCCACCGAGGGGCGTCGTCGCGCCGAGCCCGGTGACCACGACACGTACCCGGTCCTTACTCACTTCGTCTGCACTCCTCTTGCTGTTCGGGGCGTGAAGGGACCAGACATGCCCGGCCGCTCCCGGTGGGGCGGGCGGGGCACGTCCGGCGGTTCAGCTCTGGATGAAGCTGATGACGTCCTTGACGGTCTTCAGGTGCTTGAGCTGGTCGTCGGGGATCTCGACGCCGAACTCGTCCTGGGCCGCGACGGCGATCTCGACCATGGAGAGCGAGTCGATGTCGAGGTCGTCCACGAAGCTCTTCTCCGGGGTGACCTCCGCGGCCGGGATGCCGGTGATCTCGTTCACGATCTTGCCGAGGCCCGCGAGGATCTCCTGCTCGGTCAGTGCCATGTCGCGACTTCTCCTTGTTGTGTTTTCCTGGTTCGTCTGGGTCGCCCCAGATCCGTACGGCGGGCCGTACGGGGTCTCTCAGGGGATCTCGATCACCTGGGAGGCGTAGGTGAGGCCGGCGCCGAAACCCAGCAGCAGGGCGAGGCCGCCCGACGCGATCTCGCCGCGCTCCAGCATGCGGGAGAGCGCGAGGGGGATGGACGCGGCCGAGGTGTTGCCGGCGAGCACGATGTCCTTGGCGACGACGGCTTTGTCGGCGCCGATCCTGCGGGCGATGGCCTCGACGATGCGCAGGTTCGCCTGGTGCGGGACGAAGGCGGCCAGGTCGGCGGGGTCCACGCCGGCACGCTCGCAGGCGAGCATGGCCACCGGGTGAAGGGTGGTCGTGGCCCAGCGGAACACCGCCTGGCCCTCCTGGTGGAGGAAGGAGTTCCGGTCCTTGATCATGATCGCGTCGGCCTTGTCGCCGGCGCTGCCCCAGGCCACCGGGCCGATGCCCGGCCGGTCGGAGGGGCCCACGACGGCGGCGCCCGCGCCGTCCGCGAAGATGACGGCGGTCGACCGGTCGTCGCGGTCGACCCACTGGCTGAGCTTCTCGCTGCCCACCACCAGCACGTTGGTCGCCGAGCCCGTCCGTACGGCGTCGGACGCGGCGGCCAGGGCGTAGCAGAACCCGGCGCAGGCGGCGTTCAGGTCGTAGGCGCCGGGCGCGGTGATGCCCAGCCGGTGGGCGACGCGGCCGGCGGTGTTGGGGATGGGCGCCTCGGGGGTGCAGGTCGCCACGATAACCAGGTCGATGTCGTCGCTCGACAGGCCGCTGGCGGCCAGCGCCTTGCCGCCCGCCTGGACCGCGAGGTCGATCTCCGACTCCTGCGGCCCCGCGATGCGGCGCTCCTTGATCCCGACGCGGCTCTGGATCCACTCGTCGTTGGTGTCGAGCCGCGCGGCGAGGTCGTCGTTGGTGACGACCTGCGCGGGCTGGTAGCCGCCGAAGGCGAGGATCCGTGCGGCGGGGGCGCCCTGGCCGAGTCTCATCCGAGCACCTCCCGGGCCGTGTCGAGGTCGGCGGGGGTCTTGAGTGCGACCGTCCTGACGCCGGGCATGGCGCGCTTGGCCAGGCCCGTCAGCGTGCCGCCGGGCAGCAGTTCGATCATGGTGGTGACCCCCCGCTCGGCCATCGTCGCCATGCAGGCGTCCCACCGGACCGGGCTGGCCACCTGGGTCACCAGCCGCTCCAGGAACTCGCCGCCGGCGGTGACCGCCGCGCCGTCCGCGTTGGACAGCAGCGTGATCGACGGTTCGGCGGGGGTGACGGTCGCGGCCTCGGCGCGCAGGTGGTCCACGGCGGGGGCCATGTGGACGGTGTGGAAGGCTCCGGCGACCGCCAGGGAGCGCACCCGCGCCCTGGCGGGCGGGTCGGCCGCGAACGCCTCCAGGCGCTCCAGCGTGCCGCCCGCGACGATCTGGCCCGCGCCGTTGATGTTCGCGGGGGTGAGGCCGTGCCGGTCGAGCGCGGCCAGGACCTCGTTCTCGTCGCCGCCGAGCACCGCGCTCATGCCGGTCGCGGTGACGGAGGCGGCCTTGGCCATCGCCAGCCCGCGCTCCCGCACCAGGCCGAGGGCCTGCTCGGGGGTCAGCACCCCGGCGACCGCGGCGGCGGCGAACTCGCCGACGCTGTGCCCGGCGACCAGGTCGGGCCGCACGCCCAGCGTCTCGAAGGACGCCAGGGCCGCCGCCACCAGCAGCGGCTGGGCCACGGCGGTGTCGCGGATCTCCTCGGCCCCCGCGGTCGTCCCGTACGACGCGAGATCGAGCCCCGCGATGTCGGACCACGCGGAGATTCGGTCCCGGAACTCGGGGATCTCGAGCCACGGACTGAGGAATCCTGGGGTTTGGGCGCCTTGGCCCGGAGCGACGATGACGAGCACGTACTCAACCCTGCCCTGTAGAGGTTCACCACACTGATGGAGATCCGAACGAACTTTGTGGAGGTGGCGTTGTGGGGTACCTACAGTTTCGGTGTCGAGTGGATTAAGGAACCCGGCTCAGGTTACGGACAGGCGACCGAGTATGAGACCGACTTGGAGCGTGAATGCGGACCTGCCCTCCGTCGGCTGGTACCCGGTCAGCTCCGTGATCTTCCGTAGACGGTACCGCACGGTGTTGGGGTGGACGAACAGCAGCCGCGCGGTCGCCTCCAGCGAGGTCCCCTGCTCAAGGTACGTCGCGAGGGTGTCGAGCAGCGGGGTCCCGGCCAGCGGCTTGTAGACGTTCTCCACGAGCTGGGCGCGGGCGTCCTCGTCGCCGTCCAGGGCGCGCTCGGCCAGCAGGTCCTCGGCGAGCACGGGCCGGGGCGCGTCGGGCCAGCCGGCGGCGGCGCGCAGCCCGGCGATGGCGGCCCGGGCCGACCTGGCCGCCGCGTGCAGGTCGGGCACCTCCGGCCCGATCACGACCGGCCCGGGCCCGAAGCGCGACACGACGCCGCGCGCCGCGTCCTTGACGCCGTCCGCCCCGCCCACGATCACGATGAGCCGGTCGCCCTGCACGCCGGCCAGCAGTTCGTGGCCGATGCGGCGGCCCTTGTCGCGCAGCCCGTCGATGACGCTCTGCGGGTCCTCGTCCGGGGCGAACCCCGCGAAGACGACGACCGGCGCGGAGGTCCAGCCGAGCGCGGCGGCCCACGAGTGCAGGCCGTCGTCGACCTGGCCGCGCACCAGCGCGTCCACGATCAGCGCCTCCAGCCGCGCGTCCCACGAGCCGCGCGCCTCCGCCTCCCTGGCGTACACCTGGGCGGCGGCGAAGGCGACGTCGCGGGTGTAGCGCAGCATGGCGTGCCGCAGCAGCTCCGCGCCGCCGGGCGCGGCCAGCTCCTCCACCTGCGCCTCGACGACCTCGACGACGATGCGGACGAGGTCGACGGTCTGCTGCAGCGAGACGCTGCGCTTCAGCTCGCGCGGCGCGGTGCCGAAGAACTCGATGCTCGGCGTCGGCCTGCCCTCGCCCGCGTGGCCGAACCACTCCACGAACGCCGCGATGCCGGCCTGCGCCACCAGCCCGACCCACGACCTGTCCTCCGCGGACAGCGCCCGGTACCAGGCGAGCCGCTCCTCCATCCGGGCCATCGCGGCGGTCCCCAGGCTGCCCATGGCGCGGTCGAGCCGCCGCGCCGTGTCCTCCCGGATCCTGTCGCTCATCGGCACGTCGTCCCCGGCCCCCCGGGTGGCTCCGTCGCTCTGCCCGTCCGTACGCACCTGTCCGCCGTTTCGCGCGCCCCGTTCGCTCACGTCCCCTAGCGTGCCAGGTCGCCGCGCGGAACGCGCTCCCGGTCCCGTACGGCGCGTTGCGGCGGCGTCCTGCGTCATCCGGCGGCCGGGGCCCGTCAGATGACGGCGACCGCCGTGATGAGGCCGATGAAGAAGTGCGTCACCCCGAGGAGCACGGCGGCGGGCCGCAACGCGTCGTCGCTGACCAGCTCACGCACCGAGATCCCCGCGACCTTGTCGAAGGCGACCATGCCGAGCGTCTGCACGGCGATGCCGACCAGCCCGAACACGAGCGTCGCGAGCAGGCCCTCGCGCAGTTCGCCGCCCGACGACCAGATGGACGCCGCCACGATGAGCGCCACGCCGGCCACGCTGGAGGTGGCGAGCACGGTCGCGTTGGGGTTGCGGTCGGTGCGGATCACCGTGCTGAGCCTGCCGGGGATCGCCAGGTCCACGACGTAGAACCCGGCGACGAGCAGCAGCACGCCGAGGACGGCGTACGAGACGATCGCCAGGGCGCCGTGGCCGAGCACACCGGCGAGATTGGTGGTGGTGTTCACGGGGGCCTTCGCTTTCAGCCGTGGATGCGGTGGGGGACGAATGAGGACGTGTCGTCGGTGACGAGGCCGGAGGTCTCCCGGATGCCGAGCCCGGCCGCCTCGTCTTCGACCACCCAGGCCCCGAGCACCGGACGCCAGCCGTCGAAGTCCGGCAGCGGCCGGAACTCCTGGTGGACGAAGCCCTCGGCGCCGTAGTCGCCGCCGGTCTCCAGCTCGACTCCGGGTGCGGAGATGCGCATGGAGGCGCCCTCGCGGCCGAGCAGCGGCTTGCGTACGTAGCCCGGCCCGGCGGCCAGCTCACGGGGCCCGTCGAGATAGGCGGGCAGCAGGTTGGGGTGGCCGGGGAAGAGCTCCCACAGGATCGCCAGCAGGGCCTTGTTGGACAGCAGCATCTTCCACAGCGGCTCGATCCACGTCATGGAGACCTGCTGCGCCAGGGCCTGCGGGGCGAACGGCTCGGCGACGAGCCACTCCCAGGGATACAGCTTGCACAGGGTGCGGATGACGCGGTGCTCCATGTCGACGAACCGGCGGTTGAGCGCGTCCCAGCCGATGTCCTCCATGGCGACCGCCGCGGTGGTCAGGCCGGCCTGCTCCGCGGTCTCCTGGAGATAGCCGACGGTCATCGCCTCCTCGCCCGTCTCGTCGGCGCTGGTCCACCCGAAGTGGACCGGGCCGGTCTGGAGCGTGAGGGACTTCCAGCGGTCGATCAGGCGCTCGTGGATCGAGTTCCACTGGTCGTCGCCGGGATGGGCGTCCTTCAGCCAGAACCACTGCACGACGGAGCTTTCGACCAGGCTGGTCGGGGTGTCGGCGTTGTACTCCAGCAGCTTGGCCGGTCCGGTGCCGTCGTAGCGGAGGTCGAAGCGGCCGAACAGGTGCGGGTCGCGCCGCCGCCACGACTCGGCGACGGCCGTACGGCAGTGCGGGGGGATGCCGAGGTCGGCGTACCGGTCGTGGGTCACGACGTGGTCGGCCGCCGCCAGGCACATCCGGTGCAGCTCCTCGACCTGGTCCTCCAGGCGGAGCACCTCGTCCAGCGTGAAGACGTAGTGGACGCCTTCGTCCCAGTAGGGCCGGGTGAGGCCCTCGGGGTGGGCGGACCGGTGGTAGGCCAGGCCCTGCGACTCGATGATCGCCGCCCAGTCCTCCCTGGGCGCCGAGGTCTGCCTGCGCACCCGTCAGCCACCGCCGCCGCTGTGGAACCCGAACCCGCCCCGCTGGATCACCCGTCCCGTACGGCTGGTGATCTTGGCGTCGGCGGGCCGCACCGTCGTCCCGTTGTGCACCCGGGCGCCTGTGCGGCTGCCGCCGTAGTACCAGCGGTACGCGCCGTGCGAGCCGCTGTAGTGACGATGGTCGTCGTCGTCGCAGTAGCGGTCGTCGACGACCATGTAGGAGCCGTCCGGGTTGCGCGTCGAGGTGTCCACGCAGTCCGCGCCGACCTCCTCGTAGTCGTCCTGGGCCGCGCAGAAGCCCACGAGCAGCACCGACAGCACGCCCAGCGTGCCGAGCTTGACCGCCGTGGACGACTTGCCGCCGCCCTCGGGTGGCGGTGGCGGCTTGTGCCCCGCCCGGCGCGCCGGCCACTGCGCGCCCATCGCCAGCGGATGGGGCGGCGGCGAGGAACCGCCGGAGGGCGGTGTTCCGCGTGGGGGACTGTCCCCGGGCTCTGGCAATCCGGCTCCTGCTGTCGAGATCGGCACACACTATCGTCTCGTTGGACGAACGGGACAGTCTGGTTCAGGGTTCCGGATCGGCGCGCGCGGCGCCGGGTAGCGTGCCCGGTGTGGACCCAGTCGAGGCGCTCAAGCGCATCGCCTTCCTGCTGGAGCGGGCCGGCGAGCCGACCTACCGCGTGCGAGCCTTCCGCGGCGCCGCCGCCGCGATCGAGGAGCTGCCCCGGGAGGAGCTGGTACGGCTCGCGCGCACCGGCGGCCTGACGGACCTGAAGGGCGTCGGCAAGGTCACGTCCCTGGCCGTCACCGAGGCGCTGGACGGCGCCGTGCCGACGTACCTGCGGCGTCTGGAGGACACCGCGGAGACCGATCTGGATGAGGCCGCGCGGGCGCTGCGGTCGGCGCTGCGCGGCGACTTCCACAGTCACTCGGACTGGTCCGACGGTGGGTCGCCGATCGAGGAGATGGCCGCCGCCGCCCGGGAGCTCGGCCACGAATACCTGGCGCTGACCGACCACTCGCCCCGGCTGACCGTGGCGCACGGGCTGTCCGCCGACCGGCTGAGGCGGCAGCTCGACGTGGTCGCCGCCCTCAACGAGACGTACGCGCGGGACGGCGGCCCGCCGTTCCGGATCCTCACCGGCATCGAGGTGGACATCAACACCGACGGCTCCCTCGACCAGGAGCCCGAGCTGCTCGGACGGCTCGACGTCGTGGTGGCGAGCGTCCACTCGCTGCTGCGGATGGACGCCGAGGACATGACGCGGCGGATGGTCACGGCGGTGGCCGACCCGGACGTGGACGTCCTCGGGCACTGCACGGGCAGGGTGGTGCGGGGCCGCGGACGGCCCGAGTCGCGCTTCGACGCCGAGATCGTCTTCGAGGCGTGCCGGAGGTTCGGGGTCGCCGTGGAGATCAACTCACGGCCCGACCGGCTCGACCCGCCCAAGCGCCTGCTGCGCCTCGCGTACGAGATGGGCTGCGACTTCGCGATCGACTCCGACGCGCACGCCCCCGGCCAGCTCGACTGGCAGCGGTTCGGCTGCGAGCGGGCGGCCCTGTGCGGCATTCCGGCGGAACGCATCCGCAACACCCGGCCATGGGGCACTTGAGGTGATAGGGCTGTGGCGTCTGGGTGAGGTGTGTTGTACCGGTCTGTCCGGGCTGATCGACGTAGCGTCGAATCATGAAACGCCGCGACGCGCTGGTGAAGGAGCTGGAGTCCGGCGGCTGCCTGCCGGCCCGCGAACTCGCCTCGCGCCTCGGGGTCAGCAAGAGCACGGTCGTGCGCGACGTGGCGAGGCTCCGGGAGGCCGGGGTCCCCATCCGGCTCGACCAGGGCGGGTACGCGCTCGAGGGGCCGGACACGGTGAAACGGGCGATCGACCGGGCGCTCCGCGGGCGGCGCGTGCTGCGCCTGGAGTACGTCGGCACCAAGGGTGTGGCCACCGTCAGGGACGTCGAGCCGAGCGTCTGCATCGGCGGCAGGGGCGGGCACTGGTATCTGGTGGCCTGGTGCCGGCTGCGTGAGGACGTGCGGGTCTTCCGGCTCGACCGGATCTCCTGGGCGGAGGTCACCGGGGAGCGCTTCCCCGAGCCGGGCCGCGACCGCCTGGCCGAGCTCGCCGAAGCCGCCGGCGGCTGACGGGCTCACCGGCGGGAGCTTGGGCCGGAGAGCAGGACCGACGGCTTCTGAAGGAGCTGCGGGACGGCCGGAGTCGAACGGGTCAGCGAGAAATGTCGGTGGGGTGGCCTACCTTCGAGGGCGTGAACCGTACCGACCGGCTCTACGCGATCGTCGAGGACCTGCGGGCGATCTCCCCGCGCTGCCGGTCCGCGCGTGAGCTCGCCCAGCGTTTCGAGGTGAGCTCGCGGACCATCGAGCGGGACATCTCCGCGCTGCAGCAGGCCGGCGTGCCCATCTACGCCGAGGTCGGGCGCCGGGGAGGGTACGCCCTGGACAGGAGCATGTCCCTGCCCCCGCTCAACTTCACCCCCGCCGAGGCCGTCGCGGTGGCGATCGCGCTCAGCCGCACCGAACAGCAGCCCTTCGCCGACGAGGCGCGCAGCGCGCTTCGCAAACTCGTCGCCGCCATGCCCGGACCGGAGGGGGAGCGCGCCCGTCAGCTGGCGGCCCGCGTCCAGATCCTGACCGAGGAGAAGCCGGAGTCGCGATACACCGGGTCCATCGGCCGGGTCATCGAGGAGGCCCTGCTCAACGGCCTTGTCCTGCGCATCCGGTACGCCGACGCCCAGGGCGTGCTGACCACCAGGGACGTCGAGCCCGGAGCGTTCGTCGGCGGGCGGAGCGGGTGGTGGTATCTGGTCGCGTGGTGCCGCCTGCGCGACGCCGTCCGCGTCTTCCGGCTCGACCGGATCGCGGACGCCGCCCTCACCGACGAGCCGGTGCCCGGACGGCCTCTGGAGGCCTTCGACGCCGACATACCGCACATGATCGCGCGCACTCCGGCACTGGACTGATATTCGAAAAAATGTTCGTGAGCGCGTGGAAACACCGACAGGGGGGTGTCGCGAGGGGCTGGGAGTCTCTACTCACGCGAGCGGCGCACCGGTCCCGGCCCGAACCGATCCGGTCCGTCCCGCACCGCTCAGCCCGCCGCCCGGCGTGCGCTTCCACGGAGACAGCACGTGGAGGCGCCGGGAGGAGACGCCGAGCGGCTCGCCAGAACTCCACAGAGCTGCACCGAGCTGCACAGACTTCAGAGGAAGAGAACCGACGATGACGACTCCCGCCGAGCCCGCAGTCAACACGGTCGCCTGGTTCGAGATCGCGAGCGACGACCCCGAGGGCGTCCAGCGGTTCTACGGCAACCTGTTCGGCTGGCGCTTCAGGACCAGCGACAACTCCGGCGCGATGGGCATCGACTACCGGCTCATCAGCTACCCCGGTGACGACGAGGTGCGGGGCGGAGTGTTCGCCACCCGTGGCGACATGCCCGGCCACGCCGTCTTCACCGTGCTGGTGCGGGACGTCGTGGAGACCTGCCGGCAGGTGGAGGCCCTCGGCGGAAAGGTGCTCAGCGAGGTCGTGGGCAACGACGGGCCCGACTTCGCCTACCTCCACGACACGTCGGGCAACCTCTTCGGCATCTTCGCTCCCCCCACCTCCTGACCCTCCACATGCCGACGCTCCTGTACCAGGTGCCCAGGGTGCTGGTCCTTCACGACGCCGCTGCCCGGCCCGCCATGCCGGCGACCGTGCCGCAGCCGAGCGGCGTGGTGCCAGGGTGTGCGTGCGCGGTGCCGGCGTGGGTGGCGCGAGAGCATGCGGGCTTCTCGCGTCGCCGCTGGGGCCGCACATCCTGGCGGGCGATGCCTGGACTGTGCCTGGTGAGCGGTGGCGGGTGAGTGAGGGTGAGAGTGATGCGTGAGTAAGCTTCGCGACGGCCGGTGAGACCGGCCGGAGCGTACCGAGGCCGTCCGGACGCCCGCCGGGACTTCGTCCCGTGCTTCCCCTGCGGCGCCTTTCCCCCCGGGTCCTTCCCCTCCGGGCCGTCAAGGGCACACGGCCGGCGGAGGCGTCACCTCGCGTGCCCGGCGGAGCGGAGGGCGTGGGGAAGACGCCCTCCTGCCCGGCGCGTCACGCGTCCGGCTGGCGGTGCTGCAACTGGCGGCGCAGTTCGGCGATCTCCCGCTCCAGGTCGGCGACCTGGGGAGCGTCGGAGCCGGCCGGGGCCTGGCCGGGGACGGCCTGCGACGGCTGCGGACGGCCCGGCTGCTGCGCGTACGGCGACGGAGCGGGGCGCACGTACTGCGTCGCACCGTCGGGACGCTGGGGCTCCACGCCCTCGCCCGGCCGCTGGGGGTCGTACCCTCCGGGGCGCGGAGGCTCGTAGCCCCCGCCGGAGCGCTGGGCGTCGCCACCGGCCGGCGGGAGGCTCTGCGGCTGCCAGCCCTGGGGCAGCACCTGGCCGTTCACCGGCTGCTGTCCGTAGCCGGCGCCCACCTGCGCCGGGTATGAGGCGCCGTTCGGGCCGGGGAAGGGACCCCCGCCGTACGAGGGCGCGGACGCCTGGCCCTGCGGGGAGGCGGACGCCTTCCCGCGCCTGCGCAGCACGAGCAGCAGCAGGAGGCCGCCGCCGATCACCACCAGGGCGCCGGCGCCGATCGCGATCCACACCCACATCGGCTGCGGGGTCTCGTCCTTGCCGGACGAGATCGCCTGCTGGGAGTCGGTGATGTACTTCGCGACGTACGGGTGGGACGGGAACAGCGCCTGGACCTCGCGGAACTTCGGCAGCGCGTCCTTGTAGTGCCGCAGGAAGAAGTCGTCGAGCGCCTCGTTGTACTTCGTCGTCGTCATCGACGCGGAGGGCTTGATGTTCTTCTCGTTGAGCTTCTCCTTGATGACCGAGACCGGGAGCACGAAGCTCTCGTTCTCCGACGCCTCGCCGTTCTCGCTGACGGTTCCGGCGATCAGCATGCCGACGACCTTGCCCGCACGGCTGAAGACCGGGCCGCCGGAGTTGCCGTGGTAGGAGGGCGCCTGCGTCTGGATGTACGGCACGCCCTCCTGCGTGGTGCGCTTGGCGTTGTACGGCCCCTCGGTCAGCGCGGGGTCGAGCTTCGACTCGACGCTGAACCACGGGGTGTTGGTCACCAGGCCGGGGAAGCCGCTGATGTAGAGCGTGTTGCCGGTCTGCACGTCCACGTCGTCGCCGAGCGGGACCGTCGGCAGGTTCTGCTGGCCGTTGACCTTGAGCAGGGCGAAGTCCTTGCCCGGGTAGCTCTCGCCCACCGACACGAGCTCGGCCGGAACCTCCTTGGCCGTCTTGTCGACGCCGCCGCCGGGGAGGCTCTGCAGCACCGACAGGCTCTTCTGCAGGCCGCGGATCTGCAGGTGGTTGGTGTTGAAGGTGACGTAGACCTGCTGGGCGAGCTCGAGAAGCTCCTTGTCGGCCTCGATGCCCTGAAGGCCGTTGATGATCTCCTTGGCGTCCTGCTTGTTGAACTTCTGCAGCGCCTGCTGCGCGAAGGTCTGCGACAGCTCGTCGTCGTTCAACTCGACGCAGTGCGCGCCGGTGACCATGTAACCGTCCGGGGTCACCCACCAGCCCGTGCACATGCCGCCGACCTGCGCCTTGGCGGTGCGCTCCGGCGTGACGGGCTCGAGGTACCGGTCGACGTCGGCCGCCATGCGCTGGAACAGGAACTTGGCGATGCTGCGTTCGTCAGAGGGGATCTTGCCGGCGATCACCGCCTGGGTGGCGTCGTTGACGAGCTGCTGGAACGGTCCCTGCCGGACCTGGCTGGTCGGGACGACGACCTCGCCCGAGTAGGTGAGGCTTGTGAGCTGGACGGCCGGGTGCGTGCGCGCGGCCAGTTTGGTGCCCACGGGCACCTCGTCTGCGGTGTCCGCCGAAGCGGGAGCGGCGGTGACGACCACGGCGACGGCCGCCAGCGCGGCCATCCCTCCGGTCAGTCTGCCGAGATATTTTCTGAACGTTCCATCCACGGCAGCAATCGTGGAGGTTTGGTCTTGTTTCTTGCTTGGAGGTGGCTTGGGACTGCTTGGAACCCCTCCAGAAGCCGACTGCAAGCCTGCCACACAGCGGCCGGTCGTCGCGCACGCGCCGGTGACACGCCGATGACACGCCGACGGCCCCCGCCCGGAGGGCGGAGGCCGCCGATGTCGATCGTCGCCGCGTCAGACACCCATGGACTGGGTGTCGTTGGTCTCCGGCGTCTGCTGGGCCGTCACCTCGGTCACCCCGTTCTTGAGGTGATACCGGGCGATGGCCTCCTGCAGCGTCTCGGTCTTGACCTCGCCCCGGCGGGCGAGCTGGGTCAGCACCGCCAGCGTGATCGAGGCCGCGTCCACGTGGAAGTGGCGGCGCAGCGCCGAGCGCGTGTCGGACAGGCCGAACCCGTCGGTCCCGAGCGAGGACCAGTCACCAGGCACCCACTGGGAGATCTGGTCGGGGACGGCGCGCATGTAGTCGCTGACCCCCACGAACGGCCCCGGCACGCCGGACAGCTTGGTGGTGACGTACGGCACCCGCTGCTCGGCGTCGGGGTTGAGCAGGTTGTGCTCCTCGACGGCGAGGGCGTCCCTGCGCAGTTCGCTCCAGGAGGTGGCCGACCAGATGGCGGCCGACACGCCCCAGTCCTCCGCCAGCATCCGCTGGGCCTCCAGCGCCCACGGGGCGGCGACGCCGGACACCAGGATGTTCGCCTTCGGCCCCTCGCCGGCGGCGGGCGCGAAGAGGTACAGGCCCTTGAGGATGCCCTCGACGTCGACGTTCTCCGGCTCGGCCGGCTGCGGGTAGGGCTCGTTGTAGACGGTCAGGTAGTAGAAGACGTCTTCGGGCCGCTCCCCGTACATCCTCCGCAGGCCGTCCCGCACGATGTGCGCGATCTCGAACGCCCAGGCCGGGTCGTACGACACGGCGGCGGGGTTCGTGGAGGCGATCAGCGGGGTGTGGCCGTCCTCGTGCTGCAGGCCCTCGCCGTTCAGCGTGGTGCGCCCGGCCGTGGCGCCGAGCAGGAAGCCCCGGCCCATCTGGTCGCCGAGCTGCCACATCTGGTCGGCGGTCCGCTGGAACCCGAACATCGAGTAGAAGATGTAGACCGGGATCATGTGCTCGCCGTGCGTGGCGTAGGAGCTGCCGGCCGCGATGACCGAGCCCATCGACCCGGCCTCGCTGATCCCCTCGTGCAGGATCTGGCCCTCGGTCGACTCCTTGTACGACAGCAGCAGCTCGCGGTCGACCGCCTCGTACGTCTGCCCGTGCGGCGAGTAGATCTTGGCGGTCGGGAACATCGCGTCCACACCGAACGTGCGGGCCTCGTCCGGGATGACGGGCACGAACCGCGCGCCGATCTCCTTGTCGCGAATGAGGTCCTTGAGCAGGCGAACGAACGCCATCGTGGTCGCGACGTTCTGCTTGCCCGAACCCTTGCGCAGGCCCGCGTACACCGGGTCGCCGGGGAGCTTGAGCGGCTTGGCGCGGACCACCCGCTTGGGCAGGTAGCCGCCGAGCGCCGCCCGGCGCTCCTTCATGTACGCGATCTCCTCGTTGTTCTCCCCGGGGTGGAAGTACGGCGGGATGTCGGCGTCGAGGTCCTTGTCGGGGATGGGCAGGTAGAGCCGGTCGCGGAACTCCTTGAGCTCGGCCTTGCTCATCTTCTTCATCTGGTGCGTCGCGTTGCGCGCCTCGAAGTCCTTGCCGAGCGTCCAGCCCTTGATCGTCTGGGCCAGGATGACGGTCGGCTGGCCGACGTGCTCGCGGGCCGCCTTGAACGCGGCGTACACCTTGCGGTAGTCGTGCCCGCCGCGCGACAGCTTGCGGATGTCGTCGTCCGACATGTGCTCGACCATCTTGCGCAGGCGCGGGTCGCCGCCGAAGAAGTTGTCGCGGATGTAGCCGCCCGACTCGACCGAGTAGGTCTGGAACTGGCCGTCGGGGGTGGTGTTCATCTGGTTGACGAGCACGCCGTCGACGTCGGCCGCCAGCAGCGGGTCCCAGTCGCGGCCCCAGACGACCTTGATGACGTTCCAGCCGGCGCCGCGGAAGTACGACTCCAGCTCCTGGATGATCTTGCCGTTGCCGCGCACCGGGCCGTCGAGCCGCTGCAGGTTGCAGTTGATGACGAAGGTGAGGTTGTCGAGCTCCTCACGGGCGGCGACGCCGATCGCGCCGAGCGACTCGGGCTCGTCCATCTCGCCGTCGCCGAGGAAGCACCAGACGTGGCTGCGGCTGGTGTCCTTGATCTTGCGGCTCAGCAGGTAGCGGTTGAACCGCGCCTGGTAGATCGCGCCGATCGGGCCGAGGCCCATCGAGACCGTGGGGAACTCCCAGAAGTCCGGCATGAGCCGGGGGTGCGGGTAGGAGGGCAGGCCCTTGATCCCGTGCGACAGCTCCTGGCGGAACGCGTCGAGCTGGGCCGCGTCGAGGCGGCCCTCCAGGAACGCGCGTGCGTAGATGCCCGGGGCCGCGTGGCCCTGGATGAAGATCTGGTCGCCCGACTCCCCGTGGTCCTTGCCGCGGAAGAAGTGGTTGAAGCCCACCTCGTACAGGGAGGCGGCGGAGGCGTAGGTGGCGATGTGGCCGCCGACGTTGGTCCGCGCGTTCGCCCGGGTGACCATGACCGCCGCGTTCCAGCGGATGTAGGCCCGGATGCGGCGCTCGACGTACTCGTCTCCCGGGAACCAGGGCTCGCGCTCGGGGGGAATGGTGTTGATGTAGTCCGTGCTGCGCAGGCCGGGTACGCCGACTTGGTGTTCCCGGGCGCGCTCGAGCAGCCGGAGCATCAGGTAACGGGCGCGGGTGCGGCCCTCGGTCTTGATGACGTTGTCGAGCGATTCGAGCCATTCGTTGGTCTCGCTCGGATCGACATCAGGCAACTGGCTGGGTAGGCCGTCACTGATGATCGAAAAACGCTGGCGTCCGGAAGCCACTGGGTCTCGCCTTCCGAGAATGGACTTTGGTCTCGTCGGATCTGTTACGTCTGTGTTGCCTGCAGCGATGCGCTCAGCGCTTGGTCGCGGCGTTGCGGTCGTCTTCCATCCTGTCTCGTCCCACCGGAAAGCGCATCTCTACTTCCCGGTAACCGAGCCGTCCCCGCTGGCAGCGGATGCGGCTTGGCCTAGACCACCGATGGTAGGACGATTTTCGCAGACTGCACATTCCTTGTTGCCCCGGGGTTTCCCCCAGAGCGAACGGGCGGCGTTCCCCCTGATCACCCTAGGCGCCGTCCGCTCCCCCCTACCCCCTCCGGCGCGGCTTCACCCGGGCCGTTCCGTACGGGCTCGGCGAGGGGTGGACGGGCGGTGTCCCGGGCGTTCACCCCGGTCATGGGCCGATCTGTGGGCTTACGTAACGTTTTGGTATGAGTTGTCCCTCCCTCTGTGGAGGGCAGGGTTTCTCCCCTTTCCAGGTGGCGATAGCCGTACCAGGCTCTGGAAGAGGGGGAGGAGTGAGATGCACGCAGCGGTAGGGGACCGGCTCGTGGTGCACAGCGCCGTCGTGGGCGAGCACGAGAAGCACGGTGAGATCATCGAGGTCCGCGGTCCCGAGGGCGGCCCGCCGTTCCTGGTGCGGTTCGAGGACGGGCACGAGGCGCTCGTCTTCCCCGGGCCGGACGCCGTCGTCGTCGCAGCTCAGCGCGGATCGTAATATCACGGTGTGAAATCGACGGTGATCGAGGTGCGGACCGGCGCGTGGGAGCGCGTACACGACATCACCCGGGAGTGCGCGGACTTCGCCCGCGACTGCGGGGGAGACGGGCTGCTGCACGTCTTCGTCCCGCACGCGACCGCGGGCGTGGCGCTGCTGGAGCTCGGCTCCGGCAGCGACGAGGACCTGCTGGCCGCTCTCGGCGACCTGCTCCCCTCGGACGACCGGTGGCGGCATGCCCACGGCTCCCGGGGGCATGGAAGGTCGCATGTCATGCCCGCACTCATTCCGCCGTACGCCACGGTTCCCGTCCTGGGGGGCCGTCTCGCGCTGGGGACCTGGCAGTCGGTCGCCCTGGTCGACCTCAACGTCGACAACCCCGACAGGCGGGTCCGTTTGTCGTTTTTGACCGATTAAGAGATAACGGTGCGGGTCACCCGTCGTGGCGACCGTTGACGACGACCGGTCGCAGCGTGTGGACTGTGCCGAAGCATGGCTCTCAATGAGCCGCGACAACCGCAGACATGGGCGGGGTCACCCCAAGCAGGAGGGATGAACGTGAGCGCGACCGCGGGTCAGGCGCAAGGCGAGCGCGGCCTGGCCGAAAGACTCGGCCTCAAAGCCGGTCAGGTGGTGCAGGAGGTCGGTTGGGACGAGGACTGCGACGAGGCGCTGCGCCAGTCCATCGAGAACCTGACCGGCAACGAGCTGGTGGACGAGGACTACGAAGACGTCGTCGACGTCGTGCTGCTGTGGTGGCGTGACGGGGACGGAGATCTCTTCGACGCCCTGAGCGACGCGATGACGGCACTCGCCGACGGCGGCCAGATCTGGCTGCTCACCCCGAAGGCGGGGCGCGACGGCCACGTGGAGCCCAGCGACATCGGTGAGGACGCGGCGACCGCCGGGCTTTCCCAGACGAGCAGCGTGAGCGCCGCGAGGGACTGGTCGGGCACGAGGCTCGTCGCCCCGAAGGCCCGCCGCTGAGCGTCGCCCTGCCGTACGGCCCGGGGATGCCGTACGGCAGGCTGATGGGCGGACACCTGGGAGGGACTGCTCATGACGGTTGAGGTCGGGCAGCGGGCTCCGGAGTTCGCGCTGAAGGACCAGCACGGTGTCCCCGTGCGGCTCTCCGACCTGCGGGGCAGGCGAGTGGTGCTCGTCTTCTACCCCCTGTCGTTCAGCCCCGTCTGCCACGGCGAGCTCGCGGCGATCCGCGACGAGTTCGCCGGCTCACTGCCCGCGGACGTCCAGGTGCTGGCGGTCTCGGTCGACTCGATGTTCAGCCAGCGTGCCTGGGCCGACCAGGAAAACTTCACGTTTCCTCTGTTGTCGGATTTCTGGCCCCATGGTGAGGTCGCACGGGCGTACGGTGTCCTCGATGAGGACAGGGGGCTCGCCCTCAGGGGCACGTTCGTCATCGACGCCGAGGGCGTCGTGCGCTGGAAGGTCGTCAACCCGATCGGCTCCGCACGCGACCTCGACGAGTATCGCAAGGCGCTCGCGGCAGTCTGATCGTTTCATCGCCTGACTCCGGGCATTGACATATACGGTTTCGTCCCCCCACTCGCCCCATTGGAGGCCACGATGCCCTGCTACAGGTGCGGGGCCCGGCAGATCGACCCCGTACGCGGCGCCAGCCCCTGGAAGCGCGCCGTACGCCGAGAGGCGCAGGTGCTCGTCTGCCCGGACTGCCAGCGTGTGCACGACCTCGACCTCGACACGTGCGCCTCGTGCGGCTCGATCGCGTTGATCTGCCGCCTGGGGGAGATCGAGTGCCGCTCCTGCGGAGAGATACGGCTCGCCCGCGCGGGTGAGCCGCTCGTCGCGGCCGGCTCCTCCGGCTCGCCGGCGTCCGCCGGGCCTTCGGGCTCGTCCGGCCTGGCGGCGGAGGTGGAGGCCGCGCTCAGCCGCGTGCTCGGGCGCCCGTGACGCGTCCGCCCGTGCCGTACGTGGTCGCGCTCGACGTGGGCGGCACCTCGATGAAGGGCGGGCTCGTCACCCGGGCCGGCGAGGTCACGGTCCTCGCCGGTCGTCCCACGGGCCGGGAGAACGGCCCTGAGGCGGTGGTCGAGGCGGTGCGCGCCTACGTCGGCGAGATCGCCTCACTCGGGCGGTCGCGGTACGCGAATCCCCCCGCCGGGGTCGGGCTCGCCGTCCCCGGCATCGTCACCTCCGCCACCGCCGTCTACTCGGCCAACATCGGCTGGCGGGACGTGCCGGCCGAGGCGTTCGTGCCCTCCGGCGTCCCCGTGCGCCTCGGCCACGACGTCCGTACGGGCGGCCTGGCCGAGAGCGTGTTCGGCGCGGGGCGCGGCGTCGCCGACTTCCTGTTCCTGCCCATCGGCACCGGCATCGCCGGCGCGGTCGTGCTGCGCGGCGATCCGTACGGCGGGGCGCACGGCTGGGGCGGCGAGATCGGGCACGCGCCCGTCTGGCCCGCGGGGGAGAAGTGCGCCTGCGGGCAGACCGGCTGCCTGGAGACCTACGCCTCCGCCTCGGCCCTCGCCCGCCGTTTCACGGCCCGCTCGGGGCGCACGGCCACCGCCAAGGAGGTGGTGGAACTCGCGGTCGCGGGGGACGCGGCGGCCGCCGAGGTGTTCGGCGAGGCGATCGAGGCCCTGGCCATCGCCCTCGCGTCGTACGTACTGCTGCTCGACCCCGCGTTGATCGTCCTCGGCGGCGGCCTGTCGGAGGCCGGCGCAGTGTTGCTCGATCCCCTGAGGGAACGGCTGGCGGGACGGCTGACCTTCCAGGAGCCCCCGCCCCTGCGTACGGCCGCCCTCGGGACCCGGGCGGGCATGCTCGGCGCGGCCCTGCTGGGCTGGCAGGCGGCGGGAGAGCATGACGCGGGAGCGGACTGGCCTATCGATGTGCTCAGAGGCGGGTCCGTGTCGTAAGGTGTAGACCGGTCCGGGCGGTTAGCTCAGCGGTAGAGCACTCGCCTTACAAGCGAGGGGTCACTGGTTCGAACCCAGTACCGCCCACCTGGTGAAACGGCGTGTTGCCGATCTTGTTTTCGCGGACCGAGTGACTATCTGAGTGACTATGCCTCGAAGAGGCTGTCCATCTTCTCCGCGCCCTGCATGAGCACCGGGCGGATCTGCTTGCGGTAGACGGTCTCGGTGACCACGGTGTTCCGGTGGCCGACGAGGCGTGAGATGTCCTCGATGGGGACGCCGGAGTCGGACAGTAGCGAGACGAAGCTGTGCCGCATCTCCCGAGGGGACCAGTCCTTGCCGGGGAGATCGGCGTTTTCGAGGATCTTGCGGAAGTCGCGTCGTACGTTGTGCGCGGTGAGCGCCGTTCCGTTCTTGGTGCGGAAGACGAGATCGGACTCAGTGGAGGTCTGCTTGTCGGCCAGGGCGTGAAGGGCGTCGACGCAGAGCCGGGGCAGCTTGAGGGATCGGCGGGACTTGACGGTCTTGGTGTCGCCCTTCTGCCGGACCGAGCGCCAGACGTGGATCGCGAACTCCTCGTGGTCCCAGCCGGCCTCGTCAACGGGCGACCACGCCTGCCGCTCCTCGTCGTACGCGACGACGTGTGACCAGGTGAGCGCGCGAAGCTCCTCGGTCCGAGCGCCGATCAGCAGCGAGAGCACGATGTACGCACGCATGCGCGGCGTGGCCTTAGCCGTCTCGTCGAGGATGGCCTGAGCCTGTGTCAGGGTGAGCGCCTTGGACGGGCGGCCCGCCCGCCCCTCGGGGATCTCGCAGAGATCGACGACGTTCCGTTTCACCTTGTCGCGGCGCATCGCGCTCTTGACCGCACGGTTCAGGATGCCGTGGATCAGCTTGAGCGACCGTGTGCTGAGTTCTCCTTTCTTGCTGGCCAGCCAGGAGTCCACGTCCTCCACGGACAGGTCACGCAGCTTGCGCGCGCCGAGCGCCGGGAGGACGTGGGTCTCCGCGAACGTGGTGTACATCCGGACCGTGCTGGGGGACCGGCCGCCCAGGCCATGAGCGAGCCAGTAGGTCACGGCGTCGCTCACGGTGTAGTTGGTCGGTGCGATGGCCAGACCGTCTTCGTGGTCGCGGATGATCTCTTTGAGCTTGGCCTTGGCTTCGGTCTTGGTCTTGCCGCTGGCCTTCTTCACGATGCGTTTCCCCGCAGGGGAGTAGCCCAGGGTCACCGAGGCGATCCAACGTTGCCGCTGTTCGTCCCAGTGCAGGCCGCCGTCTCCTTTGCTGCGTCGGGCGGTCATGATGCCTTCCTTGCCTCCTTCTCCAGTAGCCGGATGTAGTCGTCGATGGCCGAGGCCGGGATGAGCCGGGTACGGCCCTGCCGGACGGAGCGGAGTCGCCCCGAGCGGATGAGTTCGTAGATGACGCTACGACTGAGGCTGAGCAGGCGCATCGCGTCAGGGATGCGGTAGAGCCGCCGATCGGCAGATGGGGGTGGGGTCATTCGCCCTCGCGCTCTGCCCTGATGGCGCGGGCGGTCTGGACGCGCTGGCGGATGTGTTCGGCCATGATCGCCTCACCGGGCGTGTGGCCGATCCCGGCCAGGCGCCAGTGGCCGAGGACGAGTGTGGTCGCGTCGCCGAGGGCGGGCAGCCCGTGGCGTTCGCGTGCTTCGGCGGCACGGTGCTGGGCGCGAGCGCCGCGCAGGTCGCCGAGCTTGAGGGAGTAGGCGCGGCTCTTGCTGGAGAAGTGGCCCCGGAAGCCGAGCATGTGCGCCCATGGCCGCAGGCGCAGGGCGGCGAACTCCGGGCGTCCGCCGAGGTCCCAGCAGGTGCGGATTATGCGCCGGGCATGGTCGGTGACCGGCAGCGCGTCCAGATGGAGCCCGGGTTTGAGTCCGGTGCCGTGGCAGCGCCCGCAGGTAGCGGTCAGGGTGAGCCGCCCACGACCGCCGCAGGCCGAGCACGACACGCGATGATCGACGGTGCTGGAGGCTTCCGCACCTTTGGTGGCGTACTTGGCGATGTAGCCGGCCACCGCCCGTTCGCTGAGTCCTTCCGCTCTCGGGTCGAGGAGGATGGGTCGGATGTCGAGCTGGTCGCCCCAGGTCAGCTCCCACTGTCCGAGGTCGCTCTCGGGTGAGGAGAGACGGACACGGGCGACCGCAGGTGGGACCGTTCGTACAAGTAGGTCGTGGTCAGCCCATGGGGGAGGGGGTTCGTGGGCTCCTGCCGGGCCGTCGAGGCGGATGACTGAATGGAAGTGGACGAGGCCGCGCCGCTGATACTCGGCGACCTTGGCGAAGGAGACGCGCACCTCCTTGCCGAAGGCACGGCGGCTCACCCCCATCTGTGCGGCCAACTCTTGGCGCATGGCCAGAGTGAAGCGGTGCCAAAGCGCGCCCGCGTGTGCCTGCCAGAGGACGGCGCCGATGTAGTCGTAGCAGTCCGGGCAGATGGGCTGTCCGAGCCGGTCATCTCGTGGTTCGTGCCGGGCATGGCATCCGACCGGCCGCCCGTGCTCGCACACCTTGTCGCGCTTCCGGGGACGGCAGGAACGTCCGTCCCGGTGGGAGTGAACCGGGCCGAAGGACGGAGCGGTCAGCGTAACGAAGGCCCGCGGATGGGAGCTGACTGTCTCCGGGACGCCCTTACCACCCGACAGGCCAGCGCGGATCAGGTGGAAGGTGTCGGCCCGGTAGACCTCCGAGCAGGCCGGGCACACCGAGGCGCGCCGGTTGCCGCAGGCGATGAGCAGGCGACCGCCCGGCTCGTCGGCTGTGGTGTAGCTGTGCAGGACCTCGCCGGTGCCCGCGTCCACGATGGCCGATTCGCCGGCCAGGTGGATGGGGTGGGCACAGCCGCCTGTCGGCTGCCATACGCGGCACGAACCACGAGATGACCGGCTCGGACAGCCCATCTGCCGCCATCTTGCTCGGCGTCCGGCCCGGACACCCGGTGATTCATCGCCGCAGGGGCTCCTGCTGGGCCGTCGAGGCGGATGACTGAGTGGAAGTGGACGAGGCCGCGCCGCTGATACTCGGCAACCTTGGCGAACGAGACGCGCACCTCCTTGCCGAACGCACGGCGACTCATTCCCATCTGTGCGGCCAGCTCTTGCCGCATGGCCAGGGTGAAGCGGTGCCAAAGCGCGCCCGCGTGTGCCTGCCAGAGGACGGCGCCGATGTAGTCGTAGCAGTCCGGGCAGATGGGCTGTCCGAGCCGGTCATCTCGTGGTTCGTGCCGGGCATGGCATCCGACCGGCCGCCCGTGCTCGCACACCTTGTCGCGCTTCCGGGGACGGCAGGAACGTCCGTCCCGGTGGGAGTGAACCGGGCCGAAGGACGGAGCGGTCAGCGTAACGAAGGCCCGCGGATGGGAGCTGACTGTCTCCGGGACGCCCTTACCACCCGACAGGCCAGCGCGGATCAGGTGGAAGGTGTCGGCCCGGTAGACCTCCGAGCAGGCCGGGCACACCGAGGCGCGCCGGTTGCCGCAGGCGATGAGCAGGCGACCGCCCGGCTCGTCGGCTGTCGTGTAGCTGTGCAGGACCTCGCCGGTGCCCGCGTCCACGATGGCCGACTCGCCGGCCAGGTGGATGGGGTGGGCACAGCCGCCTGTCGCGGCCACCATCGAGCGCCACCGGTCATAGCCGGGTGCGTTGATGACCCGAACGAGGTCGGTCATCCAATCGTGTTCGTCGTTCGCGCTCATGATCGGTACCTCCCTCCTGCCGTAGGACTACTTGTAGTACATGTTGACGTGCGTTGCTGGTGCTCGTCAACCTGTAGTACAAGTTGTCTTGAGAGAAGTGGAAGGGATCGTATGGAGACCGAGGAGAAGGACCCACGCTGGCGCGTCATCGCCACCGATCTACGCGCCGCCATCCTCGACGGCCGTTACCCGCCTGGCGGTGCGCTGCCGAGCGAGCCGGAGCTGGTCAGGAAGTACGAGGTCTCTCGTCCCACGGTCCGCAAGGCCATCGACACCCTGGTCTCCGAGGGCTTGGCCTACGTCATGCGGGGGCGTGGCTCGTTCGTGCGTCCCATGCCCGAGCGGCGCGCCATCATCATCACGGACCGGAATCGGCCCGACCTGGCCGCGCCCGGCAACCATCCCGACGTGCAGGAGTTCGGCTGGGACCTGGCCATGAAGGACTTCGAGCCCGAGGCTCCACTGTTCACCGACGAGAAGATCAGCGCGAACCGAGACGTCGCCATCTTGCTCGGCGTCCGGCCCGGACACCCGGTGATTCATCGCCGCAGCATGTGGCACCGCGGCCACACCGCTCGCATCCACGGCGCGTCAGCCCGGCTGGAGATCAACTCCTACACGAACGCCGACATGCTGCCTGAGTGGGACGACCCGAAGCGGTACCACCAGTTCCGCAAGCGTCCGGGCTTCTTCTACCAGTCGCTTATCAGCGAGCACGGCCCGGTCCGCTGGATGACCCTGACGACGGCCCGCATCGCATACGAGGATGAACGGGCGCTGCTGGGGCTGGACTACGCCGAGGCGCTGCTGATCATCCGGCGCACCATGGCCCACGCCAACGGTCGTCCGATTGAGGTCACCGAGGTCAAGGCCCCCGCCAACCGCTACGAGATCGGCTACCACACCGAACTCGCCGACGACCCCGACGCTGACCTCACTCCGCAGGAACTCAGCGACAACGGCATCGACCTCGTGATCTAGAACCTGCCGTCTGGGTGGCTCAGAGTTTCTTTACTGGTTCAAGGCGGCCCGCTGCGCGGGCCGCCGGGCGCGCCGGTCGGCAAGCGTGCCCGGCTGCGGCTCTCCGGCCGGTCCGGGCACGCACCGCCCCGCGCGCCAGAGAGGCCGGTAGAAGTCACCAATTAGAGACCTTCAATGGTGAGGGTTATATGGCCTGACCTCGGCGTGAGCTGGCAGCCGGTCGTCGCGGTGCTACCTGGGGTGCATGAGGTATCCCGATGGCGGTGGCTTGACCGCCGAGCAGCGATTACGCCGCGAGCAGGTGAGGATGCAAGCAGCCGACCGGTTTGCCGACGGCGCGAGTGATGCCCAGGTCGCGGGGGAGTTTCGGGTCTCGCGGATGTCGGCCAACCGGTGGCGGCGGACGCTGGAGACCGGCGGCCGCGAGGCCCTGGTCTCCAAAGGTGCCGGCGGGGCGGTGTGCAAGCTGGATGACGCCCAGCTCGCCCGGCTGGAGCAGGCCCTGGAGGAAGGGCCGACGGCGCACGGCTGGGATGACCAGTGCTGGACCCTGGCCCGGATCGCCGAGGTGATCGGGCGCTTGTTCCGGGTGAGCTACACCGTGGGCGGGGTGTGTTACCTGCTGCACCGCCTGGGCTGGAGCTGGCAGGCCCCCTGTCGCCGCGCCGCCGAACGCGACGAGAAGGCCATTGCCGCGTGGAAGGACGAGCAGTGGCCGATCATAAAAGGGTGGCGGCGCAGCAGGGCGCGTGGCTGTGCTTCGAGGACGAGGCCGGCCAGACCCTGAGGTCCCCCAGAGGCCGCACCTGGGGCCGCAAGGGGCACACACCGATCGTGTTGCTGCCGGTCAAGGGCACCGGACGCGTGTCGATCGCCGGCCTGATCGCCACCCGGCCCGGCACCCCACAGGCGCGGTCGCGGCTGATCTACCGACTCCGGACTCACCGGGGGCGCAAGGGCGAACGCCGGGGGTTCTCCGAGGCTGACTACGCCGCGCTGTTCGACGCCGCCCACCAGCAGCTCGGCGGGCCGATTGTGGTGGTGTGGGACAACCACAACACCCACACCTCCGCCGAGATGCGACGCCTGATCGCCGCCCGTCCGTGGCTGACGGTGTTCTACCTGCCCGCCTACGCCCCCGAGCTGAACCCGGTCGAGGCCGTGTGGGCGCACATGAAGAAGAGCCTGGCCAACCTCGCCATGCGCACCGTCGATCAGCTGATCGCCCTGGTGAAGAACCGTCTCAAACGGATGCAGTACCGCCCTGCCCTCGTCACCGGCTTCCTCACCAAGACCGGCCTGGACTTCCGACCCCCGTAAACCCCCGTAACCCCAGCCATTAAGCGTCTCTAAGGCCGTGACGATCGCTCACTTCGGTCCTCATCGCTCTGGCTGGGGCGATCGGCTGCCGCGGCCCTCCTTCGTCGGGCCTTGCCACCGGGTACGTGTGGCGAGGCATAACGCTCGACTCGCGTCCAGGCTATAGAAGAAAGATCTCTGCGCCTGGGACACTTGTCGCCACGTTGCCCCATCGTGAAGCTTGTGGACGAGAGGAAATGAGGGCCCATTCCACAGTCCATCTTCTCAGCCCGCGCAAGCCTGCCTCCAGGGCGAATTCGACCACTGTCGAACGCGCAGGGTCGACAGGTGCTCCGCGTACCCTTCGGCGCCGCCAGGGAATCCCGCCAATCTCCTGAACCCTGGCTATTTCGTCGGAGGGCCGAGTTACAGTCGCGATGACTTTCTTCACCATTGATCACCTGGATCGTGCCAAATCTGGATGGAGGGCAGGTGCCTAACGAGGTGGACGATGTCGAGCATCTGAAGAAGCGGCTTGCCGACCATCACGCCAAGATTGACGCAGCACAGCCAGGAAGTAAGGAGTACATGACGCTCGCGTCCGTCGTGCTGCAGGACACTCGAACCCTGCTGCAGCATGAGGATCAGCTGGTGGCGCAGGCCCAGGAGAGCAAGCGAATGGCAGCAGCGCGGGTAATTCGGCGGACCGGCGTGCTGACCGCAGGCGGCCTCCTGGTGCTCGGTGCGGTGGCTGGGATCGGCTGGGTCTCTCGCGGCTGGCTGCTTTTGATCATTCCGCTACTGGCAGCGGTGACTTTCGTGGCGTTGAGTGAGACTGGCCGGCCGTACCAAGGTCAACAGCAGCGAACCTTCACTGTGTGGGCATTTATGGCGGCCGCGGCTGCTACGGCGGTGCTGAGCGCCGAAGTGGTCAGCGCGTGGTGGTCCATCGCAGTGATCGCCTTGATTTCAGTGACCTCCACCGCCTATCTGACCGCGGGGATGCCCGCGGGGCCCGTAACCAGCGATGAAGCCTGATTTGGGGAGGGAGACGCCCATGCAGGAGCTGGAGGGGTTCCAAGAGGTCAAGGACGAGCTCAACCAGATGCGCTGGAGCATCGACGAGTTGCGCGACGCACATGAAGAGCTGGAACGGCGCGCCAATGTGATTGAGCACCAGCAGATGGAGAGCCTTGAGTACGACCTACGCGAGGCACGTGAGGAGTTCTCTGAGCTCTCCTCTGAACTAACCAAGGTCAGAACAGCCCTGCGGCGGTTGGTTGACCGCGTCGCATCACTGGAGCACAGCGTCCAGGCAGTCAGCGGGGCCGAGCCTGCGGACCTGGATCTTGTGGACAAGAACATCAGCATGCTGGCGGCCCGGATTGCTAAGGGGCGCGATGCCCAGGCGGCCCTACTCACGGATACTGCGCGAACCACCATGGATTACCGCATCAAGCACTACCAGCGTCTGTACGGCGAATATCAAGGCCATCTCGACCAGGCGATCGAGTACAGCAAGATTCTTATCCAAACTAATGCAGGTGAGGCGGCACACACCAAGGCAGCGACTGGCTTTCGAACGGTGCTGCGGGAAATTAGCACACTGGCTGAGCAGCTAGGCCGACTACGACCGCAGTATGAGGAAGCTCAGAGCGACCTCGAGGCCGATGATGCCCGCCGTTCTACGCATGGTCCGGCGATTATGACCGGAGATGCTGCCTACGCTAAGTTACACAGCTTGATGCGTCAGCGTATCGCCGTCGCAATCAATCAACGGGCGCTGATGCCTGTGTGGTTAACCACCGCGCTGGGTCATCCGCCGGCGGCCCAGACCGATCAGTGGATGAACCTGACAGCGGAAGTGCTGTGCTTTCGGATTAGCTACAACATCACCGACCTCGTGGTCGCCCTCGGCAACCCTCCCGCCCCAGCTCAGCGGGCACGCCATGCTTGGTACAGAGAGTTATCCCATCTGATCGGAAAGCTCGAATCAGCCACGTAAACTGCGGAATCCCTGCGCGAGAGGCTCTGGCAGATCTACCGTCGCTGCTGGCGTGGGGCCTCTCGCGTCTTGCCGTAGTTGGCGCACAGGATTGGGCGCGGGAATCTGGGGTGCGACGGCGATGATCGGAAGGGACTCACCTTTTCGACTGAGGCGGTTTTCTGGCAATCTTCGTCCAGACGTCCATCTCTTGACGCTCGATCCTTGTAACAGCCTTGGCTAGTAAGTGGTCCTTTGTGGCGGGATCCTCATAAGGCTCGCCCCCAGTGAGGTATAGACGGCGCTCCGCCTCAACCGCTTCGCGTGCGGCACTGAATCTCAGATAGTCATCGTGCCAATGGAAAATTGATTTTAATCCCGTCGATACTACGAGTGTGGCTCCAAGTACTGCGGGTATTCTGGCGTTTCCCGGAATCAGTGCGGCCGCTAGTGGGATAGCTGCCGATATAAGAAGTTGCATGACCTCGCTCAATCGGTAGTAACGCCTAGCCTTTATTGAGGCTCGCGCGTACCATTTATGGGATTCGTCAGCTACTTGCAAGGCGTATCCGGCGGATTCATCAGATGGAGTCGCGATCATCCCTTTGTTCCCACGTCCGTGTGCTGAAGATGTCTCCGCCATGATGCAACACTCCTCTCATGCATGCCATCCGTGGATTGCAATGACCTCTGGTTGGCCGAGTGTGTATGTGGTATCACTCAGAGTGATAAGCCGGTCAACTGCCTGGCATTCATTGTCAGTAGTGGGCCGCCGCCTATCGAATGGCGTGTGACCGAACCGAACATCGCCGCGCCCGCTGTGGCTCGGGCCAGAGAGTTCACGCCGAGGGTGATCTCCAGAGAGGATCTTCTACTAGACTATGAGAGGTGAGCAATCAGTCTCCTGAAACTCTGCCAGGTCATGCATTCATCTCGTACATTCGAGAAGACAAGGATCGCGTTGATCGCCTGCAAGACATCTTGGCGGCAGCAGGAATTAGGGTCTGGCGGGACACTGAGGAACTTTGTAATGCTGAGCCAGGTGGCTCCCTGTCGATCGGCAGAGGTCGTTTGTGATCATGAACGGACCGGAATCGAGGGGGCTGCTGCCCGTCTGGTAACCCGCTCGCACACACTCAGGGGTAGCCTAAAAGCCTAGACCGACCTCTCCCGGTTGCTTCGTCTGTTGCTCTACTCTGATGACATGCGCGGCACAGGTGATACACGTCAGAGTGAGGCTTATGACGAGGTAGTCATGTTCGTGCTCCAGTGGGATGACGACCGAAGTGCCGCGATGCGTGGGGAGGCGGTGGAGCAGTCCTCCCTTGACGTTCGCAAGCTCGAGATGCTTGTCGAGCGATACGCGTCCAGCGCTGTCCGTAGCGCTTTTAGTCGCCTTATCCTAGCTGACAAAGAGTGGGCTATCAGCTTCGCAATCGCAGCCCAACAGGCTGGAGTCCAACTCCCTATAAAGATTGATCCAGGGGGCGCCTCTTGGGCAGATCCTAAGGATCAAGCGAAGCTTGCAAGCCTGCTTACAAGGCAGCTCATTCAGCTTATTAGACAAGAACAGGGTTTAGACTCCCGTGTGAGGATTGGCGGAACGAGTGCCCACGCGATGCCGCAGCAACACCACCCTTCTATGGCGGCGGAGCAAGACATGGGGTTCGAACTAACTCGCCTTGGCGTCGCTGGATCGCAGCAGCAAGTTCGCGAGAGGGACACTGCACCGTCTAAGGTGAACCCTGTGAGCGATCAGATCTCTGGCGTAGTTCCCGGTCACGCCTTCATCTCCTACGTACGGGAAGACGCGGAGCGCGTTGATCGCTTGCAAGCCGCCTTGAAGTCAGCAGGGATTAAGGTCTGGCGGGACACAGATAATCTTTGGCCTGGACGGGATTGGAAAATCGAGATCAGTCAGGCAATCAAGGCGAATAGCCTGGCGTTCATAGCTTGCTTCTCGAAGCGCGGCGTGAGCCGGAAGAGATCATACCAGTACGAAGAGCTGAACCTTGCAGTCGATGAAATGCGTCTCCGTCGGCCTGGAGAAAGCTGGCTGATCCCCGTTCGCTTCGATGACTGCGAGCTACCTCACTATGAGATAGGTCCTGGACGAACACTAGGCTCGCTCCAATGGCTAGACCTCTTCGATGACAGTTGGGAGCGGGGTGCCAATCGGTTGGTCAAGGCGGTGCTCAACATTCTTAGCTGAGGAACTCCCGGGATATGTAGGTATGATTTCCCGCAGCCGAGTCCGAGCCGCTCGAGAAATTGTGGCGCCCCTATCGGAAGTGCATGCCGTATCTCGTTCGCTGTATACCTGACGTGATGGGGCTCCACGAGTTCGGCTGAAAGGTGGCCATCGCCGCCTATGGGGTGGCGGACAACCAGCTTGGGAAGATCCAGCGGACGGGACTGGCCGAGATCGTGGACTGCCCTTCCCCTGTAAACAGGAGGTCAGTTCCGATCCCCCAAGCGCCTACGCACGTCCAAATTGGGTCTACTGGGCCCCGCCACAGAGCAGGGTAGTCCACACGTCACGCGCTGCGCTGAGGGGCCAGCGGTGGGTCTCCTTAATTTCATGCTTGGGCTCAGACTGGAGAGTGCTGCGAATGAACGCTTGGCCGCCGGCCTGGCATAGCTCGTAGATCGTCGCCCGGCAGTCGCACGTCCAAGCCAGAACGCGGGCGCGGCCAAACCTGTAGAACGGTTCATGCCAAGCCAGCCTGATGTGCCCTCGCTGAGCCAAAGGGACATGCGGAGCCAGACAGTCGTCAGAGGTGATCATGGTGCGCTGTTCGTCAGCAGGGCGGACAGCGGATGATGTTGGCGGAGATCCTTGTATCGGACGGCGATTCGGCGAGCGGTGGTAACTGGGTCCTCGACTGGACCGAACGCATAGACCCATCGCTGAGACCGTGGGGATTTACGCCCCGACCACCAGCGATAGCACCGGCCATCCGTCCATACGACCAGCTCGACCCACACCGAGACTAAGGCGAGCCCATATCCCTCGTGGACATCAGTCCGGATCCCAAGGGCCGCCAATTCATCACATAATCGTTCAGCGGCTCGTGATGGCGTTGTGAGCGTTTTCCTTCTTGTGTCAACGGGACGGAATCCCGTCATGGCCGGATGCATGCTGTAACGCTATGGGCAGGCACAACAGCTTGGAAGTGCGATTTCGTGTCACATCCTGATGCCTGTAAATGGAAGTGACACGAGCGGTGTCACAACTTAGTAATCAAGCAGTACAAAGTCTGCGAGTTCGCGCATTTCGTCAGTGAGCGTACGCCGCCTGCCGATAATTCCCCTGAGGATGTCTCGGGCGTATCGCTGGTTGGTCATCCACTCCGGGGCATCACGCCGGATGCCTTGCAGGACGTCGAAGGCTTCGCTGTGCCGCTGCATCCGGCGGTGCGCCTCGGCCACGTCGAGGAGATGGCGGTTCCGGTTGTTGGAGGTGGGCCGCAGGTCCGTAACTGGGATCGTCTGCGAGAGCTGGAGGACCTTGTCCGGCCGATCCTCAATCATCGCGTTCTCCACGCGCTTCATCGCCACAGTGATCGGGCCAAAGGTGCGTAGAAAGTCCTCGTTCGGCGTCAGGTCGCGTCCCATCGCTACGGCCGCGGTCCGCGCAAGGCGGATTGTGTCGTCGGCCTCGTCGGGTCGGTTGTCGCGAATGGCGGCTGCTGAGGAGCGAAGCAGCAGCCAGCCCCAGGCGGACAACTGATGTGGCGTGGCACGGGAAATGCGCGGCTCCACGTCGTCGGCCCAGCGCATTGCCATCTGGCGGGCTTCGTCGAGCCGTCCCTGACGTAGGAGAAGCCAGCAATGGGTGCTGACCGTCGCCGCCGCATCGAGGGGATCGTTCATGTCGTCCATGGCCCGAGACAGCGCGAACTCGGCTTCGTCGAACTGTCGTGTCTGGGTCATCAGCCAGCCGACAAGGTGCAGCAGCCTGCCTCGTACGTGGCGTGCCGACAGGTCCGTCTCTACCAGGGCATCGGCGTCCCGAAGCATCACCGGCAGCATGGCTGCGATCTGCGAATAGCGGTCCTGCTTCCACAGTGGCATCGACGCTCCTAGAGCGGAGCCCAATCCTTCTCGGGTCGGCGCCTCTGAGACCGGACCATCAAGGCCGTAAAGCGCCCGCCGTACCGGCGCCCACAGGTCGAGTGTCTTGTCGTGCGCTGGCTCGGCATCGTGCTGAGCGATCAGCGAGGTCGTGGGCACCTTGAGGGCCACCGCGATCTTGCGCAGTGTTTCCAGCCGAACGTCTCTCCGGGCGTCCCGCTCAAGCTTCCGGATGAGCGATGCGGACACGCCGGCAAGGTCGGCGAGGCCCTGCTGAGTCAGACCTCGGCGCTTCCGGACGCTGCGGATACGTTCGCCTAGTGCGGCCATGAATCCATGCTAGAGAAGGAGAGATGAGTCGCAGCATGATCGCGAAACCCGGATCGCCGAGTCCCACACCCAGGGGGTTGCGCTCGTTCGTAAGCGTGACGCATGGAATTGCGGTCGCGAGTATCTTAGGTGAGCGATCTGAGGGGCCTGAGGCATCGCAGTCCCTTTAGACCTCGTTAGACTGATTTGAAAATAGGACCTTGACGACGGTTGTATAACCAGGGCTGCCACGCTCTATGGCGAGCTGAGTAGTTTCCCAAAGAGAGTCTTGATATGCTCGCCTGTTGTCCGCCTCTCTCATCTTCTGGATATGGTCAAGCGTTTTGTCTACAGTCTTCATGAATGTGGCTCTTAGATAGAGCATGACGCCGGAGGCAGTCGCGCTCGTCGCTCCAACGCTTAAACCGGCCTGTAGATCCTTCGTTTGGGTTGCTACTAAAACAACTCCAGTTATTGCACAGGCTAGGCCGGTGAAAAGTGCGATGTGTGCGAACATGAAGTTGCGATCGCGGAACTTAATAAGCTTTTCGTGCTCGCTCTCGAGCGCTAGTCGCTGGATAGCTCTCGCGCCCCTGCTGTCGCCGTTCGAGTAGGCCCCTTCTTGGTTAGGGCTGAGGCGGACGCTCTCCTTCATGATATGCGTATTATCGTCAAGAGAGCGGAGTAGTTTCTGTTCGGGAGGGTGTCTGATCTCCAAAGCATCCTCCCCGTCTATCTGGTGATAGCGTTGCTTACAACGTGATCCACCAGGGAGATGACATCGATCTTTATGTCCTCGTCGACCATCTCAATGAATGCCAGATTCTTTCCGGTCCGTATTGCTGTGGCGATTTGCTTAATAATTTCGTCAGCGAACTGCTCTGTCTGGCTCCTGGTCAGATGGGGATACCTTTTACTTATGGCGTCGGCGATTGGACGCCTGTCGAGTTCTGAATTTGCTCTTTTGAATAAGGTCACTTCGAATGTTCTCCTTAAGGGTGGTAACTCTCAACATATGTCCGGGTGAATTCCCTCTGTAGTCGAGAGGTCGTCTTACTGATTGTGAATGGCTCTAGCTGACTTGTCGAGGTCGCACCTAAAGGTGGTATGGGCTCTGGCTGGAAGGGTAGTGTATTGTCTCTCTTTAGGTATGACAGTGTGCTAGAAGCTGGACACGGATGGTGGCATCGTCGATTAGTTCCCGGCATCTTCTCGCGCCTGCACAACACCTGCATAAGCGACTCCCGCAGGTGAGCGGATCGCCCCTGCCGTCGCCTATGATCCTGGGTCGGTTATCTGGCTAGCGGGGTCGAGTTTCGTCCACCTGCCCTCCCTGCTAAGGGATGGTCTCGACGATAGCCAGTAGATACTCCAGGGGGAGATGTCTGCCTGTGTGGCGACTCCCGTAAGACCTCTCTCCGAGGCAGAGCGGCACTGCTGAGTGACTATCTGGGTGACAATCGCCGTGGACGAGCCTGGACCGGAGTGGACGACGACGGACCGTACGCCCAGGTCAGGGCGGGTCCCGGTGCTGGTCCCGCCCCTTCCTGGGTTGACTTACAAGCGAGGGGTCACTGGTTCGAACCCAGTACCGCCCACCTGCGAGAAGAGCCTCGTCTCCCATCAGGGAAAACGGGGCTCGTGCCATTAACGTGCCATTAGCGAACGCAATCGATGTTGTCCAGTGCCCACTTGCCTCGGTCGGTAGGCCCTGAAGGCCGGGGCGAAGGCGTAAACGGGCCGCCCGCTGGTCGACGACCCGAGCGCCAGCGGAATCAGTTGCCGTCGGTCCAGACGACCAGCTCGACCCAGACCGATACCAGCGCCAGCCGGTACCCCTCGTGCACGTCTTTCCGTAGCCGCCCCGGTGCGAAGGGAAAGCACGCGGATGCCGCCATGCATCGCCGAGCCGTACGGTCCCCGCCTCGCTATGGCACCCCCTGACATGCTCGCCGCGCTCAAGTCCCGAGACATCGGCGCAGTCTTCCGCTTCGTCCGCCAGTATGGCGGCTTGAGCCAGACTGCCATCGGCAGCCTGACCGGCTACAGCCAGGGCAAGATCAGCGCCATCATGAGCGGAAGCCAGCAGGTCACCGCCCTGGAGGTGTTCGAGCGCATCGCCGACGGCCTGCACAGGCCCGACCAGGCCCGCATGGCTCTCGGCCTCGCTCCCCGCGACCCGGCTGCCGCAGCCATCCCACGGCAGGAACCCCGCCCCAGCAGGTCCGCCGCCTACCGTAGATCTCGTCCGACACGGAGAGGACGAGACCGAAGCGCGACGTCGTGACTTCGTCGGTCTCGCGGGGGCCGCCCTGTTCAGTGCCGTAGTAGCCCAGCCCCTCACCCGCGACGAGGAACCCGCAGGTGCCGACGATCTCGCCGCAGCCCTCACCGAATACCCGGTCGCCAGCCCCCAGCTCCCGGAGCTGTCGCAACTTGGCCGCTGTCGCCAGGTGCGGCTGGGTGAACAAGCCAGGCTCGGTCTCGATAAGGATGCCGCGGCTGAGCACGTGCTTGAGCTTAGAAGCGAGGCGGACACGCCGGCAAGGTCGGCGAGGCCCTGTTGCGTCAGGCCCCGGCGCCCCTGTCGGCGGATCCTGAAAACTGGCTCTGGTACTGATTTCGTGCGTTGACCCGTCTCAGTCGGCGAGGAGGATGCGTTTGCGCAGGAGGTTGGGGTTGGCTCGGCCGTACATCTGCCGCTTGAGCATCTTGATGCGGTTGACGTGGCCTTCGACTTGCCTGAGCTGTGGGGCAGGGCCACGCCGACTCTAGCGGCGTCGTAGTCGCGCCGTAGCCCTGACGAAGGAGTGCAGTTCCGACAGGTCATCGGCCTGAACTCGCTTCATCCACCGCTCCGGGCCGTCGCCGGTGAGTCGGACCATCATCTGGGCGGAGACGCGGACGTGCTCACCGAGCGCGGCCAGAGCTGGGACCGTACACCAACGGGCCTGCTCTAACGCTACATCGCTCAGGGCCGGGCCGCGGCGATCGGCCCGTCGTCGCACCACGCCGCCTGGCTCGGCTTCTGCTCACCCGCCCCGGCAGGCCGCGCGAGGCCGCGACACCACGTTGTTGCAGGAACTCGTGGGTGCGTGTCCTGAGCTGGCCGCGCTGGCCCGCCTGATCCGTTTCTTCCCTGAGCTCCTGTCCCCGGCCGCGGGTAACGGCGCCAAGCTTGCCGCCTGGCTCTCTGATGCCCTGGCCGCTTACCTGCCCCACCTGCACGGTTTCGCCAAAGGCCTCGAACTCGACCGTGAAGCTGTTGAACGCCGCCATCACCTTGCCAAATCACAACGGTCGGACTGAAGGCGTCAACACCCGAACCGGTGATGTCCCGTCGGGGGGACTCGCGTCCCGATCCCTGGCTCATGCACGTTTTTGCGTGCTGTCAGGAGCAGTGGGTGTGCTTGCGGCTACCGTCGTTCGTGGCCGGGAAGTTCTTCTTCGCCCAAGCGCCGACCGCGCGGGTGCTGGTGAAGTTGATGCCAGCGCCGATCGCCCCGCCTACGACGGGTGCGAGTTTGGTCAGGTTCACGATGCCCTTGGTGCCGGCCTTGGTGATCAGCCGGAAGCCGACTGTCTTGTTGATCTGGATGAGAACGCGGCCGGGGACCTGCTTGATGGCGCTGATGGCGGACTTCGTGCCGATCTGGACGCCCGCCTGCGACAGAGCCTCGGCCGCTGAGGGCCCGATCAGCGAGATGAGAACGACGGAGCGCACCTCTTCGGAGCGGAGGTCGTATCCGCGCAGGTGCGCGATCGCGCCGGATAGGCGCGCCTGAGTGAGCCACAGCGCCGTGAGGTCGGCGGGCATCGTGACGGGCAGGGTGATCAGCCCGCCGAGGCCGGTCAGGAAGCCGGTGCTGGAGGTGATGCGAACGTGCGTCGCGATAAGGCGCTGGATGGCCTTCTCGACGTCGCCGTGCTTCGTGAGGTGCTCCTCCGCGACCTGGATGGATCCCTTCCAGGGACCCCCGCCGTCGACGCCGACGTTGAGGATCTTGTCGATGGCCTCCTTGGCCTTGCTGCCGAGGCGCTCGAGTCGCGTGGAATCGGTCGTAGCCTCAGCATCGGACAACGGGTCGGGCTGCTGCTCGCTCATCTACTTCCGCCTGAGGATCCGGGGGGTGCTGGGAATGTTTAGCGTGACTCAAGACGCTCAATACAGCACGCGGGTTGACACAGCAACTCCAAAAGAAATTAGGCTCTGGCACTGATTTCGTGCGTTGACCCGTCGCAGTCGGCGAGGAGGATGCGTTTGCGCAGGAGGTTGGGGTTGGCTCGGCCGTATATCTGCCGCATGAGCATCTTGATGCGGTTGACGTGGCCTTCGACTGGCCTGAGCTGTGGGGCAGGGTCAGGCCGGCCTTGGCAGCGTCGTAGTCGCGCCGTAGTCCTGTGACGAAGGAGTGCAGGTCCGGCTGGTCGTCGGCCTGAACCAGCTTCATCCCCTGCTCCAGGCCGTCACCGGTCAGCCGCACATCATCTGAGCGAAGCTCATCTCTCTCGAGGGTGGCGGGGTGGCGGGGTGGCGGGGTGGCGGAGGAACAAGCTGGTGACCTGGCGGACGGTAGGCGGGGATGGCGGCGGCAGGGCGATGGTGGCCTGGGACGTCCCCGACCGGCACACACCGTCGATCTGCAAACCGGCCAGGTGAGGGAAGAGAACCGAGAGCAGAACCACTATCGAGAGTCCGTTGACAGCTTCCGGACGCTTCGGATGCGTTCGCCTATCGTGGCCACGAATCCCTGCTAGGACGGTCCGATCGAGCGTCGCGTGATCTCAAATCCTGCCCCTCGGGACATGGCGAGGAGGGTGCGAGAGCGTCTGAGCCGGCTGGCGCGTCAAGGCCGCGCTTTTTTCCCCTGAACAACGAGGGAGTCGCGGCCGAGGGTCAAGGACTCCACGCTGGCTGTCTCCCTGTCTGTCCGTATTCCGCGTGGGCCATCGAAGGCATCGGCCCGGAGCCGGAACCGGCTCACATCGTCGATCTCGAAAGTGCGCAGCCGCCAACGCCGATTCGGGGAGTCCTGTCCAGAGGGTGGGTGGGCGAGAACTGTGACGGCGGAGGAATCTGTCGGTATCTCATGACGGGTGTGTGCGGCTGTGTACTTGGCGAGCCGGAGTTCAGCCTCCAGCGGTAGGTCGAGATTCGGTCCTGCCGGGAGGTGCGGGAGCGCTGCCCCTGGTGTGGTGATTCCCTCGATCCATTCTCTAGTGGAGCCCGGGAGTCGTTCCAAGCTGACGATGCGACGTAGTTCATCGATGAACCAGGGTTTTAGAGCCGGGCCGCGCGATTTCCCGTTCTTCACGTCGTTCGAGACGGAGCCGGACCTTGCCGAGCGGCATGAGATCCTGCGCTCCGAGATGGGATGCTGACACAGCCCCTATGGCGCTGGTTCTCATCTTGATCTCCGCCAGGCAGTGGCCGCTGCTCGTGCCGCCCTAGTGGTCGGTGAGTCACGTCCTGTAGCCGCGTCGGCCCGCGGGCCAAAGCACCTTCCCAAGTCCTGTGTTTGCCTGGGCCGCATCGAGTGCCCGTACGTACACTGACGGCATGAGCGCGCAACCGCAGGAGTTCACCCCCGAAGGTCCCCTGCCGGAGAAGAACCTGCGTGCCATCCGTAGAGCGTTGGTCGTGCCACAGGACCGAGATGGGTTCGATGCAGGTCTTGACGTTGTCCTGGCCGAGGTCCGCGCCAGCTTGGACCTCGGTCGGTTGAGCGAGTTCATCCACACCTGGTGGCTGATCGCGTGCGACTCGGCCAAAGATCAGCAGGGCCGCAGAGACGTCTACGAGCGGGCCGCCCGCGTCCAGGAACTGGCTGACGCCGGCCAGTCGATCCCTCGAGGCGATAAGACATGGCGCCAGCTGCTGGCGGAGCGCGGGGTCGAGCGGTAGGTGTACTCGATCGTCGAGCCCGATCCCGTCGCTCAAGAACAGATCGCGGCCCTTCCCGAGTATGCCTTGCGGTATCTGGCCGGGGTACTGGACCTGGTTGAGCTGGAGCCCTGGGCGGGTGGACCGCAATCGCCGAGCAAGCCCGACGGCAACATGCGGGTCATGCCGTTTGGAGAGCGTGGGCTGGTGACCTATCTCGTCATGGAGCCCCAACGTGAGGTGTATATCGTTCGCGTGCAGTGGATCTAGTTTCTAGCTTGCCGGCAGGCGCGGCGCGCTGGGTGACCATCGCCGTGGACGAGCCTGGACGGCGGTGGACAACGGTGGACCGTACGCCAAGGTCAGGGCGGGTATAGGCGCTGGTCCCGCCCGTTCCCGGGCTGACCTACCAGCGAGGGGCCACTGGTTCGAACCCAGTACCGCCCACCAAGCCGTGTCGCCAACGCGCTCCTGAGTCGAGGAACATCGGGAAGATGCGGGAATGCGAAACTGGCCGTATCTGACAGAAGATCGGAGGCGGGATGGACATGCGCGCGGAGGTGGAGTGGGTGGACTCGCGGCAGAGACTGCCGGGGGACGGGATGCCCGTGGCCGCCGCGATCACGGGTCGTTTCGCGTCCGACGATACCGACGAGCGCGATCCGGACGCCGGGCAGGAATTCTGGCTGGTGAGGCCGATGTACTTCACCACCCGTCACTTCGCTGAGGACGGGCGTGAATACCGCGACTGCTTCGTCGACTCTGACGGTGTCGTCCGCCTGCCCTACGGCCGGGACTGTGACGAAACGCTGGAATTTGACGATCCGATCACCCACTGGGCGGAACTGCCCACTCTGCCGGGCACGAACGTGCATTACCTGGTGGGTGAGAAGGCGGAGACCGCTCGCGCGAACGCCTTGGGCGAGGGAGCGTAACGGCGTTCATCGGTCGCATGCCTACCCACCGAGATCCCACATCAAGACCTTCTCGGCCTTGCCGCCGGCAAGCACGATGGTGTGCCCGTTCACGTAGCCGAGTGCCATGACGATAAACCGATTGTGAGCTATGAGGGGATCGCCGATCTGCCGTCCGTCGAGCAGGTTCCACACACGGATTTCGCCGCCCAGGGCGGCGGTCACCGCGATCGGGATGTCGCCGAGCCGTCCGGTCAGGATGTGGAGAACGCGCGTGCCGTGCCCTCGGAGAGCGGGCGTGAGTTTGCGACCGGTCCGCAGATCCCAGAAATAGACGCGACCGCTGCGTCTGGTGAGGACACCGGTCGTACAGCGTACGCGGGCCACCGCGATCGGGGATTCGCTGGAGCTGACCCCGCTCACCTCGCCGATGCGGCGGCCGCTCTGGAAATCCAGAATGCGGGTCGTTCCGTTCAGGCTGACGAGGAGAACCGGCCTGCCGTCGATTTCGGCCAGAGTGGTGAGCTGTAGTGGAGTAGTGGCACCGATCTTCACCGGGGCTCCGATTTCCGCATCCGTGACCGGGTCTTTTATCCATGCCCTGGCTCCGCTCCTGCCGAACAGCACAGTGCGATCACCGGCCTGGGTGACCCACGGCACCGTCCTTTCGTCCCTGGCGGGGAGAGCCTCCTCCAGGCTGGAGGCGACGAGATCCCGGAATCGTCCGCCTCCCGTTCGGTCCGCGACGACAGTGCGGTCACGCAGACGCTCGGCCGGGATGTCGTCGAGGGAGCCGTAGGTGTCAGGGGGCAGAGCGGAGATTCTCCGCCCCGTGGCGAGATCCCATTGGATCCTCCGGTCATCCCAACCTTGAGTGATCGCCACCGGGCGTCCGTTCGACTCGCTGGCCGCGATCGCCAGAATCTCGTCGGTGTGACCGGACGGGACGGTCGCGGCGAGCTGCCTCGCGGTGCCGAGGTCCCAGAGCCGGACGGTGTTGTCACCGCCTCCGGTCACCGCGATCGGCCGGCCGTCCAGTTCCCCCACGGCCAGTGAGACCTCGATGAAGGCCGGCCGCGAAAATCCGTAGGATTCGCCGCCCAGAGCACTGGGGGCCGGTGGATTGCCGGGCAGGAGCCCGATCTGCTCGCGCGAGACGGGGTCCCAAATGGAGACGCTGCCCGCGGGCCGGTTCACGGTCAGAAGGACGGTCTTCCCGTTCACCGTTGCCTTTCGCACGGTGGTGAAATCACCGTCGATTCCCGCGAGTTGTCTCCCGCTGGCGAGGTCGAAGAAACGGAGGGGATCCGGTCCCGGTTCGTTCTCGTCGCCGCCATCGTCGTTGACCACCGCGGTGAGCCTGCCGCGCAGAGTGACGAGTTCGAGCGCGTCAACTCCGTTGTCCTCTCCCAGCAGGATCCGCGGCCCGATCTCCCGCCCGGTCGCCGCATCGACCACGTGGAGCTCGTCGTCGGCGGTGACCTTCACGGGGCGACCGTGCAAGCGGCCGATCACGGCACCTTTGGCATCGCCACTGGTCACTGTCAGCGGTCGCCCCTGAAACCGCCCTGCGGTGATCGTCTTCTCTGAGTGGCCCGCCTTGACGAACAGCGTGAGCGGGTGCCCCGGAAACAGACTCGTAGTGATCGCCCTGATGGGTCCACCGACCCTGAGCGGCTCTCCGATCGGGGCGAGGGTGGGAAGGTCCCAGACACGCAGAGTGCCCTCCTCTCCGGCGCTGACCGCGACGGGACGCGATCCCAGCAGGCCCGTGGCCACACCCGTCACATTGGTGTGCCCGTCACCTCCGAGGGTCACCGGAGGCCCGAACGAGCGGGGAACAGGCGTCTTGGCCGTCTCCTCGCACGGTTTCGAGGCGTACGGCCATTTCGGCGGCCCAGCCGCCGACGCACGGAGCGCGGGTCCGGCCAGCAGCAGGCAAAGGAGCAGCGACAAAGGTCTGCGAACCACACTCACCCTCAACAGCTCCCCCAGGGACGGATGATTCGACGATCACTGTAGGGCTTTCCTCGGTTCAGTCGAGGAGTTCGACGTACCCGTCGGTTCCGTGGACGCGGATCCGCTGGCCGTCGCGGATCAACCGGGTGGCCTGCTCCACTCCCACGACGGCCGGCAGGCCGTACTCTCGCGCGATCACCGCTCCGTGCGTCATGAGGCCGCCCACCTCCGTCACCAGTCCGGCGACGGAGACGAACAGGGGGGTCCAGCTGGGGTCGGTGTAGGTGGTGACCAGGATGTCGCCCGCATCGAGGTCGGCCTGCGCCATGTCCAGGACGACGCGCGCACGGCCTTCGACGGTCCCGGCCGAGACCGGCAGGCCCACCAGTGCGCCGGGCGGGGCGTCGTCACGCAGATACCGGCCGGTGACGGCCTCGCCGTCCGACGTGAGGACCCGGGGCGGCGTGAGCGCCTCGTACGACCGGAACGCCTCCCGTCTTTCCAGGATGAGTTCGGCGTCCACGTCGTCGGTGCGTACGACCTCACGCAGTTCCTCGAACCTGAGGAAGAAGATGTCGTCCTTCTCCCGCAGGACGCCGGACTGAACGAGGCGATCGGCCTCCCGCAGCAACGCCTGCTTGTAGACGAAGTAGCGGCTGACCATGCCGTACTTGGGATACTCCCGGTATCCGGCGAAGGTGCGGACGCGGTCGATCATCCGCTTGGTCTCCTCGGCCTTCTGCTCCCCGTCCGGTAGGGCGCGCAACCGCGTCAGCAGGTCCTGCTCTTTCCGCAGTGCCTCCTGGCGTCCTTGTTCGAAGCGTCGCTTGCCGGCGCCCGGCTCGAAGTTCCTGACGTTGCCGAGGATGCTGGGCACGAGCGTGGCGGGTCGCTCGCTCCAGCGCGTCCTGGTGATGTCGATCTCGCCCGTGCAGCGCATGCCGTACTCGTCGAGGTAGGCCCGGATGGCGTCACGCGCTTCCCGGCCGCCGGGCAGCCCGGTCAGCTCGTCGAGGAAGCCGTCTCCCTCCCGGCCTTCGTCCGCGACGCGCTGCAGGAACGCCACGACGTCCGCGTACGGCCGGATCGCGTCCGCGACGTCGAGGAGCGCCAGCCCCATCTCCGACGTGACGTTGTGAGCGACCGACTGCGTGAGCACGTCGGCCGCGTTCTTCTCGCCCAGCCACGTCTCGAGGTGGTCGTTGAGCCACCAGGCCGCCTCCATCCCCGCCATGATCACCTGGATGCTCCGCGGGTCGAACAGGACGCGCTTCAGCTCCGCGATGTCGGCCAGGATGAAGTCGAGCAGCGCCGGGCCGGAGAGGCCCCGGATCTCGCGCCGCAGGGTGGCGACGGACTCCTGACCGCGCCGGATCAGCTCGGTGACGACGGCGGGGTCGGTCTCGATCGGGGCGGGCGGGCCGCCGGCGGGCGCACCGCCGGAGTCGTCGTCCGGAAGCGAGCGGAGGAAGTCGCCGCGGTCGACGACGCTCTGCAGCGCGTCCCGGATGAGCGGGTCGGACCTCCCCAGGGTCCCGATGAGGTTCGCGCGGCCCGCGGGTGTCGCCAGGATGGGAGCGACGTCGACGAACAACCGCCCGCCCGCCTCGTGCATCGGCCGGGGGGTCGTCAGCTGCCACAGGGAGAGCCCCAGCGGCTTCATCGCGTCGGTCATCATCTGCTGGTGACCGACGGAGACGTAGAGGTGGTTGTCCTGGTCGTCGGTCACGGGAACGGGGAACAGGGTGGTGATCGGTCGGCTCTGGACGATGTGGAACTCGTCGCCGGCCAGGCACCATTCGATGTCCTGCGGCCGGCCGAAGTGCGCTTCGATCCGCCGGCCCAGCCGCACCAGGCGGACGACCTGCGCATCGGTCAGGGCCGGCCGCGTCTGCCGCTCCGGCTCGACCGGCACCTCCTGCGTACCGCCCTCCGGCGACGCCTGGACGGACTGCGGCTTGGCGGCGAGGGTCGTGGCCACAACCTGGTCGTCGCGCACCGTGTAGACGTCGCCGGTGACCAGACCGGAGACGAGCGCCTCGCCGAGCCCCCAACCGGCCTCCACGGTGGCGATCTTCCGGTTCGAGGTGACAGGGTCCGCGGTGAACAGGATCCCGGCCGCGTCCGGGAACACCATTCGCTGGACGACCACGGCCATCCGCACCTTCCGGTGGTCGAAGCCGTTACGGAGCCGGTAGGTCACCGCCCGCTCGGTGAACAGCGAGGCCCAGCACCGCCGGACGTGCCGGAGGATCTCCGCCAGGCCCACGATGTTCAGGTACGAGTCCTGCTGGCCGGCGAAGGACGCGGTCGGCAGGTCCTCGGCCGTCGCGCTGGAGCGCACCGCGTAGGCGGCGTCGTCCCCGAGCCGGGCGAGCGATTCGCCGATCGCCGCCACAAGATCGTCGGGAATCGCGACGCCTTCGACGACGCGGCGGACATCCGCGCTCAGGGTACGGATCTCCGCGCGGTCGTCCGGTCGTACGCGGGACAGCAGGTCGAGCTGGGCGTCGATCGACGGCGCCTCGGCCACGATGCGCTGAAAGGCGTCCGTCGTGACGCAGAAGCCGTCCGGCACGCGGATGCCGTCGATTCGCGACAGCTCGCCCAGGTGCACCCCCTTTCCGCCGACCTCCGCGACATTCGTCGAGTCGATTTGCTGGAAACCCATCACGTAGCGCAATTCCGTCGCTCCATCGCTCGTCGGATCGGTTCGCGACGGGCAGTATGAAGCAATTTTTTGAGCCTCATGAGGTTCGCCGATCTGCTATACAGTGAAACTGGAGGGGAGTAGTGCGGTCGTGCGAACCCCGACATCCCCCCGGCACCCGGACTGAACCGCCGGTATCGGCCCGCAGACATCTCGTGGCGTGGCCCCGCTTGACCTTGACACAGTGGCAAGGCCTTCACTGTGGCCAAGGAGGCGATCCCGATGACCACGCCAGAAGAGGACACGACCACGACGCGAGCTCTCCAGGGGCTGGAGAGCGGCAGCTCGTCGGTGCGGCTGCGGGCGGTGCTCGCGGTCGGTACGACCCCTGACCCGCGGTTCGTCGGCAAGCTCGTCGAACGATGCGCGATCGAGCCCGATTTCTACGTGCGCGACATGCTCACCTGGGCGCTCACCCGCCACTCGCCGACGACGACGGTGCCGGCGCTCGTCGGCGAACTGCGCTCGGAGCGTGCGCAGGCACGAAGCCAGGCGTTGCACACGCTGTCCAAGATCGGGGATCGGCGGGCCTGGCCGGCGATCACACGGGCGCTGCTGACCGACGGCGACGACGAGGTGGCGCGGAGCGCCTGGCGAGCGGCGGTCGTACTCGTGCCCGAAGGTGAGGAAGCCCAATTGGCCGGAGTGCTGGCGACACAGCTCGGACGTGGCGGCCGCGAGACGCAGCTGAGCCTCAGCCGGGCACTGGTCGCGCTCGGCGAGGTGATCACGCCGGCCCTGCGCGCCGCGATGACGAGCCGCGACCCTCGCGTACGTCAGCACGCGAACGCCACGGAACGGCTGCTGCGCGACCCGGACGCGGGGTTCGAGTTCGCGATCGAGGAGGCGAAGCGCGTCGCGGTCCTCGGCACGGGGGGCCAGGAGGGATGACAGGCCGTGTTGATCGGTGACGTCGCACGACGGTCCGGGGTCAGCGCCCGGATGCTCAGGCATTACGAGTCGCTCGGCCTGGTGCGGCCGACGGGCCGCACCGAGTCCGGCTATCGGGAGTACTCCGGCGAGGACATCCGGCGGATCTTCCATATCGAGAGCCTGCGGTCGTTGGGGCTGTCGCTGCGCGACGTCGGGCGAGCGCTGGACGATCCCGGCTTCGCGCCCTCGGAGCTCGTCGACGACCTCATCCGCCAGTCGCGGGAACGTATCGCGGCCGAGACGGAACTGCTCACGCGACTGCGCCGGATCGGCGCCGCGGGTCCCGCCGACTGGGAGGACGTCCTCCGAATCGTGGCGCTCCTGCAGGCCCTCGGGTCGGACAGCGCCGGGAAGCGCCAGCGCGCGGCCCTGTCCTCGGCCGAAGAGGTTCAGGTGCCGGTGGAGGCTCTGGTCGAGGCGGCGCTGAGCGAGACGGACCCGAACGTCGCCGGAACGCTTCGATGGGCTCTGGCGCGATCGGGCGACGGCGCGGTGGAACTCCTGGCGGAGGGCCTCGGCTCACCGGTGGCCGACGTACGGAAACGGGCCGTCCAGTCCATCGCCGAGATTCCGGACGGCGCGGCGACCGCATCGCTGCGCGACGCCCTCACCAACAGCGACATCGTGGTCCGCAGATGTGCGGCTCTGGCGCTCGGAGCACGTGGAGTGGCCGAAGCGGTCCCGACGCTCATCGACATGATCATTGAGGGGGTGAACGACGTCGACGCGGCCGACGCGCTGGGCACGCTGGCGAGTGATCCCGGGCTGGCGGACCAGATAGCCACCGGGCTCGCCGGCCGTCTCGCCCACGGCGCCGCCGACCCGTCCGCACGTCTGCGGCTGGCGCAGGCGCTCGCGGACATCCCCGGGCCCACGACGTCACGCGCCCTCGCGGACCTGTCCCAGGACGAGGACCGTGCCGTCGCGCTCACCGCGACATACGTTCTCACGCTGCGCGACGAGGGGCATCGATAACGGCGGCATGCCGATTCGTGCCGCCCGCGCTCCGGTCCCCGTCCGGGCCCGACGAGACCACGCCCAGGATCCCGGCCGTCGCCACGGTCGGCTCGGCCCGGCGCGGGGCCGGCAGGGGCGGACTGGCAAGGGCGGCTCGTTCGCGTGAGCGAGCGGCTCACAGGTGGGCCAGCAGCGCGTCCAGTGGGCGCGGGACGCGATCGGGGTCCAGTGCCGTGACGAGCGGGCCCGAGTAGCGGATCTTGCGGCCGCTGCCTGCTCCCATGAAACGCCGTAGCTGGTCGTGCGTGCTGCGCCCGCGCCATCCGGGTTGCTTCTGGAGTGTCCGGAACGACCCGAGCTCGCCCCCGGCCTCGATGACGCGTTCCACCGCCGCGGTGCCGAGGGCGCGGATCAGCTCGTCTTCCAGGTCGGCCACGCACACGAAGAACCCGAGCGCCTCCAGATCGCTCCTGCCGCGACCGGATGCGAGACCGGACCCGAGACCGGAAGTGAGACCGGTCCCGAGGCCCGCGCGTTCGAGCGCCCTCCGGAAGGCGCCCTCCTCACCGGCGTCGCACAGGCCGGCCAGCCGCAGATCGCGTCCGGGAGGGCCGAACCTGCCGATGTACGTCCCGATGTTCGTGGCGCCGCCCATCGCCACCAGGGAGACGCCCTCGGCGGCGAGGTCCCGGCCACGGCGGGCGGCCAGCGCCTCGACGGCCGACCTGTCGCTGATCCCCTCGACCAGGACCACGGTGTGCGTACGGGTCATCCGCTCAGCCTGGCACCTCATGCGGGGAGTTTCGTACCCCTTTTTCCGGTGCAGGGCTCCCGCAGGCGGACCGCCCCCCGCCGTACGACGGGTGGCGGCCGCCGGACGTCAGCGCAGCGCGGGCAGGACCTTGGCGCCGAAGGTGTCGATGAACGGCAGCAGGTCCTGGCCCACATGGTGCAGGTAGATGCGGTCGAAGCCCAGATCGGCGTAGCCGCGCAGCCAGTCGATGTGCCGGTCGAGGTCGGCGGAGACGTTGACCACGCCACGCACCTGCTCGACGGTCACGTGCTCGGAGACCACGTCGAAGTGCTCCACCAGTTCCAGGTCCCAGGAGACCGGCGGGCCGAAGACGTTGCTGCGCCACTGGTCGTGGGCGATCGCCTCCGCCTCCTCCTCGGTCGGCGCCCAGCTCAGGTGGACCTGCAGGCAGACCGGCCCGCGTCCGCCCGCGTCGCGGTACGCCGCGATCATCTCGCGCAGGTGGCTCTCGGGGGCGTTGACGGTGACCAGGCCGTCCGCCCACTCCGCGCACCGGGCCGCCGTACCGGTGCTCACCGCCGCGCCGATCAGCGGCGGCGGGGTGTCCGGGCGGGTCCACAGGCGGGCGCGGTCGACGGTCACCAGACCGTCATGGGTGACCGTCTTTCCGTCGAGCAGGTCGCGGATGACGTCCACGCACTCGCGCAGGCGGGCGTCGCGGACCTCCTTGCGCGGCCACTGCTCGCCGGTGATGTGCTCGTTGCTGTACTCGCCGCTGCCGAGCGCGGCCCAGAACCGGCCCGGGAACATCGCGCCGAGGGTGCCGATCGCCTGGGCGACGATCGCCGGGTGGTAGCGCTGCCCGGGGGCGTTCACGACGCCGAAGGTGAGCCCGGTGGCCTGCAGGGCGGCGCCGAGCCAGGACCAGGCGAAGGCCGACTCGCCCTGACGTTCGCTCCAGGGGGAGAAGTGGTCGGAACACATGGCGCCGTCGAAGCCGGCACGCTCGGCGGCGATCATCGCGGTGAGAAGGTCGGCGGGCGGGATCTGCTCGTGGGAGGCGTGGATTCCATACTCCGTCATGCGCCGCGCTGCTACCCCCGCGGAGCCCGGCCCAACCGCCGCCGGGGCCATTCTGGGCTAACCGGCCATACTGGCCATACCGGCGGAGACGGCTGAGCCGCAGCCCGGCTACCGGCCTACCCGCCCGCTTCGCGACGTCCCCTGCCGCGGGCGGCGCCCAGGTGCGGCGGTCAGACCGGCTGCGGGCCGGTGTCCTCCGCGCGGAGAACATCGTCGGCCATCTGGTCGTACTTGGCGACGCGTGCCCTGCCGGTCTCGCCGAGCTGCTCGACCACCGCCGCGATCAGGGTCTCGATGAGCGCCACCGCGGGGGTGAGCGAGTCGAACGGCGACGGCGAGCGCACCTGGCCCGGCAGCACCACGTCGGCCACCGCCGCGGCCGGGGACAGCCACGGATCGGTGAACAGGATGATCTTCACGTTGCGGGCCGCCGCCGCGCGGGCGAAGGCGATCGACTCGCGCTGGTAGCGCCGGTAGTCGAACAGCACCAGCACGTCGCGCCGGCCCATGTCGAGCAGGTGCACCGCGTGGTCGGCCGTGGAGCCGCTGATGTAGGTGGCGTTCGGGCGTAGCTGGTGCAGGTGCGCGATGAGATAGTGCGCCAGGATCGTGCTGAACCGGCCTCCGGCCGCCGACACGCGGCGGGCGGAATCGGCCAGTAACTCGGCCGCCTTGACCAGCTCGCCCTCGGGGAGCTGGTCGAAGGTCATCGCGGTGGCCTCCAGCAGCACCCGGCGGGAACGCCCGAGCACCCCGGCGTCGTCGTTGGCCTCGCCGTCCTCGCCGACCGGCTCGTCGTACTGGGTGAGCGGGGAGGAGTAGCGCTGCTGGGTCTCGCGCTTGAGTACCTGCTGCAACTCCGGATAGCCCTGGAACCCCAGCCGGTAGGCCAGCCGCAGCACCGTGGCCGGGCTGGACTGCGCCAGCGTGGCCACGGTCGTGAGCGGCTCCAGCCCCGCAGTGGGGTAGTTGGCCAGCAGCGCGCGGGCGACGCGCTGCTCGGCCCGGGGGAGTTGCGGAAGCGCGTCGCGGAGCTGGGCCGCGACGGTACGCGGCTCTGTCGGGCCGGGCACGCTGCCTCCTTCGGCATAACCGGTCACCACGGGTCGCCGGCTCGGCGGAGCCCTGCGCGGCCCGGTCGCACAAGGGATCCTCGCACGGACGGGAGCACGGTGCGATCCGCGATCACCCGGTCTCCGCCAGGCCGCACCAGTTTATCGCGGTGATCGCGTAGGTCTTGGCCGACTGCACGAGCTGGGCGATCTCGACGTACTCGTTCTCGGCGTGCGCCGTGTAGCCCACGCCGGGGCCGTACACCAGGCCGCCGATCCCCTTGCGGTCCATCCAGGTCAGGTCGCACACTCCCATGAACCCGGTGGTCACGGGGGCCTGCCCGGCCGCGGCCGTATGGGCGGAGGCCAGCGCGGCGCCGATCGGCGCGTCGCCGGGCAGCGCGTACGGCGGCCACAGCAGCTTCCAGTCGAACACGGGCGGGTGGGCGCGCAGCCATGGGTCCTGCCGGCACGCGTCGGCGACCCGCGACTCGATCTCGGCCATGACCTCCTCGTTGGAGCGGTCCGGGTGGTGGTAGACGCAGTACTCCACGGTCAGCTCGTCGGCCAGGAAGAACGGCACCAGGATGCCGGACGGGTTGGCCCGCAGCACTCCGGGCAGCAGGTTGAAGTAGCCGGGCGGGAACAGCGGGTGCCTGTCGTGCCGGGCCCACTCGTCCTCCAGCGCGCGCAGCGCCTGGTAGACGATCCAGAACTTGTCCACCGTGTTGACGCCCAGCGCGTCGCCCTCCAGCGTGGGGTGCACGGTCATGCCGCGCAGCCCCGAGTGCGCGGTCTTGCCCTCCATGGTGATGGAGAACCACAGCAGGCCGGGCGTCACCGGCACCGACGCGGGCAGGGTGCCGGCCTGGCCGGAGGGCTCGCACACGATCGCCGCGTCGGCGCCGAACCCGGCCTCCAGCACCGCCGTGGTGCCGGCCTCGTGGTCGCCGACCTCCTCGCCGACGACCGCCTGCAGCACCAGGTCGCCGGCGAGCCGCACGCCCGCGCGGCGCAGCGCGACGGCGGCGTACGCGGCGGCGACCAGGCCGCCCTTCATGTCGGTCGCCCCGCGCCCGATGACGGTGTCGTCGGTGACCACCGCCCGGAACGGATCGCCGTTCCAGCGGTCGAGCCTGCCTGCGGGTACCACGTCGACGTGCCCGTTGAGCAGCAGCGAGCGTCCGCCGCCCGCGCCGGGCACGACGCCGACCGCGTTGTCCCTGCCACGCTCCATGGTCACATTGGTGACGCCGGCGCCCGCCTCGGAGTAGAGGTGGGCCAGCAGCGCGCTCATGTCGCCCTCGGCACCGACGACCTTGTCGTACTCCTGGCCGGGATAGCGGGGGTTGACGCTGGGCACGGAGATGGCGTCGGCGAGGCTGGCCACCATGCGGGTGGCCAGGCCGTCCACCTCGTCGAGCACCCTGCGGGTGACGTCGCCGTCCTGGCTGTTCATCGCTTCTCCTTCACTGTGGTCGGGGTGGGGGCCGCCGCGCCGGCACGGCGGAGCGGGGGGATGGGCAGGGAGCGGGCGAGGCCGGCCAGGCCCTTGGGCGCGACCCACAGGACCACCAGGATGAGCATGGCGATCGCGATGTCCCGCCAGGCGCCGGCGTCCTGCAACGCGTCGGCGACCACGGTGACCACGACGGCGCCCGCGATCGGGCCGTACACGCTGCCGCTGCCGCCCAGGAAGATCATGCTGAGCAGCAGGGTCAGGTAGCCGAAGCCGAACACGTCGGTGCTGACCACGCCGTTGAGGAAGGCGTTGAAGCCGCCCGCGACCCCGGCCACCGCCGCCCCGATCATGAAGACGATCAGATGCTGCCGCACGCGGGAGACGCCGCGACTGGTGGCCAGTGCCTCGTTGTCGCGAATGGCCAGCAGCGACAGGCCGAGCGTGGAGCGGGTGATGAGCCGCACCAGGAGGGTGGCGGCGAACAGCAGCGCCGCGCCCAGGTAGTAGTAGCCGACGCGGCCGTCGGCGCGCAGACTGGTCTCGCCCAGGGTCAGCCGGGGGATGCCGACGATGCCGTTGGAGCCGCCGGTCAGCCCCGCCTGGCCGAGCACCAGGTAGATACAGAGCTGCGAGAACACATAGGTCGCGAGGCCGACGTAGATGCCGCGCAGCCGCAGCACCGGCAGGAAGGCCACCAGCGAGGCCAGCACGGCCGAGACGCCGGAGATCGGCAGGGCCAGCCAGGGGTCGATCCCGGTCCGCGTGGCCAGGATGCCCGCGGTGTAGGCGCCCACCCCGAAGAAGGCGATCTGGGCGAAGTTGAAGATTCCGGCGAAACCCAGGGTGAGGTTCCAGCCCTGGGCGAGCATGCCGTACATCGTGATCAGGATCAGTAGCAGGCGGGTGTGCGGGTCGGTGAAGACCATGGGAAGGACGAACAGCACGATCGCGTAGAGCGTCCATCCGGACCAGGCACGCGCGTTTCCCATGGCGCTCATGCGCTCCTCACCTGGCTGCGCAGCAGACCCTCGGGCCGGGCCAGCATGATGACGATCATGGCGAGGAACACCAGGACCGGGCTCCACGAAAGCCCGAAGTAGTAGGTGGTCACCGCCTCCAGCAGGCCGATGGCGTACGCGCCGGCGATGGTGCCGCCGAGGCTGCCCGCGCCGCCGAAGGCGAGCACCACGAAGGCACGCAGCAGCGGATCGTCGCCCATGCCCGGTGAGATGAACCGGATGCTGCCCAGAAGCACCCCGGCCACCGCGGCCAGCCCGATCGCGACGATCACCACGAACAGGTAGACCCGGCGGGGTGAGATGCCCAGGAGCTGGGCGTGCTCGCGGTTCTGCTCCAGCGCCCGCACCGTCAGCCCGATGCCGGTGCGCTTGAGCACCAGCGCCAGCAGGCCGACCAGTACCGGCGCCAGCACGATGGTGACGAGCTGGGTGCCCTCGGCCACCGCGCCGCCCAGCTCGACCCTGGCCGAGCCGAGCCGCGGGATCTGCTTGATCTCCGGCCCCCACAGCAGCAGCGCGCCGCTCTGCAGCAGCATGGTGGCGGCCAGCGTGGCCACCATGACCAGCATGTCGCCGTTCGGGCGCCGGATGAACGGGCTGACCAGCAGCAACTCGTAGACCACTCCGACCAGGGCCATCGCCAGCACTCCGCCCACCAGGGCGATGAGCAGGGGCAGCCCGGCGCGTTCCAGCAGCGTCCAGGACAGGTACGCCCCGAACATCAGCAGCGCGCCGTGCCCGAAGTTGAACACCCGCAGTGTGGACCAGATCAGCGTGAGCCCCGCCGCCATGAGCAGGTAGAGCCCGCCCAGGACGAGCGTGCTGGTCAGGATGGCGCTAATGCCGCTCATCGGCGGACCCTCCGAGGAAGAGCGACATCATCTCCTCGCGGCCCACCGAAGCGTCGGAGGCGCCGCTGTGCACGATGTCACCGTGTAGCACGACGTGGTAACGGTCGGTGAGAGCGAGTACGAGGTCCATGTCGCCGTCCACGAGGATGATCGAGGCCACCTCGGCGCGGATGCGCATGATGCACTCGCTCAGCTCATGCTTGACTTTCGGCGACAGGCCCAGCGTGGGCTCGTCGAGGATCAGCAGGGTGGGCCGGGCCATCAGGCCCATGCCCAGGCTGGCCATCTGCCGCTCGCCGCCGCTCAGGGTGCCGGTGAGCTGCCCGCGGCGCTCCTTCAGGCGGGGAAAGACGGAGAAGACGTGCTCCAGGCCCTCCCGCCAGTTCGCCGCGTGCCCGCTGGCGGCGGCCGACAGGCGCAGCGCCTCCTCCACGGTGAGGTGCGGGAACAGCCGGGAGCCCTGGGGAATGTGGACCAGGCCGCGGCGGACCAGGGCGCGGGGCGAGTCGCCCCGCGTGTCGCGGCCCGCGTAGGAGATGGTGCCGGAAGCCGCCCGGTGCAGGTTGGACACGCAGCGCAGCAGCGTGGTCTTGCCGTGGCCGTTGGGACCCAGCAGTCCCACGGCCTCGGTCTCGCCGACGCGCAGCGAGATCCCGCGCAGGACGGTCGAGTGGCCGTATCCCGCGCTCAGATCGGTCACGGTCAGCAGGTCGCTCATCGCCCGCCCCCCGGCCCGAGGTACGCCTCGACGACGCGGGGGTCGGTGAGCACCTCGGCGGGGGCGCCGGTCACGATCACCCTTCCGCTGTCCAGCACGGCCATCCGTCCGGCCAGGGCCTCCAGCACCGACAGGACATGCTCGATGATCACCATCGTGGTGCCGGTGGCGTGTATCCCGGCCAGCAGCCGGATCAGCGCCTCCTGGTCCGCGGGGTCCAGCCCGGCCGCGGGCTCGTCGAGCAGCAACAGGGAGGGCCCGCTCACCAGCGCGCAGGCGATCATCAGGCGCTTGCGGTCGATCAGCGACAGCCCGTCGGCCGGCCGGTCCCAGTCGCCGCCCAGCTCCACCCGTTCCAGGGCCTCGGCGCAGCGAGCCCGGTCCCAGCGTGCCGTGCGCCCGGCGCCGCCGTAGGCGGATCCGACGCGTACGTTGTCCCGCACACTGAGCGACTCGAAGACCGCCTCGGTCTGGAAGGTGCGCTTGAGCCCCGCCTTGGCGATCCAGCGCGGCGAGCGGTTCTGCACCTCCTGCCCGTCAAAGATCACTTTTCCGGAGTCGGGCCGGATCGGGATGCCGGTCAGCAGGTTGAACAGCGTGCTCTTGCCCGCGCCGTTGGGGCCGGCCAGGCCGAAGACCTCGCCGCGGCGCACCTCGATGGAGACCCCGTCCACGGCGAGCAGGCTGCCGAAGGACTTGGTCACCTCCTCGGCGGCCAGCAGCACGGGCGCGGTCATGACGCCTCCGGTCCGCGCCAGTCGCCCTGGGCGAGGAACCCGCCGTCCACGGGCATCAGCACGCCGGTGACGAACGACGCGGCCGGGGAGACGAGGAAGGTCACCACGGCGGCGATCTCGCCGGTCGAGCACTGACGGGCGATCGGCTGGCGGGCGGCCGCCGCCTCCCGCTGCCGGAGCGCCTCCGCCGCGTCGCCGGGGCTCAGCAGGCTGCGCGAGTCGCCCATGTCGTTGTCGACGTAGCCCGGGAGCACGGCATTGACCCGGATGCCCATCGGGCCGCCCTCGACGGCGAGCTGCCTGGTCAGGTTGGCGATCGCGCCCTTCGACGCGGAGTAGGCGGGGAAGGCGGGCAGGCCGGTCACCCCGAAGATGGACGACAGGTTGACCACCGCGCCGTGGCCGCTCCGGGCCAGCAGCGGGAACGCGGCCCTGCTGCACAGAAACGTGCCGGTCACGTTGACGTCCATCACCCGGCGCCACTCGGCGACCGGCACACCGGTCACGCCGCCGCCGCTCTCGGCCACTCCGGCGTTGTTGACCAGGATGTCCAGCCCGCCCAGCTCCCGCTCGGCCCGGGCGACCAGCGCGGTCACCTCCTCCTCGGAGGAGACGTCGGCGCGCTGGAAGACGCAGCCGGGCCCGTCGTTCCCGCTCAGCTCGTGCGCTGTGCGCTCGCCGCGCCCGGCGTCCACATCCGAGATCATCACCTGGGCGCCCTCGTCGAGCAGGCCGCGCGCGACGGCCGCGCCGATCCCGCCCGCGGCGCCGGTCACCAGGGCCCGCCGGCCCGCAAGAGTGCTCCTCGCCATCCGCGATATCCCCTCAGTCCGTTGGAAGTGATGCTGTGCCGTCGTGGCAGACGCCCACGCCGTGGGGCTTCATACGATCGACGCCGGGCGTCCAGCCCGTCCCCTCGCGGCGCGCGATGCCGTTGGGGCGGGCGAAATGCCAGGTGGTGGGCTCCTCGGCGACGACGCGCACGTCGTGTCCGGCCGCCGCCAGGTCGGCGGCGGCCCGCTCCTCGCGGCGGTCCAGCCAGACCCGCGTGCCCTCTGCGTGCAGCCGGGGGGCGTCCACGGCGTCCTGCAGGGTGGCGCCGTCGCGCCAGCGGGCGATGATCTGGGCGACGGCCGAGATGATCCGCCGTCCGCCCGAGGCGCCGAGCACCGCCTCGCCGCCGGGGCCCGTCACGATGACGGGGCTGACCGCGCTGAGCCCGGCGGCCCCGGGTGCGATGCTGGTCACGCGGCCGGGGCGCGGGTCGAAGTACATCATCCCGTCGTTGAGCACGACGCCGGTCTCCGGCTCCACCATCCGGGAGCCGAAGAGGTCGAGCACCGTCTGGGTGAGCGAGACCGTCATGCCGCGGCCGTCCACCGCCGACAGGTGCGAGGTGCAGCCGGCCCTGGCGGGGCCCGCGAGCGGCCGCCGCGCGGTGCCGCGCCCGGCGGTCCACTCCGCGACGACCTCCTCGGCGTGCTCGGCGCCGGCCAGGCGCGCCCACGCCGGATCCTCCTCCTCCCCGGTGCCCACCTCGCGCAGCCGGTCGTCGAAGGCGCGGGACAGGGCGCGCGCCCACAGGCGGGGGCCCCGGTCCAGGCCGGCCCGGCCCGCCGCCTCGACGATCTGCAGCGCCTCGGCGACGCTCACCACACCGGTGGCGAGCGGCCCGTACACGCGCAGCGGGCCGATCGCCACCGGCTCGATCTCGGCCTCGGCGGCCTCGTAGCCGGCCAGGTCCTCCTCCCGCAGCGCGCCGCCCGCCGCGCCGGTGAACGCGGCGATCGCCCGCCCGGCCCTGCCCCGGTAGAACGCCTCGGGGCCGCCTTCGGCGATGTCGCGCAGGGTCGCGGCCAGGCGGGGCTGGACCAGCCGGTCGCCCGGCCCCTGCGACGGGCCGCGCAGCGGCAGCCCGCCGGGCAGGAACAGCGCCGCACTGTCCGGGTACGCGCGAAGCGCGCGGGCCTCGGCGCAGATCGCCGAGGAGGCGAACCAGTTGGTCTCGTGGCCCTCCTCGGCCAGTTCGATCGCGGGGGCCAGCACCTCGGCCAGCGGCAGCCGTCCGAAGCGGGCGTGCGCCCGGCACAGCGCGGCGACCGCTCCCGGTGTGCCCACCGACAGCGGGCCGATGATGTTGGCCTCGCCGCGCACCGCCGGCCAGCCGTACAGGCCGGCGGCGTCCGCGCCGGGCGCGAGCGGGAACATGTCCGCGGTGGCCAGGCCGGGCGCCCGGATCGGACCGCAGACGGTGGTGGCGGTACGCGCACCCGGCTCGCGCACCACCAGCCAGGCGCCGCCGCCGATCCCGCTCATGAACGGCTCGACCACGCCGATCGCGAAGGCGGTGGCGACGGCGGCGTCCACGGCGCTGCCGCCGGCCCGCAGCATCAGGGCACCGGCGTGGGCTGCCCGCGGGTCGGGAGCGGTGACCATGCCGCCGGACGCGGCGCCCCGGTCAGCCACGCCAGGCATCGGCGATCTCGCTGAGGGTCGCGAACCACACGTCGCCCGCCTCCAGCATCCGCTCGATCAGCCCTTCCAGGACCAGCAGATGGTGGGAGCGGCCGATCGTCTGCGGGTGCATGGTGAGCACGTACACCGCGCCCGGCACCCGTTCGCGGGCGTACTGGAAGATGGTGTGCCAGCGGTCCTCCATGTCGCGGTGCGGTCCGAGCGCCGAGACGCCCGCGACGTACTCCACCGACGGCCAGTCGTCGAGGTACCACGAGACCGGGATCTCGATGATCCGGCTCTCGGGGCCGAACTCGTTGGCCGACTCGTAGTTGAGGGTGACCCGGCGTGGCCGGTACAGCTCGAACTCCCGGCCCATCAGGGAGCTGTCCCAGTCGAAGCCGAACTCCTCCAGCAGGTCCAGGGTGGTCTCGGAGAAGTCCCAGGCGGGGGAGCGATACCCGCGCGGGCGGCGGCCCACGACGCGCTCGTGCTGGCCGAGCGCCACCTCCATCAGCCGCCGCTCCTCGTCCGGCCCGAGGCTCGGCACCACCTCGTGGTAGCAGCCGTGCGCGGCGATCTCGTGCCCCGCGGCGAGTATCTGCTCGATGCGGTGCGGGAAGGTCACCAGGTCGTGGCCGGGGGTGGCCCAGGTGGCCGGCAGGTCGTGGCGGCCCAGCAGTTCCAGCAGGCGGGGGACGCCCTGCTCGGCGCCGAAGTCGCCGCGTGACAGGTAGGACGGCGAGGTGCGGCCCACCGTGCCCATCCAGGGCGAGTGCGCGTCGAAGTCGAAGGTCAGCGCCACCGCCATCCGCTTGCCCGGCGGCAGCGTCAGAAGGCTGTCGGTCATGTTCGCGTCCCTCGCGCCGGTCACTTCATCCACGGCGGCAGCCGGAAGGTGCCGGTCTTGTACTTCTCCGGAGCGATCAGGACCTTCTTCTCGTCCTGGAACTGGAAGGACTGCAGCGGGACGAAGTCATCGCCCTGCTTCGCCAGGTGGGTGGCGGGGTCGAAGGCGATCCGGCCGTTGGCCTGCTCGGTGTCGCTCGCGCCGATCGCGGCGCCGACCGCCTTGGCGTCGTCGGGGTCGCCGACCTTCCCGAGCGCCTCGGCGTAGATCATGATCTCGGAGTAGGTGAGCACACCCTGCGGGTCGACCTCCTCGGTGCCGTACGACGCCTTCCAGTCCTTCTTGAGCTGCTCGGACGGCGCGTAGTTCGGCGAGGGCACGAGCCCGGCCAGGTTGTTGAAGAGCACGCCGTCGGCCTGCTGCTTGGTCAGCTCGAAGAACTGGGGCTGGTTGGGGCCGTACTGCAGGAAGACCAGCGACTTGGTGGGATTCTGCAGGAACTGCCGCATGAAGCCGGCCTCGTTGGCCACCTGGTAGTCGGTGTTGACGATGAAGTCGGGGTCCGCTGAGCGGATCTTGCCGATCACCGTGCCCCAGTCGTTGACCGCGCCGAAGGGCACCTTCTCCTGCCCGGCGATCTTCCAGCCCTTGCTCTCGAAGGTCTTGACCAGGCCGTCGGCGATGCTCTCGCTGTAGGGGTTGTCGGAGCGGACCAGGAACACGGTCTTGGAGCGCGGCTTCCACAGGCCCTGATCGGCCCAGGACTCGGCCAGGGTCACCGGTTCGACGCCGTAGGCGTCGTAGTTGGGGGTGACCGACCAGACGGTGGGGTACTTGGCGGGGTCCTTCTCGATGATGGTCTGGGTCTGGGCGGTGTTGCCGCCGATCAGATAGATCTTCTCGGCCGCGGCGAACTCGTCGATCTCGAAGTTGGAGGTGGAGGCGTACCCCGTGACGACGGCCTTGACCGACTCGTCGTCCACCAGGGTCTGCACGCCCTTGGTGACCGCGTCGTTCGACTGGCCCTGGACGTCGACGCTCTTGAGCTTGAAGGTGTACCCCGCGACGCCGCCGCGCTCGTTGAGCTGCTTGATCGCCAGTTCGGCGCCCTGCCGCATGCCTTTGCCGTCGGAGGCGGAGCCGCCGGTCAGGGGGGCCAGCAGGCCGATCTGGATCTCCCCGCCGCCGGCTTTCCCCGTGGACTCGGCCTCGGAGGCCGGGGCGGTGGAGGAACAGGCGGTCATCGTGGCGAGGGCGCCCGCGGTCAGCAGTGCTGCCGCGGCCCGGACGGGTGGGATGCGAAGGAAGGAAGGACGGGCCACGGGGAACCTCTCTGCGTGATCAGGGCTGAGTTGATCGGAAGCCGGCCGGACGGAGGAGGGGCCGGACCGCGTACGGGACGACTACCTGTCTGTTTTGCACCGTTCCGTCACTTCGGGCAATTGAAATGTATGTTGCATCTATGGTCAAATACTATGTTCGTAAAAAATTTGTTACTCCTCTGGCAAGGACCGGTAGGTCTGTGACCTCCTGCGACGGGTCTCAGCTCGGCGGCAGGGGAGTGCCGGCCAGGAATCCGCCGTCCACGTCCAGGACGCTCCCCGTGATGAAGGAGGAGCCGGGATCGGCCAGGAACAGGCAGGCTCGCGCGACCTCCGCGGGGGTGCCCATGCGGTGCACCGGTTGCCCGGCGACGAGCGTCGCGATGTACTCCGGGGCGAGCGCCGCGGTCGCCGGTACCTCGATCAGGCCGGGCGCGACGGCGTTGACCGTGGTGCCCGACGGCGCCAGCTCCAGCGCGAGGACCTTCACCAGCATCTCCAGGGCGGCCTTCGAGGCGCAGTAGTGCGCGGCCCCCACGCGCGCCGACCTGGCCGCTCCGGAGGAGATCGCGATGATCCTGCGCCCGGTCCCCGTGGCGCCCGGCGTTCGGGCGAACTCGCGCGCCGCGAGCATCACGCCGCGGACGTTCACCGCGAACACCTCGTCCCACTCGGCCGGATCCATCTCCGGCAGGGGAGTGTTCGGGTAGACGCCGGCGCAGGCGACGAGGGTGTCCAGACCGCCGTGCCGGGCCGCCGCCTCCGCGGTCGCGGCCGCCACCGATGCCGGGTCGCGCACGTCCATCCGCACCCAGCTCACACCGGACAGCCCGGCGGCCGTCTCCGCCGCCCGGGCCTCGTCGACGTCGGCGATGACGACCTTCGAGCCCGCTTCCCGGAAGGCCGCGGCGACACCTCTGCCGATGCCCTGGGCGCCGCCCGTGACCAGCGTCACGGTGCTGGCCGGCCCGCCGCCGGGCGGTGCCGTGTTCTTGGCCATGAAACGCCTCCCTGCCTGAGACGGCGCCACCGCCACCCCGTGACCTGGGCTTATTCCGTCAGGCCTGGCAGGCTACACGCAGAATAAATTTCATATCAATCCCTTGACTCAACTTCTGAACCATATGTTTCACTAGGGCGGCCGGGACGCGACGGCCGGCCCGGCGTGGAGAGGAGAGCCGATGACGACCGGGACCGCTTTCGTGGCGACCTGCGACCTCGCGGCCCAGGTGCGAGGCCGGGCGATCCCGGTGGCACGGCTGGCGCGGACGTTGGCGACGGGGGTGGGCTGGGTGCCCGCCGACCTGGCGTTGACCTGTTTCGGCCACCTCGCCGACGACAACCCGTTCGGCTCGACCGGCGACCTTCGCCTGCTGCCGGACCCGGCCGCCGGCGTGGACATCCCCGCCGACGGTGACGTGCCCGGCGTGCGCCTGCACCTGGCCGACCAGACAGGCATGGACGGCGCCCCCTGGCCGGGCTGCCCCCGCGGGTTCCTCACCGCGGCCCTGCGGGACCTGCGCGAGAGCACAGGCCTCGAGATCCGCGCGGCCTTCGAGCACGAGTTCATGCTCGACGGGCCCGACGACGAGGCGCCGTTCTCCTTCCAGCGGCTGCGCGCGGCCGAGCCGTTCGGCACCGACCTGGTCGCCCTGCTGGAGAGTGCCGGCCTGGAGCCGGAATGCTGGCTGCCGGAGTACGGCCCCGGCCAGTTCGAGATCACCTTGCGTCCGGCCTCCGCCCTGGTCGCCGCCGACCGCGCCGTCGTGCTGCGCGAACTGGTCCGCGACCTGGCGCGGCGGCGCGGACGTCACGCCACCTTCGTCCCCATGGCCGACCCCGGCGGCGTCGGCAACGGCGTCCACGTGCACTTCTCGCTGTGCGACCAGGACGGCACCCCGGTGATGTACGACGCCGCCGCCCCCGGCCGCCTCTCCGCCGTCGCCGCGAAGTTCGCGGCCGGCATCCTGCGCCACGCCGCCGCGCTCGTGGCGGTCACCGCGCCCAACCCCGTGTCCTACCTGCGCCTCACCCCGCACCGGTGGAGCGCGGGCGGGGTGTTCCTGGCCGAGCGCAACCGCGAGGCGCTGCTGCGGATCACGCCCACGGTCGAGATCGGCGGAGCCCGCCCTGCCCCGCAGCTTCACCTGGAGTACCGTGCCGCCGACGCCACGGCCAACCCCTGGCTGGTGCTCGGCGTCCTGGTCCGCGCCGGGCTGGCCGGGCTTGAGAAGGACGAGCCCGTCCGAGTCTGGCCGGAAAGCGCCACGGAGGCCGACCTCGCCGGCGAGCCCGCGCTGCCGGCCTCGCTGACGCGGGCGCTGGCCGCGCTCGAGAAGGACGAGGTGGCCCGGGGCTGGTTCCCGCCCGAGCTTCTCGATGCCTTCCTGGCCGTGCGGCGCGCGGAACTGGCCGAGGTCGCCGAGCTTTCCCCCGCCGAACTCTGCCGTAAGGTCGCCGATGTCTACTGAGCCCCGCCTGGAGGACGTGGTCGCCGCGCTGCCGCTGGTCGACCACCACGTGCACGGCGCCTCCGCCGTCGACCTCGACCGGCCCGCCTTCGAGACGCTGGTCACCGAGTCCGACCGGCCGATTCCGCCCTTCATGACGCAGTTCGACTCCCAGATCGGCTTCGCGATCCGCCGCTGGTGCGCCCCCGTACTCGGGCTGAGCGCGCACGCCTCGCCCGAGGACTACCTCGCCCGCCGTGCCGAGCTGGGCGCGGCCGAGGTCAACCGGCGGCTGCTGCGGGGCAGCGGCATCGGCCGCTTCCTGGTCGAGACCGGCTACCGCGGGGAGGACGTGCTCGGCGTCGCGGGCATGGCCGAGGCGTCGGACCGCCCGGCCGCCGAGATCGTGCGAATCGAGCGCGTGCTCGAAGAGGTCGCCGCCACGGGGGTGAGCGCCGCCGAACTGCCCGGTCGGTTCCGCGAGGAACTGGCCGCCCGCTGCGCGGGCGCGGTGGGGCTGAAGAGCATCGTCGCCTACCGGTACGGCTTCGCCTTCGACCCCGAGCCGCCCTCTGAGCGCGAGGTCGTGGACGCCGCCGGACGCTGGCTCGCCACCGCTCCCGAGAACGGCCCACGGGTGGAGGACCCCGTACTGCTGCGCTTCGGTCTGTGGACCGGCGTGGCCCAGGGGCTGCCGCTGCAGTTGCACGCCGGCTACGGCGACCCGGACGTCGAGCTGCATCTGTGCGACCCGTTGCTGCTGACCCGCTGGCTGAAGCTGGTCGAGCCGCACGGCGTGGACGTGCTCCTGCTGCACTGCTACCCCTACCACCGCAACGCGGGCTACCTCGCCCAGGTGTTCCCGCACGTCTACTTCGACGTCGGGCTCGCGGTGAACTACACCGGCAGCCGCTCCGGCGCCGTGATAGCCGAGTCGCTGGAGCTCGCCCCCTTCGCCAAGATCCTCTTCTCCTCCGACGCGTGGGGGCCGGCCGAGCTGCACTACCTGGGCGCGCACCTGTTCCGCCGTGGCCTGTGCGAGGCGTTGCGGAGCTGGGTGGACGCCGGGCAGTGGACCGAGCCGGACGCGATCAGGGTCGCCACCATGATCGGTGCCACGAACGCGTCGCGCGTCTACGGGCTGGAGCCCGCGGAGTGACCGGTCCGACGCCCTGCCCCGCTGTGATGCCGGACCGGGACGAGCCGCTGGCCGCTCGTCTGGAGCGCGCCCTGAGAGGAGAGACGGCCGCGGCCGTGGAGCTGCGCCACCGCCTGCACGCCGCGCCCGACCTCTCCGGAGCCGAAGGGCCGACCCGTGACCTGGTCCTGGCGGAACTTCCCGGTCACCCGGTCGATCTGGTGGCCGGCACCGGAGCGCTGGTGCGCGTCGGCGGTCCCGGCCCGGCCGTCGGCGTACGCGCCGAGCTGGACGCGCTGGCCGTGACCGAGCGGACCGGCGCCTCCTGGGCCTCCACCCGCTCGGGCCGCATGCACGCCTGCGGTCACGATGTCCACCTCGCCGCGCTGGTCGCGCTGTGCCGGGCCGTCGCCGTGACCCCCGGCGCGCCACCGCTGGTCGCGGTGCTGCAACCGCGGGAGGAGACCTATCCCTCCGGCGCCCTCGACATCGCCGGGTCGCCGCTCCTGCGCGAGCACGAGATGACCTCGATCATCGGGGCGCACGTCCAGCCCACTCTTCCGCAGGGGGAGGTGGCGGCGACCCCCGGCACCGTCAACGCCGCGGCGGACGAGTTCGTCGTCACCGTCACGGGCCGCGGCGGCCATGCCGCCTACCCACACCTGACCAGGGATCCGGTGCTCGCCCTCGCGCACGTCATCGTCGGGCTGCAGCACATCGTCAGCCGGAACGTCGACCCCGTCAGCTCCGCCGTGCTCGGCGTCTCGACGCTGCGCGCGGGCAGCGCCTCCAACGTCGTGCCGGACCAGGCTGTGGCGGGCGGCACCCTGCGCGCCATGAACGAGCCCACCCGCGAGCAGGTGCACACCCACCTGGCCGACGTGGCCGACCTGCTCGCCCGCGCGCACGGCTGCACCGCCGAGGTGACCATCACCCGCGGGGAGCCGGTCCTGCACAACGATCCCGCACTCGCCGCGCGGGCAGGCGCCGAGCTGGCCGATCTGGGCCTGACCCCGTCGCGCCCCATGGTCTCCTACGGCGCCGACGACTTCTCCTACCTCTCCACCACGCTGCCCGGACTGATGATGTTCGTCGGTGTGGCCACGGGGGAGGAGGTCCGCCTGCACGCGCCCGATTTCCTGCCTGCGGACCAGGCCGTCACCGACGTGGCACTCGCCATGCTGGCCGGTTACCTCGCCGCCACCGGGCGCGGCTAACCGGTGCAGTGGTTCTCGGCGACGGCCGTGTTCGCGGCGGTGCTGCCGAGGGACGCCGCCGTGGTCCAGTCGGCGCAGGCGGCGCGGGTGTCGCCCAGGCGGGATTCGGCCACGCCACGCTGGTGATAGGCGTCGGCGTATCCGGGAAACAGCGCGATCGCCGTGTTCAGATCGGACACCGCCCCCTGCGGGTTGCCCAGCTCGGTCCCGGCGACACCCCTGAGGTAGTACGCCTCCGCCAGCTGCGGGTCGTACTGGACGGCGGTGGAGAGGTCCGCGTACGCCCCCTGGTAGTCGCGCAGGGCGATCCTGGTCTTCCCGCGCTCGTTGTAGCCGGCGGCGAAGGTCGGCAGCCGCGACACCACTTTGTCGAGTTCGGTGAGCGCCCCCGAATAGTCGCCGTTGTGATACTTCGTCATGCCCAGGTAGTGGTGCGCGAGCATGAAGTCCGGGTCGAGTGCGACGGTGCGCTCGAAGTCCGCGGTGGCGCCGTCGTACCGGCCGTCGCGGAACCTGGCGATGCCCCGGGCGTTGTACGTGAACGCCACGCCGGGTTCCTTGGCGATGGCGTCGCTCATGATGGTCTCCGTGTCCCGCCAGGCGGTGTTCCGGATCACCGTCAGCGTGGCGAAGAACGCGACGAACGCCGCCATCGCCCCGATCGTCGAGACCCGCAGCCAGCGGTGACGGTGCCGGATCGCCTGCTCCGCGAAACAGGCCGCGATCAGGAACAGGCCGAGATAGGGCAGGTACACGTATCTGTTCGCGTGGTAGCCGTCGATGAGGAGCACGGCCTGGGCCGGGGCGACGCCGACCAGGAAGAACCCGAGCCCGAACACCACGACCCTGCGGGTTCGCTTCACCAGCAGGAGAACGGCGGCTCCGGCCGCGAGGGCGAGCGGGACGAGGAAGTAGGCCCAGGGCAGCGGTGCGTGGGGGTACTCGTAGGCGAGGGACAGGCGCAGCGGATAAACCGCCTGCACCAGGTGGTTGCCCACCGCCGAGCAGGCCAGGAGGAACCGGTCGAGGATCGTGTACCCCTGCGGCGGGACCACGTCCTCACGCACGTTCAGCGCGACGAGAACCGCGGCCGCGGAGACGGCGAGGAAGGGAATCTTCTCCAGCAGCAGGCGCCGTGACAGCGGGCGGCCCCGGAAGAAGTCCACGAGGAACAACATGAGGGGCAGCACGACCGCGGTCGACTTGGAGAGCACGGCCAGCCCGAAAAGGAGCATCGACCAGACCAGCGGCGGCCACCGCTCCGACTCCAGATGACGCAGGTACGCCAGCAGCGCGGCCAGAGAGAAGAGCGTGGCCAGCAGGTTGCTGCGGGTGGAGATCCACGCGACCGTGTCCACGTTCACGGGATGGATCGCGAAGGCCGCCGCCACGAAGGCGGCCGGGAAGAGGCGTCCGATCAGCCGGCGGGTCAGCAGGAACACCAGGACCACGTTGACCAGGTGCAGCACCACGTTGGTGAAGTGGTACACGCCCGCCGCGCCCTGGCCGAACAGATAGTCCACCGCGTACGACACGTACACCAGCGGCGTGTACATGAACTGGAGCGGAGTCGTGAACCAGTGGCCGATGTTGGCCGCGCTGAACTCCCGGATGGAGATGTTGTCGATCACGCCCTCGGGATCGTCGAAGTAGACGAAGCCGTTGCCGATGCCGTTGGCGTGCACGGCGAAGGCCACCGCGACGATCGCGAAGAGGACCTGCCGTCGCAGGGTGCGATCCTGCGGTTCGCCCGCGGGCCCGCGGGCGACGGCAGTGCGAGCGCTGCGGCGGGTGGCCGGCCGGGCGGCCGGGCGGGCGGGGGTCATCGCACCTCTCCAGCGGGCAACGGGCGCCGGACCCGCCCGGACGGCGGACCCGGTGACATATCAGGTAAGGGCCGGGAGCGGAGGCCACCCGGGCTCCACCCCTTGGTGCGCGGTTCTCTCACCATCACGCGACTTCCTGAGGTCTGTCAGCGTTCAGAATGGCGGGGGCCGCTCTGAGGCGCCTCCCTCTCCGGATGGCTGGTGGTGGTGGTGCAGCGGAGCAAATAGGACGCGATGGGATGCGTCAAGAAATCGACCGTTCCCGGTGCGGAGCACCCGGCCGCGACAATCGCCTGACCAGGGAGGTTCGCGACGCTCCTTGCGCGTCCTGCTGAAACGTTCACCTGCGGCGTCTTTACCGGTTCTGCGGTCTGATCGCCCGGTGCCGTCCGGCGAACCGATTCGTGAACGAGGCGATGGAATTTTCAGGCCGGGCGCCGGCGGGCCTGTCCGAGGGCGGCGCGAACTCCGACGTCAGCGGTGCCCATGGGTGCCGGAAGTGGCTTTCGTGCGGATTCGGACTGGCGCACGGCCCGCGGACCTTGACATCATCTCCGATCATGGGCGCGTCCGCGCTCGCCCGTACGGCCCCGGTGCGGCAGGACCCCCGGCGCGCCCTCGGCCGCGCGGAGCACGACCGGTCCGGCGGCAGACTCCGCCGGAGGCGGAAGGACGTACGGCCACCGCGCACGCACGGCGGTGCCGGCAGGTGCGAGTGGAGGGGCGGCACGTGACGGCTTCTGTCCAGGAGACCGGCCGCGACCCGGAGCACGGGGAGCGGGCCGGGACGGACCCGGAGGAGCGCGCGCCGGAGGCGGAGGAGCCCGGGCGCGGCGACGAGGGTCCTCCGCCGGAGGACGCCTCCGCCGAGGCGGCGGAGCGGAAGGCCACGGTCCGGGACGCGCTGCTGCTGTGGGTCGGCACCAGGGCCGGGATCGTCCTCATGGCGGTCTACGGCGTTCTGGCCGTCTCCGGCACCAACCGGGCCCCGCTGCTGGAGCGGTGGCACTACTGGGACGTCGACCTGTTCCGGGAGATCGCGGAGTTCGGCTACGGCGGCGACCCGAGCCAGGACCCCGATCCCGGGCTGCCGGCCTTCTTCCCCGGCCTGCCGCTGGCGCTGCGCCTGGTCCACGCCGTGGTCCAGGACTGGACCCTGGCCGGGCTGATCATCTCGTTCGTGGCCGGCGCGGTGGCGATGGTGGCGCTGGCCAAGCTCGCCGACCTGGAGAGGCCCGTCGGCGCCGGGCGCTGGGCGGTGCTGGCCCTGCTGCTGTGCCCGCCCGCCGTCTTCCTGTTCGCCGGTTACTCCGAGGCGCTCTTCCTCGCCTTCGCGCTGCCCGCCTGGCTGGCCGTACGGCACCGCAACTGGCCGCTGGCCTGCGCTTTAGCGGCCGGGGCGTCGTGCGTACGGGTGACCGGCCTGTTCCTGGCCGCGGCGCTGGTGACGGAGTTCGTCGTCAGCAGGATCCGCAGGGACGGCTGGACCGGCTGGCGGGACGCGCCCTGGCTGCTGCTGCCGTTCGCGCCGATCGTCGCCTACTCCGCCTACCAGCACTCCCGTACGGGTGACTGGCTGGCCTGGAACCACGCCCAGGAGGCCGGTTGGGGCCGCCGGATGGTCTTGCCCTGGGAGTCGTTCCGCTCGACCTGGGACATGACCGGCGACGCCACGTTCGGGCCGATGTTCCGCCTGGAACTCGCGGTGGCGATCGTGGGGCTTCTCCTGCTCGTCTGGCTCCTGGTCACCCGCCGCTGGGCCGAGTTCGTCTACGTCGGGCTCCAGGTGGCCGTGCTGACCACGTCGACGTTCTACATGTCGATGCCCCGGGGAGCGCTGCTGTGGTGGCCGCTGTGGGTGCTCATCGGCCGCGTGGCCGTCCGGCGCCGATGGGTGATCATCCTCTACGCGACCGTGATAGGGCCGCTCACGGTGCCGATGGTCATCTCCTTCATGAACAGCTCCTGGACCGGCTAAGGGGGCTCATGGGCACGGCCTAGAGTGGGAGGATGCTGATCCACCCGTGGGACGCCGCGTCCGAGGAGGAGGCGCTGGCCTTCGTCCGGGCGAGCGAGTTCGGCCACCTCATCGCGTCGGGACGCGGTCGCGACGTGCCGGTCGTCGTGCCGACCCAGTTCCTCCTCGCCGACGCCTCGACGGTCCTGCTCCATCTGGCCCGGCCCAACCCCGTCTGGGCCGCGATCGAGGAGAACCCCGCGGTCCTGCTGTCCCTGGCCGGAGACTGGGCGTACGTCCGGGGCGCGTGGAAGGCGCTGCCGGGCACCGGCGAGGACCCCCGGCTCGGCATCCCGACCACCTACTACGCCGCGGTGCAGCTGGTCTGCCACGCGGAGATCGTCGACGACGCCGAGGGCAAGGCGGAGATCCTCCGCGCCCAGCTCGCCCGGCTCGACCACGGGCTCGCCGACCCCGCCGAGCACCGCAGGTCCCTGCCCGGGATCCGGGGCCTGCGGCTCTCGATCCAGAAGATCGACGGCAAGTTCAAGTACGGCGGGAACGCGGACGAGGCCCACCGCCGGTACGTCGCCGAACGGCTCGCCGAGCGCGGCGGCCCCGGGGACGAGGCCGCCCGCGCTCATCTGCTCCGCCGGCTGGGCTGACCGGCCGGGCCGATCGAGCCGGGGCGGCCCGGCGGTCAGAGCGCGGCGACGATCTCCTCGACGCGCTGCCGGGCGTCGCCGAAGAGCATCCGGGTGTTGTCGCGGAAGAACAGGGGGTTCTGCACGCCCGCGTAGCCCGTCGCCATCGACCGTTTGAAGACGACGACCCGGTCGGCCTCCCACACGCGCAGGACGGGCATGCCGGCGATGGGGCTGCCCGGGTCCTCGACGGCCGCCGGGTTGACGGTGTCGTTGGCCCCGATGACCAGGACGACGGACGTCCCGGCGAAGTCGTCGTTGATCTCGTCCATCTCCAGCACCACGTCGTACGGCACCTTCGCCTCGGCGAGCAGGACGTTCATGTGGCCCGGCAGGCGGCCGGCGACGGGGTGGATGCCGAAGCGGACCTCCACCCCGCGGTCGCGGAGCCTGCGGGTGAGCTCGGCCACGGGATACTGCGCCTGGGCGACCGCCATGCCGTACCCGGGAGCGATGATCACGGACTTGGCGTCCTTGAGCAGTTCGGCGGTGTCGCCGGCCGTGATCTCCTGGTGCTCGCCGTAGTCGGTGTCGACGGCGTGCCCCGTCTCGACGCCGAAGCCCCCGGCGATCACCGACAGGAACGAGCGGTTCATCGCCTGGCACATGATGTACGACAGGTAGGCGCCGGACGAGCCCACGAGGGCGCCGGTGACGATCAGGAGGTTGTTGTCGAGCAGGAAGCCGGACGCCGCGGCCGCCCAGCCGGAGTAGCTGTTGAGCATGGAGACCACGACGGGCATGTCGCCGCCGCCGATGGAGGCGACCAGGTGCCAGCCGAGCGACAGCGCCACCACCGTCAGCGCGACGAGCAGCCCAAGGTTGGGGGAGGCCACGAAGAGCACGGTCAGGACCGCGAACGCGGCGAGCGCGCCCAGGTTCAGGTAGTTCTTGCCGGGCAGCGTCATCGGCCGGGCGTCGATCCGGGCCGACAGCTTGAGGAACGCGACGACCGACCCGGTGAAGGTCAGCGCCCCGATGAACACCCCGACGGACACCTCGGCGTGATGGATGCCCAGCAGCGAGCCGGCGGCCTCCGGTCGCGCCGCGCCGCCCTCCTCGACCTGGAGGAAGCCGTTCCACCCCACCAGTACGGCGGCGAGGCCGACGAAGCTGTGCAGGATGGCGATCAGCTCCGGCATGGCGGTCATCTCGACGACCCGGGCCCGCCAGAGCCCGACGGCGGCGCCGATCGCCATCGCGGCCACGAGCAGGGCGACCGCGAGGGTGTCACCGCCGTCCGCGGCGAGGGCGACCGTCGCGGCGAGGGCGACGACCATGCCGGCGACGCCGGACACGACACCCGAGCGCGCGGTCTCATGCCTGGACAGGCCCGCGAGGCTGAGGATGAACAGCAGGGCCGCGACGATGTAGGCGGCCTGCGCGGCGGTGGTGAGAGTCACGGTCAGCTCCTCGTGAACATGCCGAGCATGCGCCGGGTCACGGCGAAGCCGCCGAAGATGTTGATGCTCGCCAGCAGGATCGCGACGAACGCCAGGGCGGTGACCACCCCGCCCCCCTGTCCGATCTGCAGCAGCGCGCCGACGACGATGATCCCGGAGACGGCGTTGGTGATCGACATCAGCGGCGTGTGCAGCGCGTGGTGGACGTTCCCGATGACGTAGTAGCCGATCACGATCGACAGGACGAAGACGGTCAGGTGCTCGATCAGCGCGTTCGGCGAGAAGGCGGTCAGCAGGAACAGCGCGACGGCGACGGCGGCGACGAGCAGATGCCGTCGCCTGCCCGGCGGGGGTGACGGCGTCGCCACGGGCGCCGGAGGCGCCGCCGGGGTCGCGGCGGGTGCGGCGGGGGCCGCGCTGACCGCGATCGGCGGGGGCGGCCAGGTCTTCTCGCCGTCGCGGACGACGGTCATCGCCCGCTGCACGGGGTCGTCGAAGTCCAGCCTCAGGTGGCCGTCCTGGTCCGGAGTGAGCAGTTTCATCAGGTTGACGAGGTTGGTGCCGTACAGCTGCGAGGCCTGCGCGGGGAGCCGCCCGGGGAGGTCGGTGTATCCGATGATCGTCACGCCGTTGCCGGTGACGACCACCTCCCCGGCCCGGGTGCCGGCGACGTTCCCGCCCTGCGCGGCGGCCATGTCGACGATGACGCTGCCCGGGCGCATCAGCGCCACGTGCTCGGCCGTGAGCAGCGTGGGGGCCGGACGCCCGGGGATGAGCGCCGTGGTGACGACGATGTCCACGTCCGCGGCCTGCTCGGCGTACATCTCGGCGGCGCGCAGGTCGTAGTCCTGCGAGGTCTCCCTGGCGTACCCGTCCGCGCCCGACCGCTGGGCGACTCCGACGTCGAGGAACTCCGCGCCGAGCGACCGCACCTGTTCGGCCACCTCGGGCCGGGGGTCGGTGGCCCGCACGATCGCCCCCAGGCTGACGGCCGTGGCCGTCGCCGCCAGCCCGGCCACGCCCGCCCCCGCCACGAGGACCTTCGCCGGCGGGATCTTCCCGGCCGCGGTCACCTGGCCGGTGAAGAACCGCCCGAACGCGTGCGCCGCCTCGATCACCGCGCGATATCCGGCGATGTTCGCCATCGAGCTCAGTACGTCGAGCGACTGCGCGCGGGAGATGCGCGGCACGGCGTCCATCGCCAGCACGGTCACCGGCCGCCGCGCGAGCGAGTCCAGCAGGCCCGGGTTCGCCGCCGGGCCGATCAGGGAGACGAGCGTCGCGCCGTCGGGCAGCGCCGCGATCTCCTCCTCCGCCGGGGCGTTCACCTTCAGCACCACGTCGGCGCCCCACGCCTCCGCCCGGCCGCGGATCCGCGCGCCCGCCCCGACGTACGCGTCGTCGGTGAAGCCCGACCTCTCGCCGGCGCCCGATTCGACGATCACGTCGTAGCCGAGTGAGAGCAGTTGCGGGAGGGTGGCCGGGGTGGCCGCCACCCGGGTCTCACCCGGCGCCGATTCGGCGACGACGCCCAGGCGCTGAGCTGGATGACTCATCGCGGCAATGGTCCTTCCTGTCAGGCGGGTCGCCGGGTGGCCGGCCCCGCTGCCGCGCCGCCCGCCGCTCGCTTGTGGGTCGCGGTGGTACGGCGTGGCGGTGTGCCGGGCCGTGGCCGGCCGGACAGCTATGAAAGGGGCGGATGCGGTGTGATGCGACGTACGGAGGAAGTGTCCCCAGTTTTCCCCTTTGGGATCAAGGCATCGCCGCAGTAGTTCCGTCATCGCGAAACAACGGGCGTGCTCACCCGCCCGTCACCGATGATCCGGAGGTCGTACGGCCGTGAACGGAAGACGTTTTGTCGCAGGCAGGGTGTAGAAGGGTGTCGTGGTTCCTGAGACGACGTGGGGGCGGGTGCTCGCCTGGAGGCTGAGGCGGCAGCACATCGATCCTGTGAGCGGCGGTGACGCGGTGGCCGTCGTCCGGCGCCTGTGCGGGGTGCAGGCGCAGGTCGCCTCGTCGGCGGCGCTGGCCGTCGCCGTGCGGCAGCGGAACCCGGCCCCCGGCGAGATCGAGGGCGCCCTGTGGCGTGACCGGACGCTGGTCAAGACCTGGACGATGCGCGGCACGCTTCACCTGCTGCCGGCGGACGAGTTCCCCGCCTACCGCGCCGCCCTCGGAGCGCACCGGTTCTGGGAGAAGCCCTCCTGGCAGCGCGGCCACGGGGTGTCCGCCCGGGAGATCGAGGCGATCGTGGACGCCGTGCCGCGCGTGCTGACCGGCCGGGTGCTGACGCGGGAGGAACTGGTCGAGGCGGTCGTCGACGCGACGGGGGACGCCCACCTGAGGGAGGCGCTCACGTCCGGCTGGGGCGCGCTGCTCAAGCCGCTGAGCTTCCTGGGCGAGCTGTGCTACGGGCCGCCGCGCGACGGCAGGGTCACCTTCACCACCCCGGCGGGCTGGCTGCCGGACGGCGGTGGAGAGCCGCTCCCGGCGGAGGAGGGGGGAGCGCGCCTGCTCCGCGCGTTCCTCGGCGCCCACGGCCCGGCGACGCCGGCGATGTTCGACGCGTGGCTCCTGCGCGGCGCCACGCCGAAGGCGGTCCTGCGCGGCTGGTTCCACCGGCTGCGCGGCGAACTCGCGGAGGTCGAGGTGGACGGCGTGCCCGCCGTGCTGCCGGCCGAGCACCTGGACGACCTGCTGGCGTGCCGCCCGTCCGAGGAGGTGCGTCTGCTGCCCGGCTTCGACCAGTTCATCCTGGGAGCCCCGCGTGACCTGGAGCCTCTCCTGCCCAAGGCCGTGCGCCCGAGGGTGAGCCGTGCGGCCGGATGGATCTCGCCCGTCGTCGTGTACCAGGGCCGCGTGGCCGGGGTCTGGGAGCCCAAGGAGGGGCGGCCGGTCGTGGAGCTCTTCGAACCGGTGCCGGAGGACCTTCTCGCCGCCGAGACGGAGCGCATGGCCGCGCTCCTCGGAGTCCTCCAGACTCCGGGCGCCGGCCCGGCACCGGAGGGATAATCACCGGCGAAGGGCCGCGAAGCCTGTCACTGTGGATGATATGGATCTCACCGACGCCGAGCACCTGGCTCGGGCGCTGAGCGACCTTCTCCACGAGGCCCGCCGGAGCATCGACGAGGGCCGGGAGCCTCCCGAGCTCGTGGCGCGGATCACCGGGCACCTCGGGTGCGACCTGCGGCACGTCGTGAACGTCGCCGAGAGCTTCCCGAGCTGGGAACACGTCAACCTGCAGCGCGGCACGGACGCGTACCTCGCGGCGTACAGCCCCGGCGCCGAGTGGGCCGGCGTCACAGGCCCGGGGCGTGAGCACACCGAGCTCGTCGACATGCTCGCCAGTGCCGCCCGCGGCTGGGAGCGGTTCGAGCCGGGTGCGGTCGACTACGCGACGGCGGCGACCGGGCCCGACCGGACCACGGAGGTCGTCTCGCTCGGCCTGGTCCTGACCCGGTCTCCGGAGGGCGTCCCGGTCGTGCTGAGCCTGCGGGGCCCCCATGAGCACGCGGGGCCGGAGTGCCGGCTCGTCGTGCTCGCCCCCGACCGGACGAGCGCGACCGCCACCCGCGACGAGGTCGAACGTCTCATGCGCGCCGAAGACGTCTACCGGGGGCAGGTCCTGTCGTTCCAGTGGAGCGAGCACCGGGGCAACGACCTCGTCACCTTCCTGCCCCGGCCGGACCTCGACGCCGAGCAGGTGATCCTGCCCGAAGGCGTGCTCGGCACGATCGAACGGCACATCGTCGGCATCGCCGAGCAGGCCGACCGGCTGCGCGCGCACGGGCAGCACCTCAAGCGCGGCCTGCTGCTGCACGGCCCGCCCGGCACCGGCAAGACGCACACGGTGCGCTATCTGATAGGCCGGATGACCGGCTGCACCGTCATCGTGATGACGGGCGCCGCGATCCGCTTCGTCGCGCAGGCGGCCGGTCTCGCCCGGCGGCTGCAACCGGCGATCGTCGTGCTGGAGGACGTGGACCTGGTGGCCCGCGACCGCTCCTTCACCGAGGACGGCAACCCGCTGCTCTTCGCCCTGCTGGACGCCATGGACGGCGTGGGGGCGGACGCGGACATCACGTTCGTGCTCACGACGAACCGCGCGGACGTGCTGGAGCGGGCGCTGGCCGACCGTCCGGGCAGGGTGGACCTCGCCGTGGAGATTCCCCGGCCCGACGCGGCCGGCCGGGCCGCCCTGTTGCGCCTGTACGCCCGTGACCTGCGGCTGACGGCCGCCCTGGAACCGGTCGTCGCGAGGACCGAGGGCGCCACCGCGTCCTTCTTCAAGGAACTGCTGCGCAGGGCCGTGCTGTCCGCGCTGCGCGGCGGGGACGGGACACCCGTGCTCACGGACGAGCACGTCGGACGGGCGCTGGAGGAGATGCTCGGCGAGCGCGAGGCGCTGACCAGGTCGCTGATCGGCGCGGGGGAGCGGAGCCCGGACGAGGACGAGGAGGCGGTGGAGTTTCCGCCGATCACCGGTGGCGGCCCGGTGCCCGGTGCCTACGTTTCGAGGCTCAACCTCGGTTTCGACGGGCCCTGACAGTGGCGCACACGCCGCCCGCACGCCATGCGGCCCGGTGGCCGGTGCCTACGTTTCGAGGCTCAACCTCGGTTTCGACGGGCCCTGACAGCGGCGCACACGCCGCCCGCACGCCATGCGGCCCGGTGGCCGGCGCCTACGTTTCGAGGCTCAACCTCGGTTTCGACGGGCCCTGACAGCGGCGCACGCCACGCTGCCCGAACGCCGGGCCGCCCGCGCTCCGGGCCGCCCACGCTCCGGACCGCCCGTGCTCCGGGCCGGGCCGGCCGGACGACCCGGGCCGTGCCCGGCCTCTGCCCGCCCCGGCGGATGACGGGGGCCGCCCGGGCGGTCGCGGGAAGGCCGGCGGTCAGGTCACCTCCTTGCGGAGCACGCGGATCAGACCGGCGGTCATCGGGACGACGATCCACAGGGTGGCCGACGCCGCGAGCCGGGCGCCGTCGCTCCAGGTCGGGTCGCCGGTCAAAAGGGGCGCGGACGTGGTGCCGAGATCGAGCCATCCGGCGAGGGCCGCGCCGGCCGGCCCGAGCCGGGCGGCCGCGCTCCACAGCATCGGAGCCGACAGGCAGATCACGATCGCGCCCGGCGCGTTCAGGAGCAGGGCGCCGAGGGCGAGGCCCATCGCGGTCACCAGGACGTTCGTCCCCGTCCAGCCGAGCAGCGCGGCGGGATCGACCTCCCAGGTGGCGGGCACGTTCCGGACGCCCGCCGCGACGGCGGTCACCGGCACCGCGACCAGCATGGCCAGCAGCGAGAGCGCCACCGTCGCGACCAGAGGCGGCACGCACTTGGCCGCGAGGACGCGATGACGCCGCGGTTCGAGCACAAAGGTGGTCAACGCGGTGCGATGCGTCCACTCGCCGGTCATCGTGAGGATGCCGAGCACCGGGAGCAGGGTGCCGAGGGCGATCCCGGCGGTGAAGATCAGCCTCTGCGGTTCCGGGCCGGCCACGGTGGCGCGTGCGGCGACGGACGCGACCACCAGCGCGACCAGGAGCACCGCGATGACCTTTCCGCTGCGGGTGTCGGCGAGCTTGCGGGTCTCGACCCGCAGCAGCCGGCGAAAGGGGATGGGCGCGTCCTCGGTCGTCGAGCCGTGCTCCGCGACCGCGTCGCGCGGGCCTTCGGGGCGGTGTGTGCGGGTGGTCATTTTGCGGTCCTCCGTATACCCGGGGTCACTTGGGCGGCGCCGTGCGGGCGGTTGCCGCGGTCAGTTCGAGGAAGGTCCGTTCGAGGCCGCCGCCCCGGCCGAGTTCGGCGGCCGTGCCCTGGGCGAGCACGCGGCCCTGGCCGATCACGACGATGTGGTCCGCCACCTGCTCCACCTCGTGCAGCAGGTGTGAGCTGAGCAGCACCGCGCACCCGGCGCCGGCGAGGTCGCGCAGCAGGTGGCGCATCCAGTGGATGCCCTGCGGATCGAGACCGTTCACGGGCTCGTCCAGGACGAGCGCCTCCGGACGGCCGAGGAGCGCGTGCGCGATCCCGAGCCGTTGCCGCATCCCGAGTGAGTAGGAGCCGACCCTCCGCCTGCTCTCCCGCTCGGTCAGCCCCACCAGGCCGAGAACCTCGCCGACCCGTGCGCGCGGCAGCCCGAGGGTGAGCGCGCCGAGCGTCAGCACCTCCCGGCCGGTGCGGCCCGGGTGCCCGCCCCCGGCGTCGAGCAGCGTGCCGACCCGCAGCCCCGGACAGGCCATCTCGGCGTACGGGCGGCCGAGGACGGTCGCCGTGCCCGAGGAGGGACGGGCGAGCCCGGCCAGGATGCGCAGGGCCGTCGACTTTCCGGCGCCGTTGGGGCCGAGGAAGCCGGTGACGCTCCCCGGCTCGACGGTGAAGGACACGTCGTCGAGCGCCTTCACCCTGCCGTAGTCCTTGCTGACGTGCCTGAACTCGATCACGGATCCAGTTCATCGCGGGCCGGGAGGCCGCCGCATCAGACCCGGGGCCGCCGGCGCCGGACTCGGGGCGGCACTTCGGCCCCGGCGATCGATACCTTCGGCTGCCCACAGGTCGACCCAGGTCGCTAAGAGCAGGTCAGCGCGGTCTCTAGGCTGTGGGGCTGTGCGTGTCCGACCGGAGTACCAGCCGCCCCTGGACAGGTGGGGTGTCGCGCTGCGCTACCTGTGCGCCGCGGTGCCCATGCTGTTCCACGGGGTGGTGCTGGCCTGGCTCGTCGCGCAGGACGGGAGCCGCCTCGCCCAGGTGCTGACCGACGTGGGGCTGGGCCTCCTCGGCCTGGTCCTGATGGGGTGGCGGCGCCGATGGCCGTGGCAGATCGCGGTGGCGACGGTCCTGCTGACCGCCGTCTCCGCCACGGCGACCGGTCCCGCGCTGGTCGCGTACGTGTCGCTGGTGACCCATCGCCGGTGGAGCCGGACGATCCCCGTCGCGGTCGTGTCGGTGCTGTGCCTGCTGGCCGGCGCCGTCCAGGACGGGATCACCCAGGCCACGTACGTCTCGACGGTGTCGGGGGTGACGATCCTCGGCGCGCTCACGGTCTTCGGCCTCTATCTGCGCGGACGCCGCGACCTGGAGCTTTCGCTGCGGGAGCGGGCGCTGGCCGCCGAGCGCGAGCAGCGGCAGCGGATCGAGCGGGCGCGGCTGGCGGAGCGCGTCAAGATCGCACAGGAGATGCACGACGTGCTCGCGCACCGGATCTCCCTGCTGGCGATGCTGGCCGGGGGGCTGGCGTACCGGACGGACCTCACCCCCGAGCAGACGCGCGAGGCCGCGCTGGCCATCCAGGAGAACGCGCACCAGTCGCTCAACGAGTTGCGCACGGTGCTGGGCACGCTCCGCGACGACGGCGCGCTGGAGGCGCCGCAGCCGGGCCTGGATCACCTGGAGGCGCTGTTCGGCGAGGTCCGCGCCGCCGGGCAGCGGGTGGAGGTGGACGACAGCGTCGACGGCCGGGAGCGGCTTCCCGCGCCGACGGGCCGGCACGCGTACCGGATCGTGCAGGAGGCCCTCACCAACGCGCGCAAGCACGCGCCGGGCAGCCTGGTCACCGCGGAACTCGGCGGCCGGCCGGGGGAGGGTCTGCGGATCCGGGTGACGAACCCGGCCAGGCCCGGTTCGTCGCCCGGGCCCGGCGGCAGGCTGGGCCTGGTGGGTCTGGCGGAACGGACCCGGATGGCCGGCGGAACCCTCAGCCACACGATTCGGGATGGCTGTTTCATCCTCGATGTCCGATTGCCATGGGAGACTGCGGATCGTGACCCGACTGGTGCTGGTGGATGACGACCCGATGGTCCGGACCGGCCTGCGCCTCATCCTCGGCGGAGAACCCGACCTGGACATCGTCGGCGAGGCGGAGGACGGGCGGCGGGCCATGGAGGTGATCCGCGACCTGCGCCCCGATCTTGTGCTGCTGGACATCCGGATGCCCGGCCAGGACGGGCTGACCACCACCGAGATGCTGCGCGCCTGGCCGGAGCCGCCGCGGATCCTCGTGCTCACCACGTTCGACGCCGACGAGATGGTGCTGCGGGCGCTGCGGCTCGGCGCGGACGGTTTCCTGCTGAAGGACACCCCGCCACCCCGGATGATCGAGGCCGTCCGCGCCGTCGCGAAGGGCGAGCCCGTGCTGTCCCCGAGCGTCGCCAGACAGGTGATCGCCGCGGCCACCGCCGGACGGGAACCGGCCCGTCCGGAGGCGAGCACGGAGCTCGGCGGGCTCACCGAGCGGGAGCTGGAGGTCGCGGTCGAGATCGCGCGGGGCCGCTCCAACACCGAGATCGCCGAGCGCCTCTACATGAGCGTCGCCACCGTGAAGGCGAACATCACCAGGATCTTCGCCAAGCTCGGCGCCGGCAACCGCGTGCAGGTCGCGATGAAGGTGCGCGACGCGGGCCTCCTGGGGGACACCGAGGATTGAGAGTTCCGACCGGCCGGTGAAGAACGCCGTCGGAGAAGCCTCACCAGGGAGTTCAAGGATACCGTCACGATCATGGACATCAATGACTTAGCCCGGCCGCTCGACGGCGCGGCCGTCTCGGCGTTCCTCCGGTCGTTGCCGGCGCGGCCCCTGCTGCTCGGCCTGGGCGAGGCCAGGCACGGGGTGGAGGCGTTGCTCGAACTGCGCAACGAGATCTTCCGGCATCTGGTCGAGCACGAGGGCTACCGGTCGTTCGCCATCGAGAGCGACTGTCTCATGGGCCTGGTGGTGGACGGCTACGTCGCGACGGGCGCGGGCAGCCTCGACGACGTCATGGAACGCGGCTTCAGCCACGGCTTCGGCGCCTACCCGGCCAACCGCGAGCTCGTGCGCTGGATGCGCGCGTACAACGAGGAGCACGACGAGAAGCTCCGGTTCTTCGGTGTCGACGCTCCGCTGGAGATCAGCGGCGCGGCGAGCCCGCGCGAGGCGCTCACCGGCCTATACGGCTGTCTCGCCGGGCGGCTGGACCCCTCGTCGCTCCCCTGCACCCCCGAGACCCTGGACGAGCTTCTCGGCCCGGACGACCGGTGGTCGAACCCCGCCGCCGCCATGGACCCGTCCCAGTCGATCGGCCGGTCCGCCGAGGCCCAGCGGTTGCGACTGATCGCCGACGACCTGGTGGCGTTCCTCGACGCGCACGCGCCGCAGCTCGCCGGAGCGGACGAGGGCCTGGCGGCGCTGTACGGACGCACCGCGACCGGTTTGCTGCGCTACCACCACTGGATCGCCGACACGTCGCCGGCCCGGCTCACCTGGCTGATGAGCCTGCGCGACCAGATGATGGCCGAGAACCTGCGGGCCGTCGCCGGGCACGGCCCGGCCCTGGTCTTCGCGCACAACCGCCACCTGCAGCGGGACAAGAGCTTCCTGCTGCTGGGCGACGCGCCGGTGGAGTGGTGGAGCGCGGGGGCCGTCGCGGGCGTGGGCCTCGGCGACCGGTACGCCTTCCTGGCCTCGGCCTTCGGCACGGTCGGCGGCGACACCCCGCCCCCGGACACCGTCGAGGGCCTGCTGTCGGAGGCCCCGCAGGGCCGCTCCCTCGTCGACGCCCGCCGTCTGGCCGGAACCCTCCTCAAGCCCAGCCCACGCGTCTCGCGGGACTTCGCCTACTTCCCCCTCGACCCCGCCCAGCTCCACCTGATCGACGGCATCGTCTTCCTCAAGGAGGCCGGCCGCCTGGACTGACCCGCGCGCAGTGTGATCAGCCGTCGCGCGTGCGCCGGAAGCGCCGTCTCGTGGTCGCGGTCCGTCGTTCAGGCGGCCAGGAGGTCGAGGATCCGGGTGGCGTACGCGCGGGGGTGGGTCGTGTTCCCGTTGTGGCCGCCGGGGAACTCCCGCGCCTCCACGCCGAGGAGGGCGGCGAGCTCGTGCGCGCACCGGTAGTCGAAGACGTGCCGGGGCGTGGTGCGCCCGAAGGCGGGGATGACGCGGACCGGTGTGTCCCCGAGCGCGGCGACGTCGAGCGTGTCGCGGGTGACGGCGGTGAAGTCGTTGCGGATGAAGAAGTCGAAGCCGGCCCGCCGCCGGTCGTCCAGCGGATGGGGGGTCAGTCCGGGCTCGGTGTCCTGGGCGACGGGATCGATGCCCAGCGCCGCGGCGATCCCGGCGAAGGCCTCGGCGAGGCCGCGCTCTCGGTAGAGGTCCTGCAGCTCCTCCAGCTCCCGGATGTGGCGGACGCGTTCGGGAGCCGGGAGGAGGCCCGGAGCGACCGGTTCGTGCGCGATCAGGGTGTCCAGCTGCTCCGGATGCTCGACGGCCAGATGCAGCCCGATGACGGCGCCGAAGCTGCATCCGAGCATGCGCGCCGGCTGGTCGGTCACGGCGGCGAGCAGGCGATGGGCGTCGTCCACGTGGTCGGCCATGGTCGCGCCCCGGCTCGGGTCGTCCAGGGCGCTGCGCGACAGCCCCCGCCGGTCGTAGGTGACCACGGTGTGGTCGCCTGTGAGGTGCCGGACCAGGTCGGCGGTGCGGTCCGCGTCGCCCTCCCCGCTCTGTGAGATCAGGAGCACGGGACCGGCGCCGTGCACGTCGTAGTGCAGGGTCGCGCCGTTCGTGCGCAGCGAGCCGCTCATCTCGTCTTCCCTTCAGCAGTGGGCTTCGACGCACACCATAATCCATCAAACTTGATGCATCAACAATGATGTATTATGCGAGAGTGAACGGAGTCGACCTCTTCCTGCTCGGCAGGACCCTGATGAAGATCGGCGAAGAGGCCATGCCGGTCGAGGGCATCACCCCGTCGAGAACGACGCAGGCCGCCAGTCTCCGGACGGTGCTGGTGGTCGTCGCCGATCTCCGCGCCCATCCGGAGACCTCCGTCGGGGAGATCGCGGCGCGTACGGGCCTGCCGCAGAGCGCCGTGTCGGCGGCCGTCGCGCGGCTGAAGGAGGCCGGGGCGGTCGTCACGGCCCCGGATCCGGCCGACCGCCGCCGCGTCGTGATCAGGCAGGCGCCCGGGCGGTCCGCGCGCGTGGAAGCCGTACGGGCGGCCGGAGTCGAGGGGCCTCTCGCGGCGGCGCTGGGCACGGACGACCCGGCGCAGATCGCCGAGGTCGTCGCGGCGCTCACGTTCCTCGCGGGCCGCCTCGCTCCGGGATCGGCTCCGCGCCGTCCCTGACGGAGCTGCTCCCGTCAGCGGTGCGGCGGTCGCCGGCCCGCCGGACGGCCGCCACCGCGATGCCCGCCGCGATCAGCGCGGCGCCCGCCACGTGGAAGGCGTGGATGCGCTCTCCGAGGGCGAAGTAGGCCAGCACCGCTCCGAAGACCGGCATCAGATGGAGGAACTGCCCCGCCCGCGCCCCGCCGGCGAGCTCGACTCCGCGGTTGTAACAGAAGTAGGACAGGATCGAGGGGATCAGAGCCACATAGGCGACGGCGGCGACGGCCCCCGCGGTGACGTGGACGACGTGCCCGCCGGCGGCTTCGGCCGCCGCCAGGGGCGCCAGCAGGAGAGCGCCGAGCCCGAACGTGACCGTCAGGAGGCTCAACGGGTTCACCTGGGGCCTGCGGCGCAGCAGGGCGGTGTAAAGGGCGTAGCTCACCACGGCCACGAAGATCCATCCGTCGCCCGCCCGCAGCCGCAGGCCACCGGACCCCAGCGGACTGCCCTGGGTGACCACGAGCCAGACCCCGGCCAGGGAGACGAGCAGCCCGCCCACCTGGGCGGCACCCGGCCGCTCCCGGAACAACGCGAACGCGAACACGACGATCAGCAGCGGCATGACCGACTGCATCAGCAGCGCGTTGATCGCCGTGGTCGTCTGCAGCCCGGTGTAGATCAGGGTGTTGTACGCGGCGACGCCGAAGATCGACAGTGCCATCACCGTCACCCAGTGCCGGACGAGGATCCGCCGATCCTGCCGCAGCTTCCTCCATCCGAACGGGAGGAGGAGGACGAACGCCGTCAGCCAGCGAAGGAAGGCCAGGGTCGCCGGCGGGATGGAGTCGTGGACGAGCCTCCCGACGATGAAGTTGCCCGACCAGCCGAGCACGGCGAGACACAGAAGCGGAACCGGGGATCCGTACAGCCTGCCTGCCACCCCGCCTGGTCGCATCCGTCTCCTCCGTCCCCTCCGTCGAGGGAGGTCTCAGATCGCCGCCTCCACCGTGGCCCCGCCCGGCTCGTCCAGGGTGAACACGGCCGTCCGCCCGCCGGCCGACACCTCGTACTCGCCGAGGAAGCCGGTGAAGCGTACCCGGCCGTCGTCGTCGGTGACCATCGTCGTGGGCGGCAGCCACCACTCGTCCTTGACGAGCGAGCGCAGCGCCTCGTACGCCGGCTTGGGCGTGCCGTCGACCCGGACGAAGCCGCCCGGCGCGCCGAGCCAGCCGCCGTCCGACAGCCCCCAGTAGGTCATCGCCTCGACCGACGGGTGCGACAGCAGCGTCTTGTAGTGGCGCACGACCTCGTCGGCCTGGCGGGCCTCACCCTCGGGGGTCGTCGGCCACTCGGGGATCTGGTAGTCGTTCAGGTCGACGATCTCCTCCGGCATGATGTGGCCGGAGACGATCGTCGTCTCGGTGAAGTGGATGGGCAGGCCGTACCGCGCGAAGCGGTCGATGGTGGCGAGCGTCTTCTCCTCGCCCCAGTAGCCCTGGTGCATGTGGCTCTGCAGGCCGAGCACGCCGATCTCGACGCCCGCCTCCAGCAGGCCCTCGATCAGGCACTCGTACGCCGCGGACATGTCGAAGTCGTTGAGCAGCAGGGTGGCCTGCGGGTTGGCCTCGCGGGCCGCGTCGAAGACCATCCGGACCATCGGGATGCGGCCCATCTCGCGGCAGATCCGGGTGATGCCGTTGTCGTACTTGTCGAAGATCGGCATGATCACGACCTCGTTGATGACGTCCCACATGTCGATCACGCCGGCGAACTCGGTCACCTCGCGCCGGATGCGGTCCACCTGCGCCTTGGCGATCTCGGCGTTCGGCAGGTCCATCAGCCAGCCGGCCGTCTCGGTGTGCCAGACCAGCGGGTGCCCCTTCACCACGCACCCCCGGTCGGCGAACCACCGCGCGGCGGTGAGTGTCCGCTCGGTGTCCGGGCGGCCGCGTTCGGGCTCGAACCACCCCCAGTAGAAGGGCAGCGTGGCGAAGTTGAACACGTCGAGCCACAGGTCGGCGACCTCCTGGGAACCGGCGGCGGCCGGCTGGTCCGGCGCGGGGGCCTCGCCGTTCGCCAGCGGGATGAAGTCGCCGCCGATGCAGCCGAAGAGGAACTTGTGCCGCCGCTGCGCGACGACCACCTCCTGACCGGCCAGCGGCGCGCCCTGCGCGGTCACGGTGAGCGTGGCGTCCGCGGTGCGGTGCTTCCTGATCAGCGGGCCGGGGTCGAAGGAGGAGGGGGCGGAGCCGGAGAGGTCGAAGGCGGAGCGCGACGACATGGGCGGCCTCCAGGGAGTGCGCGGGGCGGAGGACCCTCTCCGAGAGCCTCCACGCTCCGGCCGGAGGGGTCTCATGATCTCAAGCACAGTATCGCTTGTCTCCGGATAGGCCCAGGCTGCCTGAAAGGTGCAGACATCGGCCGGAACGCACATCGGGCTATCGCCAGAAAGTTCATGCGCTGTCACCATGAGTGCATGAGAGTCCCGGCAGGGTGGCGGCGCGCCGCCCTTCCCTCCGCGGGGCTGGTCGCCGTCGGCGGTCTCGGCTACGGCCTGACGAAACTCTCCGCCTCCGACGCCGCGGCCAACTGGGCCCAGCTCGCGAGCGTGGCTCTCGCCGTGTTCGCCCTGCTCCCGCCCTTGATCAGCAGCTGGCGGCAGCGGCAGCCGGGCGGGACGAGCACGGTCGAGCAGATCGACCGCGCCGAGCGGACGCTGCGGGTGCTGGTGCGGGAGCAGTGGCGCGAGGAGATCGTCATGCGCGAGCTCGACCGCCCCGCCCGGCTGCCCGTCCGCTGGAAGATCTCCGGCCTCGACGTGATGGACCGGGGTGATCGGATCGACGGGGAGCGCCTGCTGCGCTCCTGGTTCGGCCTCGGCAGGGTGCGGTTCGACGGGCGCACCGACCGGATGCCCGAGATGGCCGGACGGTTCCGCAAGCTCGCGCGGCGCCGGCTGGTGATCATCGGTGAGGTCGGCATGGGCAAGACCACGCTGGCCGTCCTGCTGCTCAGCGAACTGCTGAAGGAGCACCAGGAGGGCGACCCGGTGCCCGTGCTGCTGTCGATGTCCGGGTGGGACCCGTCGGCCGAGCCCGTCCACCGCTGGCTGGCCAGGCGGTTGCGGGAGAACTACCCGGCGCTGCGCGCGTCCGGCTTCGGCCCCGACGCCGCGCGCGGCCTCGTGACGTACCGGCGGATCCTGCCCGTCCTCGACGGCCTCGACGAACTGCCGCGCCCGGTGCGGTCCAAGGTGATCGACGCCCTGAACGACGCGGCGGCCGTCGAGGCGCTCATCCTCACCTGCCGTACGTCGGAGTATCTGGCGGCCGTGGGCGCGGACGGCGGCGCGCCGCTGGCCGGCGCGGCCGTCATCGAGCCCAGGGCGGTGAAGAGCGCGGACGTCATCTCCTACGTCCTCGACCGGCTCGCGCCCGGTCAGCGGGCCGGCTGGGCGGAGTTGCTGGCCACGCTGAAGAACGAGCCGGACGGCCCGCTGGCCGAGGCCCTCTCCACGCCGCTGGTCGTGTGGCTGCTGTACAAGGTCTACATCGAGACCCGCGCCAACCCGGCGCCGTTGTGCGACTCCGAACGCTTCGACACGGCGGACGCCGTCACCGAGCACCTGCTCGACAACCTCGTCCAGGCGACGTTCTCGGCCGCCCCGCCGGACGACGACCCCGGCGAGCGGCACGAACACGACCATCCGTTCCGCCCGCAGCGGTCGTGGGACCCGGAGGAGGCCCGCGGCCGGCTGGCCTTCGTCGCGCACCACATGTCCGAGGCCGGGAGCAGGGACTTCCGCTGGTGGCACCTCCACCGCTCGGTGCCGCGGCGTACGAGCATCCTGATCGGCGGCGTGTCCGTCGGCCTGACGGTCGGGACGACCGTGGGACTGGTCAGCGACGCCGTCGTCGCGCTGCGCAGCCCCCACGCGGGCAGCCTGCGCGACGCCCTGCTGTTCGGCCTCGCCGGAGGGCCGGTGGGCGGCCTCGTGGGTGGGCTGACCGGCGGGATCATCCTGGAGCGCCTCAAGGGCTACACGCTGGAGCCGGCGTACGCGAACCTGCGCTGGCGGGGCAACGTCACCGGCCTCGCCGGGCAGGTGGCGCTCGGGCTGGTGACGGCGCTCCCGGTCGGCATGGTCGCGGCGTTCGCCCTGTGGCGGGTCGCGGGGATGTCCTCCGAGGTCGGCGGCCTGGTTCTCTACGGGCTCGTCGTGGGAGCCATCGGCGGCGTCACCCTCGGGCTGAACAAGTGGGTGACGACCCCCCTGACGAACGACCGGCCGCAGGGACCGGTGACCACGCTCCGGCGGGACCTCCGGCTCGTGTACGGCCGGTCCCTCACGTTCGGCACCGCGCTCGGCCTCGCCTTCGGCGTCGCCGGCACACTGGTGGACGGGTTCTCCGGGCTGCTGCGCGGCGCCGAGGCCGGGACCGCCTTCGGCCTCGCCGGTGGCGTCGTGTTCACCCTGACCTTCGGGTTCACCGGCGCCAGCTCGACCTATCTCGTGGCCGTCGCCATGCTCCGCGCCCGGCGCCGCGTCCCGCTCCGGCTGATGACCCTCCTGGAGGACGCCCATCGGGTCGGCCTGCTCCGCCAGGTGGGGCCGGTGTACCGGTTCCGGCACGAGAGGCTCCAGGACCGCCTCGCCCACCTGTACCACCACCCCGGCGAGAACCGCTGACCCTGCCACTCAATGGCGGAAACGGGCGCTGGGCTCGCCGCGCAGCCGTCCCTCGGGCAGCCTGCGGCCGGACAGCACCAGGACCAGGTCCTGCGCCGCGCCGGTGAGCGGGGTGCCCGACCCGAACGACCAGTCCACGTCGTCGGCCCGCAGCTCGATTCCGTCGAGCTCGACGCCGAAGTAACGGCGGGCCCTCGGCGACAGCGCGCCGTCGAGCAGCACGCGCAGCCGTTCGCCGGGAATCGGCCGGTCGATCCCGAGGGCCACGGTGATGTCCATCCCGTGGATCACGTCGTGCGACAGCGCCCCCTCGAAGCCGCCGCCCGGGGGCCGCCACGGGTGCTCCGCGTTGTCCCGCAGGCACGCGGTCAGCTGCTCCGCCGTCAGCGAGGCGGTGTCGCGGCGGGCGAGCCGGTCGGCCAGCCGGTCGAAGTTCCCCCGGGCCGCGACCAGCCCGGCCAGCACGCGCGGCCCCGAGTGGCGGTAGGGCAGGGTCAGGTGCGCCACGACCTCCCGCACCCGCCAGCCCGCGCACAGCGACGGCGCGTCCCACGCCCGCGGCGGCAGCCCGCTCAGCAGGTCCGCCAGCTCGCGGCGCTCGGCCGCGATCAGCCGCCGTATGTCCGTTCCCATCTGTCCGCCGTCCTTCCGTTCGCCTGCCTGTACGTCCTACCGACGAACGGGCGCGGCCCGGACGGACACCTACTCCAGGGCCGCGAGACGGCGGGCGAGATGGCGGCGTTCCGCGCCGGTCGCCGCCAGGCCCATCGCCTCCCGGTAGGCGTCGCCCGCCTCGGCCGTACGGCCCAGGCGGTGCAGCAGGTCGGCCCGGGCGGCGGGCAGCAGGTGGTAGCCCGCCAGCGCGCCCGACTCCCGCAACGCGTCGAGCAACGCCAGACCGGCGGCGGGACCGGCCGACATCCCCACCGCCACCGCCCGGTTGAGCTCCACCACGGGAGACGGGACCAGCCCCTTGAGCCGTGCGTACAGGATGGCGATCTGGGCCCAGTCGGTGTCCTCCGGGCGGGCGGCGGTGGCGTGACAGGCGGCGATGGCCGCCTGCACCTGGTAGGGGCCGGGACGGCCCCGCAGCAGCGCGCCGTCCAGGAGGGCGACGCCCTCGGCGATCCGCGCGGCGTCCCAACGGGTGCGGTCCTGCTCCTCCAGGACCACCAGGTCACCGGCCTCGTCCTGGCGGGCGGCGCGGCGGGAGTCGTGCAGCAGCATGAGCGCGAGCAGGCCCGCCGCCTCGGGCTCGTCCGGCATCAGCCGCACCAGCACCCGGCCCAGCCGGATCGCCTCGGCGGCGAGGCCGGGCCGCATCGGCCCGGCGCCGGACGTCGCCGAGTAGCCCTCGTTGAACAGCAGGTACAGCACGGCGAGCACGGCCGGGAGGCGCTCGGGCAGCAGATGCGCCGGCGGCACCCGGTAGGGGATCGCCGCGTGCCGGATCTTCTGCTTGGCCCGGGCCAGGCGCTTGGCCATCGCCTGCTCCCCGACCAGGAACGCGCGGGCGATCTCGGCGGTGGTGAGCCCGGCGAGGGTCCGCAGGGTCAGCGCCACCCGGGCCTCCGGCGCGAGCGCCGGGTGACAGCAGGTGAAGATCAGCCGCAGCCGGTCGTCGGGCACGTCCGGCTCGTCGCCGGGCTCCGGTGCGTACGGCACGCCGTCCTCCCGCATCGCGCCCGCGACCTCCCGCAGTTTGGCGGCGCCGGCCGCCTCGCGGCGCAGCCGGTCCACGGCCCGGTTGCGCGCGGCGGTGGTCAGCCACGCCCCGGGCCGGCGCGGCACGCCGTCGCGCCGCCAGGCGCGCAGGGCCAGGGCGAACGCGTCCTGCGCGCACTCCTCGGCCAGGTCCCAGTCGCCGGTCCAGCGGATGAGCGTCGCCACGAGCTGTCCCCACTCCTCCCGGAACGCCTCGGCGACGGCGGCCTCGACCGGGGGCGGTACGGTGCCCGCCGTCGGGGTGCGGGGCGGTGCGGCTCGGGATGGTGCGGCGTCGGGCGGTATGGATCCGGTTCTCATCGCGTGGGCACGCCTCACGGCGACACGAGCGGGCGGATCTCGATCGTCCCGTACGTCGCGGCGGGGTGGGCGGCGGCGATCTCGATCGCCTCGTCGAGGTCGGCGCACTCGATCAGGCAGAACCCGCCGATCTGCTCCTTGGTCTCGGCGAACGGCCCGTCCGACAGCAGCACCTCGCCGCCGCGCACCCGCAGCGTGGTGGCGTCGTCCGGCGGGCGCAGCCCGGCCCCTCCCTTGAGCACGCCACGCTCCAGCATCGTCTCCGACCACCCGCCGCAGCCGTCGTCGGCGTGTTCCGCCGCCGACTCGTCGCCGCAGATCAGCAGCACGTACTTCATCCGTCCTCCTCTTCCGGGTTTCCCATCCTGTCCGTACGACGAACGGGACGGCCCGGAACGGACACGGCCGGCGGGAACCCGGCGGGGGAACGGCTCGTTCCGAGCGGTGTACGCCGCAGACAAGGGAGTGATCGGTGTTCCGTAAGCTGATGGCCGCGCTGGGAGCCGGAGTCGAGGTCGACACGGTGCTGCGCGACCCGCACGTGCGTCCGGGGGAGACCCTGTACGGCGAGATCCGTTTCAGGGGCGGTTCGTCCGACCACAAGGTGGAGGGGATCGCCGTCGAATTCACCGCGGTGGTGGAGGTCGAGCGCGGCGACGAGGAACACCACGTCACCTACAGCTTCCTGCGGGCGCCGGTCTCCGGGCCGTTCGACCTGCGGGCGGGAGAGGCGCGCACGCTGCCCTTCGCGATCCCGGTGCCGTGGGAGACGCCGGTCAGCGCGATCGGCGGGCGTCCGCTGCCCGGCATGCGTCTCGGCGTGGCCACCGAGCTCGCGCTCGCGGGCGCGCTCGACAAGGGCGACCTCGACCCGCTCCACGTCAACCCGCTCCCCGCGCAGGACCACCTGCTGGGGGCGCTCGTCCACATGGGCTTCCACTTCAAGCGGGCCGATCTGGAACGCGGCACGATCCGGGGCTCGTCCATGCCGTTCTACCAGGAGATCGAGTATCACGCGGGCCCCGAGTGGCGGCGCTACTTCAACGAGCTCGAGCTGACCTTCATCGCCGGGCCGCACTCGATGGACGTGATCCTGGAGGCCGACAAGAGGGGCGGCTTCCTCACCTCCGGTCACGACGTCTACAACCGGTTCCGGGTGGGGTACGGCGACCACCCCGGCGCGGTGGAGCAGGCGCTGCGCGACGGCCTCGCGTCCATGGCCCGCCACCGCGGCTGGTTCTGACCTCCCGGCCGCCTCCGGCGGGTCAGCCGGGGCGGCCCGCCGGGTGGTGGTCGTGACGGCGATCCTGCCGGTGGTCGCGCCGGTTCTCGTGCCGGTGGGCCCGGCGGTGATCCTGCCGCTGATCCTGCCGCTGATCCTGGCGGTGGCCGTCGAGGACGGCGTGGTGGTCCACGCCGTCACCGGGCAGCGGATCGGGGTGCACGATCGCGGCGGTCAGGCGGGGCACGGCGTGGATCAGGTTGTGCTCGGCCTCGACCGCGACCCGGTGGGCCTCCACCACGGTCGCCCCCGCGTCGACGATCACCTCGCACTCGGCCCGCAGCCGGTGCCCGATCCAGCGCAGCCGCACCTGGCCGACGTCCAGCACGCCCGGCGTACGACGGAGGGTCGCCTCGGCGAGGTCCACGAGAGCGGGGTCGACGGCGTCCATCAGCCGCCGGTACACCTCCCGCGCGGCCTGCCGCAGCACCATCAGGATCGCGACCGTGATGAGCAGGCCCACGGCGGGGTCGGCCCAGGTCCAGCCCAGCGCGGCCCCGCCCGCCCCGGCCAGCACGGCCAGTGAGGTGAAACCGTCGGTGCGGGCGTGCAGGCCGTCGGCGACGAGCGCCGCCGAGCCGATCTCCCGCCCGACCCGGATGCGGTGGCGGGCGACCAGTTCGTTGCCGGCGAAGCCCACCAGGGCCGCCGCCGCGACGGCCCCGAGATGGGTGACCTCCCGCTGCTCCAGGAGCCGCGCGATCGCGGCGTACGCGGCGGCGGCCGAGGAGGCGGCGATCGTCAGGACGATGACCACGCCCGCGAGGTCCTCGGCCCGCCCGTAGCCGTACGTGTAGCGGCGGGTCGGCGGGCGGCGGCCGAGCAGGAACGCGATCCCGAGCGGTACGGCGGTCAGGGCGTCAGCCGCGTTGTGCAGCGTGTCGCCGAGCAGCGCCACCGACCCCGACAGCGCCACGACCACCGCCTGGACCAGCGTCGTCGCCCCGAGACCGGCCAGCGACACCCACAGCGCCCGCATGCCCCTGGCGGAGGACTCCATCGCCGGGTCGACCTTGTCGGCGGCCTCGTGCGAGTGCGGCCGCAGCAGGTGCGCGACCCGCCCCCGCCACCCGCCGCCACCATGCCCGTGCCCGTGGCCGTGCCCACTGCCGTGCCCACTGCCGTGCCCACTGCCGTGCCCACTGCCGTGCCCACTGCCGTGCCCGTGCCCGTGCCCATGTCCGGGCCCGCCGCCCTGCCCATGCTCGTGAGCGTGCCCGTGGCGGTGCTCAGGACCGCGCCCGTGAGCGTGCTCGTGCCCGTGACCACCGCCGTGGTCGTCGTCATGGCTGTGCCCGTGCCGGCGAGCAGGACCGGCCTGTTCCTGTCTCATCAACATCCTCCGTGGAAACCCACGCCTTCAGGCGGGGAGGAATCGGACTCTCTGCGGAGCGGGACATGGGCCGGCGGTTCGCCGCCAGACGAGCCGCCGTGTCGAACACCTGCGCGATGCTCAACTGAGCGTGCATGATGTGAGGCGTGGCGCAGATCGTTAAGCGGGCCTACAAGTACCGCTTCTATCCCACCCCCGAGCAGGTGTCCGAGCTCGCCCGGACGTTCGGGTGCGTGCGCCTGGTCTACAACAAGGCGCTGGAGGAACGCACTCGCGCCTACACCCGGGAGGGCCGCCGCGTCTCCTACGCGGAGTCCTCGGCCGCGCTGACGGCGTGGAAGCGCGAGGAGGAGCTGGCGTTCCTCAACGGGGTGTCCTGTGTGCCGTTGCAGCAGGCGCTGCGACACCCGCAGGCGGCGTTCGCGAACTTCTTCGCCAAGCGGGCCAGCTATCCGGTGTTCAAGTCGCGTAAGAGGTCGCGGGCGTCGGCCGAGTACACCCGCTCGGCGTTCCGCTGGCGCGACGGCCGGTTGTGGCTGGCGAAGATGGACGGGCCGCTGGACATCGTGTGGTCGCGTCCGCTCCCGGAGGGGGCGGAGCCGTCCACGGTGACGGTGAGCAGGGACGCGGCCGGGCGGTGGTTCGTGTCCCTCCTGGTGGAGGAGGCGATCCGCCCTCTCGACCCCAGCGGGGACGTGGTCGGGGTGGATGTGGGGATCACCAGCTTGGTGGCCCTGTCCCGCCCGATCCCCGGCGTGACCGACCAGGACGGCAAGGTCGCCAACCCCCGGCATGAGCGCACCGACCGGCGCAGACTGGCCAAGGCCCAGCGCTCGCTGGCGCGCAAATCGGCGGGCAGCGCGAACCGGGCCAAGGCCCGGCTCAAGGTCGCTCGCGCCCACGCCCGCATCAGCGACCGTCGCCGCGACTTCCTGCACAAACTCAGCACTCGGCTCGTCCACGAGAACCAAGTGGTCGTGATCGAGGACCTGTCCATCCGCAACCTCGTCCGCACCCACACGCTGGCCCGCGCCATCTCCGACGCCTCCTGGCGGGAGCTGCGGTCGATGCTGGAGTACAAAGCCCGGTGGTACGGGCGCGAACTGGTCGTGATCGACCGGTGGTTTCCCTCCTCCAAAGTGTGTTCGGCCTGCGGGGCACTGCAGAAGTCGATGCCGCTGAACATCCGAGCCTGGGAGTGCGCCTGCGGCGCGGTCCATGATCGGGACGCCAACGCTGCCAAGAACATCCTCGCCGCCGGGCTGGCGGAGAGGTGAAACGCCTGTGGAGCTGGTGTAAGACCTCAACGAGAATCCTCTCGGACGAGGCGACCGGCGGTGAAGCAGGAAACCCGGCCGGCGACGGCCGGAATCCCCTCCCTCCAGGGAGGAGGTGGTGTCAAGGCATAACCATGCCTCGGAAAAGCCGCCGCAGCATCTCGACAACAGCGTGCCCGGCGCAGTTGCCAGAGTCCCGCAGCGGCACCCCGTCCACGGCGGGCGCCGAACCGGAGATCCAGCCGGCGTCAGCCGCCCGAGATCTCCCGTACGAGGGCCTCGCTGCGGCGGACGAGATGGGGCAGGCCGAGCCGGCGGTGGGCGTCGCGCGCCGCCTCGGCGTGCGCGAGCGCGGCGGAGGCGTCGCCGGTCCGGTGCAGCAGCCCGGCGACCACGTCGTGGAGTGTTCCCCAGGCGACGCAGCCGGTGCCCATGATCACGAGCTCGTGGGCGATGGGCCGCAGCTCCGCGAGCATGGCGTGGGGGTCCGGACGGCCGAGACGCGCGGCGACCAGACCCCACTGCCAGGCGACGAACTGCCACGCCCAGTCCCGCGGCGCCGTGGTCCCCCAGCGGTCGATCAGCCGGTGGGCCAGGTCGCGGTCCCCCGCCTCGATCGCCGCGAGCACGGCGGTGGGCCGCGCGATCAGGTTGGACTCGTCGGCCGCGGTGTCGACGAGCTCGGCGAGGAGGTCACCGCCCCGGCCCTGACCCCATTCCACGAAGAAGGAGTTGATCAGCTTCAGGACGTCCGGCCCCCAGAGGCTGGTGCGGCGGTAGCTCCCGGTGCTGAGGTCGGCGAGGCGCTTCGCCTCCGCCCAGTCGCCCGCGAGCAACGCTCGCCCGGCCGCGGCGTACGAGACCTGTGTCTCGATCTCCGGCATCCGCACGTCGGCGGTGAGCCGCAGGCAGCGGGCCAGCTCCGCGTCGTAGTCGGCGAGCAGGCCCGCCTTCAGGAACCTGGGCATGCGGTGCAGGCGGGCGATGATCTCGGTGGCCCGGGGGAGGCCCGGAAGGCCCAGCATCTCCTCGGCCGCGCGGTAGCGCTCCTCCTCGTTCTCCGGCGTCCAGGCCGCGATGACGAAGTTGTTCAGCGTGCGCGCCAGCAGCCGGGTGTCACCCGTACGGCGGGCCAGCTCCACGGCCTCCAGGGCGTGCCGGCGGCCCTCCCCGCGCCGCTCGCCGTAGTACAGCTCGACGGCGAGCGTGCCGAGCAGCTCCGCCCGGGTCCCGGCGGCCTCCGGATCCAGGCGGGAGAGCTGGTCCTCCAGCACGGTCACCATGCGCTCGTCCACGACGCCGTACGAGCGCCAGTTCCACAGCGTGACGCCGCCGAAGACCGTGGCCGCCTCGATGACGGCCGCGCCGTCGCCGAGGGCGGTGGCGAGGGTCACGGCCTCGTCGAGCGCGCTCCGCGCGCCGTCCACGTCACCGGTCACCCGCCGGGCCCGGCCGAGGCCGATCAGGAGGGAGCAGCGGGTGGCCGGGGGCCCGGCGGCGCAGGCGTCGAGCGCCTGCTCCCAGTAGAGGACGGCCTCGTCGTAGGCGAGCCGCGCGGTCGCCTGCCCGGCCGCCTCCACGGCGTACGCGACCGCCTTGTCGGCATGGCCGACCCGGGCGGCCAGTGCGAAGTGGTGGGCCAGCGCGGGCAGCCGCGAGGCGGTCTCGCCCCACCGCAGGCTCTCGATCGCCTCGCCGACGCGGCCGTGGAGCTGGGCGCGCTGCCTCCGGCTGAGCCCGGAGTAGAGCGCCTCCCGCACCAGGGCGTGCGAGAAGCGGTAGTCCCAGCCGCCGTCCACCTCGACCAGCAGCCCGGTCGCGACGGCGGGTTCGAGCAGCATCATCACCCGGGAGCCGCCGATGCCGGTCGCGGTCTCCAGCACGTCGGCGTCGACCTCCCGGCCGATGACGGCGGCGGCGCGGAGCAGGGTCTGGGAGTCCTCCGGCAGCCGCGACACCCGCTGGTTGATCACGTCGCGCACGCCGTCGGGCACCGCGAGCGCCAGCACGTCCGCCGCGCCGACCCGGCCGCCGGTGTGGGTGCTGGTCAGCAGGCGCAGCAGTTCGCCGAGGAAGAACGGGTTCCCGCCGGTCCTGTCGTGCAGCGCACGGGCGAGTTCGGGCCCGGAGCCGGCCCGGCCCGGCTCACGCAGGTAGTCGGCGATCTGCTCGGGGGTGAACGGCGCGACGCTCATCCGCTCGGTGCCGCGCTGGCGGGTCAGCTCGCCGAGCGCCTCGGTCAGCGCCTGCCTGCCCGTCGCGGGTTCGGGCCGTACGGTCGCGAGCACCAGCAGCGGAAGGCGGTGCAGGTCGGCGCCGAGAAAGGTGAGCAGCTTCAGCGACGCCGCGTCGGCCCAGTGGAGGTCCTCCATCACGACCAGGACCGGGGTGGCGGCGGCCCGCCGCGCCAGCGCCCGCCCCACGGCGTCGTGCAGCAGGAACCGGGCGGTGTCGGGGTCGCCGGTGTTCGTCTGGTCGCCGTCCGACAGGCGGTGCGCCAGGCGGGCGAGGTCCCCGTCCGTCTCGCCGTTCGTGTCGCCGTCCGTCTCCTGGTTCGTCTCCAGGGCATGCAGCGCCTGGATCCAGGGCCAGAACGCGGGAGCGCCGCTTCCCTCGACGCACCTGCTCCAGGCGACCGCGGCTCCGCGTCCGGCGGCCATCTCCGCGACGGCCTCCGCCAGGCGGGTCTTGCCGATGCCGGACTCCCCGCTGACCAGGAACACTCCGCCCGCGCCCCGGCGCAGGTCGTCGAGCCGCTCGGCGATCCGGCGCAGGTACGGCTCCCGCCCCACGAGGCCCGGCGTTCCGAGGGCGGACGCGTCCGGGGCGCCAAGCGCGGTGCCGTCTCCGCCTGAAGAGACCGGTGTGTCCGGCGCGAGCCCGGCGAGCGGCGCCGGGGCGGCGGGCGCGGGCGGCCACGGGCCCGCCGGCGACTCGTCCTGGTGCAGGATGGCCTGCTCCAGCCGGCGCAGCTCCGGGCTCGGGTCGAGACCCAGTTCGTCGCCCAGCAGCGTGCGGCAGCGCTGGTAGGCCGCCAGGGCCTCGGCCTGCCGGCGTTCCCGGTACAGGGCGCGCATGAGCAGCGCCCACAGCCCTTCGCGGTAGGGGTCCCGTTCCAGCAGGCGCTCGGCTTCGACCGTCACCTCGGCCGCCCGGCCTAGCGCGAGCCACGCCTCCGCCCGTACGGTCAGCGCGGAGAGCCGGGTCTCGGTCAACCGCGAGATCGTGGACCGGGCGAACGGCTCGTCGGCGAGGTCGGCCAGCGGCTCGCCGCGCCACAGGGCCAGCGCGGGCCGGAGGATCCGGTCGGCCTCCTCGGGACGGCCGGCGGCGAGGGCGGCGTGCGCGGCCTCGGCGGCCCGGGTGAACCGCTCGGCGTCGATCTGGTCCGGCTCCACGTCGAGCAGGTAGCCGGGTTCCCTGGTGCGCAGCACCTGGGCGGGCGAGCGCGGACTGCGCCGGGGTTCGAGCGTCCTGCGCAGGTGCGAGACGTACGCCTGGAGCGTTCCCGTGGCACTGGAGGGCGGCTCGTCGCTCCACAGCCGGTCGATGAGCTGGTCGAGCGGCACGACGTGGGGAGCGTTCAGCAGCAGCAGCGCCAGCACGGCGCGTTGCTTGCGCGGGCCGAGGTCGAGGACCGTTCCCGCGGCGTCGGCCACCTCCACCGTGCCGAGAAGGCGGAAGTCCAGAGCGGAGTTCCGCCGGTCGGCCCGGGCCGGGCGAGGCGCCGGTAATCGCCCGCCGCCGATGCTCGTCCGCATCACAACTCCCGAACAAGCCAGACGGCCCCAAGTCGGATTTCGGGCTCATCATACTCAGATGTCCGGTGATCCTCGCCAGTGAACGGATGGCCGGTCCGCTCGATCCGCTCGGCGAAACCGGCGTCCTCCAGCAGAGCGCGCATCGCGGCGTCCCCGAAGCCGGACTCGGGTCCGTCACCGGTGCCGTCGCGGGTGCCGTCGCCGGTGCGGGTGCGGAAGACGACGGCGCGGATCCCGTCCGCGCGCAGTTCCATCAGCAGGTCGTCGAGCAGGCGGCGGACGAGCCCTCCGCCCAGCGCGCCATCGCGGTCCGGCGGGGCGACGGCGAGGGCACGCAACAGGGCCCAGCGCCCGTCGCCCGCCGTATCGCCCACCGCGTCGCCCGTCGTGTCTCTCCCGCTGATCCGGGCGCACGAGGGCTCCGCCGTCTCCAGCAGCGCAGCGGCCAGGGGCGCGGCGGCGGCCGGGCCGGCGAGGTCGGCCAGCACGTAGACGCGGCAGCGCGCGGACGGGACCTCCCGCAGGGCGAGCGGCAGCGCCGGGCCGAGGATCTCGGCGCCCGGCGCGCCCGCGTGCGCGGGCACCTCGCGCAGCAGCAGCGTGCTCGGCGGCCGGCGGCCCCCCTGCTCGCCGGGGCACGGCCCGTCGAGGCACGGCTCGTCGAGGCACCGCTCGCCGCGGCGCTGCTCGTCGGGACCCGGCTCGCCCGCGTACGGCGGCCGCTCGTTCGTTGGCGACGACATCGCCCCAGCGTGTGCGGGGTCTCTTGGACGTCTCTAGGAGTTCGCTTGGTCCGTCCCGCCGGCCGGCCGCGCGGGCGGCGCAAGAACATCCCAAGCGGTGGCTGCGACAAATGTGACGGTCAATCACAGCGACATCGAGGACGGACATGCACAGCACCATCGAGGACGCGCTCCGCGGGCAGGTCACCGGGCGGGTCCTGGTCCCGGGGCAGGACGGGTACGCCGAGGAGGCCGCCGGGTTCAACCTCGCCGTACGGCACCGGCCCGCGGTGATCGTGGCGGCGGAGGGCGCCGCCGACGTGGCGGCGGCCGTACGGCTCGCCGCCACGCACGGACTGCCGGTGGCGGTCCAGTCGACCGGCCACGGAGCCGTGCAGGCGGCCGACGGCGCGCTGCTGATCAGCACCCGCGCGATGCGGGAGATCGTGGTGGACGCCTCCGCCCGGACCGCCGTGATCGAGGCGGGCTGCACCTGGGGCGAGGTGATCGCCGCCGCCGCGCCGTACGGGCTGGCCCCGCTGTGCGGCTCGGCGACCGGCGTCGGCGTGGTGGGCTTCACGCTCGGGGGCGGCATCGGGCCGATTGCGCGGACCTTCGGCTTCGCCGCCGACCACGTGCGGGAGATCACCGTGGTGACCGGCGACGGCGTGGCCCGCACGGCCGGCCCCGACAGCGAGCCGGACCTCTTCTGGGCGCTGCGCGGCGGCAAGGCCGGATTCGGCGTCGTCACCTCGATCACCGTCGACCTGCTGCCGCTCACCCACCTCTACGGCGGCGGCCTGTTCTACGCGGCCGAGGACGCCGGGCGGGTCCTGCACGCCTACCGCACCTGGGCCCGCACGCTGCCCGAGGCCACCACGACCTCGGTCGCGCTGCTGCGCCTGCCCCCGCTGCCCGAGCTGCCGCCGCAGCTCAGCGGCAAGTTCGTCGTCCACCTGCGGGTCGCCCACGTGGGGGAGGGGCAGGAGGCCGAGGACCTGCTCGCGCCCATGCGGGCCGTGGCCGAGCCGGTGCTCCAGGCCGTCGGGCCCCTGCCGTACGCGGCGATCGACTCCATCCACCAGGACCCGGCCGGGCCGATGCCGGTCGCGGAGCGGGGGACGCTCCTGCGCGAGCTGACCGAGGAGACCGTGGAGGCGCTGCTGGCGGCGGCCGGGCCGGACGTGCCCGCGCCGCTCGCCCTCGTCGAGATCCGCCAGCTCGGCGGGGCGCTCGCCCGGGAGCCCAGGCAGCCGAACGCCGTGGGCGGGCGCGACGCCGCCTTCTCGCTGCTGGCCGTCGGCGCGCCGGTGCCCGAGCTGATGGAGACGGCCGTCCCCGCCGCCGTACGGGCGGTGACCGAAGCGGCCGCGCCGTGGGGCACCGGCGGCACGCAGATCAACTTCCAGGGCGGCGCGCTGGCCCCCGAGGAGATCTCGCGGGCCTGGCCGGCGGAGACGCTGCGGCGGCTGGCGAAGCTGCGGGAGGTCTACGACCCGGCGAACCTGTTCCGCTTCGGCCACGTCGTTCCCCGCGAGGGCTGACCCACGTCCGTACGGCCGCCTCCTGATTTTCGGCGAGAAGCCGCATCAGTGCGGCCGTACGCCCGCTCGACGGCCCTTGACTGGAGGGAACGACGAGGGGGACATCGATGCGCGGGCACAGGGACCGGCTCACTCCGGGCGAGGCACTCCAGGTGGCGCTGACGGCAGTCGGCGCCTTCCAGGGCTACGTGCAGCACGCCGACTCCAAGGTGGCCACGGTGACCACCGTGCACCTCGGGGCGGCGGCGGTGGCGGCCACGCAGATCGGGGTGCTCGCCGGTCTCCGGGCGCCCGGCAGGCCGGTGCTGCTCGGCGTCGTCGCCGTGGTCCTTCTCGCGCTCTACGCGGCGGGCTTCTTCGTCGCGGGTTACCACCTCGTCCAGGGGCTGCGGCCCAGGCTCGGCGGGCCGGCGGGTCCGAACAGGTTCGGCCTGGCGGGCGGCGAACCCGGGTCGTCGCCCCCGGCGAACGTGACGCAGCAGGAGCAGGAGGCCTGGCTGCTGGCGGGCAGGCTCGCCGAGCTGAGCCGGGACAAGCACCTCAGGGTGGGACGGGCACTGCCGTGGACGGCGCTCATGCTCGTCGCCACCCTGCTGTGGCTCGCGCTCGGAGGTCTCTACGGCTGACCGGTGCCCCCGGCGGCGACACGGCCTTCCCGCCCGGCTCGCTCCCGCCTCGCCGACGGCGCGGCCTTCCCGTTCGGCTCGCTCCCGCCTCACCGACGGACGCCGGCCCCGCAGCGGCGAAGGCGGCCCTGCGGCGCCCCGACCGGCTAGCCTGGCTTGACTTCGTCGCCGACTCTCAGCTCGCCGAGGTTCCTGGGCACCATGCGGATGCCGAACCAGGTATTCCCGTCCCAGCGGCGGTGCCTGGCCAGGGTTCTCAGGGGTTCCTTGCCGCGTTCCTGGGTGGCCGGGTCCCAGACGGTGGCGGCGCAGCGGTCGCACGGCACCGAGACGTGGAAGTCGATCTCGCCGATGCGGACCGACGTCCAGGCGTCCTCCGCGAAGGGTTCCGCGCCGTCGACGATGAGGTTGGGCCGGAAACGGGCGACGTCGAGGGGGTCCGGGGGGTGCTCCCCGCGCTCCACGGCGCCTTCGGCGATCCAGTCGTCCAGGCGCCGGAGCGAACCGGTGGAGACGAGATGGAGGGGTCCGTCCCAGAGGCCGCCGGTCGCCTCGGTGATCGTCCGGCGTCCGGGGTCGTCCAGCCAGACCAGACGGGCGGGCATGCCGAGCAGGCGGGTGAACCATTCGCAGGCGTCGGCGTGGGCGAGCACGGCCCGGTCGAGGGCGGAGCAACTCAACGAGATCACGTCGCCGGCGGCCGGGGGAACCGTGAGTTCGCCCATGCCCGGCGCCGACAGGCGGAGGCCGCCTTCGGGGGTCTCGGCGGCCGACACCGAGAGGAGCCGGGGGTGCTCCCCGACCCAGATCAGTTCTCCCTGCGGGTCAACCACGCCCCAGCGACGGTCGCCTTCCAGACCCCAGGGGAGGACGCCGGCGGAGAGGCGTGGAACGCCTTTGCCGGACTTGATGGGGTAGGTGCGGATCTCCGCGAGTTCCATTGCGCAAGAATATGAGAAAGCGCTCTCTCGGGATATGGGGGCGCGTTCACAGGGCGTCCGGAGCGCGGTCCCGGGCCCTTTCGGAAATGCGTTTCGCCTGCTCTTCGGCAAGGTGGCCAGGCCCGTTCGGGAAGCCCTCGGAGCGGTTCGGGGTGAAAGACTCATCGCGGGCTCCGGCGAAGCCGGCTCGGCGCTTCACCGGTACGCCGTCCCGCGGGATTTCGGCGGCGTCCCGCGGGATTTCCGGCGGCGTCGTTCAGCCGGACGGCCTGAGGCTCAGGTCGGCGAACGCGGTGAGGCCTTCCATGTCCCGGACGACCACGCCGCGGTGGCGCTGAAGGACGAGGCCACGGGCGGACAGGTCGTGCATCGCCTTCTGCACCGTGCGTTCCCTGATCCCGACCAGCTCTCCCAGCTCGGCCTGGGTCACGGGCACGCCGACGTCGACGCCCTCCCGGTGGGGCCTTCCATGCCGTACGGCCAGGTCGACCAGGACGCGGGCCAGGCGGACGTCGGCCTCGTATCCGGCGAAGTCGAGCCGCCGGCGGTTGGCGAAGCGCAGCCGGTCCATCGTGACCCGGCTGAGGGCGGCCGCGACCTCGGGAGCGCGGGCGAGATGCGCCGTGAAGACGGGCCCCTTCACGACGCGGACGAGTGATCGCCCGCAGGTCGTCACCGTCGCCGTGCGCGCGCAGTCGCCGAAGGCGGCCGTCTCGCCGACGACGTCGCCGGACGCCCGGATCGACAGCAGCGTCCGGGACCCGTTCTCGGCGAGAGCCGTGACCTTCACCAGCGCGTCGAGCAGCAGGTACACCGCGTGGCCCGGGTCGCCCTCGCGGACGAGGACGTGCCGGCCGGGACAGGTCACCGGAGAGCCGAGGCGGAGGAGATCCTCGCGTGCGGCCTCCGGGAGCCGGTCGAGCAACGATCCGGGCGACCACGGTCGTCGCTCGCTCCTCCGCGTCACGTCGGCACCCCCAAGCGAAGTATGACCGGCAGGGCGCTCCACGTCACCGGGTCCCGGCGGGGCCGAATGCCAAGACGCCCTTAGTCACTCATTACGCTCATAACGTTGTGGCACTGATCCGTCACGCGATGTAATCACATCGGCGATGGGCCGGACCTACTGGCTCCGAAGGAGTGACTATGACGTTCACAGCTATGCACCCCGCGTCCATGGCGACCACGCTGGGCTACGGCTCCCAGCACCAGATCACGCCGCTGCAGCTCGCCCAGCAGATTCCGGGGCTGCAGCAGCAGGTGTCGCCCCTGGCGCTGATCCAGCAGGAGGAGCAGATCCTCCCGCAGGAGCACCTGGTGAGCCCGGTGACCTTCTGGACCAAGGTCGCCAGGCACAGCGTCCGCTACGGCGCTCCCGCCGCCCGCCAGATGCTGGAGAGCGTGCTCTACCAGCACCAGGCGCAGCAGCAGATTCAGGCCCAGATCCAGCAGCAGCAGGTGCAGCAGCAGATCCAGGCCCAGATCCAGCAGCAGCTTCAGCAGCAGATCCAGCAGCAGGCTCTGCCGCCTCAGGTGCTGCAGGCGCTGCAGGCCATCCAGGCCCAGGCCCTGCAGGTCCCGCAGGCCGCCTACGCCCACCCGTACGCGCAGGCGTACGCCGCCCAGGCGTACTCCCAGCCGTACGCGGCCCAGGCGTACGCCCAGCAGCCCGGCCAGCAGATCCCGCAGCTCGGCCTCCAGGCCGTACTGCCCCAGCACGTCCAGGCGGCGTACGGGCAGCAGGTCCCGCTGACGATGCAGCCGCTGAACCAGGTGTACGGCCAGCTGCACCAGCAGGCCGCCCAGCAGGTCCCGGTGCCGGCCGGTGCCGGACTCTGAGCGGAGGAACACCGTGGAGTCGATGGGTCCCGGGATGGGCGTCCCCGGAATGGGCGCCGGAGTGGGTCCCGGAATGGGTTCGCCGACGCCCCCGGCCACGGGAGTGACGGCGGGGCAGCCGGCGCCGGCGGCGCACCTGCAGGCGCACTGCGCCGTGACGCTCCAGCGGCTGTACGAATGGCTGCAGGCGTCGATCCCGCAGGCGCCCCAGGTCGCGGGGGTCATCCCGCTGCTGGTGCAGGCCGTGCAGCTCTACCGGGCCGGGCGGTACGAGGCGTGCCTGGCGCAGATCCAGTACGCGCTCGGCGTCGTCGCCCCCGGACGGCCCATGGTTCCACTGCTGTGACGTGATCACCTCGGTGGCCCGGACCGGTCGGCGGCCGGTCCGGGCCCCCGCCGTCCCGAGACCGGCGAACCGTGATGCGTGATGACAGAGCCTGAACTGCCGGCCGCGCCGCGCGCGACCGGTGACACCAGTCTGAGCTGGGGAGAGTCGAGCCGTTGTGACCACTAACGACAAGCCCAAGGACGCAATCGAGGAGCCGCGCCCGGCGACCCCACGGGGGCGGCAGGCGTCGCGCCAGGCGCCGCGGCCGGTGGAGCCCCGGCCGCGGCGCTACATGGTGGCGGCGCTGCCGCAGCCGGACCCGGCGGCGCCGGCGTACGACGACGACACGGTGCGCAGGCTGCTGGAGGACGACCCCGAGGTGCGCGTGCTGCGCCGCGTACGGGGACGGGCGGCGGGGAACCCGGGGGCCACGGTCCCGGGGTTCCCCGCCGTGGTCGTGGCGGAGACGACCCCGGAGCACGTCGAGGCGCTGCGCCGCCAGTATCCGCAGCTGCACGTCGAGCGCGACCGGTTGCTGACCTACAGCGAGGTGCCGCGGCCACCGCGCCGGCGGCGGCCCGCCCCGGTGGTGGCGCCGCCCGGCCTGGAGAGCACGTTCGCCGTCCTGGTCAGGGACGCGGACGGCACGCCGCTGCCGGGCGCGAGCGTCCTGGTGACCGGGCACGGCTGGCCGGGCCAGGCGGTCACCGGGGCCGACGGACGCGCCGTGGTCACGATGGCGGGCGAGACGCCCGAGTCGATCACCGGACTGACCGTCCGGCCGCGCTCGGGCTACTGGAGCATGCACGTCGAGCGCCCCGCCCTGTCGACCACCCGCGACAACCTCGTCGAGCCTGTGCGCCTGGCCGAGACGTTCGGCGGCTTCCCGGACCGGCAGGTCTTCGGCTGGGGCCAGCAGGCGATGAACCTCGACCGGCTGCCCCCCACGCTGCGCGGCGCGGGGGTCAGGATCGCCATCGTCGACTCCGGGGCCGACGTCCGCCACCCGGACCTGCGCGAGCGCGTACGCGCCGGGATCGACCTGGTCGACGCCGAGCCCGAGGGGTGGACGGCCGACACGGCCTACCACGGCTCCCACTGCGCGGCCGTCATCTCCGGCGCGGACGACGGCCGGGGCATCGTGGGCTTCGCCGTCGAGGCCGAGGTGCACGCGTGCAAGATCTTCCCGGGCGGGCGGTTCAGCGACCTCATCGAGGCGCTCGACTACTGCGTCGAGCAGCGCGTCGACGTCGTCAACCTGAGCCTCGCCAGCAGGCACCACTCCCCGCTGGTCGCCGCCAAGATCGACCAGGCCCGGGAGGCGGGGGTGGCGTGCGTGGTGGCAGCGGGCAACGACGGGGGACCGGTCGCCTTCCCCGGCACCCTGCCGGGCGTGCTGACCGTCGCCGCCGTCGGCAAGGCCGACGCCTTCCCGCCCGGCACCGCGCACGAGGCCGAGATCGACGGTCCCGTCACCGGTGACGGATACTTCTCGCCCCGCTTCACCTGCCGTGGGCCCGAGATCGACGTCTGCGCTCCGGGCGTGGCCGTCCTGTCGGCCGTGCCACCGGACGCGTACGCCGTCCTGGACGGCACCTCGATGGCCGCGCCGCACGTCGCCGGCCTCGCGGCGCTCGTGCTCGCCCATCACGGCGACTTCCGCGCCGCCTACGCCGCACGGGACGCCCGGCGGGTCGACCGCCTCTTCCAGATCATCACGTCGAGTTGCGTGCCGCTGAACCTCGGGGACGTCCACCGCACCGGCGCCGGTATGCCGAACGCGCTGCGCGCCCTCGCGCCCGCTCTCGCGCAGATCACTCCCGAGCCGGCCGGGACGGACACGCTGCTCGGACATCTGGCCGCCGAGATGACGGAGGCCGGGCTGCTCGCGCCCGCGCCCGTCGGACCGGGCGGCCGGTCCGGGCATCCCGGGCAACTCGGGCCGGTTGGTCCGGGGGCGCAGCACGGCCTCGCGGGCCAGGCCGCGTACGGCGCGGGCGGCACGGCGAACGGGCCCCTGTCCGGAGGCTCCCTTCCGGGCGGGCTCGCTCCGGGCGGCGCCCGCGGGGAGGCCAAAGGCGGCGTCTCCGGCTTGGACCCGCGCGGCGGAGCCGGAGGCACCGGCTCCGCGGGCAGGCGCGGGAGCGGCCCGTCCGGTGGTCCGTCCGCCACCCGGTCGTACGCCACCGGTTCGACGCCGGGCCGCGCCCAGGGCGCTCGCGGCGGGGCCGGTGAGGCGGCGCCGGAGGTGGACGTCACGACCGGCGGCGCCGCGCGGACGGCCAACGGCTCGCCCGCTGCCGCGCCGGGTTCACCGATCGGCTCTCCGATGGGCCCGCCGATGGGCCCGCTGATGGGCTCGGGGACGGGCGCACCGATCGGTGCCGCGCCGTACGAGCAGGCCGCCCTGGCCTGGCTGGCCGAGGAGATGCGCGCCGCCGGTCTGATCGGGAGCCGACCGTGGCCTGACATGTGACGTGGGCCGAGCGGGGCTGATCGGGGGCGGCACCTGACGTGACCCCGGCCCGGGCGGGGCCGGGGCACCGGCGGCGCCCGCCTCAGCAGGACCCGGCAGGACCTCTCGATGGGGCTTCCCGATGGGGCGTCAGTAGGACTCGTAGGCGGGCCCGGCCAGCTGGGCCACGTCCTCGGCTCCGTCGCCGATCAGTTTCGACCCCAGGTCGGCCAGTGCGCGCCCGGCCGCCAGCTCGTCGCCGATCTCCGGCACCGGCCTGTCGGCCGGGTTGCGGCGGGCCCGGCCCACGCTTTCGTGCCGCCGCCCGGAGGGCGTGTAGAGCACGGCGGTCGCCGTGGTGACGTCGTCCTTGTCGTCCTCGTTCACGAATATCTCGACGGTCCAGCGCTTCGATTCCATGCGGACCACCTCCCAGGAGTCCAGCATCCCTCCGGGCCCGTACGGCCCCGGCACCCACCCCGTCGTGAGGACCGACACGGCCCTGAAGCACACCGCCCCGGCGGTGGTCCCACCGAGGAGGCGGCCAAGGAAGGAGCGCCCATGCCCGGTCAGATCGTCGTCGGCACCGACGGCTCGCCCGCCGCGACGGCCGCCGTGCGGTGGGGCGCGGACGACGCCGCCCGCCGCGGCTGCCCGCTCCGCCTCGTCTCGGTCGTGGACCACTGGGCGTACGGGATAGCGAAGTTCCCCACCTCGGGCGGCGATCCGCTGACCCGGCACGCCGAACGTGCGCTCGCCGCCGCCGAGGCCGTGGTGCGCGAGCACCGGCCGGACGTGCCGATCAGCGCGGAGATCGTCGAAGGCATCCCCGCCCGCACGCTGAGGGACAAGGGGAAGGAGGCCACCGAGATCGTCCTTGGGAGCAGGGGGCTCGGCGGCTTCGCCGGCATCGTCGTCGGGTCGGTCAGCTCCCATGTCGCCGGGCAGGCGCCCTGCCCCGTCGTCGTCGTACGGCCGGGCTGGTCCGGAGGCCGCGGCGAGATCGTCGTGGGGGTGGACGACTCACCCGAATGCGATCCGGCCCTGGCGTACGCCTTCGAGCAGGCGCGGCTGCACGGCTGCGGCCTGCGGGCGGTGCACGCGTGGCGGCTTCCGGCCCACCCGCTCGCCCCCGAGATCACCTACGACGTGGAGGAGGTGCGCGAGGCCCGCAGGCGCGTGGCGGAGGAGAAACTGGCGGGCCCGCGCCGCGGGTATCCGGACGTGGCGGTGCACGAGGAGAGCGTCTACGGCCACCCCGTCGACGCGCTCATCCAGGCGTCACGCACCGCCGACCTGCTCGTGGTCGGCTCGCGCGGCCGGGGCGCGCTGGGGTCGGCGATGCTCGGCTCGGTCAGCCGGGGTGTCCTGCACCACGCCGGGTGCCCCGTCGCCGTCGTACGGCCGCCGTGCTGAGCGGTGTTCCTCGCCCCGTGCCTCGTGTCCCGTGCCTCGTGTCCCGTGCCTCGTATCCCGTGTCCCGTGCCTCGAGTTCCGGCCAAGGGCGACAGCCAAGGGTGGCGGCCCGCCCAGCCGGGCGGGCCGCCGATCGCCCTCGACAGCGGGCCTGGCACGCCCGGGTCGGTCAGACTTCCCGCTGTCCCTCCGGCCGCTCGATAGGGATGCGCCTGCGCTCCTCCCGCTCCTCGGCGAGCCGTACGCTCACCTCAAGGATGCCCTTGTCATAGGTGGCCTTCACGTCGTTCTCATCCACGTTCGGGGGCAGCACGATGGACCGGGTGAAGGTCCCGTACCGGAACTCGGTCCGGTGCCCCTGCCGCTCCTCGTGGCGCCTTTCGGCGTGGATGGTCAGGACTCCGCTCGACACACTGATCTCGACGTCCTTCTCCGGGTCGATGCCGGGCAGTTCCGCCCGCAGCACGTACCGGCCGTCCCTAACGTAGTCCTCCAGTCGCATCTGCTGGCCGGCCATCGGCCTCATCGCGGCCAGCGGCGCCTCCAGCAGGTCGAACAGGTCGGGCACGAGGCCCCGGGACTCCCGCCGCATCGGAACGCTCATGGCTGTCACCTCCGTCCGGCAGAACTCATCAAGAAAGACGTACCCCGGCATGAATCGGACAAATCGCCATGGCTGGGGTGGTGCCGCCTGATGCAGGATGTGATCGTGATGCCGGTAGGGCTGAGGCACGGCTTCGGCAGGGCGCGACCGGCCCGCGGCGAAGGGAGTGCGCGATGAGGTTCGTACGCGAAAGCGACATGAAGGCCACCCGGCCGGGACCGGACAGGTTCACCGACGGCGTGTGGGAGGCGGAGGCGCTGGAGACGGTGCGGCCGGACGGCCTGAGCGCCCAGCGTTTCTCCTACGCCCCGCGGGCCCGCTCGGGCTGGCACACCCACGACGGGGAGCAGGCGCTGCACGTGCTGTCGGGACGCGGGGTGGTGGTGCGCTGGGGCGAGACCGAGGGCACGCCCATCGGGCCGGGCGACTGGGTCCACGTGCAACCGGGCGAGAAGCACTGGCACGGCGCCGCCGCCGACGACATGCTGGTGCACATCGCCGTCACGGCGAGCGGCAAGACCCACTGGCACGGCCCGGTGACCGACGAGGAGTACCACGCCGGCCTGGGCTGATCAGCGGCCGGCCTCAACCGGCGTCTCCAGAGTCCGTGACGATGACGAGGCCGGCCCGGGAACGCACGTCGTGGTGGGCGTAGTACCGCTCCTCCTGCTCGGCCCAGCGCCGCCAGTGGGGCGCGTACGTCTCGCCGTCGCGGGCGAGCGCCCGCGCCCGGCGGACCTGCTCGCCGGCCTCCAGCCACACCAGCCCGGTGAGGTACGGCCCGGCCTCGCGGGCGCCGCAGCCCACGCCTTCGATCACGAGGGTGTCCGGCTCGGCGATCTCGTGCCATTCCGCGTACTCGCCACGCGCCCAGTCGTAGCGGCGCCAGCGTGCCGGGCGGCCGAGGCCGAGCGGCCGCAGCACCCACTCCATCAGGGCGTTCACCCCGGCCTGCAGGCCGTCCCAGCCGTCGTACAGGTCGTCCATGCGGACGACCGGCGCGGTGAGCGCCGCGGCCACGGCGACGGCCAGCGTCGACTTGCCCGCGCCCGAGCGTCCCTCGACGGCCAGGACGCGGGTGCCGCCCGCGTGGGCGGGCCGTGCGCGCAACCAGCGCGCGACGGCGGCGGCGTCCGGTGTCACCCGCGCCGGGCCCGGCGGAGCCGCCGCGTACGGCCGGCGCCCCCTCCGCTCATCCACGGAGGGGGCTGACCCCCGCGACGGCCAGGCCGAGCAGCCGGTCCGCCTCGGCGGCGGCGTCCGGACGGTGTTCCGTGGCCAGGGCGATGCCGGTGATCAGGGTGAGCAGGTCGGCGACGGTCACGCCCGGCGCCAGCGCGCCGTCGTCCGCGGCGCGGCGCACCAGTGGCTCACCCGCCTCGGTGAGCTGCGCCGAGCAGCAGTACTCGTGCGCCACGTCGCCGTCGAGCGTGGGGTCGAGGGTCAGCGCCGTGGCCAGCCCCCGGATGGTCGCGGCGTCCGCGACGATGGCGCTCAGCCATTCCAGCAGCGCGGCCCGGGTGTCGGGCCTGCCGGTCAGCTCGCGGGCGTGGGCGCACAGGGTCTCCACCCGTTCGCGGAAGACCGCCTCCAGCAGTGCGCGGCGGCTGGGGAAGTGCCGGCGCAACGTGGCGGAGCCGACCCCCGCGGTCCGGGCGATCTGCTCCAGGGAGGCCTCGGGACCGTGGGCGGCGATCTCCTCCTTGGCCACGGCGAGAAGGAGGCCGTAGTTGCGCCGGGCGTCAGCGCGCTGGACGGGCATCGCGTCACCTCGTGGTTGCTAAGTGGCGGGGTCCGCCGTATCTTACCGAAACATAAGCGGCGGGGTCCGCCGTTTAGCTGACGCCCACCTGTAGGAGGGGACTCATGTCCACCGAATCCGCACCCGTTCTGGTCACCGGCGCCACCGGACGGCAGGGCGGCGCCACCGCCCGCGCCCTGCTCGCGAGCGGCGTTCCCGTTCGGGCGCTGGTCCGCGACCCCTCGACCGCGCGGGCGAGGGCGGTCGAGGCGCTCGGCGCCGAACTGGTGACCGGCGACCTGAACGACCGCGACTCCGTGGTCAGGGCCGCGCGGGGAGCCCGGGCCGTCTTCTCGGTGCAGATGCCCCCGATCAAGGGAGACGCCTACGACTTCGAGGGCGAGGTCGCCCAGGCCGTCAACCTGGTCGAGGGCGCTCTTGCCGCGGAAGTGCCGCAGTTCGTGCACACATCAGTCACGGGCGCGGGGCGGCACACCGAGGCCCCCGGCTGGGCCGAAGGCCGCTGGGCGTCGATAGAGCCCGCCCTCACCGCCAAGGCCGAGGCCCAGGACCGGGTACGGAAGGCGGGCTTCACGCGCTGGACGATCATCAAGCCCGGCTTCTTCATGGAGAACTTCCTGCCGTCGACGGCCTACCTGCTTCCCCGCGGCGTCGAAGGGGGAATCGTGACCGTGCTGAGGCCCGCCACCCGGCTCTCCCTCGTCGCGGCCGGCGACATCGGCGCGGCGGCCGCCGCGGCCTTCGCCGCGCCGGACCGGTTCCACGAGGTCGAGCTGGAACTGGCCGGTGACCACCTCTCGATGACGGAGATCGCCGCGGTCCTCTCCCGCGCTCTGGGCAGGCAGCTGGCCGCGCCCGACATGACCATGGAGGAGGCGATCGCCGCCGGAATGCCGGGAGCGGGCGTCACCTCACACGAGTACCTCAACGCGGTCGGTCAGCACGCCCGCCCGGAGTACGCGCGGGCCTTCGGCATCCCGCTCACGACCTTCGAGGAATGGGCGCGCGAACACTTCCGGGCCACGGCCTGACCCTTCGCGCAGACACGCGAATCACCGAGGCGGGGCGGGCGTACGCGGGTGGGGCCGGTACGGACATGGAGCGGCCACGGGCCGGACAAGGGGCGGAGACCGGGGCGGACCCAGGGCGCGCGGAGATGGCGAATTGCGAGGGCGCGGTGTGGACACGGGGCGGCCCGGAGGGGCCGTCCGGTCCCTCCGGGCCGCTCGCGGAGCTCCCGGCCGAGTGCTAGACGCCTGCGCGGGTGGGGCGGCGGATGTCGCTGCTCTGCTCCTGCCACTCGGGGGTCTCGCGCCCCTTCTCCTCGGACATCTCCTCAAGTTGCAGGGCGATGCCCATCGCGAAGAAGGTCGGGGCCCACTCGCCGACGAACAGCGCCCAGCGGTCCGCGCGTTCGATGCCCGCCTGCTCGTATTTGTTCGAGAGGATCCAGGAGGCGATCGACATGCCGATCGACCCGAACGCCGCGCCGTACATCATGTTGGAGCGGAGCCCTATCTTGTGGAGCGTCTTGATCATGGTGTCCCCCTTGTGGTGATTTGCCCCTCTTTGTGGGCTACCCGGCCTCTTCTGACGTAACCCGCCGCACCCGCGACGGCGTGCGATACTCGCGACCGCGCATGAGGAGAGGCCGACGGGGTAGCCGTGGAGCCGGACCGGGAGGGAAGTCATGGAAGTTCTGGGCATCGACATCGGCGGCTCGGGCATCAAGGGCGCCACCGTGGACACGCTCACCGGGACGCTCACCCGCGAGCGCCTGCGCGTCCCGACGCCGCGTCCCTCCTCGCCGGGGGCCGTCGCCGCGGCGGTGCAGGCGATCGTGGACCACTTCTCCTGGACCGGCCCCATCGGCGTCACCTTCCCCGGGGTGGTCCTCGACGGCGTCATCCGTACGGCCGCCAACGTGGACAGGTCCTGGATCGGGGTGAAGGGCGCCGACCTGTTCGGCGACCAGTCGGTCGTTCTCAATGACGCCGACGCGGCCGGGGTCGCCGAGATGACGTTCGGCGCGGGGCGGGGCAGGCCCGGGGTGGTCCTGATGCTGACCTTCGGCACCGGCATCGGCAGCGCGCTGTTCGTGGACGGCCGTCTGGTGCCCAACACCGAGTTCGGCCACATCGAGATCCGCGGCAAGGAGGCCGAGCACCGCGCCTCCGACCGGGTGCGCGAGGAGGAGGACCTCGACTGGGACAAGTGGGCCGAGCGCGTCGAGGAGTACCTCGCGCACATGCGCGACCTGCTGTCTCCCACCCTGATCGTCGTCGGCGGGGGCGTGAGCAAGAAGGCGGAGAAGTTCCTGCCGCACATCCATCTCGGGGACACCCCCGTGGTGCCGGCCGTGCTGCTGAACGAGGCCGGGATCATCGGCGCCGCGATGGCCGCCGCAGGGCCGGCACGCCTGCCCTGAGTCAGCCTGCCTTGAGTCAGCCTGCCTTGAGTCAGCCTGTCTTGAGTCAGCCTGTCTTGAGTCAGCCTGCCTTGGGTCAGCCTGCTCTGTGCCTCCCTGTGCTGCGTCTGCCTGCCCTCCGCTGCGTCGGCCTGCGCTGCGTCGGCCTGCGCTGCGTCGGCCTGCGCTGCGTCGGCCTGCGCTGCGTCGGCTGTCCTGGGCTCGCCTGCGCTCGGTCGGCCTGAGCCGGGGTCGTCTGCGCTGAGCTAGCCTGCGCTGCGCGCCCCTGCTCTGTAGGTGCTTACCCTGAGCGATAGATCTCCCTTATTCCTACCTGGACAGCGGGTATTCTCGCTGTCATGATTGACTCATGAGCTCCTCGGGTGGGTTGACCCAGCGCCGGCACATCGACCTGCTGCGCGTCTGCGCCGCCGCTTGTTGACCGCCTGCCGGCGAATCGCCGGCGAGCGTGGTCACCACCATCCCGTAAGACAGGCGTTCCGTACGCGACAGGCCCTTACGTGACAGGCGAGGAGAAGCGACATGTCCCAGAATGTGATCGAATCCGGCGTACAGGGCTACGAGCACGGCCATGAGCCCCCCGACCCCGGGCAGGGCTCCGTGCTCGGCGTGCTTCCCGTGCCGGGCACCGGGGCCGCACTGATGATCGTGGGTTATCTCGTGCCCGCCGACGGCTCCCTGGACGTATCGGCCCGGACGTCCCGTCCGACCGCCGAGGCGAGCGCCGCCGTGGAGAGCGACGCGATGAGCAGGACGGCCCGGGCGGCCGTCGAGTTCGCCGGGGTCGCCATCGCGGGCGGGCCGCCGTCCACCGCGTCCTCCATCGCGGGAGGGCCGCTGTCCACCGGGGCGTCCATCGCGGGCGGGCCGCCGTCCGCGGGCTCCTCCGATGCGCCGGCCACGCGCGAGTGGTCATCCGGACCGGCGTGGCACGAGTTCTCCGCCGCGTCCCCCGCGGAGGAGGAACTGGTCCTGGACCGCACCGCGCGGGTGGCCCGCAGCGGCGGCGAGGAGATCGAGCTCACCTACCGGGAGTTCGAACTCCTCGACTACCTCACCTCGGCGCCGGGCCGGGTCTACAACCGCCGCCAGCTCATGGCGGCCGTCTGGGACCGGTACGACGAGGAGGGCGGGCGCACGGTCGACGTGCACGTGCTGAGGCTGCGCCGCAAGCTCGGCAGGCACGCGGGCCGGATCGTCACCGTCCGGAACGTGGGATACAAGTACCAACCCCCGCGCCGCCAATGAGGTCGCCGCTGGGGTCGCCGACTATGGGCGCTGTCCGAGGCTCCGTCTGGGGCGTCTGTCATCGGTGCCGTGATGACCGGGCATGGGCCCTGACCGGCTCGTAAGCCCACTGCGGGCCCGCTGTGGTCGGCCGTGGCGGGGGTGCCCGGCCGGCCCTCGGCGGCCTCCTCCGGCGGGCCGCCCGCCGCGCGGATCGAAAACGGCTGGCAGATCGGCCGGGGGCGTTGCCTATCCTTGAGCCTGGAATGAACACGCTCGCCGATCTCCAGGGCCGTATCCCCGATCTGATGCTGCGCGACCAGCGCAGGCTGCGCCGCCGTATCGACGGCATGCGCCGGGTCCGCGACCGCGCCTCCCGCCAGTCCGTCGTCCAGGAGATCGCGGGGGACGTGGAGGCCGCCGAACGCCGCGTGGCCGAGCGCCGCGCGGCCGTGCCGGCCATCAGCTATCCCCCCGATCTCCCGGTCAGCAAGCACAAGGACGATCTGCTCGCGGCCATCAGGGACCACCAGGTCGTGATCGTGGCCGGGGAGACCGGCTCGGGCAAGACCACCCAGATCCCGAAGATCTGCCTGGAGCTGGGCCGGGGCGTCCACGGGGTCATCGGGCACACGCAGCCGCGCCGCATCGCCGCCCGCACGGTCGCCGAGCGCATCGCCGAGGAGCTGTCGATCGACCTCGGATCGGCGGTCGGCTACAAGGTCCGCTTCACCGACCACTCCAGCGACGGGACGCTCGTCAAGCTGATGACCGACGGCATCCTCCTCGCGGAGATGCAGACCGACCCGCTCCTGCTGCAGTACGACACGCTGATCATCGACGAGGCGCACGAACGCAGCCTCAACATCGACTTCATCCTCGGCTACATCCGCCAGCTCCTTCCCCGGCGGCCCGATCTCAAGGTCGTCATCACCTCCGCGACCATCGACCCCGAGCGGTTCGCCCGGCACTTCGCCGCTCCGGGCGGCGACCCGGCGCCGATCGTGGAGGTGTCCGGCCGGACCTACCCCGTCGAGGTGCGTTACCGCCCGATCGACGAGGACGACGACCAGACCCAGGCCATCGTCGACGCGGTGGACGAGCTGTGCGCCGAGGGGCCGGGCGACATCCTGGTCTTCCTCAGCGGCGAGCGGGAGATCCGCGACACCGCCGACGCGCTGAAGGGACGCCCGGAGGAGGTCCTCCCGCTGTACGCGCGGCTGACGGCCGCCGAGCAGCACCGGGTGTTCCAGTCTCACCGGGGCCGCCGGATCGTGCTGTCCACCAACGTCGCCGAGACCTCGCTGACCGTGCCGGGCATCAAATACGTGGTCGATCCCGGCACGGCGCGGATCTCCCGGTACAGCCACCGGCTGAAGGTGCAGCGGCTGCCGATCGAGCCGGTCTCCCAGGCCTCGGCCAACCAGCGCAAGGGCCGCTGCGGCCGTACGTCCGACGGTGTCTGCATCCGCCTCTACTCGGAGGAGGACTTCCTCTCCCGCCCGGAGTTCACCGACCCGGAGATCCTCCGTACGAACCTGGCGAGCGTCATCCTGCAGATGACCTCGCTGGGCCTGGGCGACATCGCGGCGTTCCCGTTCGTGGAGCCGCCGGACAGCCGCCAGATCAGGGACGGCGTCAACCTGCTCGTCGAGCTGGGCGCGCTCGCCGACCGCGGCGCCGAACGCAGTGCCGACCAGAGCGCCGAGCTGGACGGCGAACGGGACGGCGAGCGGAGCGCCGAAAGGGACGGAGGACGACGCGGCCGGGAAGGCCGGGGCGGCCGGGGACTCCGGGGTCCGGGGCGCGAGGCCGGGCAGGGGCCGCAGCTCACCCCGGTGGGACGCAGGCTGGCCCAGCTGCCCGTCGACCCCCGGCTCGCCCGGATGGTGCTGGAGGCGGAGAAGAACGGCTGCGCCCGCGAAGTGATGATCATCGCGGCCGCGCTGTCCATCCAGGACCCGCGCGAGCGGCCGGCCGACAAGCAGCAGGCGGCCGACGAGAAGCACCGCCGCTTCGCGGACAAGGAATCCGACTTCCTGACCTATCTGAACCTCTGGAACTACCTGCGCGAGCGGCAGAAGGAGCTGTCGTCGAGCGCGTTCCGGCGGCTCTGCAAGGCCGAGTTCCTCAACTACCTGCGCGTACGGGAGTGGCAGGACATCGACAGCCAGCTCCGCCAGGTGGCGCGGACGCTGAACGTCGTGCCGAACAGCGCGCCCGCCGACCCCCGGCGCGTGCACGAGTCGTTGCTGGCCGGCCTGCTGTCGCACATCGGCGTCAAGGACGTCGAGGCCAAGCGCAGGCAGGACGGCCCGCGCCGGCCGCTCACCGAGTACATCGGCGCCCGCAACGCCCGCTTCGCCATCTTCCCCGGCTCGGCCCTGGCCAAGACGCAGCCGCAGTGGGTCATGTCGGCCGAGCTGGTCGAGACCTCCCGGCTGTGGGCCCGGGTCAACGCCAAGATCGAGCCCGAGTGGATCGAGCCGCTCGCCCAGCACCTCGTCAAGCGCACCTACAGCGAGCCGCACTGGGAGAAGGACCAGGCCGCCGTCGTCGCGCTGGAGAAGGTCACCCTGTACGGCGTGCCGATCGTGACCGAGCGGAAGGTCAACTACGGCCGCATCGACCCCGAGCTCAGCCGTGAGCTGTTCATCCGGCACGCGCTGGTCGAGGGCGACTGGCGGACCCACCACAGGTTCTTCCACGACAACCGCAAGCTGCTCGACGAGGTCGGGCGGCTGGAGGAGAAGGCCCGCCGCCGCGACATCCTCGTGGACGACGAGACGCTGTTCGACTTCTACGAGCAGCGGATCCCCGCCGACGTGGTCTCGGGCCGGCACTTCGACAGCTGGTGGAAGAAGGCGTCCCGCGAGACGCCCGACCTGCTGACGTTCACCCAGGAGATGCTGGTCAACGACAGCGCCGGGGTCAGCGCCCGCGACTACCCCGACGCCTGGCGGCAGAACGGCCAGCGGATGCGGCTCACCTACCGGTTCGAGCCCGGCGCCCCGGAGACGGGGGAGGCGGACGGCGTGACCGTCCACATCCCGCTCGCCGTGCTCAACCAGGTGGAGCCGGAGGGCTTCGACTGGCAGATCCCGGGTCTGCGCGAGGACCTCGTCACCGCCCTCATCAGGTCGCTGCCGAAGAACCTGCGCCGCAACTTCGTGCCCGCCCCCAACTACGCCAAGGCCGTGCTGGAACGCGTACGGGCGGGCGGCGAGCCCATCCTCGGCGCGCTGGAGCGCGAACTGCACGCGATGACCGGGGTGACGATCCCGCGCGACGCGTGGGCCCTCGACCAGTTGCCCGCGCACCTGCGGATCACCTACCGGGTGGTCGACGACCGCAGGCGCACGGTGGACGAGGACAAGGACCTGGAGGCCCTCAAGCGGCGGCTCGCCTCGAAGCTGCGCGCCACCCTGTCGAGGGCCGCCGACGACCTGGAGCGCGACGGCCTGCGGAGCTGGACGATCGGCACCCTGCCGAAGGTGTTCGAGCAGGGCAGGATGCGCGCGTACCCGGCCCTGGTGGACGAGGGCGGCAGCGTCGCGGTCCGGATGTTCGACACCGAGGCCGAGCGGGACCAGGCCATGTGGGCGGGCACCCGGCGGCTGGTGCTGCTCACCGTGGTCAGCCCGGCCAAGGCCATCCTGCGCGGCCTCACCACCGCGCAGAAGCTCGCCCTCAGCCGCAGCCCGCACGGCGGCGCCGCCGCCCTGTTCGACGACTGCACGGAGTGCGCGGCCGACCGGCTGATCGCCGAGGCGGGCGGGCCCGCGTGGGACGAGTCCGCCTTCGAGCGGCTGCGCGACCACGTGCGCGCCTCGCTGTTCGAGACGACGGAGGAGGTCGTCACCCGGGTGGAGCGCGTGCTCGCCGTGTGGCACACCGCGCAGACGCGGCTCGACGCGCTGGGCGGCGCCGTCGCCGACCTCGCCGCCGACGTCCGCGACCAGCTCGACGCGCTGGTCCACGCGGGGTTCGTCACCGAGACGGGGTACGACCGGCTGCCGGACGTGCTCCGCTACCTGCGCGCGGTCGAGCGGCGGCTGGACAAGCTCCCCGACGACCCCGGCCGCGACCGCGAGTGGATGCACCGGGTGCACGACGTCGAGGACGACTACCGCGACCTGCTCGACCGGCTGAAGCCCGCCGAGCGGGACGCCAGGGCCGTACGGGACATCCGGTGGATGATCGAGGAGCTGCGGGTGAGCTTCTTCGCCCAGCAGCTCGGCACCCCCACCCCGGTCTCCGAGAAGCGCATCCGCAAGGCCATGGAGCAGGCGGAGTCCGCCGCCCGGTCCGGGTGACCCCGGCCACCCCGGCGGGCTTCAGCGGCCCTTTCAGCGGCCCAGTGCGGCGCCGATGAGGGCGCGGGGGTCGGCCGCTCCGGCGAGCATGCCCGACGGGAGCAGGTCGATCAGGTGGGCGTGCCCGAAGTCGGTGCCGTACGCGGTCGTCTCGACCGGATGGCCGCGCTCGCGCAGGCCGTCCGCCCACGGCGCCCCCTCCTCGACCTCGACTCCCTGATCGGACCGCCAGGTGTCGAAGCCGGTGTCGCCGCCGTTCAGCCGCCACCGGGGGGAGCCGACGGCCTCCGCCGGCGTCTGCCCGTGCAGGAGGAGACGGGTGACGACCTGCAGCAGGATCTGTGGCTGGGCGTCCCCGCCCATCGTGCCGAGGACCGCACGCAGGGTTCCGTCCGGTCGGGTGACCAGCGCCGGGCACAGGGTGTGGGGTGGCCGGCGGCCCGGGCCGTACTCCGCGGGATGACCGGGCGCGAGCGAGAAGCCGATGCCGCGGTTGTGCAGGTTGATGCCGGTGTTCGGTTCGAAGAGCAGGCTGCCGAATCCCGACGCGTTCGACTGGATGAGCGAGACGCCCATGCCGTCACCGTCCACCGCGCACAGGTACGTCGTGTCGCCGGACGCGGCGGGGGCGGCGGGCAGCGGGGAGCGGCGCCCGGGATCCACCAGGGCTCGCCGGGCGGCCGCCGTCTCCAGGGGCGCGACGGCCGTCTCGTGCAGCACGCCGAGGCGGTCGTGCCCGGCCGCCCTGGCCGACTCCACCAGCAGGTGCGCCCAGCCCGGGTCCGCGGGATCGGCGGGCGGGCCGAGCCCGGCGAGGATCTCCAGCGCGAGCAGCAGCAGGTAGCCCTGCGAGTTCGGCGGCGTCGTCCAGACGCGGTGCCCGAACACCTCGATCTCCAGCGGCTCCACCCAGTCGGCGTTCGGCCGGGCCAGGTCGTCGGCGGTGTATTCACCGCCACCCAGCGCCCGCAGCCCTTCGCCGAACTCGCCCTGGTAGAACGCGGCCCGGCCGCCTTCGGCGAGACCCGCGAGCGCCCTGGCCACCCCGGGGCGGCGGACCACGTCTCCGGCGCGCCGTACGGCCGCGAAGTCGCCTGCTCCGGCGAGCGTGCCGACGAAGTCGGCCGTCGGCCCCAGCAGCGGCGAGGCGGGAAAGCCGCCGGTCGCGTGGCGGATCGCCGGAGCCAGCAGGTCGGCGAGCGGCAGGCGGGCGTACCGCTCGTGCAGCGCCAGCCATCCGTCCGCGCAGCCCGGCACCGGGATCGACCGGACGTCGAACAGGTGCGGCATGCGGTCGCGGCCCTCCGCGCGCAGCCGGGCGGGGTCCGCGCCCGATCCCGCCCGTCCGGACGCGTTGAGCGCGGACACGGCGCCGTCGTGGACGAGCGCGAACAGATCGCCGCCGAGGCCGCACATATGCGGGGCGGTGACCGCCAGCACGGCGGCCGCGGCGAGGGCGGCGTCCACCGCGTTGCCGCCCCGGTCGAGCATCGCGACACCCGCCGCGGAGGCCAGGTGGTCGGCCGTGCACACCATGCCGTTCAGGGCGTACCGCGTCTCGCTCACGACCGGTGATCGTACGGCACGCCGTAGAGTGGCTGCCGTCAATCAGGACGTAAGGGATGGGATGGTCATGGTCCGGGCGCTCGTGTTCGACGTGGGGGAGACGCTCATCGACGAGACCCGGATCTGGTCGCGGTGGGCCGACCGGCTGGGCGTGCCGCGCCTGACCTTCATGGGCGTCCTCGGCGGCATGGCGGCCCTCGACCGAAGCCACCGGGAGGCGTTCGAGCTGGTCAGGCCGGGAATCGACGTCGAGGCCGAGATCGAGTCGTGGCGGCGCGAGGACCCGGCCGGGCTGCGCGAGAACTTCGACGCCGACGACCTGTACCCCGACGTCCGGCACGGCCTCGCGGAGCTGCGCGCGGCGGGGTACGACCTGGTCGTCGCGGGCAACCAGCCGCCCCAGGCCTACGACGCGCTGGTCGCGATGGACCTGCCGGTCGACGGGGTCCACACCTCCGCCGCCTGGAACGTGGAGAAGCCCGACCCCGCGTTCTTCGCCAAGGTCGCGGCCGTGTGCGGGCACGAGCCGGGGGAGATCCTCTACGTGGGCGACCGCCTCGACAACGACGTCCTCCCGGCCGCGGCGGCGGGGATGCGGACGGCCCTGCTGCGCCGGGGCCCCTGGGGCCACCTGCACGCCGCCCGCCCCGAGGCCGCCCGCGCCGACCTGGTCGTCGACGGCCTCGCCGACCTCGTCCACCTGGTCCCCACGCTCACCTGACCCGGCCGCCGCGCCGTACGCCTGCCCGTCCCCGGTGTCTCCGGCCTGGCGTGGCCGGTGGTCGTTCCGCCTATCCGGCACAGCGGGCGGGAGGATGTCATCACTGGGGACGGAGCCGGCGGGAGAGCAGGTCGTTCAGGGCGCCGGTCTCCCGGGCGAGCCGGTCGAGCGACGCCAGGAACTCCTCCGGGGCGTCGAGGAGGCCGAGCATCCCGGCGGACACCTCGGCGCGGGCGGCGCGGCCCGCCTCGATCGCGGCCCGGCCGTACGGCGTGAGTTCGATCATCCGCGCCCGCTGGTCGCCGGGATCGGTGCGGCGCGCGACGTAGCCGACGCGTTCCATCTCGGCCGCCACCTTGGAAGCGCCCTGGGGGGTCATGCCGAGCAGCCCGGCCAGGTCGGAGACCCGTACGGGCCCCTGGAGCAGGTGCTGGAACACGTATCCGTGCACCGTGCGCACCCGGTCGTGCCCGGCCGCGGCCATCCGGGCGCGTACCTCGGCGTCGCAGGCCGCGGTGAGGGCGGCGAACAGCAGGGTCAGGTCACTTGACACCACGGGATGATCCTCAAATACTCAACCTAGGTTTCGCAACCATGGTTGAATAATTGGAGCTGTGATGTGGTGTGATCCGGCGTTCCGGCCCGTCGCCGAGGCGTTCAGGCAGGTGTGCGAGGGGCGGCCGGGCGGAGCCGCCGTCGCGGTGTACGCGGGCGGGCGCCTGGTGGTGGACCTCTGGCACGGCACGGCCGACCGGGACGGCCACCGTGCCTGGGAGCGCGACACGGTCGTCAACGTGTTCTCCGCGTCCAAGGGCGTGCTCGCGACGCTCGCGCACCTGTACGCCCAGCGCGGGCTGCTCGACCTCGACGCCCCGGTGGCCCGCTACTGGCCGGGCTTCGCCACCCCGACCACCGTCGCCGACCTGCTGGCGCACCGGTCGGGGCTGCCCGCCGTCCGCCGCACTCTGCCGCCGGGCTCGCTGTTCGACTGGAACGCCATGACCGGCGCGCTCGCCGCGGAGACCCCGTGGTGGTCGCCCGGCGAGCGGCACGGATACCACGCGGTGACCTTCGGCTGGCTCGTCGGAGAGGTGCTGCGCCGGATCGGGGGACGGCCGGTGCGTGATCTGGTCCGCGACGAGTTGCGCGTACCCGGCCTGTCGATCGGCCTGCCCGCCGCCCAGGCGGGCAGAGCGGCGTACCTGGCGCCCCCGGAGGCGGCCCCGGAGGAGGCCGGGCAGGGTGGGCAGGAGGGCGGGCAGGGCGCCGCAGCGCCGGCGCTGGCGTCGGCCATGGCCGATCCCGGCTCGATCACCATGAAGGCCTTCTGCAACCCGCCGGAGCAGCTCACGCCCGGCCTGGTCAACACCGCGCGCTGGCGCTCCGCCGAGATACCCGCGTCCAACGGACATGCGCACGCACGGGCCCTGGCCACCCTGTACGGCCGGCTCGTGGTGGGCGAGATCCTGAGCGCGGATGTGCTCGGCCGGGCCGTCGAGCCGCGCAGCGAGGGGCGCGACGAGGTGCTGCTCGCCGATACCAGGTTCGCCCTCGGCTACATGCTGCCCTGCGAGATCCGGCCGTTCGCGCCGGACCCGCGCGCCTTCGGCCACAGCGGATCCGGTGGCGCGCTCGCTTTCGGCGATCCGGACGCGGGCATCGCCCTGGCCTACACGCCCAGCCACCTCATCACGAGCCCTGCCGGACCCGACCCGCGGTGGGAGCCCCTCGTCGCGGCCCTGTACGCCTGCCTGTGACCGGCCCCGGCACGACCCCCGGCCCCCGGGCCGGCACGCGGGGCCGGGGAGCCCGGGCCGCCGGGCCGGCACGTCAGGGACCGGCGCCTCGCCCGAGCCATCGGTGAGCATCTGCTTCAGGCGAGGGCGAGAGCGGCGAGGACCTCCGGGCCGGTCGGCGGCGGGACACGGGAGGGCTCAGCCCTGCTGCTTCTTCTGCTTGATCGCGGCGACGAGCTCGTCCTTGGTCATTCCGGACGCGCCCTCGAGCTCCAGCTCCTTGGCCTGGTGCAGCAGCTCCTCCTTGGTGCGGGAGCGCGGCTTGATCGGCTTGGCCAGCACCTCGGCCTTCCGCCTGCTGAAGGCCTTGCCCGCCCGCACCCGCTCCTCCAGGGAGACGGCCTGCTCCAGGATGGGGAGGATGTCGTTCTCCTCCTCCTCGACGTGGTGGGTGACCGCCTTCACGAGCTCCTGGAGCAGGGTGTCGAACTCCGTGCTCTCCGGGTCGGCCTCCAGCAGTTGCGAGAGCATCTCCTCGGCCTCGTGGTGCTCCTCGGCGCCGTGGTGGACCTCTTCCTTCTCCTCCGGCCGCCGCCGGGCGAGCAGGGGATAGACCACGTCCTCCTCGCCTTCGCTGTGGGCGATGAACTTCGCCGCCAGCTCCGCGAGCAGAGCCGGACGGTTCTCCGGCATCTTCTGGAGCCGCGCGAACAGCGACTCCACATCTCGGTGATCTTCTTTGATCAGGCCGATGACGTCGGTTGCCATGGGTTTCCTCCCGTGCGTGGACGCCCTCGCGACTACCCCGCGTCCCGCCGCTCACACCGGTCACGGCCGGTAGGAGCTCCCGCTTGTCGAAACCCTCGCCGGCGCTCCGCTCACGGCCGTGGGCGAATCGGCCCGAAATCGGCTCACACCGGAAAGGCGGCTAGTAGTGTCGCGCCGTGGACAACGGCGACCGCGACGATGCCGGAAAATCGGCGGCCGGCAGACGCCGCGCCACCCTCATTCTGGTCCTGTTCGGCCTGTTCATCATGGGAATGAGCGCCCGAGGGACAACCTCGGCCTACCAGGCGGCCCACGGCGGCGGGATGGTCGGCACCCTCACCCTCGCCTCCCGCACCTGCGGCAAGGCAGGGTGCCGCTACACCGGCTCCTTCGTCTCCGACGACGGACGCACCCGCGTGGCGACGGTGGAGACGGACGACCTCGGGAGCGATCCGCGGCTCGGAGACCGCGTGAAGGCGCGCTACGCCGACGGCAGGGCCTACGCCCCGGAGGACTCCCACGCGTGGCAGGACGCGGCCGTCTTCGTCCTCGCCGGCGCGGCCATCGTCGTGTACGCCCTGTGGAGGCATTTCACCCACAGGCGGCGTCCCACCTGACGCCCATGAAGTACGGGGCGTCGCCAAGACGACCTTTTGTCAGGTGGATGGATACTAGTCATTCCTGGTGAGGTCGCCGGTGTAGGTGAACAATTTGGCGTCGTCGCTGTGGCGGTAGGCGAGGGCGTCGCCCTTCCGGGTGAGCACCACGTCGCCCGGCACGCAGCCGGCCACGTCCTCCAGGCGGAGGGTCAGCGCGGGACCGGAGCCCCCCGTGAGCCCTCCCGTCAGCCGCAGCGTGCCCTCGCAGGAGTTCGCCGGCTCCTTCCACCTGCCCGTCTTCTCGCCTCGCCGCAGTTCGATCTCGATGTCGTACTCGCCCATCAGCGGGGTGTCGGGCGCGATGTGACCCTGCCACTTGCCCGCGAACGCGGCCGGAATGACGGCCACCGTCGTGGTGGTGGCAGGGGGAGAGGGCGGCGTGGAGCCGCCTCCGGGCGAGGCGGTCGTCTCCGCGCCGGTCGCCGGAGTGCCGGTCGGCTCCGTGCCGGTGGGGTACGCGCCTGTCGTGCCGCTCGTCGGCGCCGGGCTCGTGGACGTGGCCGGGGAGGTGCCGTCAGGCGCGGCGGCGAGGCGCGGGACCAGCAGGGCCGCACTGATCCCGAGCGCCGCCACGACCGTGCCCGCCCCGGCCAGGAGGCGGGCGCGCGAGCCCTCGCGGGCCGCGCCGCCGGGAGACGTGACCGCCGCTCCAGGCCCTGCCACTCCGGGCCCTGTCGCTCCGGTCCCCGCTGCCCCGGTCCCCGCTGCCCCGGTCCCCGCTGCCCCGGTCCCCGCCGCTCCGGTCCCCGCCGCTCCGGTCCCCGCTGCTCCGGGCCCTGTCGGTCCGGGCTCTGGCGCGCCGTAGGGCGGGCGCGGCAGCGTTCCGTACGGGTCGCCGCCGGCGGCCGGGGCGGCTCCGCCGCTCACGGCGGCGCCCGCGCGCATCGGGTCGGGCGCGCCGCCGACCAGTGTGAGCAGCAGGTCGCGGGCGGACGGCCGGGGCGCGGGATCCTTCGCCAGGCACCGCTCGACCAGCGCCCGCAGCGACGGCGGCAACGGTGTCAGATCGGGGGAGGCCGTCATGATCCGGTGCAGCACGGCGGCGACGTTGTCGGCGCCGAAGGCCGCGCGGCCGGTGGCGGCGTAGACGATCGTGGCTCCCCACGCGAAGACGTCGGACGCGGGCGTGGCCGGCTGCCCGGCGATCTGCTCGGGCGCCAGGTAGGCCGGGGTGCCCACCGGACCCGCCGTGATCGTCTGGCTCTCGCCCTGGCGGGCGATGCCGAAATCGACCACTCGCGGGCCGTCCGGTCCCAGCAACACGTTGCCCGGCTTGAAGTCGCGGTGCACGATCCCCGCGGCGTGGATCGCCGCGAGCGCGGTCGCCGTGCCCACCGCGAGCCGGTCGAGGTCGCCGCCGCGCAGCGGGCCCGAGGCGGCCACCCGCTGCTGGAGCGAGGGGCCGTCGACGAACTCGCTCACGATGTACGGCCGGCTCCCCTCGACGACCGCCGTGATCACCTTGGCCGTGCAGAAGGGGGCGACGCCGCGCATGGCGTCGAGTTCGCGGGCCAGCCGTTCGCGCACCGTGGGGTCGAGCCCGGTCTTGAGCACCTTGACCGCGACCCGCTCGCCGTCCGGCCCATGGCCGAGGTAGACGACGCCCTGGCCGCCCTCGCCGAGCCGGCCGCCGAGGCGGAACCCGCCGAGCGTGCGCGGGTCTTCTGGCTCAAGGGGGGCAAGCATGGTCAAACCGTAGCGACCCCTGGACTGATCCGGGTCACAGGGCGCTGAGGTTCACCGTGTAGGCGAGCTTGCGCCGGCCGGCGTCGCTCAGGTGCAGATGGTCGCCCGAGTCGTACGACGCGGCGAGCTGCTCGGGGAATTCGGCGTCGCGCACGGCCTTGTCGAAGTCGAGGACGCCGTCGAACGCCTTGCTCGTGCGGATCCACTGGTTGAGCCGCAGCCTGACGTCCTCGCGTTCCGGCGTCCAGGTGCCGAAACCGTAGAACGGGGTGAGCGTGGCGCCCACCACCTTGATCTTGCGGGCGTGCGCGAGGCGGATCAGCCGCTTGTACCCGTACGCGAGGGGTTTGATCGAGGTGTACTCGCCCCGGGAGATGTCGTTGATGCCCATGAACACGACGACGGTCCGTACGCCGGGCTGGGTGAGGGCGTCGCGGTAGAACCGGCTGAGACCGCTCGGGCCGACGCCGGAGTGCAGCAGCCGGTTCCCGGAGATGCCCGCGTTGAGCACCGGCATCCGTCGCGACGGCGAGACCCGGGCCATGCGCTGCCGCAGGTAGTCGGTCCAGCGGCGGTTGGCGTCGGTGTTCTGGCCCGCGCCGTCGGTGATCGAGTCGCCGAAGGCGACGACCGAGCCCGCCTTCGACGTGGTCTCGACCGCGATGCGGTCCAGGAAGTACCACTGCGTGCTGGTGTAGGTGAAGCCGTCGGCGGTCTCCTCCGCCGCGTGGTCGCCGGGGTCGGACAGGAACGTCGTGGCGTAGGCGCGCTCGTGCCCGGTGATTCCGCTGACCGTGCCCGGCAGATAGAGGCTGACGACCAGGGCGGAGCCGGCGACGATCCGGCCCGGGATCGGATCGCTCCAGACGGCCCGCCCGGCCGGCACCCGCACCGACTTCCGGCCGCCGAAGGTGACCTGCCGGTTGGTGCCGGTGAGGATCTCCGCGCCGTACGCCTGGACGCCCACATGGACGTGGGCGAAGGTCACCGGAGCCGTCCCGAACACGTTGGACAGGCGCAGGCGCGTTCCGCCGCCGCCGGCGCTCACGCGCACGACCATCCGCACGGTCTGCCCGCCGAGGGCCGCCACCACGCGGTCGGTCGAGGTGGTCCAGGCGCCCACCAGGCGTGGCCGGACGGGCGTGTCTCCCTTCCGCCGCGAGGCCGCGGACGAAGCCGACGACGAGGCCGCGGACGAGGCCGCGGCCGTGGCGTTCGCCAGGGCGTTCGCGGTCGCCGGAGACTCCGCGTGGACCGGTGCCGTGGGGAGCGCGGTGGTCGCGCCGGTTACGGCGAGGGCAAGAGCGGCCATGGTCAACCGGTGAGCCGGCCGTGCCATCCGGGTCCTCCAAGTGGGTCGGGCTGCCTGGGCGGGTCGACGGCGGCGGGCGATCGGCCGCCGGAACCGTTGATCGTAGAGCATGCGCGCCGCCCTACATTACGGGTCTTTGCCGAAGTCCGGGGGAGAACTTGACGGGTACGAGTGATCACCGGCGCCGTCCCGGTCACCGAGGGGGTTTCGGACCTTCACTCTGCCCACATTCTTCCGTCACAGAGGGGCGGATAGGCTCGGAATGATGAATGCACACAAGCGTTGGATCGTTCTCGAGGGCGCGGCGAACGTACGGGACCTCGGCGGGCTCCCCACCGAGGACGGCGGGACCACGGCGCCCGGCCGGATCCTGCGGGCCGACAACCTGCAGGGCCTCACCACCCGTGACGTCGCGCTGCTCGTCGGCGACATCAAGCTGCGGCACGTCGTGGACCTGCGGTCGGGCACGGAGGTGCGCCTGGAGGGGCCCGGCCCCCTGACCCGCCTGCCGGAGGTCGCCGTACACCATCACAGCCTGTTCGCGGAGGGCGGGCGGTTCACCGACGTCGAGGCCGACACCATCGACGACAGGGCGCTGCCGTGGCAGGACGAGCGGAGCGAGGAGGACCTCGCCGAACTGCGGGTGACCGGCTACTACTACGGCTACCTGCGCGACCGGCCCGACTCCGTGGTGGCCGCGCTGCGGGTGCTCGCCCGCGACGACGGCGCGGCCGTGGTGCACTGCGCGGCGGGCAAGGACCGCACCGGGGTGGTCTGCGCGCTGGCCCTGGCCGTCGCCGGGGCCACCCGGGAGGCGATCATCGGCGACTACGTCGCGACCGGGGAGCGGCTGGAGGGCATCCTCGCCCGCCTGCGGGCCAGCTCCACCTACCGCGCCGACCTCGACGGCAAGCCGGCCGACAGTCACCGGCCGCGGCCCGAGTACATGGCCCAGCTCCTGTCCACCCTGGACGACCGGTTCGGCGGCCCTCTCGGCTGGCTGCACACCCACGGCTGGACCGGCGCCGACACCGAGGCGTTGTACGGCCGCCTCCGCGGCTGACCCGGCCGGGACCGGAGTCATGGGCGGGCGGGCTCACTCCCCGAGGCGGTCACCGTGCGCGGGGACGGGCACCACCTGGCCGAGGGACGCGGAGAGCCGGGCCGCTTCGAGAACGGCGATCGTCTCGACGGCCTCCTCCGCCGGCACCGGCGGCGGCGCGCCGTCGCGCAGGCAGGCCACGACGCCCTCGTAGAACCGCTGGTAGGCGCCCGCCTCCGTACGGACCGGGCGCACGTCGCCCTCGACCCCAAGGGTGCCCCAGCGCTCGGGCGGCTCCGTGCCCCAACTGCCGCGTGGCTCCATGCCTCCGAGGTCGCGTGGCTCTGTACCCCAATCGTCGCGAGGCTGCGTGCCACGGCCGAAGTCGGCGGGACCCGGGCGCTCGCCCGCGCGCAGGCGTTCCTCCTGCGGGTCGAGGCCCCACTTGACGTAGGCGGCGCAGGAGCCGAGCACCCGCAGCCTCGGGCCCAACTGACCGGTCACCGCGCTCATCCACAGATGCGACCGGGTCCCGCTCCGGTGGGTCAGCGCGACGAACGCGTCGTCGTCGTTGCGGATCCCGGCCCGCCTGACGTCGGTCTCCGCGTACACGTGGGCGACCGGGCCGAACAACGTCAGGGCCTGGTCGACCAGATGGCTGCCGAGGTCGAAGAGCGTGCCGCCGACGTCCTCGGGGCCGCCCGCCTCGCGCCAGCCGCCCTTGGGCACCGGCCGCCACCGCTCGAACCGCGACTCGAAGCGGCGGATCTCGCCCAGTTCGGGCAGCACGCGGCGCAGCGTGAGGAAGTCGCCGTCCCAGCGCCTGTTCTGGAAGACCGTCAGCATGAGGCCACGGTCGCGGGCCAGCCGTACGAGGTCGCGAGCCTCGTCGGCGGCGCCGGCCAGCGGCTTGTCGACGACCACGGGCAGACCGGCCTTGAGCGCCTCGGTCGCCAGCGGCACGTGCGTGCGGTTCGGCGTCGCGATCACCACGAGGTCGCACGCGTCCCAGAGGTCCTCCGCCGACGCGACGACCTCGGCTCCGGGGTGCTCCGCGCGTAACCGCGCCGCCCTGCCGGGGTCGCGGGTGACGACGGCGGACAGGCGCAGCCCGGGGGTGGCGGCGATCAGCGGCGCGTGGAAGAAGGACCCGGCCGGGCCGAAGCCCGCGAGACCGACCCGGATGTCGGCGGCGCCGGACGAGGGAGTGAGCGGGGAAGGCATGAGCGGTGGCCGGTTCTAACCGTCGTGGTCGTCGCGTTCGGCGAGGAACGCCTCGAACTGGGCGGCGAGCTCCTCACCCGTGGGCATGGGCGTGTCCTCCGCGAGGAGGCTCTCCCGCGTGGCACCCGACTGGAACGCGTCGTACTGCTGCTCCAGGCCGTGGATCGCGCCCGCGAGCTCGTCGGAGGCCGCGATCTGCTCCTCGATCTCGGCGGTGGTCTTCTCGGCCGCGTCCCGGAGGGCCTCCGTGGGGAACACCAGCCCGGTGCCGCGGGTGATCGCCTCCAGGGCCGTGACGGCGGCCTGCGGATACTCCGCCTGGGCGAGGTAGTGCGGCACGTGGATCGCGTAGCCGAGGGCGTCGTGCCCCTTGGCCCCGAGACGCAGCTCGATGAGCCCGGCGAGACTGCCCGGCACCCGGACCTTCCCGAACGGGCTGTTCTGCCCGTTGACGAGCTCGGGGCGGCTGGCGTGGGACGTCAGCCCGAGCGGCCGGGTGTGCGGGACGCCCATCGGAATGCCGTGCACGGTCACCAGCGTACGGACGCCGAGCCTGGTCACCAGCATGCCGACGGCCTCGGTGACCAGCTCCCACTCCCGGTCGGGCTCGGGCCCGCTCATGATGAGGAACGGGGTGCCGGTGACGTCACGGGTCAGGTAGACGGCCAGTTCCGGAGTCTCGTAGTCGGTCCAGCGGTCGGTGTCGAAGGTCATCACCGGCCGGCGGGACCGGTAGTCGAGCAGCCGGTCGACGTCGAACGTCGCGATTACCCGGTGCTCCAGCTCGGCGAGGAGGTGCCCCAGGGCCAGCCGCCCCGTCGCGCCGGCGTCGACGAACCCCTCGAAGTGGTAGATCAGCACCGGATCGGTCAGCTCGGGAAGGTCCCCGTCGAGCCGATAGAGATCCGTGGGGTCGGACACGTGTCCCAGCCTTTCTCACGAAGCCTTTACCTACTGAACCTACGGGGTGCCCGGTCGATTCCGCGGCGGTTGCGGCGACCTTATCGGTGGACGGTGTCCAACAGGCACCCCGGACCCGGAGCAGGACCGGCCGTGCGCCGGGCGCACCGGCTCAGCGGGAACGGTGTGAACCGGCCGCGCCGAATCGCTGCCCGATGTGTCCGTAATCAGGGCAAGGGTGGCCCGTGTTCACCGGCGGGATCATCCTTGTCGGATGGCTACTGCGAAAGCGGATTCCCTCAGTGGGCACCCCCTCCGCATCCCCCCGCTCGCCTGCCCCTTCCCCCGTGCGGTGAACCCCCACGTGGACGCGGTGGACCGGGACACGCTGGCCTGGCTGGCCGCCTCCGGCATGATCGCCGGCGACCAGCTCGAGCGTTTCCGGCTCGCCCGGTACGGATGGCTCGGCGCCCGCACCTACCCGTACGCCTCACGGGAGCTGTGCCAGCTCGTCACCGACTGGTGCGTGTGGCTCTTCGCGTTCGACGACGCCTACTGCGAGTCGGACCGGCGGGCGGCCGAGATCGCCCGGGCCCTGCCCCAGCTCTACACCGTCGTGGAGGAGGCCGAAGGGGGTGATGTGGTCGAGAACGTCTTCGCCCGGGCGCTGCTCGGCATCAGGGCCCGTATCGCCGCCCACGCCACCCCCGACCAGCTCGACCGCTGGCGCACGACGACCAAGGACTACCTGTTCGCCCAGGTGTGGGAGGCCGCCAACCGGGAGGACGACGTGCTCCCCACCATCGACGACTACGTCTTCATGCGCCGCAGGACAGGCGCGATGCTCACCGTCTTCGCGCTGATCGACGTGGCCGCCGGGGAGCGCCTCACGGTGGACGAGTGGCTCCACCCCGCCGTTCACGAGATGACCGGGCACGCCAACGACGTGGTCGTCTGGGACAACGACCTCATCTCCTACGCCAAGGAGCGGGGACAGGCGAACATCCGCAACAACCTCGTCAGCGTGCTGGCCGGGCACACCGGCTGCGGCGTCCAGGAGGCGATGGACCGGATCGGCGTCATGCGCGACGAGGCGGTCGCCTCCATGGTGGCGCTGACCCCCGCCACCGAGGCGCTCGGCTCGCCCGCGGTCGACGCGTACGTGCGGGGCCTGAAGTTCTGGGTCAGCGGCAGCGTGGACTACTCGCTGACCAGCTCCCGGTACGCCGCCGCCTGGCAGTGACCCCAACCCCAACCGGCCCGGTCAGTCCTCGGGGAGGTCGTCGAGATCGTCGAGGTCGTCCAGCGCGTACTCGACGAGGTCACCCAGGCTGAACCGGGCCCCGGCGGCGTACGCCTCGTCGTAGGCGGCGTCGCCGACCAGCTTCTTGCACTCCTTGACGCACTGCTCGTGCTCGGTCGTGAAGAACGGCGACCCGAACTGCGGCAGCCCGAACGTCCGCCAGTTGGCCTGGGCCGCCCCGAGGAGGGTCGCCGTCCGTTCCGGCTCACCGGCCTCCAGGCCCAGCCGGGCGAGGTTGTCCACGCACAGGACGATGCCGAGCACGTCGTGGAAGCGCCGCTTGATGCGCAGCGCCTCCTTGCACGCCACCAGGGCCTCGTCCCGCCGCCCGGTCTCCCGGTGGACGAGGGAGGTGACGTACCAGGCGTAGGAGCGCAGCCACAGCTCACCACGCTCCTGGCACACCTGGAGGCAGTCGGTCAGCAGCGTCTCCGCCTCCTCGAACTCGCCCTGCGCGAGCAGCACCATGGACAGCTCGACGATCGCCGGGAGCAGGCCCGGATTCAGCTCGCGGCCGCCCCGGTGGAACTCGATCGCGACGCCGAGCAACGCCGTCGCCTTCTTCGCGTCGCCCTGCAGCATGGCGGCGGTGCCCTGCATCTTCGTCGCGAGCAGCACGGCGCCCGAGTCGCCCACCCGCACCGCGTCGGTGCTGCACTGCTCGGCCGCGGCGAGCGCGCCGGCCATGTCTCCCTGGGCGCTGCGGATGTAGGCGAGAACCCACAGCGCCTTGCACCGTTCCCTGCTCGGCGTCGGGCTCGCCGTGAGGGCGCGCTCCAGGTAGACCACGCCCTCGCGGGCGAAGCCGCAGGCCACCCAGAGGAACCACAGGGCCGACAGCAGTTCCAGGCCGACGCGTTCCTCTCCCGGCGTCGACAGGCAGTAGTCGAGGGCGACCCGGATGTTGTCGTGCTCCTGGCGCATCCGGCTGAACCAGTGCACCTGGCGGGGGCCCGACCAGGAGTGCTCGCTGAGCTCGGCGAGCTGGAGATAGTAGTCGCGGTGACGCCGCCGGAGGTCCTGCGTCTCACGGAGCTTGTCGAGCCACTCGCCGCCGTACTGCCGCAGCGTGTCGATCAGCCGGTACCGCTGCCCGGCCGGGGTGGCGAAACTCAGCAGGACCGACTTGTCGACCAGGCCGATGATCACGTCGAGGATCCGGCCGGCGGGCAGGGCGTCGCCGGCGCAGACCTGCCGGGCCGCCTCCAGGTCGAAGTCGCCGGCGAACACCGACAGCCGGGCCCACAGCAGCCGCTCGGCGGGCTCGCACAGCTCGTGGCTCCACCCGATCGCCGCGCGCAGCGTCTGGTGCCGCGGCAGCGCCGTACGGCTGGCTCCCGCGAGCAGGCTGAACCGGTCGGCGAGCAGGGTGAGGATCTGCTCGACCGACAGCGTGCGCAGGCGTACGGCGGCCAGTTCGATCGCCAGCGGGATGCCGTCGAGGCGGCGGCACAGCTCGGCGACGGCCGCGACGTTGTCCTCGTCCACCGCGAAGTCGGGCACCACGGCGGAGGCCCGCGTGCCGAACAGCTCGACCGCCTCGTTGGTGAAGGGGTTCTCCGACGGGCCCTCGCCGGGCACCGAGAGCGGCGGCACGGCCACCGTGTGCTCTCCGGCCGAGTACAGCGAACGACGGCTGGTCGCGAGGATCCGCAGCTGCGGCGCCGTGCCGAGCAGGTGCTCCGTGAGCTGGGCGCACGCGTCGACCAGATGCTCACAGGTGTCCAGGATGAGCAGGATCTCCCGCTCGGCCAGCCATTCGGCGAGCGTGTCCGATCCCTCGCGCGGCGACTGGTCCGCGATGCCGAGCGCGGCCGTGATCGTGTGGTAGACCATCGCCGGGTCCTGCAGGCGGGCCAGGTCGACGTACCAGACGCCGTCCCTGAACCGTCGGCGCACCTGATGCGCCAGACGCAGTGCGATGCGGGACTTGCCGACTCCGCCGACACCCGTGACCGTGATGAGCCGGGACTCCTGCAACCTCTGCCTGAGCGACGCGAGCAGTCGTGTCCGCCCGACGAAGCTGGTGAGCTCCACGGGCAGGTTGCCCTCCTGCCGCCATCCTGCTGGCGCTGTCATGCCGCCTCACGGGGGGATTTGTCCGGCGTGCTCCCTGCTCCCGCATCGTACCCGCGCCGCCGTCGGCTGTCCGGTCGTACGGGCGTGAGACCGGCAGGCCCGCGAGGCTGTTGTTCCTGCCCTCACCGGAAGGAGTTCCAGGGCGGCGCCATCGGCGTTTCCACGGCCGCCGCCGGAGCCGATAGCATTGAGATCGTGAGTGTGCGGCATCCGGATGACATGCGTCCGGTGGACCTCTTCGACGAGGGACTGCCGGTGCTGCCAGACCAGACGAGCGACGACACCGACCTCGGATGGGGCGAGTGGCGCTCCGAATCCGACGTCTCCCACCTGATCGAGGAGCGCCCGCCCCACTGGGACTAGGGATACACCGGGAGCTCGAACCAGACGGCCTTGCCCCTGGGGGTGGGGCGCACGCCCCAGGCGCGGGACAGCGTGTCGACGATCAGCAGTCCCCGCCCGCCCTCGTCGCAGTGCCCCGTCTGGTCGTGAGGTGATGTGCCGCGCGTCCGGACCGGGACGCGGGCCTCGTCCTCGACCTCGCAGCGCAGGATGTCGTCCCGCAGCAGCAGGAGGGTGAGGAGGGGTGCTCCGCGCCCGTGCCGCATGGCGTTGGCGACCAGTTCGCTGACGAGGAGTTCGGCCACCTCCGTGACCTCCCGGTCTCCGTCGGCGCACCAGTCGCCCAGTTCGGCGCGGACGAACCGGCGTGCGAGGCACGTGGACGACGCGTCGGCGGGCAGGGCCCAGCAGGAGCGGTGGACCGGCGGCACGTCGGCGTCCGCCGTGGCCGGGGGCCGCCCGTGCGGCACATCGTCGTCGGGCCGCCTGCTCAACGGGACGAGCGAGCACATCATGACGTCCCCGCCTTCACGCGGCCGGCGCGCAGCGGGCCCGGTGCGCGGGACGGCTCCGGCCGTCGGGCAGCAGTTCGCCGGTGTCCTCGAACACCACGACGCCGTTGCAGAGCAGGCCCCACCCCTGCTCGGGATGGAACGCCACCAGCCGGGCAGCGTCGTGATCGTGCGCGTCCGCGGGCGGACACGGCGGAGTGTGCGGGCACGTGTCCGGGCACATGCGGGTCACCTCGATCCTTCCCATGCGGAGGGTTCGCGGGGGGCAGGGCCCGGCCTGGTGGTCCCGTCGGCCCGAGCCTCGTGACGGTCGGTCAGCATCGCCGCCTTCTTCCTGTCCCGGGTGACCTCGCCGGCTTCGCGCGTCGCCCGCTCACCCTTCCCACGATCGCGCGGGGAGGGCCCGGTGTCTGCGCGGGCAGCCCCCATATCGCGGGAGTGTTCCCCGGCATGCCGGGATGCCCGCTACCTGCAATGACGCGCGCGGGGCCGGATGGCAGTCTGGTTGTGTGCCCGTGAGGTGTCTGATCGTCGACGACAGCGATCACTTCAAGGAGGCCGCCCGTCTGCTGCTGGAGGCGGACGGCATCGCCGTCGTGGGCGTCGCGTCGACCACGGCCGAGGCTCTGCGAAGCCTGCGGGAGCTCCGGCCGGATCTCGTGCTGGTCGACATCGATCTGGGCGAGGAGAACGGCTTCGACCTGGTGCCGCGGCTGCGCGCGGAAACGGGGGAGTGCCCGCCCCGGATCATCCTGATCTCCACGTACGACGAGCAGGACTACGCCGAGATGATCGCGTCCAGCCCGGCTCTCGCCTTCCTGTCCAAGCCGAGCCTGTCGGGCCGGGCCATCGACGAGATCCTGCGCAGAGCGGACGCCTGAACCGGCCGTTCCGGTCCCGGTCGAGCCGAGGTGCGCGCGGCTGAGAAGCGGTCGTGCTCGTCCGGGCGCACGCCGTACGGCGTCAGCGGGCGTCGAGGAAGGCGAGCACCGCGAGAACCCGTCGGTGGTCGTCCTCGGCCTCCGGCAGCCGCATCCTCGACATGATGCTGCGCACGTGCTTCTCGACGGTGCCCTCGGTGATCCACAGTTTGTGCGCGATCCCCGCGTTCGAGCGGCCCTCCGCCATCAGGGCGAGCACCTCGCGCTCACGCTGGGTGAGCTCCTCCAGCGGATCGTGCCGGCGGCGGGCGTTGATCAGCTCCGCGACCAGGCTGGGATCGACGACCGAGCCGCCGTGGACGATGCGTTCGAGCGTCTCGACGAAGTCGGAGACCGCGGTCACCCGGCTCTTGAGCAGGTAGCCGACCCGGTGGCCCGCCGCGAGCAGCTCCATCGCCTGGTCGACCTCGACGTGCGCGGACAGCAGCAGGATGCCCACGTCGGGGAGCTCCGCGCGGATGACCTTGGCCGCCTCGACGCCCTCCGTGGTGTGTCCCGGGGGCATCCGGATGTCGATGACGGCGAGGTCGGGGTGGTGCTCCCGGACGAGGGCGAGCAGCTCGGACGCGTTCCCCGCCTGGCCGGCGACCTCGAACCCCGCGCGCTCCAGCAGGCTCGCGAGCCCCTCCCGCAGCAGGACGTCGTCGTCCGCCAGCACCACCCGCCTCGGAGTCTCGTCCACCGTTCCGCCGCCTTCCGCGTGCGCCCGCCACCCGGATCGAGGGCCGTGCCTCGATCGCGCCGCGGCGATCGGGGGCGGTCGTGCCGTGGTCGTACGAGCCGCGTCGACGTGGTGCGAACAGCCGCGTAACGTGGGCTTATGCGCGCGCGAGTGCTGTCGTCGCTGCTACGCGTGACGCGCCCGCCCTTCCTGGCGGGCGTCATCGTCGCCGTCGCATGCGTGACGGCGGAGACTTTTCTGACCTTCCTGCTGGAGCGGATGGCCCCCCCGAACGCCCTGGACGTAGTCTATCTGCCCGGCGTTCTCGTGGTCTCCTACCTGTGGGGGCTGCCGCTCGGCGTGCTGACCGCGCTGGCCAGCGGTTTCGTCTACGACTTCTACCTGATCCTGCCCCGCCACAAGGTCACCGTCTTCAGCAGCTGGTCGTGGATGCCGCTGCTGATCTTCCTGGTCGTCGGGCTGCTGGTCAGCGCCGCCGCCGCGCTGATGCGGGCACTGCTGATCGAGGCGGAGGAACGCCGCGGCGAGGCCGATCTTGAGGCCGCCACGGCCCGTCTCCTCCTGCGCGCCGAACACCTGCGTGCCGCGCTGCCGGTCGTGGCCCGTCGTCTGGCGCAGGGCCTCGGCCTGCCGTTCCTGGCCGTGGAGCTCGGAGCGGCCGGCGTGGAGGATCCCGGCAAGGTCACCCTGCCGCTGAGCGACGACGACGTGCGGCTCGGCACGCTCGTCGCGCCCACGGACCTGCCGGCGGCGACGATGCGCCGTCTCCGGGAGCGTGTGGCGCCCTCACTGGAGGCGGTGCTCGCGGCGGCGTGTGATCGTGAGGCCATCGGGAACGCCCTGGCCGCGAGCCGGGACGAGCTCGCCAGGGTCGCCGACGAGCAGGCCGCCCTGCGCCGCGTCGCGACGCTGGTCGCGCGGGGCGTCCGGCCGGCGGAGATCTTCGGCGCGGTCGCCCGCGAGATGGGCCTGATCGTGAACGCGGACCACACGGCGGTCGAACGATACGAGCCCGACCGGACGGTCGCCCTGATGAGCTTCTGGAGCGCCTCGGACGACGGCCCCGCGCCGCCGGTCGGCTCGCACCGGCCGCTCCGGGAGGACGGCCTGTCCGCCCTCGTCCTGCGTACGGGACAGCCGGCCAGGATGGCCGCGGCCGAGGGGACGGCCGGGAGGACGGCCGAGGGCGCGACGGGAGAGCTGGACACCTGGGTCGGGGACGAGAAGGTCGGCTCCGCGATCGCCAGTCCGATCGTCGTCGAGGCCCGCCTGTGGGGCGTGGTGATCGCCTTCTTCCGCGGCCTGGAGCCGCAGCCGGAGGACGTCGAGGAACGCATCCGCGACTTCACCGAACTCGTCGCCACCGCGATCTCCAACGCCCAGGCCCGCGACGAACTCGCCGCCTCACGCGCCCGCGTGGTCGCCGCCTCGGACGAGACCCGGCACCGGATCGAACGCGACCTGCACGACGGGGCCCAGCAGCGCCTCGTCTCCCTGGGGCTGCAACTGCGGATGGCGGAGAGCGCCGTGCCGCCCGAACTGCCGAAGCTCAAGGAACAGCTGTCCCAAACGGCCGAGGGCCTGACGCTGGTGCTGGAGGACCTGCGGGAGCTGTCCCGCGGCATTCACCCCGCGATCCTGTCAAAGGGCGGCCTCGCGCCGGCCCTGAAGATGCTCGCCCGCAGATCGCCGGTCCCCGTCGATCTGCGGGTGCGGGTCGACGGGCGTCTTCCCGAACGGGTCGAGGTGGCGGTCTACTACCTCGTCTCCGAGTCGCTGACGAACGTCGCCAAGCACGCGCACGCCTCGCTGGTGTGCGTCGACGTCGACGCGGTGGGCGACGCCGCGCGGGTCGCGATCCGCGACGACGGGAAGGGCGGCGCCGACCCGAGCGGGGGCTCCGGTCTCATCGGTCTCCTCGACCGCGTCCAGGCCCTCGGCGGCACGATCGAGGTCACCAGCCCGGCCGGCCGTGGCACCACGCTGACGGCCGTCATCCCGGTCGGCGGCGGCTGACACCTGGCGCGGCCCCGAGCCCAGGCCCCGCCGCGCCAGGTCAGAGCCGCCGGGTCATAGCCGCCGGGTCAGGAGACTGTCCTTACCCGTGACCGGCGTTCGCCAGGAAACGCCGCCTGGTCAGGAGACGACGTCCCGGCGCCGGAAGCGGCGAAAGGCGAGGGCGATGATGACCGCCGAATAGGTCACCGAGATCGCCACGCCCTTCACCATGCCGCCGTAGTCGGGCTCCGGAGCGAGCGCGTCGAGCCATGCGGCGTTCCAGAACGTGGGCAGGAACTCGCGCAACGAGCCCAGCGCCTCGACCGCCTGGAGGATGCTGCTGACGATCACCAGGCCGACCGCGCCGCCGACCGCGCCGAGCGGCGAGTCGGTGGTCACCGACAGCAGGAAGGCCACCGAGGCGACCACCAGCTGGCTGACCAGGGCGTATCCGATGACGACGGCGAACTTCGGCAGCACGTCGGCGGCGGGGATCACCTCGCCCGTCCCCGGCACGGTGATGTCGTTCCACCCGAAGGCGAGCGTGCCGGCGAGCAGGGCCATCAGCGGGAGCACGGTCACCGCGGCGGCCGAGTACGCCAGCGCCACCACCAGCTTCTGGCGCAGCAGCCGGTCGCGGGGGACCGGGGCGGCCAGCAGGTAGCGCAGCGACGACCAGCTCGCCTCGCTCGCCACCGTGTCGCCGCAGAACAGCGCCACGGCGACGACCAGCAGGAAGCTGGCCGACACCGACAGGGCGAACGCCGCGAAGTTGAGCCCGCCCGCCGTGGCGAGGTCCGACAGCCGGAGGTTGCCCTGGCCCTGCCCGGCCGGGCCGAACTGGAACGCCACCACGAGCACCCAGGGCAGGGCGAGCAGCACGCCGAACATCGCCATCGTCCGGCGGCGGCGCAACTGCCGGACGAACTCCACCCGCAGCGGCAGCGTGTGTCCCGGCGCGTATCCGGGCGCGTGCCCTGCCGCTCCTCCGGGAGCTCGTCCGGGCGTGTGTCTGGGCGTGTGGCCCTGCGCGTCGTTCCCGGGTGCGTCCGGTCCGTCGTGCCGCGCGGGCACCGCCCGCCCGGCGGCGGGGACTTCTCCGGTCAGGTCCGGGGCCGGTCGTTCCGCCGGGCTCATCGGCGCTCTCCGATCAGGTCGAGGAACACGTCCTCCAGGCGCGGGCCGGCGCCGTTGACGGTGGTGGCGGCGCCGAGCAGGTCGCCGACCGGCCCGGCCGACACCAGCCGCCCGCGGTGCATGACGACCACGTGGGTGCAGGTCTGCTCGACCTCCGCGAGCAGGTGGCTGGAGACGATGACCGTGCGCCCCCCTTCGGCGTACGCCTTGAGCACCCGGCGCATCTCGGCGATCTGCGGCGGGTCGAGGCCGTTCGTCGGCTCGTCGAGCACGAGCAGGTCGGGGAGGCCGAGCATGGCCTGCGCGATGGCCAGGCGCTGCCGCATGCCCTGGGAGTAGGTGCGCACCGCGCGGTCCAGGGCCGCGCCGAGCCCGGCGATCTCCAGCGCCTCCTCCAGGTGCGAGTCCTGGGGCGGCCGGCCGGTGGCCCGCCAGTACAGCTCCAGGTTGGCCCGCCCGGACAGGTGCGGCAGGAACCCGGGCCCTTCGACGAACGACCCCAGCCGTGACAGCACGGGAGCCCCCGGCGCCACCCGGGTGCCGAAGATCCGGATCTCACCTTCGTCGGGATGGATGAGACCCATCAGCATGCGCATGGTGGTCGTCTTGCCCGCGCCGTTCGGCCCGAGCAGGCCGAGCACCTGTCCCTTCTCGACCCGGAACGACAGGCCGTCGACCGCCTTCTCGCCGTTGCGGTAGCGCTTGACCAGTCCGCTGATCACGAGGGGCACCTCGGCCGGTCCCATGTCCGCCGCCGGTTCGCCGGGAGCATCCGGGTCGCGCCTCGCGGTGCGCCCGGTCAGCAGGAGGACCGCCGCGATCACGATCGCCGCGAGCGGCAGGGCCCACGTCCACCAGGCGGGACCCGTGGCGGGCGTCCTCAGCGCCGCGAACCCGGGGACCTCCAGCGCCGGGGACTCCAGCGCGATCCGGTAGACGGCGGGGGCGGCGGGCGTCGCATAGCCGAGGTCGGTGGTCGACACCACCACCCGCATCCGGTACCCGGCGTCGAAGCGCCTGTCGACGGCGGGGAGGGTCACCGTGACCGGCGTGCCCGCCTCGCTCGCGGTCACCCGCAGCGGCGCGACGAGTCCGGACGGCAGCACCGGGAGCGATCCTCCGGAGACGTCGTAGAGCTTGGCGAACAGCGTGGCCTCGCCCGTGCCGTAGACCCTGATCCGGACGGCCGGGCTGCCGGTGACCTGGGTGGGCCGGGCCAGCGGGGCGGACTCGAAGACGGCCGCCTGGCCGGGCATGTCCAGCGCGACCGACACGCTGCCGCCGCCGGCGCCGCCGAGCAGCCCGCCGAGGCCGGGCACCGCCGAGATCGACGCCGGCGACCCGCCCGCGGGGTTGGCGACCGGTTGGGCCGCGCCGCGCAGAGCGATCGTGGTGCGTTCCCCGCCCGCCAGGCCGGGGTATCGGCCCGCGGTCGCGTGCAGGAGCACCGGACGGCGGGTGCCCGGGTCGCGCCCGCCGTCGCGGGTCACGGTGAACGCGGCCGAGGCCGCGCCGCCGGGGACGGGAGAGCCCGACTGCTTGAGATAGCGGTCGAACCAGCCCGCCGTCTGGTCGGACAGCCAGTCCGCCTCGCCGTCGCCGCCGTCGTGGCCGCCGTTGAACCAGGCCACCTCCACAGGGGCGCCGGTCGCGGCGATGGCGCGGGCGTTGGCGTCGGCGTGCGAGAGGGGGAACAGCGAGTCGCGCTGGCCCTGCACGAGCAGCGTCGGCACCTTGATCCGGCCGGGTACGGAGATCGGGCTCGACCGCCGGAGGAGATCGACCGCCTCCTTGGTGGCCCTGCCGTCCTCGGCCACCTTCTGGTACATCGCGCAGATCTCCGGCAGGAACCGCCCGCACTGGACCTGCTCCGCCGCTCCGGCCGCCGGGGAGGGCACGCCGGAGGCTGCGCCCGCGAGGCCCGCCAGACCCCCGGCGCCGGGGCCGCCGTCCGGGGCCAGCCGATCGGCGGCGGCGCTGAAGAAGATGCCGGCCCACATCTTCTTGAACACGCCGTTGGCGGGCCCGCCGCCCGAGGCGTCGGGGAAGAGCGCGTCGGCGAGGTCGTACCAGGTGATCTGGGGCACGATCGCGTCGACCCGGTTGTCGTAGGCCGCCGCCATCAGCGCGATCGCCCCGCCGTACGAGCCGCCGGCGATGCCGACCCGCGGGTCGCCGGGGGAGTCGAGACGCACCTCGGGCCGCGCGGCGAGCCAGTCGACCAGCCCCCGCACGTCCTTGACCTCGTAATCAGGGGAGTTGAGCGCGATCTGGCCAGTCGAGCGGCCGAACCCGCGGGCCGACCAGGTCAGCACGGCGTAACCCCGCCCGGCGAGCCGTTCCGCCTGCTCGCGCACGCTGTCCTTGCTGCCGCCGAAGCCGTGGGCGAGCAGCACGGCGGGGGCCCTGCCGCCGGAGGCGGGGGGATAGAAGGTGGCGTCGAGATCGACGCGCTGGTCGCCGGACGGTCCGTCGAGGACGGGGATGACCAGATCGCGCCCCTGGACCGCCGGGCCGGAGGGCCACAGGGCCCACGCCGCCCCTCCGGCCACCAGGATGACCAGCGTGACCACGATCGCGAGGGCACGCCGCCCACCCGGAAACGTCATGTCGCGATGCTACTTGTTCCTCCTGAGAGCGGGCTGAGGAGCCCGCCGCGCCTGTGGACAACCGGTCCGCCGCACCCTGCCCGGCCTTCCTTGGAATGCGAATCGTGATGATGGATCGGGGTAATCCCTGATTGCGCCTGACCTTGGGGGGCGGCATCATTTCGCGCGTGAACGGAACGCCGCTGAAGCAAGTCCCCACGCGCGTCGCCGAGTGGGCCCTTCCCTACTGGACCCGGGGGGAGGCGGGCAGGCAGACCCCGTCCGACCTGTTCCGGGTTCTCTACGCTGGCTGGCTCGCGGCGTTCGCCCTCAAGGTGCTCGGGTCGAGCTGGGACGTGTCGTGGCACTTCAAGTGGCTGCGCGACGACCTGGCCCCGCCGCACCTGCTCAACACCGTCGGCACGGCGATCGCCGTCGCGCTGACCATCGTGCACTGGTACACCGGCTACGGGGTGGACCGCGCGGCCTCCCGCCTGATCGTGTGGGGCACCGGCGTCTTCCTCATCGCCATCCCGCTCGACCTGATCAACCACAAGGTCAACGGCATCGACATCACCGCGTGGAGCCCCTCGCACGCGCTGCTGTACATCGGCACCGCGCTGATGCTCGCCGGAGTGATCCGCGGCTGGTACCTCGGCGCGGGGCGCTACGCGGAGATCACCCGCCGGCGGCGGACGCTGGTGCTGGGCGGGCTGTTCGCGTTCTTCCTGGAGAACGCGCACTTCCCCGAGCTGCAGCAGGAGTACGGCGTGCTGGAGCTGGCCTCCTGGGACCGCGGCCAGCCGTACGCCGAGCCGACGCTGCTGAACTTCGCGGCCGAGCAGATGGGACAGGCCGTCGACCGGGCGATGGTGCTCAAGTTCTCGCTGCCGATCCCCGACGTCGTCTACGCCGTGTACGCGGGAGTGGCCGGCGTCGCGATCCTGGTCTTCGCCCGGGTGATGACCGGCCGCCGTTTCACCGCCACCGCGATCACCGCGGCCTACGTCGCCTACCGCTGCCTGATCTGGCCGCTGCTCGTCGGCGGCGGGTTCCCGCCCTCGGCGATCCCGTTCTTCTTCCTGCTCGCCGGGATCGGCGTCGACCTGGCCTTCCTGGTGCCGATCCGTCTCCTGCGCCCGCTCGCGGGCGGGGTGCTCGCCATCGCCGGCGTGTACGGAGGCCTGATGGCGCAGGACCTCCTGCTGGAGGCTCCGCCGTACGCGCCGGAGGCCTGGCCGTACGCGCTCGCCGGGCTGGTGGTCGTCTGGTACGCCGTCGAGTGGTTCGCCGGGCGCAAGGGGCTGACGGCGGCCGACGCGGAGGCCAGGGACGCCCAGGAGAGGGAGGCGGCGGCAGACTCCGGCTCGCCCGCCTCCGCCTCGCCGGTCTGAGAACGTTCAGGCGACGGGTGTGCGGGTCAGCGCCACCGCGACGCCGAACGCGAGGCCCATCACGGTCACTTCGAGGGCGGCCCAGGCGGCGAACGCCGCGGGCTCGCGCCGGGTGATCGCCGGTAGCAGCCGCCAGCGGATGTTCGCCCCCAGCAGCGCGACCACGCCGGTGAGCACCGCTTTGGCGATCACCAGCCAGCCGTACCGGGTGGTCACGAGCGATCCGGGCAGGGTCTCGCCGGGCGAGAGCGCGAGCTCCACCAGGCCGTTGAAGAGCCCGGAGAGCCCCACCACCAGCAGGGCGTAGGTCGCCAGCCGGGAGAACCTGGGCAGCGTGGAGGCGAGCAGGTCGCGGTGGCGCGGGAGCAGCACGCCGAGCGCGACCAGGCCGCCCACCCAGGCGCACGCGCCGATGACGTGCAGCTCCATCGACACCATGCTGAGGTCGTGCCAGTACCAGTTCGACGCGTGCCCGGTCACCGGCAGCGGCAGCAGCCCGAACCCGGCGACGAGCACCCGCAGCTCGGCCGGCACCTTCTCGCCGAAGCGCACCGCGAGCATCCCCACGGCGGCGCTGGCCAGGGCGCACGACGCGCTCACGATCATGCCCTGCCCCGAGCCGATGCCGTTCACGTACGCCGCGACGTCCGGCACCCCTCCCGGCATGACCTCGGCGGCGCCGAGCACGGCCGACAGCAGGGCCGCCGCGCACCAGACGAGGGAGAAGGCCACGGCCCAGTGCCGCGCCCTGGCGGCGACGGGCTCGGTCCTGTCCGGATCGTCGAAGCCGAGCAGCTTGGGGAGCAGGCTCAGGCCGAGGGTCGCGGTGGCGGCCAGGTCGAGGACGAGCCGGACGACCGGCAGGCCGTACTCAACGACCGCGCCCGGCATCGGGATGCCCGGCGCCGCCTCCGTACGGGTGAGCCACGTCGCGGTCACGACGGCGAGGACGCCCGCCACGGTCAGCCCCGCAGCAGGGATCCGGTTCCTGGCGGGCGTGGCGCGACGGTCCGCCACGGCGGGCCGCTCCGTGGTCGCGGTCATCCGGCCTCCCCGGCGGCGGAGTGGCCCGGCGTCGCGTTCGCCACGCGGCGGTCGTGCCGGAAGAGGACGAGGGTGCACAGCGCCAGCAGCGCCGCGGTGAAGATCAGCAGCCCCCAGACCCAGCCTCCGCCGCCCTGGCCGCCCGCCGCCGAGGTAAGCCCGGTGCCGGGCTTCGGGTCCACCGTCTGCACGTCGACCACGTCGGTGTTCACGTAGCCGGTCGGCAGGGTGAACCGGATCGTGCCGGTGACCGGATGCCCGTCGTTCGACACGATGCGGTAGCCGATGGCGTACGACCCGGCGGGGACGTTGAACGCCTTCCCCCAAGGGGCTGGTGGTCGCACCGCGATCGAGACGTTCCCGCCCTCGACGGTGACGTCCCCGTCCTCGTAGTGCGCCCCGTCCGGCCCGGTGACGGCGATCCGGGCGAAGTCCCGGCGCACCGCCTGGTCGAACGTGAGCGTGACGGTGTGGGGCAGGCTGTCGAGTGCGGCGCCGTCCTTGGGGTCGCTGGACACCAGCACGTTGTGCGCGCTCGCGGGCGTCGCGACCAGGGTGACAGCGACCAGGACGAGCACAGGCGCAGCGAGCAGGGCGAGCACGGGCCGCGCGAGCAGGGCGAGCAGAGACGGCACGCGCAGGGCGAGCACCCGTGACAGGCGCCGGGCGAGCACCTGCGACACGCTCTGGGCGGGCGCGGGCGGCACGAGCCGCGTGGGCCTCCGTGGCTCAAGCGGGGCGGGCGCGGGCGGGGCGGTTCGTCCGGCCGTACGCCGGCCACCGCGCGGGGCCGGGGCGTCGTGGCACGTCCGGGCGCGTGCGACCTGGTCCACCTGCCTTGCCTTCCTTTTGCCGGGCACCGACCCTGACATGGTCCCACTGATCGCGTGCCCCGGATGCCTCGGGCGGGGCGCGTACGGCTGGGACCGCCGGTTGAGCGCGCGCCGGGCGGAGGCCAGCATGGGGGGGCACGACCACCGGCCACTGTCACGACCCGAGGAGAAGCCTCTTGACCCCCCAGCCCTCGTCAGGCGAATCCCAGCGCGACCCGGCCCGAGGAAGAGCGTCGACGCCGCGCTCGTCATGGGTGACGATCTTCGTCATCTACCTGGCCGGGGTCGCCGCGTCGATGAGCCTCGGCAAGTTCTCCTCGGTGGGGCCGCAGATGACGGCCCAGCTCGGGCTGTCGTTGACGCAACTGGGCTGGGTGATCTCGGCGGTGGTCGCGCTCGGAGCCGTCGCCGGGCTGCCGGCCGGCTACCTGGTCCGCCGGTTCGGCGCGGCGAGGTCCCTGGTCGTCGCTCTCGTGCTGATGGTGGCGGCGAGCGCGCTGAGCGCGGCCGCCGGAGACTTCGCCTGGCTGCTGACGTCCCGCGTCGCCGAGAGCGCGGGTTACCTGCTGGTCTCCATCACCTGCCCGGCGCTGATCCTCCGTCTCGCGCACGAACGGGATCGAGGGGTCGCCCTGTCCATCTGGGCGACGTTCGTGCCGGTGGGCATCGGACTCAGCACCCTCGCGGGAGGCGCGGTCGGCGCCGCCCTCGGCTGGCGCGGCTGGGTCCTGCTGATCGCCGGGTCGACGCTGGTGATGACGTTGGTCGTCCGGGCGCGGCTGCCGTGGACGTCCGCTCCCGAGACCGCGGCCGGGTCCGTGCCCGGCGCGCGGGCGCTGGCGTGGCCCGCGCTGCTCACCGTGGCCTTCTGCCTGATGGTCCTGGTGACCATTCCGGTGATCGTGCTGCTGCCGACGCTCTTGATCGAGCAGTACGAGCGGTCGGCCACCGTCGCCGGTGCCCTGACCTCGGTGATCTCGCTGTTGGGGGTGCCGGGAGGGCTGGCCGCGGGGCTCCTGCTCCGCAGGGGCGTCCCGCTCGGGGTGCTCGCGGCGTCCGGGCTGCTGGTCGTGCCGGCCGCCTGGCTCACCTACGCCGGTGGGGGGTCCCTCGCCGCCGCTGTGACTGGCGCGGGAGTGATCTCGCTGGAGAACGGGTTGCTCGGAGCCCTCGTCTTCGCCGCCCTCCCGCACGTGCTGGAGCGGCTCGACCACGCCGACGTGGGCAACGGCCTGGTGACCCAGATGGGCAGCCTGGGATCCCTGCTCGGTCCTCCGCTGTTCGGCCTCGTCGCCGGCGCATCAGGGTACGGCGCCGCCGTGCCGGTCATCGTGGCGGGCATGGTGGCCTCGGTCGGGCTCCTGCTGCTGGTGGCCCGGCACGTGAGCGGACGGGCGCGACGGGTCACGCCGGACACGGCCTGAGCCGCACGCCCGTCAGGCCAGCAGCCAGCCGTACAGCCAGGCGACGAACGCCATCCCGGTCAGAGCGGGGACGATCCTCGCGGCGCCGGCGGTGAGCCGGAACGCCTCGATCACCGACAGCACGGTGCAGACGACGGCCAGCAGGCCGAACCACGCCAGGGCCGGAGGCACTCCGATCGCCAGCACGACGGGATCGGCGACGGCCGACAGGCTGAGCGCCGACAGCGCGCCGAGCACGACTCCCGCGAGACCCGCGAGCGCGCTCAGCCCGCCGCCGCGGCGGCGCAGGAGGGAGACCAGCCCCATGAGCAGCTGTACGGCGGCCACGAGCAGGAACGCCGCGGGTATCACGAGCGGAACCGGCGACCGCAGCATGCGGTAGACCGAGGAGGTGAGGAGGAGATCGCCCGGCCGGACCATCGCGTACGGCGCGGCACCGGGGTCGCACGGCCGGGTGGCCGACGCCGGATCGGCCAGGAACGCCGCGATCGTCCGGCGGCCGCACTCGCTCGACAGGAAGACCGCGTGCCCGACGCCGGCGAACTCGACGAACCGGGCGCCCGGCACCGCCGACACCGCCTCACGGGCGGCCTCCGGCGGCGTGGTCGGGTCGTAGCGCCCCCCGAGAGCCAGGATCGGCACCCCGCTCGCGGCCGCCGCCCTGCCCTCGGAGGTCGCACTCCCGGCCGCCGTGTCCCTTGTCGCGGTGTCCCTTGTGGCCGTGCCCCCTGCAGGCGCATTCCTGATCGCCGTGTTCCCGGCTGCCGCGTTTCCGGCGGTCGTGCGCCCGGCCGCTCTGCCTCCGGCGGCCGTGTTCCTGGTCGCCGTGGCCCCCGTCGTCCCGCTTCCGGCCGGTGCGGCGGTCCTGGCCGCCGCGCTGCCGGTCGCGCTGGCCTCGGTCGTGGTGCCCCGGGTGCCCGTACCTCGCGCGTTCGTGTCCCTGACCGCGGAGCGTCCGGCGATGGTGGCGTCCGCGCCGACGGCGGTGACCGCCGGGTCGGGGGTCAGGGCGTCGGGTTCGGTGCGGGAGGCCGGGAGCCCCCACGCGCCGCACACCGCGGCGTCGACGACCCCGGTGAACAGCCGCGGGTGCGCGGAGCCGGGGAAGGAGTTGCCCGGCGTCTCGTCCTGGCACTGGACCGCGTAGTACAGGCCCCACTCGTGCGAGGTGAGCCCGTCGCCGGCCTGGTCGACCAGAGGTTGCAGCAGCTCGGTGCGCCCCGCGGCCAGCCCGTCGACGAGGGCCGGCATGACCGGGATCACGTCCGTCTCGTGCAGGGCCTCACCCAGGATCGTGGCCACGTCGTCCCCGTTGAGCCACACGGTCAGCCGCTTGCGGGTCAGCGGGTCCCGGGTCTCGTACGCGGCCGGATGGGCGTTGAGCGCGGCCACCATGGTGTCGAACCGGCTGGTGAGCCCCAGTTTCGCCATGGTGGCCATGAGCGAGCCGGGGGACTCGTCGTACCACCGGGCGCGCGGGGGGAGGAGGGAGTCCAGCACGATCCCCCGGCTGCCCTGGGGATCGAGTGCCGCCGCCCGCAGCATCGGGCGGGTCGAGTAGCTGACGCCGAACAGGTACCACCGCCGGTAGCCGAGCGCGGCCCGCAGGTCGACGACGTCGGCCGCGATCTCGGCGGTCCGGTAGCCGCGCAGGTCGACGTGCTCGCTCTCCAGCCGGGACTGGCAGGCCCCCGCCCGCCGGACGACCGCCGCCGTCTCGTTCGCGGTGGGGCCGGGCGTGCGCAGGGTGTCCACGATCCCCTCGACGATCTCCGGACAGCTCAGGCGTGGCTCGGAGTAGCGCCCGCCGCGCTGCTCCAGCACGACCACGTCACGGCCGGGAAGCATCTGCGTGAGCAGCCCGGTGAGCTGGAGCGAGGCGGAGCCGGGGCCCCCGCTCATGTAGACGACCGGATCGGCGTCCTGCGGGCCCGCCTGTCCTGTCGCCTGCCCCGGCGCTTCTCCTCCGGCGCGGTGCACCGCGTACCCGACCTTGATCGTCCTGCTGTTGGGGACGTCACGCCGCTCGGGCACCAGAAGGTAGCCGCACGTCGTGCCGGCGGGAACCGTCACCGGGCAGGGCCGCTCCTCGACCGGCGCCGTCCGCGTCTCCCCGGCCGCCGTGGCGGCCTCGGGCCGGCCGGACGCCGGCGCCGCGACGGCCGCCGACCCGGCGCCTTCCATGAGCATGAGGGCCGTGACGAATGCCGCGACGGCCGCTCCGCGCAAACTCCGCAACCGTCAGCCCCGTCCCGCGAACCCGGCGATATCGGCAGAAACCTTAGCGCGTCCCTTGGTCATCTCGCCCACATTCGCCACATGCGCCATCGGTTGGCCGATCAGCGCGGCGCTCACCGGCTCCCCTCCCGGGAAAGCGGATGACCGGGAGGCGGCCCGAGCGCGAGAATGCGCCCCATGCCCCAGGCGACGTTGCGTACCGACCGGATCGAGCTTGTCCCGCTGTCCGACGACCACCTCGAAGACGAGATCGAGCTGGACGCCGACCCCGAGGTCATGCGATATCTCACGGGCCGTGCCCGCGACCGTGCGGAAGTCGAGGTCCTCCATCGCCGGAGGCTCGCCGCCGCGGAGCGCGTCGACGGGCTCGGCTTCTGGGCCGGTTTCGTCGACGGGCGGTTCGCCGGCTGGTGGATCCTGGAGCCCCCCACCCGCGCCGACCAGGGCCCGGTCGAAGGGCAGGCCGAACTCGGCTACCGGCTCCTGCGCCGCCGCTGGCGTCAGGGGCTGGCCAGTGAGGGAGCCCGCGAACTCCTGCGGCACGCGTTCGAGGACCTGCGGCTGACCCGCGTCTTCGCCGAGACGATGGCGGTCAACACCGCCTCCCGCGCGACGATGCGCGCGATCGGCATGCGGCACGTCCGTACGTTCCACCCGGACTGGGAGGAACCGCTCCCCGGCAGTCATCTCGGCGAGGTCGAGTACGCGATCACCCGGGAGCAGTGGCTCGCCTCCCGGGCGGCCGGAGCGTAGGGGCCCGGCCGATCGGTCGCGGCTCTCATCGCGGCCTGGCGGTGCTCTCCCTGATCACCAGATCGGTGGACAGCTCGACCCGGCGGGCCTCGGTGTTCTCGCCGCGGCCCATGGCCAGCACCATCCGCGCGGCGAGCGCCGCCATCTCCTCCAGAGGCTGGCGTACGGTGGTCAGCGGCGGCCATGCGGAACTGGACAGCGGCAGGTCGTCGAAACCGACCACGCTGAGGTCCTCCGGCACCCGCAGGCCGCGCTGGCGCGCGGCCTCGAACACGCCGAACGCCTGCATGTCGCTGCCCGCGAAGATGGCCGTCGGGGGAGTGTCCAGCGAGAGCAGCGAGTGGCCGTGGTCGTGACCCGAGTTGACCAGGAAGTCGCCGTACCGGATGAGCTCGGGGTCGATGGACACCCCCGCGGTCTCGAGCGCCGCCCGGTAGCCGTCGATCCTGGCCCGGCTGCAGAGCATGTCGGGCGGCCCGCCGATCATGCCGATCCGGGTGTGGCCGAGGTCGAGGAGGTGACGTGTGGCCGCCAGGCCGCCGTGCCAGTTGGTCGCGCCGACCGACGCCACCCCCGGCGGCGGCTCGCCCTCGGGGTCGACGACGACGAACGGGATCGAACGAGCGCTGAGCTGGCCCTGCTGACGCACGGAGAGGCGTGAGCTGACGATGATGACGCCGTCGGTCCGCCGTGCCGCGATGCGCTCCAGCCAGTCGCGGCCGGGACCCGCGTGCGTGTGCAGCACCGAGATCACCACACTCGCCGCCGCCTCGTGCGCGGCCTGCTCGGCCCCGCGCACCAGTTCCATGGCCCACGGGCTCTCGATCTCGGCGAACACCAGGTCGAGCAGGCCGACGGGGCCGTCGCCCTGCCCGGTCCTGCGCTGGTAGCCGTGCTTCTGCAGGAGGCGCTCCACCCGCTGGCGGGTCTCCGGCGCCACCTCGGGGCGGCCGTTGATCACCTTGGACACGGTCGGAACGGAGACCCCGGCCTCCTCCGCTATCTGGGCGATGGTCACCCGCCTTTTCACTGGCATGCTGCAGATCGTAGCCGAAACTTTCGGGGGACCCGTACCGGATACCTCCTGATGGCGCGGATGTCGCAGGTGATCAAGGCCGCAACGCTCTTGACGCTTAACGACCGTGTTACATATTCTCCGGTCCGCGAAAACATTCGGATATCAGCCGAAACCTTTCAAGCGAGGGGCAGGGAGAGGCAGGATCCGTCGCCCCTCCGGCCACGCCACTGGTTTCGCGGTTAAGGAGAATCGATGACGCTGCTGCGCGTGTCCGGATCCCGGCTGGTAGACGAGATGGGCGACACGGTCCGCCTCCGGGGGGTCGGCCTGGGCGGCTGGCTCAACATGGAGAACTTCATCACCGGCTACTCGGCCAACGAGGCCTCCATGCGCGCGGCGGTCCGCGGGGTGCTCGGCGAGGAACGCTGCGAGATGTTCTTCGACCGCTTCCTGACCTCGTTCTTCACCGAGGCCGACGCCGACCTCCTGCGCGACATGGGCGTCAACTGCGTACGGATTCCGGTGAACTACCGTCACTTCGAGTCGGACGACCGGCCGTTCGAGATCGTCGAGCGGGGATTCCGCCACCTCGACCGCGTCGTCACGATGCTCGGCGAGCGGGGCGTCTACAGCGTCATCGACCTCCACGCGCTTCCCGGGGCGCAGAACCAGCACTGGCACTCCGACAATCCCACCCACGTCGCCTCATTCTGGCAGCACCGGCATTTCCAGGACCGGGCGGTCCACCTGTGGGAGGCGGTGGCCGACCACTACAAGGACAATCCGTGGGTGGCCGGCTACAACCCGGTCAACGAGCCGGGCGACCCGAGCGGCCAGGTGGTCGGCCCCTTCTACGACCGGCTGGTCAAGGCGCTGCGCGCCGTCGACCCCGCCCACGTGCTGTTCCTGGACGGCAACACCTACTCCACCGACTTCTCGGTGTTCCGCGAGGTGTACGAGAACACGGTGTTCGTCTGCCACGACTACGCCCTGGCCGGCTTCGCCCACGGGGGGCCGTACCCCGGCTACACCCGGGGCGAGTGGTGCGACCGCGAGGAGCTGGAGCGCACCTTCGCCCGCCGCACCGCGTTCCAGCGCGAGACGGGCACCCCGATCTGGGTGGGCGAGTTCGGGCCCGTCTACACCGGCGACCCCTCCGTGGACGAGCAGCGTTACCGGATCCTGAGCGACCAGCTGGAGATCTTCGACGCCAACGAGGCCGGTTGGTCGATCTGGACCTACAAGGACGTCGGCCTGCAGGGTCTCGTCAGCGCCGGCGGGACGTACATGGAGCGGTTCGGCCCCTTCATCGCGAAGAAGAAGCGCCTCGGCGCCGACCGGTGGGGCTCCACGATGGAGGAGACGGCCAACGAGCTCGCGCCGCTGCACCGTCTGATCGACACCGAGTTCCCCTCCTGGAACCCCTACCCCTGGGGCGCCCGCTACCAGACCGACGACCTCATCCGGCACATCCTGATCGCGCAGGCGCTGGTGCCCGAGTACGCCGAGCTGTTCCGCGGGCTGGACGACGGCGAACTGGTCGCGCTCGCCGACTCCTTCGCCCTGTCCAACTGCACCAGGCGGGAACCGCTGATCCGGCTGCTGACCGCGAACCTGTCCGCGCGCTAGCCACGAGTGATCTCCAGCTGTACCTGAGAGCCGTCGACGAGAACCGGCCCGACGGGCTGGGCCGCCCCTGAATCAAGGCCAGATCATCCAGGTTTGGCTTTTTTGCGCGCCGTACAGTGAGAGCAAGGTCGTCGACTGCGTTGGGGCACGGGTGGCGGAGACATGTGACGTCACAATCATCGGTGGTGGCGTGATCGGCTGCGCGATCGCGCATCGACTTGGCGCCCAGGGCAGCAGCGTGGTGCTTCTGGAGGCGGGGCAGCGGCTCGGGCTCGGCGCGTCCGACGCCGCTATGGGAGGCATTCTGACGCAGACCGAGCCTGCGTGCTTGGGCCCTCTCAGTAGCGTCATAAAGCGCAGCCGGGATCTCTATGCCGCTTGGCTCGACGAGGTCGTCGCCGCCTCCGGGCGTCCGGTTCCGGTGCTCGGCGGTGGCGACATTCAGGTGGCGCTGGACGAGGCGGAGATGGAGCGGCTGGAGTCCAGGATGCTTCCGCAGTGGAGAAACTCGTCGTTCGCTGTCGAGCGGTTGACCGCTGCCGAGGTCAGAGACCTCGAACCGTTGCTGACCGAGGATGTCGTGGGTGGGTTTCTGCTGCCCGAGGAGCTCGCCCTCGACCCACGGGTGCTCATGGCCGCCTTGGCGCGCGCCGTGCTGTCGGGACGCACGCCTGTCAGGGTGCTCACCGCGGCGCGTGCCACCGCGCTCAGGAGTGGGCCCAGCGGCGTGCAGGTGAACCTCCACGACGGTCGCCAGGTGTCCGCGCAGACGGTCGTCGTCGCGGCCGGCCACCTGAGTGGGGTCTTCCTGCCCAGGCACCGCGCTCATCTCTTTCCGATCAAGGGTGCGGCGCTCGACGTCCGGCCTCCTGGCGTCACCACCTACCCGCTGCATCACCATGTCTTCGCGGAGTTCACCGAAGGCGGAAGGGACTATTTCCCCTACCTTGTGCCGCGCCCTGACGGCAGGGTGGCCGTCGGTGTCACCTACGAGGAGAACGTGTCGGACACAACGATCACCTCCGATATGGTCGAGGTGCTCCGGCGCGGGATCGTCGCCCTCATACCGGCTGCGGTGTCCTGGCCGGTCGGCAGGCGCTGGGCGGGGCTGCGACCTGGCAGCGCCGACCACATGCCACTGATCGGCCAAGTGGACGACCACGGCCGGGTGATCGCGGCTACCGGTCATGGCGGGCTCGGCGTCACGCTCGCGCCGGTCACCGCAGAGCTGGTCTCGGTGCTCGCGCATGGCGACGCCGACGAGGAGACGACCCGGCTGTTACACGTCTGCCGCCCTGACCGGGTGTTTCCCACGAGGGGAGCCGATACGTCTAGGCAGTCTGACGGTCCTTCAGGGTATGCGGGTTCAACCATCGGCCTATGACCACAGACGAGTGAACACTCCGGCCATCATCTGGTCGCGGACGCGGTCGACCAGCGACCGCCACTGGCGGCTGAATCCCGGCCGCCGCTCCAGGCTCTCCCAGAACGGCGTCAGCCGCTCCTCGACCCGGGCGGCGGGCATCCACAGGTGCAGCAGATGGTCGACGGCGGGCGACAGCCGGGCCGCCACCTCGGCCGCCGGGGTCGCGCCGACGCGCGCCCGCTCGACGACGACCAGCAGCGAGGTGAGCAGCCAGTCGTGCATCGCCAGGTCCTCGCAGAGGTCCACCACGGCGGGCGTGAAGGGGCCGGGATGTGTCAGCCGCAGCGAACGCTCCTGCTCGGTGTGCAGGGTGAAGCCGATCGACGGCTCGCCGGTCTCCGCCACCCAGCGCAGGATCGTCCGCGGCATCCTGAAGGGCGCCCGCCGGTTCAGCAGCGGGGACGTCTGGACGAGGTCGAGAAAGCGGCCGGTGATCGCCGTCAGATCGAGGCAGCCGTGGCCGCGCGGGGCGCCGTCGCCGGCGAACCCCTCGGCGATGTCGGCCGCCCTGGCCTTGCCCAGGACCTCGACGACACCCGGCCGGGCCAGGTAGTGCGACCAGGACAGCCGCCGGTCGGTCTCCGAGCGCGCCACCCGGACGTACGACGAGCCCTGGGCCACCCGGCCCCCGGTCACCGCGCAGCGGGACACGACGGTGCCGACGCCCCTGATCCGCGAGCCGGAGGCGGCGGGCAGCACGCAGTCCACTCCGGTCAGGCGCTCGGGCGACAGCGCGTGGACGATGGGGCGGCGGGACACCCGCACGGTCTCCCCGGCCATCAGCCCGAGCACCTGCCGGCACGCCGGCTCGGAGATCTCCCCGGAGTTCTGCAGCAGCCCGGTGTGGACCTCCCCCATCACGAGCATCGGGCCCCTCAGGTGAAGACGTAGGAGACGCGGTCGACGAGCTCTTCTTCGAGCCGGACTCCTTCGCTCTCGCTCCGGGCCGCGACCTGCCGCAGGACTTCGTCGTCCACCGCGACCTGGCTGAGGATCGTCCGTACGGCCAGCTCGACGGGCAGGAACCGGGGGGAGAGGACGGAAAGCGTGGTGTACGCGCTGAACGGCGCGGCCTGGGGGTTGATCCGGACGACGGCGGGCAGCCGGTCCCAGTCGCCGGGCCAGGCTCCCTCCAGGGGCACCGGGGGCAGCGGCACCCGGCCCTCGGCGCGCAGCAGGCCGAGCCGCAGGAGCTGCCAGACGGCGGCGAGGAAGGGACACGACCAGGTGCGCCGGGCCCCCCTCTCGTCCCACAGCTCCACGTCCACGAAGATCGAGTGGCCGCGCTTGGCGTTCTGGGTGGGAGGCTCCCAGGGCCGGGCCTTCCCCATCGCCTGCAGCGGGGTGGTGAGGGGCGAGCGGGAGCCGTTGCACAGCCAGCCCGTCTCCTTCACCGGCGGGCGGGACCCGTCGGTGTCCGGCGGCGGATCGTCGACGAGGCGGTCCTCCACCAGCCGGGCCAGCTCCACGGCTCCGGACCGCCCGTCCTCGAACTGCGCGCACGCCGACTCTCGGGCCAGGTAGTCGATGGTCAGGTCGTGCTCGGCCGCGGCCTCAAGGATCATCGGGACCAGCTCGGCCGGCGTGCTGAACCGGCTGAAGTAGTCGTCGACGAGGAAGCAGGTGCTCACCCGGGCCCGGCCCCCGGGCACCCGCTCCCGCCACACGGAGCGGATGGTGGCGAGCCACGGCGCGACCCTGCGGAACTGCTCGCGTAACCGGGCCGGGCCCGCCTCGAAGTCCTCCATGTAGAGGTGCCCGAGCTCGACGGACACGTGCGAGAGGGGGACGGAGGCGATCCTGCGCTCGGCCGCCACCTCGCCGAACGTCGCGTGCACCGGCGTCACAGACCCTCCCACGCGTTGTCGTCGACGATCTTCTTGGCGAGATCGTCGAACGCGGCGGCGGTCTCGACATTGGCGATCTTGCTGGCGAGCACGTCCTCATCGGTGATGAGCTGCTCGCGCCACTGGAGCACCGGGTCCAGCGGCACCTTGCCCAGCATCGTCGTACGGCCGACGCCGTGCCGGCCCGCGAGCTCGCGCAGTTCGCTGTCGCAGGCGCTCAGCCAGGCCCGCTGCTCGTCGCGCAGGCCGACCAGCTCCGCCGCGTCCGGCTCCAGCACGGCCGTGCGCACGAAGCGGATGCGGTCGCGCAGGACCTCCGGGTCGTGCCCGAACCGGGTGCCGACGTCGAACAGCCCGTCCGTTCCGGTGACGAGACCGTCGGCCGCGATGATGTGCTGGCGCGTCCAGCGGTGGAAGACCAGCCAGCGGAACGGGACCATGGGCATCCGCACAGTCGCCGCCAGGACCAGCTCGGCGGTGAACGACCGGCCGGCGCTGACGTCGACCATGCACAGGTCGAACTCCTCCTCCAGCCGTCCGAACAGCTGGACGCACCGCCCGACGACCTCTTCGGTGAGCGCGGACAGCTCGCCGCCGCCCTCGCTGCCCGGCAGCAGCATGAGCCGTCCCGCGCCCGGCGGGCGGGTGCGCAGCCCCTCGCGGTCGGACTCGGCCCACACGTCCACCCGCCGCGGTTGCGGGCAGTCGCCCCGCAGGTACTCGTGCAGGCCGTTCTCCCGCGTGCCGCGCGCCACCGCGCTGACGCTGAAGATCGCCCCGGCGGTGGGCGAACCGAAGTCGAAGTCGAGGTAGCAGACGTCGTTGCCCTGCAGGGCGTGCCGGTAGGCGATGTTGGTGCCGGTGACCGAGCGCCCGGTCCCGCCCTTGTCCGAGATCGCGAAGACCAGCACTCAGATCGCCTCCGACGCGCTGTCGCGGGCGGCGGCCAGCCGTTCGAGGTCGAGCAGCGCGTCGTTGATCAGCGCCTGGGCCGTCGCGGGCCGGTCGCTGATGATCGTCCTGGCCCGCTGGAGCGCGGACTGGATCGTGCGCAGCTTGGGCTGGATCGTCTGCCCGGCCACCAGCGGACGGGTGACCATCTCCTGGTCGAGCAGGTGCTCGGCCTCCCCGAGCATCTGGTAGGCCAGCTCGACGAGCTGCGGGCTGCGCAGCGGCGGCTCCCCGCTGGCCGTCGCCGCGGCGACGAGGAACTCGACCACCCGTTCGCTGAAGTACCAGGACGGCTGATCGTGCTGTACCGGAACGTCTGGGAAAACGTTGGCCGGCTGGTCCCAGAGGCCCGCAGCCGGGCCCTCCTTGTGTCTGCGCAGCGCGACGTGCCGCCAGATCTCGTCTGTCAGCGTAAGCAAGCGCTCGCGAGTATGGGTGCTCTGGGCGATGCTGGCCGCCCATATCGTCCGCTTGAGCAGCCTGACGGCGAAGTCCGACACGATCCAGGCGAGGTGCGGACCGAGCGTGTCGCTGCCGTGCAGGTTGACCAACACGCCGGGGGAGTGCATGAGCACCGGCGGGTCCCCCGGCACCGCCCGGCGAGTGATCCTGGCGCGAATGGCCAGTTCCTCCAGTACGCCGGCGACGCGGCCGAGATTCACGTCGGCCGACCGATTGTTCACCAGGCTCTGCACCACCATCGCGGTGACGCCGAGGCTGTAGTAGTCGGACTCCTCCTCGTCGCTGGTCCGCCAGGGGATGTCCTCCAGGGGCCAGGTGCCCCGCCCGTACGTCGCGATCGCGCGCCAGTAGAGCTGGGTGAGATCCCAGCGGCGCTGGATGGCCTGGGCGAGAGTGATCTGGTCGTCGTTCAGCAGGTCCAGGACGCGGGTACGCGTGGAGAACAGGTCGGAGATGCCCGCCAAGGCGCCGACTGTGAAATACAGAAGCGGCGTGTCCGTGGCTACTCCCCCGGGTTGCGGCCCGATGTCGAGCGGCGTCACGATGTCGGGAGCGTCCTTCACGATGCCCCACGTCCAGCCGCACTCGAACAGCAGGTTCTCGTTGTCGAGGTCGACCTGGCTGCCCGAGCCGATCGTCAGGTCGCGCAGGCCGGCCCGCACCGGCCGCAGCTCGCGCCGCAGGTCGTCGAGCACCCGGCGGGTGGGCGCGCCGGTCTGGTTCACCGTGCGCAGCAGCGCGCGGCCCGCCGGGGAGGCGGGGTCGAAGGCGTTCACGGTGAAGCTGCGCAGCAGGCCCGCCATCGCGGCCGAGAGGCGTTTGCCGGCCAGGTCCTCCAGCTCGCGGATCTCGCGGCGGATGGACTCGCGCCGCACGCTCTGGCGGAAGACCTTCAGGAAGCCGAGTGTGCCGAGCGCGAGCGTGACCGACATCGAGAACGAGTCGACCACGTCGAGCTGGAGCTGAGCGTCGGTGATCTTCGCCTCGTCGTTCAAGGACCGGAAGTAGCTGCCGCCGGAGAAGATCGGGCGTCCGTCCTCGGCGGTGTAGGTGCGCAGGTACTGGCCGATGACCTTGAGCAGCAGCTTGGGGATCTCCACGGAGTCGCCGAGCACGGCGAGTGCGGCCAGCACGTCGTCGCCGGTCTCGTCCGGCGTGTCCAGCCGGAAGCCCGGCAGTTCGGAGGCGGGATACACGAAGCACAGGAGCTGCTCGGCGTCGGAGATGGAGTTCGACCCGTCCCGGCCGCCCCACGTCCAGACACCGTCGCGGTAGGAGGCGCGGACGGCCGCCTCCCAGAACTCGAGAAGCTGCTGCCGCGGCTGGAGCTTCATGACAGTCCGGCCGTGCCCGCAGTGGGTTGCCCAGCGGCCGCGCCATCCCCGGATTCGGAGTGCTTGAACGGAATCGAGCGGTTCTCCAGGTCCCGCCAAATACGCATGAAGACCTCCAGTAACGCCGCCTTGGCGTCCTCGACGATCAGCTCGGACCAGAGGTGCAGATTCCTGTGCTGGTCGAAGTGCTGCAAGGACAGGACGATGGACTGCCCATCCACGATGATGAACTTGTACGGATATCTCTGCGCCGCCACGCGAATGGAGATCATGGTCGAATCCACCAGCTCCTGGCTCAACTTCAGCATGGCCACGTAGTGGTCGTGAGCTTCTGTGTGCTGGGCGCGCTCGAATGGTTCGAGGAGCATACGACTACTCTGGCCCGTATCGTCCATCTCCACCTGGCAGATGCGCCTGTATTCGATAGGCGGCCGGCTGGCACGCACATGCTTGATCACCGATTCGTGATGCTTCCGCATGTGGTCCTTGTTGATGTCCTCGTCGGGCCACTCACCGGTCCGCGAGATGTAGTCCAGGATCAGGATGCTCCGTTTCGCCCCTAGAAGCAGTTGCGTGACGGGGTCGTCCTTGAGATCGGTGAAACGCTTGATCTTCTCGGCGTGCTGCAGATTGACACGCATGCCCGACTGTTCTTTCAGGTCCGTGACCTGGCGCTCGAGTCGATTGACGGCAACGTCTACGGCATGCTCGCGGGCGGTGAGAATCGAGATGACGGTGAGGGTGAGTATGGAGACCAGTCCCAGAGCGGCGAGCATGATCTGTGTGGGGCTCTCCAGGAGTCCTTGAACGACAGCGCCAAGGATCGCTCCCGTCACAGCGCTGGTCAGCGTGACAAGGGTAGTCGCCGCCGTGCGTGGGTTCATTGATGTATTTTCTTGTCTCCCGGTAACCTGATCAATTCCCGAATGCTGTGATGATGCTACCGCGCGGTCGTGCACCGCTGTAGTGCGCCGAGGGGGGCGGCAATCCGGGATGCGGGTATTTTGGGCCCGCTTGAGCTCGGTTTATGGCCGCCTCTTATGCGGGGCAATTCGAGATCGATCTCGGGGGCGTGATTTCGTACACTTGAGCGGCAGCACTCGCACCTCGCGATCCGGATGGAAGCGGCTGGTCGCGGTTGACGCCGGCGATGGCCCACCATGCCGGGGAATCGGGAGGATCATCGCCGATGTTGCGAGCGGGAGGGGCGGAATTCGACGACTTCGCGGATATCTCGGCCGGAGGTAGACGTGCGGCCCGCAAGGGCGCGTCCTTCGGCAGGCTACTCGTCACGGGGAGGGCGATCCCCGCCGAGCTCCTCGCGCCGTTGCGGGCCCGTGGCATGACCGTATCCATGCTCACCTCCGTGCTCAGCGAGGACGAGCTCGCTCAAGAACTGAGGGACGCCGCCGCATACCTACACGGCGGCGAGGAGTACGCGTCGGCCCGCGCCCTCCGCGGCGCATCGCGACTCCAGGTCATCGCATTCCTTGGTGTTGGTTATGAGACGTTCGTCGACGTGGCCGCGGCCGCTGAGCTCGGCATCGCCGTGACGAACACCCCTGGTGCCGCCACCGACTCCGTGGCGGCCTTCACCGTGGGCCAGCTGATCAACGCAAACTGGCGAATTCGTGATCACCTCGACAAGCGCGTCCCGGACTGGAACACGGCGGCGGAGCTCCCTCACGAACTGGGCGCACTCAGGGCCGGCATCGTCGGTCTGGGCGCGATCGGGACACGGATCGCGGAGATCCTCCGTATGGCGTTCGGCATGAAGGTCGCCTACTTCAGCAGGAGCCGTAAGCCGTGGGCGGAGGCCAGTCTGGGGCTCACCTTCTTGCCGCTCCATGAACTGGCCGAGTGGAGTGACGCTCTCGTCGTGATGGTCCCGGGAAACGACAAGACCCGCCATTTAGTCGACGCGAGCGTTTTCGCCCGAATGCGGCCGGGCACCCTGCTGGTGAACACCGCCCGGCCCGCGCTCGTCGATCCCACAGCGCTTCACGCCGCTCTGCGGGAGGGGCGTGTAGCCGCTGCGGTGTTCGACGGTTTCTACGACGATGCGACGGAGGCGGCGACCCGGCTGCTGACGGATTTCCATGACAGGCTCCTCGTCACCGGACACATCGCCTCGCACACGCAGGAGGCCATGAGCAGAATGGTCCGCCAGGCCGTGCGCTCCATCGAGAACGTTCTGATCAGCGGTACAGACGAGTACGAGGTCGGAGGATGGCCGCGGGTCTGGCGAAACAGCCTTCCGTGACAGTGGGCGAGTCTGTTGATCAGGCCGGGAAGCGTATCATCCAGGAACCGGAAGACGTGTTCTCGGAAGGCCCGCTGACGGCTGTCCCGTGGCACCCTGCGAAGCGAGCGAGAGCCGGACGTTACGGTGAAGTGCCGTGATCGTGAGCAATAGACGCTTTTCGCGCCTCACCGGGGCGCGCATGCTCGTCGAGGCGCTGCGACTGCATGGTGTCGACCTGGTTTTCGGCATACCGGGCACCCACAACCTCGCGATCTACCAGGAGCTCGTCGACGCCGGCGTGCGGTGTGTCACGCCGCGGCACGAGCAGGGCGCGGGATACGCCGCCGACGGGTACGCCAGGGTCACCGGCAGGCCAGGCGTCGTCGTCACCACCACCGGTCCCGGTGTGGTCAACGCGGCCACGGCGATCGGGCAGGCGTACTCCGACTCGTCCCCGATCCTGCTCGTCTCCCCGGGCGTCCCGACCGGCCATCCCCGCGACGGCCGCGGCTACCTGCACGAGAGCAGGGACCAGTCGCGGGCGATCGACGCCCTGTGCGACTGGAGTCACCGCGTGACGAGCGTGCGGGAGATCCCCGCCGCCGTCGCCCGTGCCTTCGGGCACTTCGCCGAGGGACGCCCCCGGCCGGTCCACGTCGAGATCCCCGCCGACCTGCTCGACCTGGAGGGCCACGTCAAGATCGTCCCGCCGTACCGGGTCACGCCCCGCGAGCCCGACCCACCGGCCCTGGACGAGGCGGCCAGGCTGCTGCGTGAGGCGCGCCGCCCGGGTTTTGTGCTGGGCGGCGGCGCACAGCGGCCGGGAGCCGACGAGCCGCCGGTGGGCCGCCTGGCGATGCGCCTGGCGGAACGGCTCGGTGCGCGGGTCGTGACCACGGCCAACGGCAAGGGCGTGGTGCCGGAGAGCCATCCGCTGGCGCTCGGCACCACGCTGCACCTCGCGGCCGTCCGCCGCTGGCTCGCCGAATGCGACGTCGTGCTGGCCGTCGGCACCGAGCTGGGACCGGCCGATCTGTGGGAGGACCCCTTCGCCCTCACGGGCCGCCTCGTACGGATCGACATCGACCCTGGGCAGATGCACGGTGACCACGTCGCCGACGTGGCGATCGTCGCGGACGCCGAGCGCGCCATGCTCGGGCTTACCGAGCGGCTTACCGAGCGGCTCGGCGAGCGGCTCGACGGGCGGGACGGCGGGCAGAGGGACGCGCCGGGCCCGGAGCGGGAGCCGGGCGTGGGCCACGAGACGGAGCTCCAGGATCTGGTCCGCAGATGGTCCGGCCAGCTGGCGGCGCTGCGCCGCGCCATGCCGCCGGAGACCGTCGTGGTGGGGGACAACTCCATGTTCGTCTACCACGGCGCGCTCGTCGGCATGCCGATGGACCCGCCCGGCCGGTTTCTGTTCCCCACCGGGTTCGGGACCCTCGGCTTCGCGCTGCCGGCCGCCATCGGGGCGAAGCTCGGCCGGCCCGACCGGCCGGTGGTGGCGCTGGCGGGCGACGGGGCGTTCCAGTTCACCCTGCAGGAGCTGGCCACGGCCGTGGAGCTTCGGCTGAGCCTGCCGATCGTGGTGTCCCTCAACGGCGGTTTCGGGGAGATCCGGGAGGAGATGCTCGCCCGCGGCATGACCCCGGTCGCCGTGGACCTGCACGCGCCGGACTTCCCCGCCCTCGCCGCCGCGTTCGGCGCGCGGGGCCTCGCCGTCAAGACGCCCGGCGAGCTGGAGGAGGCGGTCGCCGAGGCCCTGCGCGCCCCCGTGCCCACGGTGATCGCCGTGCCGGAAGGGGATTAGCCCGATGAGGAGCCAGCCGGGTCTGTGGCTTCCACGCATCCGGCCGTCCCGATCGTCACGTTCCCGGCCGGCCCGCGCCCCCGCTCGCGTCACCGTCCGGACCGCGCGCACCGCCATCCGCACCGCCGCCCAGAGCGCGGCCGAGGTCGCCAGATCGCCGGCTGGGCCGCCGTTCGACGACGTAGCAGCCGTCGGCGAAGCCCGTTACCGGGCCGCCCTCCGCCATCAGGCCGCCGAGCACGTCGCGTACGGCGTGCCGCCACGCCGCGGCCGTCCCGGGGTCGCGACGGCGTAGCGTCTCCATGTCCGCGGGCACGGCGACGAGCACCGCCGGGGCGTCCGTACGCAGGACCAGGGGCCGCCCGTCCCGCTCGGCCAGCGCGACGCCCGCGCCGTCCGCGCTCGCCGGCCGGTACGGCACACCGGCGCAGGCCCGCGCCACCGCCGGAGCGCCGAGCCGCCAGACAGCGAGGAGCCGGTCGGACTCGTCCCCGGCGTTCAGCGCGTCGCCCATCGAGCCGTAGAAGTCGGGCAGGTACTCCTCCGGCCGTGCGGCGAGCTTGGCCAGATTGAAATGGGCGTTACGCCGGACCAGCGGGTCGAAGGTCCAGGTGATCCGGCTCAGCCCGTGCCGCAGGGCCCAGGCGCGCTGGTGCAGCTTGAGCGCGAATCCGGCGCCCGGCCGCACGGTGCCCGTCACGTGCGAGTGCAGCACCTCTCCCGCGGGCGCGGCGAGGAAGCCGACACACGCTCCGACGAGATCGGGTCCGTCGAACGCTCCCGCGACGTATCCGCCCGCGTGCGACAGCGCCCGCATCAGCTCCGCGGTGACCGGCGGGTTCCACGGCTCGGGGTGCCAGATGCCGTCGAACAGCCGGACCACCCGGCCGAACTCGTCGTTCGTGCTCAGTTCGGCGATGCGGAGGCCGCTGCGCGCCGCCGCGGCCCGCGCCTGGCGGCCCGCGTCGGCGGCGCGCCCGCCGGGCGGCGTACGCGGCCCGCCGATCTCCCCGCCGCCCGCGTTCACGCGCTGTCCCCGGCTTCCGGACGGCCGGTCTCCACGTGGCCGGTCCCCGCGAGGCCGGGAGGCGGGCCGGGGTCGCCGTCCACCGTGTCCCCGCCGCCCGGGGCTCCGGCGGTCCCGCCGGTCAGGACGTACGCGGTGAGCGCGGCCACCAGGCGGGCCCGGACCGGCATCTCGGCGACCACGACGTGCTCCCCGGCGGCGTGCGCGCCGCCGCCGACCGCGCCGAGGCCGTCGAGCGTGGGGCAGCCGGCCCCGGCGGTGAAGTTGCCGTCCGAGCCGCCGCCGACCGTCACCCCGCGCAGCGGCGCCATGCCCAGCTCGCGCGCGGTCCGTACGGCGACCTCGAAGAGCCCGGCGGAGGCGGCGGGGTCGAGAGGCGGGCGGTTCGGCCCGCCGCGCAGCTCAAGGCGTACGCCCGGGGTGCGGGGGGTGAGCGCGCGCATCAGCTCGTCCACCCGCCGCTGCGCGGCCTGGTCGGGCACCCGCACGTCGACCGCGACCCGGGCCCGCGCGGGCACGGTGTTGGTGCTCGTCCCGGCGGCCAGCATGGTCGGGGTGACCGACGTGGCCCCCGCCCTGGACGACGACCCGACCTGGTCGCCGATCGCCGCGACGGCCAGCACCTGATGGGCCAGCTCCACGGCGGCGTTGGCGCCCAGCTCGGGTTCGAGCCCGGCGTGCGCGGCCCGGCCGTGCACGATCAGCTCGTACCGCGAGATGCCCTTGCGCGCGGTCTTGAGCGCGCCGCCGTCCGCGCTGGCCTCCAGCACGAACGCGGCGGCGCACCGCGCCGCGATCGATTCGATCAGCGGGCGGGAGGTCGGCGAGCCGAGCTCCTCGTCGCCGACGACGAGCACGCTCAGGCCGTCGGGGGACGGCAGCGAGGCCGCCGCGTGGAACAGCTGCACGAGCCCGGCCTTCATGTCGAACACCCCCGGCCCCCGCGCTACGCCGTCCGCGACCGACCAGGGGTGCTCGCGCAGCGTGCCGACGGGCCAGACGGTGTCGTGGTGGCCGAGCAGCAGCACCCGCGGGGCGCCGAACGACCAGAGCAGGTGCGTCACCCCGTCGATCACCAGGATCTCCGGGTCCGCCCCGAGCAGCCTGCGGCCCTGCGCGGCCACGACCCGGGCGCTGCGCGCCACCGCCTCGTGGTCGCTGGAGTACGACTCGCAGAGCACGAGGTCTTCGAGGTCGGCCAGCATCGCGTCCAGGTTCACCGCGCGGGCTGTCCCTCTCCCGCCCCTTCGGGCGCCGGCCGGCCCAGCTCGGCCCGGAACAGGCGCATCACGTTCGCGCCCAGGATCTTCTGGATCTCCTCCTCCGAGAATCCCCGCTTGACCAGCCCGTCGGTCACCAGTGGAAGCCCGCGCGGCCCCTCCAGGCCGGGGATCGACGCGCCGGCGTCGATGCCCGAATAAGCGAAGCCCTCGCAGCACGGCGGGGTGAGGTCCTCTGTGACCTCGCGCATGAAGTCGGGGCCGAGGCCCACGTGGTCGATCCCGGCGACGGAGGCGACGTGCTCGATGTGGTCCACCAGGTGGTCGCCGGTGGCCGAGCGGGCGTCCTCGGTGAGGAAGGCGGCCAGGAAGTTGACGCAGACCACGCCGCCGCCCGCGGCGACGCCCCTGAGCTGCTCGTCCGTGAGGTTCCTGTGGTGGTCGCGCAGGGCGCGGGCCGAGGAGTGGGTCGCGATGACCGGCCGGCTCGCGATCTCCAGCACGTGCGCGACCCCCGTCGCGCCCAGGTGCGAGATGTCGAAGAGCATGCCGAGCCGTTCCATCTCGCGCAGCGCCTGGACCCCGTGGCTGGTGAGCCGGGAGCCGGTGCCGTCCTGGCCGCTGCCGTCCGCGAGAGCCGTACGGCCCCAGTGGGCGATCGACGCGACGCGGACCCCGAGCCGGTGCAGGGTCGGGATCAGCTCCACGCTCTCGTCGACCCCGGGCATGCTCTCCAGGGCGAGGACCAGGGCGATCCTGCCGAGGGCGAGGGCCTCGTCGATCTGCTGCCCGTCGTGGCACAGCGCGACCGCGTCCGGGTTGCCCTCGGCCAGCACGTGGGCACACTCGATCATGCGCAGGGTCTGGCGCAGCGCCCCCTCCGGGCGAAACCAGCTGTCCACGAACACCGGCAGCACCTGCACGTCGACCCCGCCCTCGACGAGCTGGGGCAGCCATCGGTCGCGGAAGAACGAGGACCAGATCTCCGGAGGTCTGGCGGAGACGGCCATCAGTAGGTCGTTGTGCGTGTCGGCGACCACGAATCTGTCGTGCGGGCTCTGCTGACCATCGGGCACGGCGGGGGTCCTTCCCTGTGTCGAGTCCTCGAATGGGACGTTACCTTTCCCGGGCCGCCCCGCGGCCAGGCTGTAGTGTGCGCGGGTGGATTCGATCTCCTCCTGCGCCCTCGCCGAGGTCGTCGCGCGGCTGGACGCGTTGTACGACCCCTCCTGGGCCGAGTCGTGGGACGCGGTGGGCCTCGTCTGCGGCGACCCCGAGCAGCCCGTACGGAAGATCCTCTTCGCCGTCGACCCGGTCGCGGTCGTCGTCGACGAGGCCCTCGCCTGGGGGGCCGACCTCGTCGTCACCCACCACCCGCTCTATCTGCGCGGCACCACGAGCGTCGCCGCGACCACCTTCAAGGGCCGGGTCGTCCACCGGCTCATCCGCGGCGGCGCCGCGCTGTACGCCGCGCACACCAACGCCGACGTGGCCGACCCGGGCGTCTCCGACGCGCTCGCGCGGGCCGTCGGCCTCGCGGGCGACCTGCGGCCCCTCCAGCCCGCCGCGGACGACCCGCGCCGGGGGCTCGGCCGGATCGGGGACCTGCCCGCCCCGATGCCGCTGCGGGAGTTCGCCGCGCTGGCCGCCGCCGGACTGCCGCGTACGGCGGCTCCGCTCCGCGTCGCGGGCGACCCGGACCGCACGGTGCGGACCGTCGCCGTCTGCGGCGGCGCCGGAGACTCCCTCCTGGGCACGGCCCGGGCGGCGGGAGTGGATGTCTACCTGACGGCCGACCTCCGGCACCACCCGGCCGGCGAACACCTGGAGGCGGGCGGGCCCGCGCTCGTCGACGCCTCTCACTGGGCCACCGAATGGCCCTGGCTCGCCGACGCCGCCGAGCGTCTGACGTCAGTGTTGGCGGCAGGTGGCATTACTGTTGAGGCGCGCGTCTCGGGCGCCGTCACCGACGCCTGGACGGCGACGACCACCGACTTGGACCCCCGAGCATCTTGAGGGATTTGGGATGAAGGCCGCACCGGAAGCACAGAAGCGTCTGCTCGATCTCGCGGAGCTCGACACGAGTCTCGACCGGGTGCGGCACCGCCGCCGCACCCTGCCCGACCTGGCCGAGATCGACGAGCTGTCCAAGAGGCTCGCGCGGCTCGCCACCCAGGTCATCGCCGCCGAGACCGAGGCCGGCGACCTCGCCCGCGACCAGGCCAAGGCCGAGTCGGACGTCGACGCCGTACGCGTCCGGGTCGACCGCGACACCAAGCGCCTCGACTCCGGGCAGGTCTCCTCGCCCAAGGACCTGGCGAGTCTCCAGTCCGAGATCACCTCGCTGCGGCGCAGGCAGTCGGACCTGGAGGAGGTCGTGCTGGAGATCATGGAGCGCCGGGAGGCGGCGGACGCCCAGGTGGAGTCGCTCAGGTCCGAGCGTGACAAGGTCACCGGCACGCTGCGGGCCGCCGAGGAACGCCGCGACGCGGCCTTCGCCGAGATCGACAGGGAGGGCGGCGAGCTGACCGGCCGCCGGGCTACGGTCTCCGCCGACATTCCCGCCGACCTGCTCGCCCTGTACGAGAAGCTGCGCGAGCAGAGCGGCGTCGGCGCGGCCATGCTGCACGGCGGCCGGTGCCTCGGCTGCCGTACGAGCCTGTCGATCGCCGACCTCAACCGCATCCGGGCCGCCGCCCATGACGAGGTGGTCCGCTGCGAGGAGTGCCGCCGGATCCTCGTCCGTACGGCCGAGTCCGGGCTGTGACACCGGCCGCGTGATCGAACGAACGGGTGACGAGGGGCTGCGGGTGACGGGGGTGCGCGGATGACGGGGGGATACGTCATCGAGGCCGACGGCGGGTCGCGGGGCAACCCCGGCCCGGCCGGGTACGGCGCGGTGGTCAAGGACGAGGCCGGGCACGTGCTCGCCGAGGCGGCCGAGTCGATCGGCACCACGACCAACAACGTGGCCGAATACCGCGGACTGATCGCCGGGCTCGGGTCGCTGCTCGCGCTCGGCGCGGAGGGGGCCCGGGTCGAGGTGCGGATGGATTCCAAGCTGGTCATCGAGCAGATGGCCGGACGCTGGAAGGTCAAGCACGAGGGACTGCGCCCGCTCGCCCTGGAGGCGGCGGCCCTGGCCCGTCGCCTGCGCGTCACCTGGACGTGGATCCCCCGGGAGCGCAACGCCCACGCCGACCGCCTCGCCAACGAGGCCATGGACGCCGCCGCCCGGGGGGAGACCTGGCGGCCGGGCCCCGCCACCTCCGCCCCGCAGTCCCCACCCGCCCCCGGACCCGCCGTGAGCCCCGGGGCCGACCCGTCCGACCCCGGCACGCTCTTCCCCGCCCCCGCCCCCGCCCCCGGCCCCGCACCGGACACCGGGGCCGACGACGGGCGCGGGCACGGCTGGATGCCCGGGGCCACCCGGACCGCCACGTCGCTGCTGCTGCTCCGGCACGGGCAGACGCCGCTCTCGATCGAGAAGCGGTTCTCCGGGCTCGGCGACCCGGAGCTCACCCCGACCGGGCTCGCGCAGGCCGAGGCCGCCGCCGCGCGCCTGGCCCGCCGGCCGCAGCGGGTGGAGGTGATCGTCACCTCCCCGCTCGCCCGCGCCCGGCAGACGGCGGAGGTCGTGGCGTCCCGTACGGGTTCGGCGGTGCTGGTGGACGAGGACCTGCGCGAGACCGACTTCGGGGCGTGGGAGGGGTACACGTTCGCGGAGATCCAGCGGCGCTGGCCCGGCGAGCTGGCCGCCTGGCTGGCCGATCCCAGTGTCGCGCCGCCCGGCGGCGAGAGTTTCGCCTCGACCGCCCGGCGGGTCGAGCAGGCGAGGGAACGCATCCTGAAGGCCCACGAGAGCCGCAGCGTCGTCGTGGTCTCCCACGTGACCCCGATCAAGACGCTGATCCGCTTCGCCCTGGGCGCGCCGCCCGAGGCCCTCTATCGGATGCACCTCGATCTGGCCTGCCTGTCGGCGATCGACTACTACGCCGACGGTCCCTCAGTCGTACGCACGTTCAACGACACGTCGCATCTCGGCTGAGGTCACCGCCCGGCGCAGTGGTCACGGCGCTCCCGGAGCGTCTCACCGGGTGACCCGCCGGGTGCGGGGCCGGCCCGATGCCCGCTCACCGGCAGGGCCGACGCGGCGCTTGTCTTCGGCTCATCAGGAGGCGGGGCGAGGCCCGACAGGCGGCGAAGCGGGCCCATTGCTCGCCGGAGGGCTCGCCGGGTGGATGGGCAGGGCGACGCGGAAGGCCGCCCCGGCGCCGGGCGCGGTCCGCAGTTCCACCCGCCCGCCGTGGGCGGCGACGATCGACCGGACGATGGCCAGCCCAAGGCCGGCCCCTCCCGCGCCGCCGCGGCTGCGTGACCCGTCCACGCGGTAGAAGCGGTCGAAGACCCGCTCCGCCTCCTCCGGAGGCAGCCCCGGCCCCTCGTCGGCGATCACCAGGACGCCTTCGGGGCCGCCCGCGCTGGAGCGGACCGTGCCGACACCGATCCGGACCGGGGTGCCCGGCGGCGTGTGGGCGACGGCGTTGCCCACCAGGTTGGAGACCACCTGCCGCAGTCGCGCCTCGTCGCCGCGTACCGGCGCGGCCCCGGCCGGGCCCCCGTCGGGGCCGGTCAGGGTGACCGTACGGCCGGGGTCGAGCGCTCGGAGGTCGTGGAGCGCGTCGGCGGCGAGCGTCCGCAGGTCCATCGGCGCGAGGTCCATCGGCAGGGCGTCCTCGCCCTCGTCGAGGCGGGCCAGCAGGAGCAGGTCCTCCACGAGCCGGACCAGGCGCACCGCCTCGCTCTCGATCCGGCCGAGGGTGTGGTCGACGTCGGGCAGGCCGCCCATCCGGTGCAGTTCCGCGAATCCCTTGATCCCGAAGAGCGGCGTGCGCAACTCGTGGCTCGCGTCCGCGACGAACCGGCGCATCCGGGCCTGCGACCGCTCCCGCCCGGCGAACGCCGCCTCCAACTGGGCGAGCATCGTGTTGAGCGCGGCGGCCAGCCGCCCGACCTCGGTGTGCGGGGCGGCCGGGACGGGCACCCGCCGGGACAGGTCGCCCGCGGCGATCGCCGCCGCCGTCCGCTCTATCGCGCGCAACGGCCGGAGCCCCCGGCGTACGGCGAACCAGCCGATGACGGCGAGCGACGTCAGGAGGGCGGCGGCGGTCGCGGCGCAGACGAGCGTCAGGCGGCCGACGGTCGACCTGACCCCGCCGAGCGACGCGGCCACGACGACCGTGCCCCCTTCGGCCGCGTCCCCTTCAGTCGTGGCCCCCTGAGCCGCGCTTCCCGCGGCGTGCCCCGCCGCCGGTTCGTCAGGCGCCTGACCGGATGCCACGGGCCGAGGTGGCGTCGTTCCGGGCGCGGCCAGCGGGACGGCGACGACCCGCCACGCGGCGCCGTGGTCGTCCCTGGCGTCGAAGGGCCGCCCGCCCAGCCGGCGGACCGCCGCGGCGTCGAGCCGGGGGAGCTCCGGACCGCGCCCCCGCAGCCAGGGGCCGCCCTCCTGCCCGACGGTCCCGTCCGCCCGCAGGTACGCCAGATACACCTGGTCGATCAGGTCCATGCCGGGCAGGGCGCTCAGCGGCACCCGGTTCTGCCCGGCGAGCGGGGCGGTCACCATCAGGGCGGGGACCCGTGACAACAGCGTCGCCATCGGCCCCAGCTGAAGGTCCACCCTTTCGATGAGATGGGCCCTGAGCGTGGCGACGGCGACCGCGCCGCTGACCGTCAGGCCCGCCGCGAGCAGGGCCAGGGTGATCAGCAGGAGCCGTCCCCGCAGCGACAGGCTCCTGCCGCGTGCTGTCCGGCGGATCACGACCGCGGCCCGCGCAGGACGTAGCCCACGCCGTGCATGGTGTGGATCAGCTTCGGCCCGGCCTTGTCGATCTTCCGCCGCACGTAGCTGACGTACGTGTCCACGATGCTGGTGTCGCCCGCGAAGTCGTACCGCCAGACGTGCTCCAGGATCTGCGCCTTGGAGACGACCCTTCCCGCGTTGACGATCAGGTAGTGCAGCAGGCGGAACTCGGTCGGCGACAGGCGTACGGGAACGCCCGCCCGCGTCACCTGGTGGCCGTCGGGATCGAGTTCGAGGTCGGCCACCCGCAGCGTACGGTCCTCCGGCGCCGCCCCGGCCCGCCTGAGCACGGCCTCGATCCGGGCGAGCAACTCCTCCAGGTCGAAGGGCTTGGTCACGTAGTCGTCGCCGCCCAGGCGCAGCCCGTTGATTTTGTCCTGGGTCGTGTCGCGCGCGGTGAGGAACAGGACGGGCACCTGTCCCGGGCGGTCCCCGGACAACGGGCGGGGGCGGTCCCGGAGCCGCCGGATGACCTCGAACCCGTCCATGTCGGGCAGCATGACGTCGAGGAGGACGAGATCGGGAGGCTCGGCCCCCGCGGCCTCGAGAGCCTGTGACCCCGTCGCGGCGGAGGTCACCGTGTATCCCGCGAAGCGCAGTGTGGCCGCCAGCAGTTCCCGCACCACGGGCTCGTCGTCGACCACGAGCAGGCGCCGCCCGTCCACTCCCGGCCTCCCTTCGTCGGTCAGCGGCAGAATAGGCCCCTCACCCCAGAATCACGGCTGTCAGACGTCCCGCGTCCGGAAGACGGCGGCGGCCGCGCACAGCAGCGCGAGCACGGTGGCGGCCAGCACCCCGATCCCCGCGAGCGGGGCCAGCCCGTCCGGCCCCGGATGGACCGCGAACACCCGCGCGCCCGCCGCGCTCGGCCACCAGACGACGATCCATTCGGCGATCGCGTCCGGGAACAGGGCCGCCATGCCGGGCAGGATCAGCAGGAACGTCCCTAGCGAGACGGCGCCCGCCGACCTGCGCAGCAGGAACCCGAGCGCCACGCCGTACAGTCCGACCAGTCCCGTGAACAGGCCCGCGCCCGCGACGGCCGCGAGCACGCCCGGATCGCCGAGGCCCGCACTCGGCACGTTCCGCGCGGCCAGCGAGATCTGGCTCAGCGTGAACGACACCAGCGCCATCGGCGGCCCGGCGACAAGCGCGACCACCGCGACGACGGCGGCCTTGCCGCCGAGCAGCAGGCTCCGCCTGGGCACGGCGGCGACACTGACCCGCATCGTCCCCGAGGCGTACTCCGACGTCACGGCGAGCACGCCGACCGCGCTGACGAGCACCCCCGCGAGCACGAGAGCGCGAAAGCCCGTCTCGGTGGGGTCGAAGGCCGCCCGGTCCGCCGCCGACCCGGCCAGATACTGGCGGGCGGAGGACAGCCCGAAGAGATAGCCGTACGCCGCGGTCGTCGCCAGGGCCCCGGCCAGGCACCCGAGCGTCGCCCGGATGCTGCGGAACTTCCCCCACTCCGAACGCAGGATGTCGTACGCGGTCATCGGGCGGCTCCGCTGGTGGTCATGGACGCGGTGGTGGTCGCGGCTCCGGCCTCCGTTTCGGAGCGGGCCGCGGGCCGGGCGGCGGCCGAGGCGAAATCGGCGCTGTCTCCGGTGAGTTCGAGGTACGCCTCCTCAAGGGAGGCCCGCCGTGGCGTCAGTTCGTGCAGGACGATGCCGTGCGCGCCGGCGACGTCGCCGACCGCGGCGCTGGACATCCCCGTCACCAGCAACTCGTCCCCGGCGCCATGCCGTACGGTCGCGCCGGCTTCTTCGAGCAGTGTGGCGAGTCGTCGCGCGCCCGGCGTGCGCACGACGACCGTCTCCCGGGCCGCGGACCGTACGAACGCGTCGAGGCCGGTGTCCGCGAGCAGCCGCCCGCGGCCGACGACGACCAGGTGATCGGCGGTGAGCGCCATCTCGCTCATCAGGTGACTGGAGAGCAGGATGGTCCGGCCCTCGGATGCCAGATCGCGCGTCAGCCCGCGGATCCAGCGGATTCCTTCCGGGTCGAGGCCGTTGACGGGCTCGTCGAGCAGCACGACGCCGGGATCGCCGAGCAGCGCCGCCGCGATGCCGAGGCGCTGCTTCATGCCGAGGGAGAACCCGGCCGGGCGGCGCCCCGCGACGTCGGCCAGTCCAACCAGTCCGAGCACCTCCTCGACCCTGCCCCGGCCGATGCCGTTGCTGCGGGCCAGGGTCAGCAGGTGGTTCACGGCGCTCCGGTACGGATGCACGGCGTGCGCGTCGAGCAGCGCGCCCACCTCGCGCAGCGGCGTGGGCATGTCGGCGTAGCGCCGTCCGCCGATCGTGGCGCTTCCGCTCGTCGGCCTGTCGAGGCCGAGGACCATCCGCATCGTGCTCGTCTTGCCCGCGCCGTTCGGGCCGAGGAAGCCGGTGACTACCCCCGGCCGTACGTCGAAGCTCAGGCCGTCGACGGCCGTGACGTCGCCGTAGCGCTTGGTCAGTCCGCGAATCTCAATCATGTGCAGCAGGCTGACCCACCCGTCTTCGCGTTCCGGGAGAGAGTCTGTGAGATCTCTGTGAGCGGCGCGTCCGTGGCCTGCGCCGCCGCCGCCGCCCGCCCGCTCGGGCCGGAGAACTCGCAGAATCATCACAGGACCTCCGGCCGTGCCGGGGAATGGAGCGGGAGCCGATAGGCTTACTTTCACGGTGGACGAGCCGGCCGGGCGGCCGCGTCAGGGCCTCGCGCCCTGCCGAGGAAGGTCCGGGCTCCACAGGGCAGGGTGGTCGGTAACGCCGACCCGGGGCGACCCGCGGGACAGTGCCACAGAAAACAGACCGCCCCTTCTCGGGGGTAAGGGTGAAACGGTGGTGTAAGAGACCACCAGCGCCCACGGTGACGTGGGCGGCTCGGTAAACCCCACCCGGAGCAAGGTCAAGAAGGGACGTTCTCCCGGAACGTCCCGCGCGCGACGTTCGAGGGCTGCCCGCCCGAGCCGCGCGGGTAGACCGCTTGAGGCCGCCGGCAACGGCGGTCCTAGATGGATGGCCGCCGGTCAGCCCCCGTGGCTGACCACAGAACCCGGCCTACAGGCCGACTCGTCCACCAGCCGCCCTCTGAGCTGGGCCGACTCCCGGATTACTCCCCCTCGGGGCACATCGGGGGCACATCGAGCGCGGAACGGAATGCCGAATCGAGCGCCGTACGAGCGCGCTCGGAGGCTTCCGGCACGAGATGCCCGTAGAGATCAACCGTCGTGGTGATCGACTCATGACCGAGCCATCGGGACACCTCGGAGATCGGAACGCCCTCGGCCAGGGCCGTGCTCGCGAAGGTGTGCCGCAGGTCGTGAAAGGTCGTGTCCGGCAGCAGAGTGGCCGCCTTGATCGCTGGCTTCCAGATACGAGCGTTGAAGTAGTCCCGCCGCATCAGGTTGTCGCGCGAGGTCGAAAAGAGGAGATCAGCGGGGGAGTGGTCGGCGATGTGCTTCTCCAGCGTTTCGGCGAGGAACACCGGCATAGGAACCTCGCGCACAGACGCGGGACTCTTCGGAGTCGCCAGTGTCGGCCGACGATCCACGATCACCACCTGACGATCCACACTGATCATCTGATCAGCGAACCTGACGCGATCCACCGAGAGCCCGAACGCCTCGCCTTGCCGCAGACCGGCAGCCGCACCCAAAAGCACCAACGGCCCGTACTTCGGCGGCATGGCACGGCTCAGCCTCATTACCTGCTCGGGCGCCAGGAGCCGGATCACGGTCTTGTCGGCGTGCGGCAGGCGGATGTCCCGGCAAGGTGTCTTACTGATCAGACCGTCGCGGACGGCCCCGCGCATGATGCTCGCAAAGATCGTGTAGACGGTCTCGATCGTGCGAGGCGCGAGCCCCTTGGACCGCAGGCCCTTGACCCACTTGCTGTACGGTGGTGGGCCGGATCGACGCGAGGGGCGCGCGGTCAAAGGCCGGGTAGATGTGCTTGCGCAGGTGGTTCCGGTAGGTCTCCTCGGTGGTCGGCTTGTGCAGCCGCGCGGCCAACCATTCGGGCGCGTAGTCGCCGAACTTCGTCTGCCCGAGCTTGGGGTCGATCCAGTCCCCACGGGCCGTGTCCGCCTTGCGGGCAGCGTCGAAGCGGTCAGCGTCAGCTTTGCGATCGAAGCTGCGCTTGAGCTGGAGACCCTTCTCGTCCCGATACCGAACGAGCCACCGGTCGCCACGACCGTGCTCCCGTGTAGGGACGCGCTTGTGCTCGGGACAGACAAGTTCACCCTTCTTCGGGTGGGACTTGTGCCACCGGTCGGTAACCGTCACTCCTGCTCCCGCACCCAGGCGTAGACGTCCTCGGGCAGGTAGCGCAGATACTTGCCGATCCGCCGGCCCCGCGGACCGACGCGGCGATGCCGCCACTGGTACAGCGTGCCGACCGGGATTCCGAGGAACCTCGAAACCTCCTCGATGCTCCACATCCGAGTGTCGTCGGCAGCCAGAGTCGCCTCCCTTCTCGTCATGCGGCGGCCCCGGAAGCGCGAGCGGGCCAGTGAGAGCGGCGGCGTTCCTCGCGTTCCTCTCGGATGAACTGGGCGACGTACAGGTCGGCGGGATGGGTGTAGCCCTGTCCGGCGTAGCGCCAGGAGCCGACGACGAGGGTGGAGTCATCGGCGGGCGTGCCGGTCAGGGCGTCGTGTCCGTGTTCGCGGGCTTGGCGGGCGCGAAAGGAACGCCTCGCATCGCGCAGCTTGCCCAGGGTGGTGGAGTAGGAGCCGGACTTGGTCGAGAAGTGACCTAGGAAGCCGAGCATGTGCGTCCACCCACGCAGCCGCAACGGCTTCAAGCCCAGCCGTGCAGGCAGGGCAACCAGCGGGCGAGGAAGGTCACCGGGAGCAGGTACACGCGAGGCATGGGCTTGCCCCTCCGTCCACGGCCCGCTGTCGCTTCGCGATGGGTCGACGGCAGACGAGAGATCAGGCAGGTGCGCCGCGCCGATTAGTCTAGCGACTGCGTCACAAATTCTAAGTGCATGATTTGCGGGAGAGTCGTAGCTGCTACAACTAGAGGTGTGAGCGCAAAGTTCGGCAAGAGTCTGCGGAGCGCTAGCTGGGTATTTTTTTCCCTTGCAGTGGCCATGACCGGCGCAGCGATCGCACCACCTGGTTCGCGATTGCTCGTCGCTGTAGCCATTGCGGCTGTAATCTCGATCAGCTCCAGGGCTACCTCTGCTAACCGTCAGACCGAACTGAAATGGCGTCGCGCGAGGAGGGGCTCACCTCTCAAGTCGCTTACGCCGGGTTGGACGATCCTGCCGATCCTCGCTGCTCTGGTCGTGCTCCTTGCCATTTTCATGATCGGCCGTGGCGATTATGTCGGCGCCCCGCCAACGACAAGTCCCGACCCTCGGGCCACTGTGACGGTCACCGTGACCGCACCTCCAGTCGCCTCGCCGGCCGCGCATGCAGCAGATCGCTCCTCTCCTTCCGAAGTATCCCTGAGCGTTTTGCTGGGAGTTGCCGCAGCCGTTTTTGCTGCAATTGGCGCCATGATGCAGGGGGTGGGGGCCCTGATGCAGGCAGTCTCAGCGCGTCGGACCGTCAACAATGGCAAGGAGGATACAAGCCAACCCTTCGGACGCTATTTGTGATCATGAGGTCACGCCAGCCGACCAGCAAGGCTCACTGCGTGACCAAGTGTGTGACAACGTCGACGAACGGCCTTGGACGCTGGTGGACAGCGGTGGACAGTCACCGCAGCTAGAGGACGCATCTGACGAGTTCGGACACCTGCCACCGTTACCTGATAAGCAAGCGTGTCACGGCAGTGCGGGCCAGAATTGCAGGCGGTACGTCTCAAGTCCTTCGGGAGGCTGCTCCTCCGGGTAGCGCGCACCGGGACTAGGGCGGACATTTGCACGCACGAGCCAGTTCCGAGCTTTTTGGCGGAGGTCAATGAGTTTGCCGGAGGAGTTACCAAAGGGTCCGACCATACGCAGCTTGCCGGAACTCGAGTACAGCTCTACCGTCTCACTTCTGGCCCACAGGGCGTGATCGGCCGGCGGTTCTCCATCCCAGAGCTCCAGCGTGACCTCGACCCTGTGCCAGTCATCCGCCTCACTGGTGATAATGCCGACGTTCGCCGTGGCGATGAACCAGTTGGTCACGTTCGCGCGGTCTGAGAGTTCCCAGAGGTCCTCGGCCCCTTCCGGTACTCCGTTCGCTCCATCGAGGTCCATGATCATAACCTGTCGATACTCGACGGTGATCACGTCCGTGAGGCTGTCAATCAGGCGGGACATCGCCTGTCCTTAACACGAGGGGGCAGGTTAGGCGCGACGATGCTACCCCTCGTCGATCGCGTGTAGGAGTCAACACAGGAGCAAGCTTGCATGTGACTGGATCTTGTCGAGAGTCTGAAGCCAGGCTTGTGGGCATGAAGGAGCCGGGGCACTTCGGGGGCACATGGCTACGGAGAACGTTGGCAAGCGATGACAACGAACGGAAGCGTTTTTGCAGGTTGCTTATGGTGCAGAGCGAATCCGTGCAGGTAGCGAGCATGCGGAATTAGAACCCGGCCTACAGGCCGACTCGTCCACCAGCCGCCCCTTGAGGACCGGCATGCGCGATGCCGCTGCCGGACCGCGCCGATCGCGTTCGTATGGCTATCCGAGGACGAGCGGGATCCTCGTGGCCAGCTCGCCCAGTTCATTCCTCTCCGCGTCTGTCACGGCCCGCCGTCCGGTGCCGACCAGCAGCGCGTCCTTGTCTGAGAACGACGGGGGAAACGCGCTCCCCGCGATCCTCTCCAGCATCTCGCGAGACCGGGCAAGCCCCTCCACGGGCGGTTCCGGCACGTCCGCCAGGTACGCGACCAGGTCGAGGTGGTGCAGCGTCCACTCCATGACGTACACGGACAGGTACGCGGCCACGGTGAGGACCTCGCCGCGGGTCCCGACCCGGAGGTCCGGGTCGGCGAGTTCAGCGGCGCGGCCTGCGGCGGAGCCGACATCGTCAAGATGGAACTTGAGCAGCCATGGCTCCTCGTACGCGGCGGCCAGCCGGACGACCAGCGCGTCGAGCGGATCATCACCGGCCGGCGGCGTCGTGGAGACCTCCCAGTACGTCACTTCGTCGCGGGTCGGTTCCGTTTCCGTAGGGGTCGCCAGTGTGATCAGGACATCCTGTGCGTCGAGGACCAGATGGCACACCAGATCCCGCACGAGCCAGCCGACGCAGCCCGACCGCTGGGCGAAGGCCTCATCCGGAAGTTCGGCGACCGCCCTGCGCAACGCCGTCCACGAACGCGTGAAGAGATCCACGTCGGTACGGTATTTCGGCGCCACGAGGACATCCACCTCGCCTTCCTCAGCATCGGCTGCGCCCTGATCTGCTGGCGCCACCTCAGCTTGCCACGCCAGTAGCGAGCCTATGCTGAGTGCCGTGAGCGTGAGCGAGCCCACCCTGGAGACCGTACGCGCCTATCTGCTCGCCCAGGCGAACTCCGCTCTGCGGCGACCGGGCATGCACGGCGGAGAGGTCGCCGTCCGCCTCTACCTGGACGCGGTCGCCGTCGCCTGCGGTACCGAGCAAGCTTGGGCCGCAGACATGGACAACCTGCGTGAACGCGGCGGATCGAACGGCGTCGGCGTGACCGGTGCTCTGGCCACGGTCCTCGGCGACGGCACCGAGGACGCCATGGCCTCCGTCTATGCGGACCTGGCCTACAGCCGCAACTGGCTGCACCTGGACCATCGCCTGCCTCCTGATGACTACAACGCGATGCGCGACGGCATCGCCGCCACCTGTCGCACCGGCGCCTCTTGGAGCCACCTGCGCGAGCGCTTCGGCGAGCCGTCCATCCTGTTCGGCGGCACCAGCCCCCACTATCCCAAGACGCTGGGCTACGCCAGTGACCGGCCGCAGGACCCGCTTATCTGCTTTCACCTGTGGAACGATCTCGGCATCCACCCTGAGCCGGTGCTGGTGGCCGTGCGCCGGGCCCACCCGAGCGCCGCATTCCGGGACGCCTTCACCTTCGCATCCGTCAGACGCCCCTGAGCCTGGCTGTCGCGGCCTCGTTTCAGGCGCTTTCTGTCAGGAGCTGTAAGGATCACTCTGATTGAACCACTCCGACTTTCGTAGAGCGCACCGCGGCAAGAAGAACCGGGGCGGGCAGGAGAGGAGACGGGGCGGTCAGTTCTCCGGGTCAGGGAGCAGGATGGAGGGGAGGGAGGTGTCGGGGTGCAGGCGTAGTAGTTGGTAGAGCATGCCGCCCACTCCCGGCATCAGACCTGGGCTGAAGGCGTCACGTGAAAGGCCACTCACCGGGCCGTGCTCGTCCATGCTGCCGATCATGTACGCGGCGAGGTACTCCGGAGTCAGCTCTTCGGGCCCGACACCCACATCGATCGCGCGGCGCACGATTTCCCAGGTGCCGAGGTCTCCGTGGCAGAGCGTGTGGTTCCAGCCGATGCCCCTCGACCAGGACGACGCGGCGGCCCGGCGCAGCACGTCCGCCCAGCGCGGGTCACCTTCGCGGGCCAGCCGGTCGGCCGCGACGAGGCCGATGCCGGCGGCTCCGTGGCACCATGCGCTGGAGGTCACGCGGTGGTCGTCCGTTTCACGCAGGTCACGCCAGCCCTTCTCCGCCGGGTCGTACAGTGACTCCTCGTACAGAAAGGCCCTGTCTGCAAGTGCGCGGAAGTCCGCAGCGCCGGCCGTGGCACTGTCGGCGAGCCGGGCCAGCGCCCAGGCGATCCCGGTGGCGCCGTGTGAGACCCCGCCTAACCCTTGTGGGAAGGCGGTGCTGGGCCAGCGTGCTCCCCGGTCATCGATGTGGGCCAGTGAGAGCAGGCGCTCCCCGATGCGGTCGGCCTGCGTGGACCACTGCTGGTCACCGGTCTGTTCCGACAGGCGGAGCAACGGCACGATGGCGCCTGCCATGCCGGTGAGCAGGTCGTACACCCCGTCGGCGGCCACCGCCTCGGGAAGTTGCCCCGCCAGGGCGCCGGCCCGGGCGACCGCCTCCTCCGAGCCGACGGTGCCCAGCCTGCGCAGCAGCAGCCAGCTCCAGATTTGCGAGCCGATGCCGACATAGCCGCCTGGGGTGGCGGGGCGGCGCCGCGGGCCGGTGCGGCGTGCCTCCGCGTCGCGCTCCTCGGCCAGCCTGATCGTATGGAGGAGATCGGCGAGCAGCCCGTCCAGCCCCGGCACCTCGTCGGCCCTGCCCTGCCCGGTCTCACTCACGTAGGCGGCCAGAGTGATGGCGACCCCGTACGCCCCGCCGTACACGTCGGGAGACAGCGACTGTACGAACCAGCCGTCTGAGGTGAGCACCGGCGCGGTCCAGGTGACGGTGCCGTCGTCGCCCCGGACCGCCGTGTCAAGCATGCTGCGGGCGATCCCGGCCGTGATCCGGCGCCGGCGCCGCTCGAGGTCCTGGTGCCGGATGAGAGGCACGGTCATACGCTTGTTGGCAGGCATCCACCCTTCATTGAGGTAGGCGCTGACCAGAGCGGACCGGATCACCTCGCGGTCCAGGGCCGCGTCGCGGTCGCGCCAGCGCCGCAGCGCGTCCGCGATGAGGTCCTGCTCGTCTCCGTACGAGGTTCCGCCAGGACCATCCAGACGGCCGCGAGCAGGGGTGGTGGCGAAGAAGGGGATGTCGCCGACCAGCAACTCGGCCACCTCGGCGTCGATCACCTCGGGGTTTGACGGCGCGCCGGGCAGGTTCTCGGCATGCTGGGCCAGCAACCCCGCCGCCTTGCCCCTCGCGGTCGGCTCGTCGTGCAGTGAGGCCGGGTGCCACAACATGCGGGCCAGCTCGGCGTACGCCTCGGTGGCGCGGAGCACGACCCGGATCTGACGGTCGGCGAAGTCCGTGAGCAGCCCGGCGAGCTCACCCCGCCGATCCAGCATGTCGAGGTGCTCGACCAGCTCGGTGAATCCGGACAGCACCAGGTCCCAGTAGTGGACGAGGATCGGATCGGGGCTCGGGTGGTTGCTCACCGCTCCCAGCTCGACCCGTTCCATTCCCAATCTCGCCACGTCCGTGCCGGCGTCGACCACGACCGGCACCTGCGTGTACGGCTGCTGGCCGGGCAGGCCCCCGACGGCGGACATGTCGACGCCGCGCCAGGCGAGCGAGACGCCGCGTCCGGGAAGGAGTCCGGTGCGCAGCACCGATCCGCTGAGCAGGTCGGTCGCCTGGTCGACGGCGTTGCCGTATCCGGACGGTTTGGCCGGGACGTGCGGGGTGAAGAGCGTCTCGCAGTCGACGACGACGGGCGCGGGACCGGCCGCGATGAGGTTCTCCATGTGCAGGTCGCTGCCGCCGATCAGCCGCATCAGCGCCAGCCAGTGCCCTACACCGCGGTAGAAGGACCGCAGCTCCGTCTCGTCGGCGCAGTAGCGGTGCTGGATGTGCTCCGCCCAGCCGTACCCCTGGCGAATCAGCACGTCGGGTACCCGGATGCGGCTGCCGGCGGGCAGCTGGGGTGCCAGGCGGTCGATCAGCCGCGCCAGCGCCTCGTCCACGGCGAGGGACCGGGGCTTGTAGACCACCTTGCCCTGCGAGCCGTGCAGGACGGCGACGCTGTGCCCTCCGCGATGGCTGTCTCCCGCCCCGAAGTCGACGCCGACCAGCTCGCCTCGGAGACCGCCGGGCAGTGTGGTGAGCGCCGCGCGATCGGCGGCGAACCTGCGGGCCAGTTCCACGGCCGCGGCGCACCTGTTGTCGATGAGCGTGCCGAGCCTGGACAGCATCGTGGGGTAGTGCCCGGTCAGGGACAGCCAGAACTCGGGCGTCGCGGCCGTCGCCTTCCACTCCTGCCACCGCAGCTGCGGTGTCTCGGCGGTCAGCCTTCCGCTGATCCTGGCGGCGTTGAGTTCCAGCAGCAGGACCCTGTTGACCTTGAGGCGGACGGTCTCCTCCAGCGCTTCGGCGGTTCTCCGGCATATCAGCCGGGCCTCCGCCTCCGTGAGGCCGGGGATCGATCCCAGCGTGGCGGACAGCCCGGCCAGCGCCGGTGCGGTCAAAAAGTCCAGCGACGGGTCGAAGTCCCCGGCCATTCGGATCATCCTTCCTTGATCAGCAGCAGAAGCGGCTGCAGGTGCACGAGCTCGCCAGCCGGGTGTCCAGGGCCGTCAGCGTGATCTCCGACTCGGCGTACTCGCCGATGAACAGCGGACCGGCCGGGCTGTCCCAGCCCTCGACGTCGGCTCCGCTGCGCCACGCGGAGACGATCTCCTCAGAGCGATCCAGTGTGAGAGGCATTGCTACTCCCTTCGTGACTGTGCGTTCTGGTCCGCATTGACCGGGTAGGTGCGATCAGCAGCAGGGAATGGTGTTGGCGCCCGTGCACGAGCTCGGCCTCCGCGTGTCCAGGGCCGTCAGCGTGATCTCCGACTCGGCGTACTCGCCGATGAACAGCGGACCGGCCGGGCTGTCCCAGCCCTCGACGTCGGCTCCGCTGCGCCACGCGGAGACGATCTCCTCAGAGCGATCCAGGGTGACAGGCATTCTTACTCCCTCCATGACCAGGCGTCCCGATCAGCGTTAGTCAGCCGATCGAAAAAATCAATACATAGCGAGCGAAACGTAGACTTGTCGGCATTCAGCAGAAATGGCGAAAGCTGCGGTTGACTGTGACGGAGCTTGCCTAGACGCCGACGGGATGTCCGGAACGCGCGAGCGAGACCGGCCACCCTCCACACCACCCGCTCACGCCCACCAAGGGGACGACAGCGCACGTCAGGGGGGTTTCGTCCCGTAACGGGCCATGACCACCACCTCGGCGACGGCGCTTATGTGCGGGACGACCCAGCGAACCGCTTTGATACGGAAGGGGAGGCCGTGAGAATGTTTCCGCTGTTCGGGAGCGCGGCAGACGGCGGCGAACAGCCCCGGCCGCGGGCGTCCTGCGATATTTCCCACCAATGTACCGGAGATTCTCCACATATTCCGGGCGGCAATTATCGCGATTTGTGAATACAGCCCTCCGGTAGCGCGCCGCCCCGGCCCGGGCGCCCCTCCCTCCAGGCGCAGCACATGATCCACCACTTGGGCGCTACGCGGCCGTTCGCTCACGGTCCGGGGCCTTGGTCGTGTGGTCGCCGTGCCTCCGGTGATCTGGGCAGCAGCCCTGGCCGCGGTCGCCGCCTAAGGTCTCCTCCGCACGACTGGGGCGGGATACCGGCAGCTCTTGGATGACAGACGATCTGCCGGCTCCTGCGCAAGTTGAGCCGGAACAGCACGTCGCCGTTGCGCTCGAGGATCAGCCGGTCTCCTCGCGCAGGCGCCTCTCCTTGCGGGTCAAGACCACAGGTTGGGGGCCAGTTGGCAGTGGCGCGCGATTCAGACAGGGAAACGGTCCACGCGCAGCCCCTTGCCAATACCGGCAGCTGAGCGCGGGAAGATCACAGATTTGGTGCCAGAACCAGTTTTCAGGATCCGCCGACACCTTCTACAAGGAGCGGACGGCCCGAGTGCTCGGTGGGTCCGCACCCGTCTTGACGAGCTCGGATATGACTATCATTCGTTGCTCGGTCAGCCTGATCGAGAGGTCAGGGAAGAACCGAAGGGATGAAGCTGATGCCACCCGTCACCGCTGACGACTATTCCTGGCAGAACGATTGGGAGGACATATACACGGTCACGTTCGTCCGCGGACACGATGAGCGGGAGACGTTGCGCAGGTTCGGAATCGCCCAGGCGGACATGCGGCCGTACGACTGGGAGGGGATCTGGGAGCGTGTCGAGGAGACCGACGGAGAGTCCGACCTGGTCGTCGTGACCCACGTGAACGGATGGACGCTCGCCTTCGAGGCCTGCGGTTGGGAAGGCAACCGGCCAGAGACGTTGCGGGAGCTGTCCCGGGGAGGTGAGGCGGTTTCCGTCATGCGGCATGACTACGCCGCATCCCACCACTTCGCGCATGCGGTCGAGGGCGAACTGCGCACGGCTTTCCGGCCGGACTGGCCCCGGGAACGCTGGGGAGCGCGGCCTGACGCCCTGAACGCCGACCTGCGCGAGCTCGGACTCACGCCTTCGGGCCCACAGGAGGAGTCCCGGTACCGGCGCGAGACAGTGGCTCCCGCGCTCGCGCTGGCCAGCCGGCTCTCCGGGGTCCTGTTCCACCGGGACATGGTTGAGAGTGACGCTCTGCTCGGCGGGGTCATCACCTCTCCCGTACCCGACGACCCTCGGTAAGCCCTCCGCCGATCCCGCCTCTGTCTGACCATCTCCGTGACCCTCACACCAGGAATACGCCGGCACCCGGACGGCACACCCTTTCGTCGGGTCGCGCACCGCTGCCGGGAACTGCGCATTTCGAGAGACGGTGCGAGGGGTGGGGTGCTGGGCCTATTCGTCGGTCTCCTCGCAGGGGACCCATTGCATGCCGACGGGCATGGCGACCGTTCCGACTCCGCTGCGGTCCCATCCGAGCTGGGCCACGGCGAAGATGTTGCCGGCCCGCCCTCGTAAGCCGGCCATGGCGGGGCATGTCGTCTTGTTCGGCTCGTTGCCGGCGGCGACCGTCATCATCCGTACGTCTCCGGCCGCCGTCACGGCGGCCTCGCAGAGATCGCAGGTGCCGTCGCAGGCGACCAATCCCCAGCGGCGTGAGTAACAGCCGAGGCTGATGTTGACGCACACCGGCGACGAGGTCTTCCGCGCGAAGTCGCGGACCCATTCAATGCCCTTGACGAGGTCGCGGGGGGTCGCGTGGCCGTTTCCGTCGGCGACCTTCACGTTGAGCAGACGCGGCCGGCGGGTCAGGCCGTCCGCCAGGATGAGCGCCACCATCGTTCCGTGGCCGTTCGTGTCCTCGCCGTCGGGCTCCGTGGTCAGGTTCGTCCCGTCCACGATCAGCCCGCGCAGAAGGGGGTGACGGGAGAGCAGGCCCGTGTCGACGATGGCGAAATACTCGGGCGTGGGTTCCTGGCGCTTCCTCGTCAGTTCACGCCAGATTCCCGGCCAGGCGGCCTCGAACGCGTCCGCGTCGAATCCGGCTCCCGCCTGCGCCTGCATGTACGCCGTCTTCACGCCCCGCTCGCGGAAGGCGAGCATCTGCTCCGTGTCCGCCGGACGGAGGTACGTGCCGGTGTCGTCGTCGAAAACGTACCGCATATATCTGCCGGGTGAGCTGCCCTCGTCTCCGGCGATCTCGACAATGCGCTCATCCATATGAGCCGTGACCCACGACATGTGCCGGCCTAGGCGAAGAGGGAAATGATCAGAAGGACCACGCCGGCCGCCACCAGAACCGCGCAGAGCCTGACGCCGAACTCGGAGAACCACTCGGTGAAGCCGCTCCGGCCGCCGTCTCCCAGAACGGTCACCTGTGCCGGCAGTTTGACGGCCACGATTCCCGCCAGCAGTGCGCCCACCACCAGCACCGCGAGTCCGACGCTCGTGGTCTCCGCCTTGGCTCCGGCGACCTCGCCCTTGAACTCGACGACCCCGCCCAGGCCCAGTATCGCCACCACGGCCCCCACGACGGCGAGGAGAAGGCCGGTGATGATAAGCGCGGTGTACGTGATCGAAATCCTGGTTCTGTTGGTTTTCTCGCCCTTACGCCCTTTGCCCACGCTGCCGCTCCAGAGCCCAGATCCATCCAGAACCAATGTGAAAGGATCTATATCACATCTTCTTCGGGGGTATCCACGGTTTCCGCGGAGAAGGTTTTCAGCGGCCCTTCTGTCATTGCTCCGGAAATGGGCACTAATGGCGAGATTGGGTGATATTTCCGCTTGTGAGAATCATGAGAAGCGTTCGATGGTCACGGGGATCGGGCCCGTGTGACGTATCGCCGTCGTCAGTCTCCGGAGCAGTGGCCGGAGGGCGTCGTCGGATGTGGTGCCCAGGCGCGCCGTGAGATCGACGCAGCAGGCGACGCCGGGCCCGATGCGGCGCAGTTCCCAGGTGAAGACGTCCCGCGCCGTCCGCAGCCCGCCCCTGCCGGCGATCCGGGTACGCGAGTCGCCGGCGTCCTCGGCGAGCGTGACGACCTCCGGGGCGAGGCGGGCGAGACCGGGGGGCCGAAGGTCGCCCGCGAACAGGACGCGGTAGATCCGGGGATCCGGGAACCCGTCGGAGCCCTCTTCCGGGCCGAGCCGCAGGGGAGCGGAGTCCGGGAGGGCCAGGGTGTCGCGGAAGCACTCCCGCAGCGCCGCCTCGCCGCGAAGTGCGCCTCCCCCGAGGCGGCGATACGTGGTCTCGGCGTCCGTACGGCCGACGGCGACCACGCGGGCGCGCAGTCGCGGATCCTCGCGCATGGCCCGCCCGAAGACCGCCGAGCTCTGCCAGGCGCGGTCGTCCGTGCTCCACGTGGCGGTGTTCAGGCCGATGGTCCGATGGTCGCCGGTGAAGACGAACTCCTCGACGACGAGACCCTCCGCCCGTACGGCGCCGGCCCCCGCCTCGGGCGTGATCACGTAGTAGTCCAGGGCCGGCTGGGCGCCGGTGGAGGCGGTCGCCGCCTGCCCGGCGCGAAGGTGGTCACCAGTCACGGCCATACCGTACTGATCCGCCTCACGTCCGCGGCGGCGTGCTCCATCGGCGAGGCACCCCCGTCCCTCCGGCGAGAGGGCCGGGGGCGCCGTCGCGTCGCGTACCGCCTGACGGTCGCGACGGACCTGCTCGCGTCAGGCCGGGTGCGTGGTCGGGCGGGAACCGGTGTGCCTCAGTGGGACATGTCCATGCCGCCGCCGGAACCGCCACCCATGTCGTGGCCGCCCGGCACGTTCCCGTTCTGGTCGGACACCATGAAGACCCCGGCCATGCCCATGTCCGAGTGGCTCTGGACGTGGCAGTGGTACATCCACATGCCCGGACCGACACGCTCTCCCGCGATCACCTGGAAGCCGAACGACTCGGCCGGGCCGGTGGTCTTCGTGTCGATGATCCGGCTCGGGTCCTGGGGGCTCTCCAGCAGGCCGGTGCGGTTGTCGGCCCACCGGTGGCCGTGGATGTGGAACGTGTGGAAGACGCTCCCGTGGGTGATCACGATGAACTCGACCCGCTCGCCGATCTTCGCGAGGAAGTGCGGCCCGGCCGCGAGGTTGTTGATCTTCACGTCGTTGAAGACGACGGTGAAGGTCTTGTCCGGCAGCGTGTCGCCCTTGCGGCGGACCACCAGCGGGCCGTAGAGGCCCTTCTTGATTCCTCCCGTGCCGTGGTCGGTGCCGACCACGTGGTCGTGGTAGTGCCAGTAGCCCGCGCTGCCGGGCTCGATGGTCCCGCCGGGGCGGCGGCCCGGCGCGTGGGTGCGCCAGACGTAGACGCGCCGGGCGCCCGGCGCGACCACGCTGTCGTTCATCCGCGTGCCGTCGCTGCTGGTCTCGTAGTCCACGCCGTGCACGTGGAGGCTGGCGGTGACGTCCGCGTTGTTCACCAGCTCGACTTCGAGGGTCTCGCCCTCGACCATCTCGATGAGCGGTCCGGGGATCGTGGCCTTGCCCGGCGCGAGTCCGTAGCCCATCTCGCCGTTCGGCAGGTTCTCCACGTAGAGGGTGATGCGGCGCGGCTTGCCGGGGTCGGCGGGCGGTGGCGCGGTCCTGCCGACGGGCGCCGCGTCGGCCTGAGCCGACACGACCAGCGGTGCTATCGCGGCGGCCGTCGCCGCCGTGGTGAAGGCGCGCCGGGAGAACACGCTCCGCGTCATTCCTCTGCCTACCTCGGTCATGGTTCCCCAATCCGTTATGCGGCCCCGTCCGCGAGGCGCGTGGCCACGGGCCGGCGGCGGGGCCGGGCCTCGCGGCGTGACGCCGGGGCCGGACCACGGGCATGGTCCGGCCCTGGAACCAGGCGGGACGAGACGGGCGCCCGATGCTTTCGACGGCACCGGGTGACACTTTCGATCGAATTAGGCGATAGTGGGCGAGGAAAGTCAATAAGTTGGGGATAAAGTGATGACACTTCGTCACATTCTCGCTTGAAGTGGTGTGAGATGGCTCCGTTCTGTCGTCGCACTGTCGCATTCTGTCGTCTACGTGGCTGGTCCAGGCTGATCCGGAAGCCGTGCGGGAGCGCGTGGCGGCTGCACGCGCGGAGGCCGCTCAGTCGGCGCGGAAGGGGTCGTGCTCGGCGAGCAGTTTGTCGAGCCTGGCCTGGTCCACGCGGCTGACGACCGTCGCCTCCTCCTGGCGGTCCCGCACGCACTTGGCCAGCGTGAAGGTCGAGGTCACCACGTACATCAGCCCGAGGGCGAGGAACGACCGCACCCAGGTCGTGACGGGCAGGTAGAGGATCCCGGCGGCCAGGCCGGCGAGGGAGATCACGAACGAGATGACGGCCTGCAGGTAGAAGGCCGTGGTCGTCGTGCTCTTCACGGGTTTCGTCATGCCGCCCATGCTGCGTGTCCCGCGCCGCCCGGGCATGAGCGCCGATACTCAGTTACCGGTGAGTACGATCTCTCAGCCGGGCGGCCGGCCGCCGGAGGCGGAGCTCAGTTCGGGGAGATCTCGTGGAGCCGGCAGACCTGACGCCAGACGCGCGGGTCGAGGGTGCCCGCCCTGTCGTCGAACGAGGCGGAGGGCACCCGGACCGGCCCGGTGAGGTCGAGGAAGCTGTTGTGGTCCGCGCCCGGGTCCCACGTGCGGGTGGGGATCTCGACGTGGTCGGAGCGGTCGCTCCGGTCCTGGCTGGTGATCTTCAGGACCTCCGCGCCGCCGCGGTACGTCCTGAGCACCACGCAGGGACGCACCTTGTGCCCGGGCCCGTCCTCGTACGGCACGTCGGCCCACCAGATCTCACCCGGCCGCGGGCCGGTGCCCTCGCCGGCGGCGGCGCCCGTCCGGGTTCCGCCACGGGCCGTACGGGAGGAGGGCCGGGCACCGGGCCGGGCGCCCCCTGACGGCCGCGCCGTTCCGCCCGAGGGGCGCGGTGCGGGCCGGCGGCGCGACGTCCCGCGGGCGGGCCCGCGGGACGCCTGGCGGACACGTCCGGACGCGACCAGCGCGGCGAGCACGATCAGTACGGCCACGATCAGAAGAGCCACCCAGAGCATGCCCGACAGCCTAAGGCCCAGCCGCGTCCCGGGAGACCCCTTGACCCCTGCGCCCGATGTGGCCGTGGTCGTCCGTGATGCCCCTTCAGTGAGCGGACCACCCGACGGCCGGGGAGCGCGTCAGCGGGCGTCCCAGGCGGCGAGCACGCGGCGCTCCTTGTCGGGGTCGATGCCGCTGCCCACCCGTACGCCGCGGAAGCTGCGCCGCTCCTCCGGGATGTCCTTCAGCCACTCCCAGGTGTCGCGCACCGTCTCGCGCAACGGGCGGCAGGTGAGACCGGCGGCGACGGCCTTGGCGGAGGAGTGGGTCCACACGCCGAGACCGTCCGCGCCCGGGTACCACAGCGGAAGCTCGGTCCACGGCTCCACGCCCTGAGCGGTCAGGAAGTCGTCGTCGGCCCAGACGAGCTCCGCGCCGGAGCCGGTGACCTGCACGCAGTCGCCGAGCCAGCTTCCGAACGTGGCCTCGCCGGGCACCCCGCCCGTCATGTAGCGGCCCGTCGTGCCCGCGGCCGCCTGGTCGAGCGTGAACGCCGCGATGTCGCGGGCGTCGATGAGCTGGATCGGCAGCGCCGGGTCGCCGGGCGCGAGCACCCGGCCGCCCTTGGAGATGCGGTGGAGCCACCAGGGCAGCCGGCCGACGTTCTCGTGCGGGCCGAGGATGAGGCCGGGCTGGACGACCAGGGCGGCGCCGTCGAAGTGCTCCTCGACCGCGCGTTCGCAGCCGGCCTTGAGCACGCCGTAGTCGCCGAACTCGGCGTCCGCGTCCGGGGGACACTCGTGGATGGGGAAGGTCTCGTCGAGACCCGTCTTGTCGGGCCAGTCCGGATACGCCGAGATGCTGGAGATGAACGTGTAGTGCGGGGCGTGCCCGGACAGCGCCCGCACCGACTCCAGGACGACGCGGGGGACGAACCCGCAGACGTCGACGACCGCGTCCCACTGCCTGCCGTCGGCGAGCCGCCGCAGGTCGCCGGTGACCTCGCGGTCGCCGCGCACCGCCTCCACACCCGGCAGGTCCGTCCCGCTCCTGCCCCGGTTGAACGTCGTGACCTCGTGACCGCGCCGGAGCGCCTCCTCCACGATGGCCCGGCCCAGGAACACCGAACCACCGATGACCAGAATCTTCATACGGTCATCCTTGGCGCTGCGGCGCGCGGCGTCCGCCCGGTTTCACGATCGGCGGACATCGTCCGCTGAGAGCGCAAGCGGATTGACGGCCGGTGCGTCTCAGCCGGTGGTGCGCAGCTCCGGGACCGGGGTGAAGCGCTCCTGCTCCAGGGCGTGCACCCGGGCCGCGCCGATGTCGAAGTACAGGCCCGTGAGCTCCAGCCTGCCCGCCCGTACGCGCGCGTCCACGAGGGGGTGGGTCCGCAGGTTGTCGAGCTGCTGGATGACGTTGATCCGGCACAGCCGGTCGAGTGGCCCGGCGTCGTCGGCGTCCTGCCCGGGCCCGGCGGCGACGAACCGGGCCAGGCTCTGCCGTCCGTGCCGCAGCCAGGCGCGCAGCGCCGGCAGGTCGGGCAGCTCGCCGAGCAGGGCGGCCATCGCGCCGCACCCGGAGTGCCCGCAGACGGTGATCGTGCGGACCTCCAGCACGTTCACGGCGTACTCGATCGCCGCCGCCATCGAGTCGTCCGGCGGGACCGCGCCCGCCCTCGGCACGAGGTTGCCGATGTTGCGCACCGTGAACAGGTCGCCGGGGCCGCTCGCGGTGATGATGTTGGGCACGATCCGCGAGTCGGCGCAGGTGATGAACAGGTGCGACGGCGACTGCTTGCGGGCCATCCGGGTGAACAGGGGACGGGCCATCGGCGCCGTCCTGCGCTGGAACTCCCGCGTTCCCTTCAGGAGGTCGGGCACGCCCTGCGGCTCGCAGATCACGGCGTCGCCGTCGCCCGCGGCGCTCCCGCCGTCCGCCTCGATCACCTCGAAGGACCCGTACGAGTGCGCGCCATCGGGGCGCCGGTAGGCCCAGGGCAGCCACCAGCGGTCGTGCCGGGGCGGGATCCTCGCGGGGAAGAGCCGGGCTCCGTTGATCGCGGCGGAGTACCACTCGCCGTGCGTCTCGTCCACGTCGACCTCGCCGCCGGCGCGTTCGTGCTCCAGCCGCCAGTCGTGCAGCGCCACGAAGGCGGCGTTGTCCATGAAGTCGAGGTGCAGGTCGAGCTCCACCGCCGACCCCGCCGGGATGGCGCGCAGCGCCTCGGTCAGCCGGGGCACGCCGAGGAACGTCAGCGATCCGGTGACGACGACCCGCCAGCGGCGCTCGCCGTCCTGGCGCACGTCGACCGAGACCCACGCGAGCCGGCGCAGGGCGAGCAGGGCGGCCAGCGCGAGGCCGATCGCCACGCCCTCGGCGAGCCCGATCAGCACGACCCCGGCCATCGTCACGACGTACACCGGCACCTCGCGGTGGTTGCGCAGGTTCCGCACGTGCCCGAGGTTGACCATCTGCACGCCGATGAACAGCAGCAGCGCCGCGAGCGCCTCCAGGGGGATCAGCGCGATCATCCAGGCGAAGGCCGTGGTGAACAGCAGCACCCACCCGCCGTGCAGGACCGTGGACCAGCGGCTGCGGGCGCCCGCCCGCGCGTTCGTGGTCGTACGGACGACGACCCCCGCCACCGGCAGGCCGCCGAGCACGCCGGACACCACGTTTCCCACGCCCTGCGCGGTGAGCTCGCGGTCGAGGTCGGCGCGGGGGCCGTCGTGCAGGCGGTTGGACGACACGGCGGTCAGCAGCGACTCCACCCCCGACAGGAGGGCGACGAGCAGGACGGCCCCGGCGATCGCGTGCCAGTCGCCCTGCGGCGCGAGCGGCGTCTGGACGGAGGAGAACCCGCCGCCGAGGTCGACCTTCGTCAGGTCCCAGCCCGCGACCCCCGCCGTCAGCGTCGCGATCACCAGCGCCGCCAGTGGGGCGGGCACGGCACGCAGCCGGGGGATCCGGCCCCACACCAGCAGGACCGCGATCGTCAGCACCCCGATCAGCACGGCGTGCGTGTGGTTGTTGACGATCTGGGCGGGCAGTTCGAGAACGTTCCCCAGCGCGGAGCGCTGCGGGCTGCCGCCGAGCACGATGTGCAGCTGGGAGAGCGCGATCAGCACGCCGAGCCCGGCCAGCATGCCGTGGACGACGGCGGGGGAGACCCCCAGGGCCGCCCGCGCCACCCGCAGCGCGCCGAGCCCGAGCTGGAGCAGCCCGGCCATGGCCGTGATCGCGCACGTCGCGCGCCAGCCGTACGTGTGGACCAGTTCCGCGACGACCAGGGAGAGCCCGGCGGTCGGGCCGCTCACCTGGACGACGGACCCGCCGAGCGCACCCACGACCAACCCGCCGACCACGGCCGCGATGAGGCCCGCCGCGAGCGGAGCGCCGGACGCGACCGCTACGCCGAGTGACAACGGCACGGCCACCAGGAAGACGACGACTGAGGCGGGCACGTCATGGCGGAGCACGGACTTCCAGTCACGACGCGAGATCGTCCCGTCACTGATGGTCATGGGCCGACGATACGTCAGCCACGAAGCCCGTCACCAGGCAGGAGACGGCAAAGTCACCGATAGTAGTCGGGATAGTCGGTGTCGGGGTCGCGGTGGCTGCCCCGGCGGCGGCCGCCGGCCGACGTGGAGGCGTCGCCGTACAGCTCGTCGTAGGAGGGCCAGCTTCCGCCCATGTTCTGCTCGGGCCACGACGACTGCGTGCCGCCGTACCCCTGCTGCTGGTCGTAGCCGTACTGGCTCTGCCCCGACGGCGCGTCGTAGCCCGCCGACTCGTACGGCGAGGCGGAACCGGGCGTGGCGCCCGGCACGCTGTCGGAGGCGTCGATCGACGCCCAGCCAGGGTTCACCTCGTACGACGGCGTGGCCTGTGGTGCGTCCGGCGACGCGGCCGGATAGGAGGGCTGACCGGTGTGGTCCGCCTGGTAGCCGTCGTAGGACGGAGTCTGGTAGGTCTCGGCGTTCGGCCAGGAGGACGAGCCGTGCGACGGCTCGGGGTCGTCCAGCACGTCCCGGGCTGCCGCCCAGCCCGGAGCGGGAGCCGAGGCGGCGGGGACCGGAGGATAGCTGCCGGCCACCGGCCACCCGGGGTCGGTGGCACTGCCCTGGTTGCCGGGAACGGGGGTGCCGGCGGCCGGCTCCTGGGTGGGGGAGTACGAGGGGCGCGCGGCCGGGAACGGGCCTGTGGAGGCCTGGGAGGGGTCGTAGGCGTCGGCGCGGGCCGGCTGGCGGGCCGTCCACGGGTCGAAGTCGCTCTGCGGCGCAGGCTCGGCCAGGGCGTCGGCGGGCTGGGCAATGGGTTGAACGGGGGGCTGCACCAGGGGCGTGGCCGCCTCGAACGCGCCGCTGCCGCGGGCCGAGTCGTAGTTGCCCATGACGAAGGTCCCGGTCTCCGGGATGGGAGAGGCCGTCGCCGCGTCGTAGGAGCCGGCGGCGTGACCGTCGTAGGAGCCCGCGCCGCCGGCGGCCGGGAACGGGCCGGTGGCCGCCGCGCGGTTGAAGAAGCCGGTGTCCCCGGACGCGGCCATCGGGCCGGTGTTCGCCTGGACGCCGTCCAGGGCGTCGGCGCCCTGCGGAGCCGGATACGCACCGGTGCCCGACGGCGTGCCGAACGGGCCGGTGCCCGCGGACGCCGGGAAGGGGCCGGTGCCGGGGGGGACGTCGTAGGAACCGCTCGGCTGACCCGAGTCGGCGGCAGCGGCGGCCGCGGCGCGGCGGGCCGCTCGCGACGACCTGCCGGACCTGCCCGGCCTGCCACCCTGCGCACCGGCCGGTGTCGCTCCGGTCGAGGGGGCGTCGAACGGGCCGGTGCCGGGGGAGCCGGCCGCTTCCAGCGGGTCGGGCGTCGGCGCGGCGAACGTCATGGTCTTCTGCTCGGCCATCGCCGAGGCGGGGACGGGGGCGTCGGCGCGACCGGCCGCGGGGCGCGGGGGCAGGGGAGCCTGCACGGTCACCGCGTCGGCGTCGGCCGCCTGCTCCTGAGGCGCGCCCGCCGGGCCGGAGGTGTCCTTGACGGGCCGGGGGGTGGCCATCCTCGCGGCGATCGTGCCGCCGAAGCCGCCCTCGTCGGCGCGTACGCGCGACCAGTAGTCGTCGTCGTAGTCGTCCGGCTCGCCCCACTCGTCCACGCCGCGCTTGCCGCGGGTGGCGGCGGGCTGCTTGCCGCCGCGCTGCGCGGGCCGCGCCTGCCGGCTTCCGGGGCGGGTGCTCGCGGGCCGCGGCTTGGGGGCCTCGGGCTCGGGCTCCTCGAAGGCGTCGAACCCCTTGGGGAAGCTCTCGAAGAACGTCTCCTCGGCCGGCCGGCGTGGCTTGGGACCCTTGTTCTCGGCCATCGCCTTGATGCGCTCGGAAGAGAGAGCGCTCTCTCTGCGGTTCATCGACCGCATGCCCAGCGCCACGACCAGCAGCACGAGAAGCACGACGGCGACAAGACCGACAATGACCGCAGTCATAGCACCACCTTCAAGGCCATGGCCTTTCTGCGGCGCCGGTGAGGTCGCGCGGCCATCGACGCGACCTGCCCCCTCTGGCCACCTGCGCTCAGCAATTGGAACCGATTCTGCTCGACCACAATGACCGTTGTCACACCCTAGGTGAAGATTGGTGTAGCACGACTACCTCCGGTGCCCAGCATGTCACTCGATCGTGTTCGCCGTGAGGCGTCCACGTGCGATGGTGTGGCTCGCGATGCTCTCCAGCGTCCGCGCGAGGCCGGCACCCTGCTCGAGGCTGAGCTTGGCGTCCAACGCGTAGACAGTGAAACGGTAGCTGCCATCGGTCCGGCATGGGGGCGTATAGCCCACCTTCCCGCTCGTCGTCCTGCCCAGCCGGGCGCCCCGGGGGACGTCGTCCATGCCGAGCTCGGTCGTGTCGGGATTGATGTCGAACACCACCCAGTGCACCTCCGGACCGCCATGCGTGCTGCTGTCGTCGACCACGAGGGCCACGGACTTCGCGCCCGACGTGCCCGACCAGCGAAGAGGCGGGTTCCCCTGCCCCCCCTTGCAGGAGTAGTCCTGCGGCAGGGGGGCGCCGTCGCGGAACTGCGGGCTGGACACGCTGATGACGTCGAGGTTCCTCGGCGATCCGCCGCCGATGATCGCACAGCCCTGCGTGGCCAGCATGAGCGCCGTCACCGTGACGGCGGCTCCCGCGACCGCTGATTTTCTCGGCGACCCCATGCCCGATGATGCTACGCGGATTGGACAGGTGCCCCGACCGCATCGCGATGATCCGTACACCCGCCCATGCCCGCGTTGGCCGGTTGACCTCCGCTTTCTCGCCGTACGATCCCTATGACCGAAAAGTGAGTGTGGAGCGCTCCGGAGCTCAGCAGGTGACGTCGGCGGGCGGCAGCGTCCCGGTGGTGAGGAAGGCGTCGACCGCGCCGTTGAGGCAGGCGTTGCCGTACGCGGGGTAGGGCGCGTGGGTGTGGGCGTCGATGGTGACCATGCGCGACCCGCGGATCCGCGCGGCGACGGCGCGGCTGTTGGCGATCGGCACGGCCACGTCTCGCAGCGCGGCGGTCACCAGGACCCCGGGCGACCGGTTGGCCGACAGCCGCACCGGCTCGTCCTCGATCCGCGGCCAGAACGCGCACGGGGTGATGTTGGCGTTGGCCGGCCCGAACAGCGGATACCGCTCGCCGTAGGAGGCGAGGTCGCGCAGGTAGTCGCGGGGGTCGCGCGGCCAGGGCCCGTCCCCGCACCGGTAGGCGATGTTGGTCGCGGTGTGGTTGTCGGCGGGCACGCCGGGCACTCCGGCCGGGGGCAGCGGGCGCAGGGGGAACGGCACGAACGGCTCCCGCCCCGCGGCGAGGGCGGCGAAGGCCGCCGCGACGAGGCCGAAGGACCGCTCGTCGTAGATGCCCACCACCAGCAGCGTCCCCAGCTCGCCTAAGTCCCAGGCGTGGCCCGCCACGACGATCGGGGCCGTCCGGGCGCGGCGGATGAGCCCCGAGACGGCGTCGGTGACCTTCTGCGCGGTGTCGCCGAGCCCGTAGTCGGCGTTCCGCTGGGCGGTCCAGGCGGCGAAGGCGGCCGTCCCTGCCTCGAAGGCCGGGGTGCGGGCCAGTTCGTACGCCCGCCAGACCGTGTCCGGGTTGGGCGGGCTGTCCAGCACGAACCTGTCGACCCGGCGGGGGAACAACGTGCTGTAGACGGCCCCGAGCATGCCGGCGTAGGAGCCGCCGAGGTAGGAGATCTTCTCCTCGCCGAGCGCGGCGCGGATGACGTCCATGTCCCTCGCGGCGTTCGCCGTGGTGGCGTGGGGCAGTGCCCACCCGGCGGCGCGCACGCAGGCACGGGCGTACGCGCGGGCCTCGGCCGCGTCGGCGGGGAAGCTCCCGGAGGTGGCGGTGCGGACCCAGTAGCCGCCGGGCTCCTCCACGTCCTGGCCGCAGCCGATGGGCGTGCTGCGCTCGACGAACCGCATGTCGAAGCCGATGAGGTCGTAACGCGCCCGCACCTCGGAGGACAGCAGAGGAGCCAGGCTCGACGGCAGCGGGACGCCCGGCCCGCCGGGGCCGCCACCTGTGGTGAGCAGCACCCCACGGCGGCGGGTGGGGTCGGTCGCGGGCAGCCGTGAGACGACGATCGTGATTTTCCGGCCGTGGGGACGGTGGTAGTCCAGCGGAACGGCGACCTCCGCGCACCGCAGGGCCGCGTCGGCGACCCCCGCGCAGTCGCCCCAATGCAGCTCCTGCCGCCCGAACCGACCCGCCGCGCCGTCTGTACTGTCCGCGCCCGGCCCAGCCGCCGCCGCGTTGTCTGTGCCCCGCTCGGCCGCTACCGCGCCGTCCGCGGCCTGCGCGGCCGCCGCCGGTGGTGCGGCCAGCACCACCGCGAGCCCGGCGGCGAACACCGCGACGAGCACACGCCGCGCCCCACTCATTTGGTACGCCATCCCGCACGGCCTCCTGATCACGTGAATGCCGTGGATCATGGACGACGTGCCGCACCGCACGCCACCCGCCGCGGTCCGGGCACCGGCTCTAAGGGAGGGCGCGCAGTTCCGGGGCACCTCACCCCGGTCCGCGCGTGAAACTTTCTCGCGGGCGCGCCCCGCGCGTGCGAAAGTCCCCGGAACGGACCGCCGGCGTCGACATATCAGCCGGACGGTGCCCTCCGGGCGCCGTTGGCCCACACGGAGCCTGGCCGCGCGAGATCATCGACCTCTTCGGCTACGCCGCCTGCTACCGCGGCGAGCTCGAAGCGATCGCGTCGGCGGAGAGCCGCCACAGCACAAGCGGATGGATACCGCGACGGCTCCACTCACGGTCGGCGATGGGTTGAGGAGTAGGGCTAGAGCTGCCGCGCTCGTCAGTCCTGCTTGCGCGCTCCGAACATGATCTCGTCCCAGGTCGGTACGGAGGCCCGTCGGCCGCGCGACTTCCGAGGACGCGGGGGAGCGGGCTTCGGCACCGGAGGAGCGGGAGTCTCGGGCTTCGACTCCTTCGGACCATCCTTGGCGGTGTCCTTCGGGCTGTCCTTCAACCCGTCCTTGGCGCCGCCCTTGGCCTCGTCTCCCGTGCGGTCTCCCGCTCGCCTCGGTCGCGGCTGAGGAGCCCTGGCCGCCTCAGCGGGCGGTGCGGGCGCGGGAACAGCGGGCCGCGTCTCCTGGCCCGTGTCAGCCGCGGCGGCGGGTGCGGCAGGCTCCGCTGCCGGTACGGCAGGCGGGGCAGCGGTGTCTGTGGCACTGTCCGCAGCGGCTTCCGTCCCAGCACCCGCCGGAGTGCTCGCCACGGTGTCCGTCTTCGTCTTCGTGGCCGCTGCCGTGGCTGGAGCGGCTGTGGCGTCGGCTGCCGCCGGGCTGGCCACCGCCGCGGGGGCGCTGCCGTCGGTGTTCGCCGTCCCGCCGCTTACGGCGGTGTCGGTATCCGATGCGCCGGCGCTCGCCGTGTCCGCCACGCCGCCGGTTGTCGTGTCTCCAGTCGACGCAGCGGGTGCTGGGCTGTCCTGCGCACCTGGAGTGCCGCCGTCGGACGTGTCCGCGCTCCCTGCGTCCGGGGCCGCAGACCCCGCGGTCACGTCGGTGGCGATGCTCGGTGCTTCGGTCGCCTTCGCCACGGCCGCCGCCTGTTGCGGCGCATCGGTGCCAGGGTCCTGTACGGCAGGAGCGTCGTCGTCCGCGCTCGCGGCTGCCGCAGGGGCCGCTGCCGCTGAATCGTGGGCAGACGACACGTCGGCGCGCGCAGGGGCGGGTGTTGCGACGTCGTGTGCCGCAGCGTCTTCCACCGGATGGGCAGCGGCGTCCGATTCGCGAGCATCGGCATCCGCCTTCGGGGCGGGTGTCGTAGCGGCGGACGGAACGTCCGTCGTTGCCTGCGGCGCCGACTCAGCGGCAGGCGCGGGCCGTGTGTCGCCGTCAGCGACGGTCGCAGCGGCAGACGGAGTATCGGAACCGGGTGTGACCGCCACAGCGGTCTCCTTGGCGTCCAACGCCGTCGTGGGGCCGGGCCGCGAATCCGCCGACACGTCATCGGCGGCGGTCCGAGAGCCGGCCGGGGCGCTATCGGAGGCGGTTTGAGAGCCTGTGGCGGCGTCGGCGTGAGCATCCGGCACCGGGGAGGGCGTGACGGTCTGCACCGCAGACGTCGTGTCCGCACCCGAATCCGTCTGCTCGCCGACAGGGCCATCCTGGCTCGCCATGAGCCCCGTCGGCGCGTCCGCGCCACGCTCCGCTTCCACTGCGGAGGTCGCGGACATGGCCTGCGCTGTGGTGTCCGTCGCGGTGGTGCTCTGCGCCGCGGGGGGCGCGGAGACGGCAGGCGTGGCCGCAGGCTCGGGTTCGGTCTGCGCAGGAGGCGCGGCTGTCGCGGCAGTGTCCGGGGCCGAAGCAGGCTCTGGTTCCGTCCGGGCCGGGGGCAGCGCGTACGCCGCGACCTCCGGGGCTGGGGCGGGCCGCGCGGGCGGGGCAGGCGGCGCGGCCGGGGACACGGGCGCGGCAGCGTCGTGTGGGTCCCGGCTCACGGCAGGAGCGGGCTGAGGCGCGTCGTACGGATCCCGGCTCGCCGGGGGAGCGGCCGGGGCGGCGTCGTAGGGGTCGCGGGCCGGCGGGAGGGCGGGCGGGGCGACCGGTTCGGGCGCGGGGATCAGCGACTGCGGCAGCCGGAAGGGCACGGGGGTGAGCTCCGGCCGGTAGGCGGCCAGCTCCTCCTCGGACGGGTCCGTCCGTCCGGGGTCGCGCCGCGCGGCGGGGTCCTGCTGCCGACCGGGCTCCGGGCGCAGCGGAGCGCCCAGCCGCGGCAGCGGCTCGACGAAAGCTGCGGGCTCGGCAAAGGCCGCGGGCTCGGCCCGCGGCGGCTCATATCTCACCGGCTCGGCGGCGCGCATGGGCTCGGGACGCACCGGCTCGGCACGCGCGGGCTCGGGACGCGACGGCTCATAGCGCACCGGCTCGGGGCGGAACGAGGACTCGTCGCGGCTGCGGACCTCGTTGGGCAGCGGCGGCACGGGGGCGAGCTTGCTGGCGAGGCGGGGCACGAACGGCCGTACGGTGGCGTCGTCCGCCTGGTCCGGCTCGACGTACTCGGCGGCCGACAGGCGCATGGCCTCGTCGCCGTTCGGGGTGATGTGGCGGCGGCGGGGGTCGAAGAGCCACTCGGCGTGCCGGGTGTGGCCGTTCCAGACGAAGCCGAGCCGCACCCGCCAGAGGTTGTCGTCGCGCTTGGCCGAGTCCCAGTCGATCTCGTCGGCGGGCACGCCGCGCCGGGTGAGCCGCTCGGCCACCAGCTCGCCGAGCGTCGGCCCGGGGGTGTTCTCGCCGGGCATCCGGACGGGGACCCGCTGGGCCTGCTGGGCCATGTACTCGCGCTCCTGGAGAACGGGCCCCTCGAACCAGCGGACTCGTTCCACCGGGATGCCGGCGGTGGCCGCGATCTCCTCCGCCGTCTCGCCGGCACGGATGCGCGCCTGGATCTCCTTGGGACGCAACGGGCTCTCCACTTCGATCTCGTACTGGCCGAGACGGGAGAAGTTGCCGCGAACCGCAGCACGGAGCCGGTCGTCGACGGGCAGCGTGAAGCGCGTGCCCCGCCCGGCCGTCGCCAGGACGAGGTACGTTCCGTCTTCACTCACCGCGACGAGACGGAGCTCCTGCATGCGAGTCCCTTCGTCGTCGTGCTCTGTCTTCCCCCGGACCCTTGAGTCTCTCGCGTGAACCGGTTGCCTTCCAGCACCGTACCCGGCATGTCCGAACATCGCCTCGCCAGGAGGCGAGGCAGGTGTTGTGACCCCGGTCACATTTTTGACGTTCACTTCGCCGCAACCCGTCGGTCATGATCGACCAGAGGAAAGGCGGCGCCCGGAACGCGAGAGTGTGGGTCGTGTCTCGGATGGCGCGCGCCCACGGCCCGTCCGTACGGCCTGGCGACGGCGCACGTGCCGTACGCCGTGCGGCCGGACCTGCGGGAGGGTCTCATTACTGCGTTGCTCCCTCGGTTCGAGTGGCGCGCCGGGCTCCGGTCTGCCCGTGCTCCGCAATGTGCCTGCCCCGGGGGAGGCTCGGGCAACGCGACACGCGGAAGACGCCGGACCGTGGAGAGGGACTTTACGCGGCGATGGGGTCAGCCATCCCGCGACGCGCCGAGGACCCGGTCGAGGTAATCGTTGGCGAACAGCCCGTGAGGGTCCATCTCCCGCCGCAGCGCCACGAAGTCGCCGAACCGGGGATAGACGCCGCGCAGGTAGTCCGCGTCGCGGGTGTGCAGCTTGCCCCAGTGGGGCCGGCCCTCCAGCCGGGTCATGATCTCCTCGACGCCCGCGAAGTACTCCGGGTCGGGCGCGCCCCGGTAGACGTGGCAGGCGACGTACGCCGAGTCCCGGCCGTACGCGGTGGACAGCCAGGCGTCCGAGGGCGGCGTGACCCTGACCTCCACCGGGAACGTGACCGGCCGGCCCGAGCGGTCCAGCAGGTCGCGGACCTCCCGCAGGGCGCGCGCGAGGTGGCGGCGCGGGATCGCGTACTCCGTCTCCAGGAAGCGGACCTCCCGGACGGAGGTGAAGACGCGGTGGGAGGCGTCCACGAACTCCGACGTCCCCAGCAGCCGGGCGGACGCCCGGTTGATCGCGGGCACCGCGCGGGGGAAGCGCGCCCCGAGGGCGCAGGCCGCGCCGAACGCCGTGTTCTCCAGGAACACCTCGTCGAGCCACCTCTTGAACGCCGTGGGCGGCCGGGCCGGGCCGGCGTCGCGGTTGTTGCGCTTGACCAGGCAGGTGTCGGTGTGCGGCAGCCAGAAGAAGTCGAGATGGTCGTCGGCCCCGGTCAGGTCGTCGAGCGTGTCGAGGATCCGGCCGAACGCCATCGGCTCCCGCCGCGCGCGCAGCAGGAACGCGGGCTCGACCCGGAACGTGACGGCGGTGAGGATGCCGAGCGCGCCCAGCCCGACCCGGGCCGCGTCGAACAGGTCGCCCTCCCGTACGGTCGCGACCGAGCCGTCGGCGAGCACCATCTCCAGCTCGGCGACCTGGTCGGCGAGCCCTCCGGTGTGCCTGCCGGAGCCGTGGGTGCCGGTCTGGATCGCCCCGGCGGCGGTCTGCGCGGTGATGTCGCCCATGTTGGCGAGCGCGAGCCCCCGGCGGTGGAGTTCCTCATTGAGCGCGTGGAGCGGCGTGCCCGCGGCCACCTTCACCCAGCCGTCGCCCGCGCCGAGCACCCCGGTAAGAGCGTTCGGCCGCAGCAGGACGCCGTCGGTCAGCGCCACGCCGGTGAACGAGTGCCCGGTGCCGGTCATGCGGACCCGGCGGCCCGCTCTCGCGGCGTCCCGTACGGCGTCCGCGACCTCGGCGGCCGAGGCGGGCGTGCGCACCTCGGCGGGCGTGACCGACTGGTTGCGCGCCCAGTTGACGAAGGCGTCCATGCTCTCCATCCAGTGGCCTGGCAGTGAACGTGAACACTACTCATGAACGCCCGCGCTGCCTACACGCCGAAAAAGAGCGTCAGCCGGCTCGCTGCCGTACGCGGGCCAGCGCCGACCCGCCGAGACCGACCGCGACGGCGAGCAGCGCGCACGCGTAGGAGAAGCCGTACGCGTTGGACGCGCCGTAGGCGTCGGTGAGCCGCCCGCCCGCCCACGCGCCGACGGCCACCCCGAGGCCGATGGACGTGGAGATCCACGCCATGCCCTCGGTGAGCTGCCCGGCCGGCACCATCCGCTCGACGAGCGAGAACCCGGTGATCAGCGTGGGGGAGATCGACAGCCCGGCGAGGAAGAGCGCGAGGGCCATCGCGCGGATGTCGTCCATCAGCAGCACCGGGGTGAACCCGGCCGCGAACAGCGACAGCCCCCGCACGAACCGGCTGCGCAGGCCGATCTTCCAGTGCCGGGAGCCGAACCACAGGCCCGAGATCATGCTGCCGGCCGCGACCGAGGCGAGCAGCAGCCCGGCCGCCGCCTTGTTGCCGTGCTCGTCGGCGAAGGCCACGGTGATGATGTCGACCGAGCCGAACACCGCGCCCATGGCGAGGAAGACGGCCGACAGCAGCGCCACCCCCGGGATCGCGATCGGCGACCCGCCCGCCCTCTGGTGCCGGACGACCGGCGGCTCGGTGCCGCGCAGGCAGGCGAAGACCAGCGTGCCCGACAGGGCCAGGATGATCGTCGCGATGAGCCCGGCGTAGGCGTTGACGCCCGTCGTCAGCGCGGTCACGAACGCCGGGCCGCCGACGAAGATCAGCTCGTCGGCCACCGACTCGAACGAGAACGCCGTGTGCAGCCGTGAGGGGTCGTCGAGCACGTGCGACCAGCGGGCCCGGACCATGGAGCCCAGCGACAGGCCGGTGGCGCCGGACGCGACGCCCGCCGCGTAGAGAGCCCACTGGGGGGTCCGGGCGTGCGCGCACAGCATCAGCGCGCTGATCGAGGCGGCGTGCAGGAGGATGAACGGGACGAGCACCCGCGACTGGCCGAAGCGGTCCACGAGCCGCCCCGACAGGGGCGCGGCGATCGCGAAGGCCACCGAGACGGTCGCCGCGACCGCCCCGGCCGTCGCGTACGACCCGGTGACGGCGTTGACGAGCAGGATGACCCCGATGCCGAGCATCGACATGGGCGCCCGGCCCACGAACCCCGCGAAAACGAAGCCCTTGACTCCGGGCGTGCCGAACAGCCCGCGATACGGCCCGACCATTGGTGTTCCCCTTCAGCACGATGGTGCGTGTGCGTCCGGGCCGGCCGTTCGGACAGCGGCGGCGGCCTGCGGAATGTTCCGGTGAGAACTCCCGAGGCACGCGGACGTCGTAGATTTCCGGTTTCGACCATCGCCTGCCCGCCTATCATGGGGCAAGTGATTTTCCGTCGCCGGGGGTGCGGGGTCTGACTGTGCTTTCCCGCTCTTCCTACGCTACCGGGCGCATCCGTCCCGTCGTGACCGGGCTCGCGGTCGTGATCGTCAGTGTGCTCGCCATGGGTGTCGCCGCCCTCGTGACCCGGCCCGACGCCGATGCGCTCGCGGCCGGTGACCGGCCGCGTCCGGACAAGGCGCTGCCGGCCGCGCGGGCCACCACGGCCGCCCTCCTGCCCGACCGCACGCTGCCGTCGAGCGCGCCCGTCGCGGGCGGCCCGGGCGTGCAGGTCACGCCGCCGCAGCTCCTGGCGATCTCCCCGGCCACGGTCCCGGCGGGCACGCTCCGCAAGGTCGCCAAGCTGCCGCACGTGCAGAAGGTGGCGGTCGCCGACGGCGGCGCCGTGCACGTCTCCGGTACGGCCCTGCGCCTGCTCGCGGTCGACCCGGCGCAGTTCCGCTCCTGGACCCCCAAGCGGGTCGCCGAGCACCCGGAGGTGTGGAGCGCGCTCGCCCGGGGCGAGATGGTCGCCGACAGCGGGACGATCAAGCGGCTCGGCATGGAGCTGGGCGTGGACTACCAGATCGACGGCGGCCCCCGGCTGCGGGTCGCCGCCTCGGCCTCGCTCGGGCTGCCCGACATCGACGGGCTGGTCAGCCGGGACGTGGGGCAGCGGCTCGGCTTCCCCGGCGGGGTCGTGGTGCTCGTGCACGGCGACCCCGGCAAGGTGGACCGGGACGCGGTCGCCCGCCTGCTCGGCAAGGGCGCGCAGGTCGTGCGGATCGGCCCGGAGAGCGAAGGGCCGAAGGCCGCGCAGCCGCGGGGCCAGGCCCTGGTGGGCCGGCCGGAGAGCTACCTCGACCTCTACCAGCGTTCGGCGACCGTCTGCCCAGGCCTCTCCTGGACCGTCCTCGCCGCGATCGGCCAGGTGGAGAGCAGCCACGGCCGCAACAACGGCCCGTCGTCCGCCGGGGCGCTCGGGCCGATGCAGTTCATGCCCGCCACCTGGAAGTCGTACGGCGTGGACGGCGACGGCGACGGCAAGGCGGACATCTGGAGCCCCTTCGACGCGGTGCCGTCGGCGGCCACGTACCTGTGCGCCAACGGGGCGGGCCAGGGCGGCGAGAAGCTCAGGAAGTCCGTGTGGTTCTACAACCACTCCTGGGACTACGTGAACAAGGTGCTGTCGCTCGCGGACGCCTACGCCCGCACGTACGCCTCCTGACCCAGGACCCTAGGAAGGCCGGCGGGCGGGGGCCGGGCAGCAGGTGCCCGGGCACGGCGCGGGCGCGGGTTCGGCGAGCAGCTCGGCCACCATCGAGACGAACCGCGGATGGGTGCCGGCGGTCGCGGCCCTGGTGAGCGGCATCCCGAGCTTGCCGGCCAGGTCGGCGGCCTCCGTGTCGAGGTCGTAGACGACCTCCATGTGGTCGGACACGAACCCGATCGGCACCAGCGTCACGGCCGGCACGCCCTCGGCGTGCAGCGCCTCCAGGTGGTCGCAGACGTCCGGCTCCAGCCACGGGACCTGCGGCGGGCCGCTGCGGCTCTGCCACACCAGGTCCCACGGCCGTCCCGCGTCCACCTGCTCGACCACCAGCCGCGCGGTCTCGCGCAGCTCGGCCTCGTACGCGCCCCCGGACGGGCCGGCGGTGCGCGCCATGGAGACGGGGATGCTGTGCGCGGTGAAGACGAGCCGGGCGCCGGTCCGCACGTCCTCGGGCAGCGCGGCGAGCGCCTCGCGGGTGTGGTCGGCCATCGCGGCCACGAAGCCGGGATGGTCGTAGTAGTGGCGCAGCTTGACGATCTCGGGAGCCCCCGGCACGGCGGCGCGGGCCCGGTCGATGTCGTCGAGATACTGCCGGCAGCTCGAATAGGAGCGGTAGGCCGCGGTGACGAAGGCCGCCGCCCGGCGCACGCCGTCCTCCTTCATCCGCCGGACCGTGTCCTCCAGGAACGGATGCCAGTTGCGGTTGCCCCAGTAGACCGGAAGGTCCACATCCAGCGCGTCGATCAGCTCACGGCACTGCCGGTTGATCGGGCTGACCCCGCCGAACCGCTGGTAGTGCGCCTCGACCTCCAGCAGCCGCTCACGCGGCACGCCCCGGCCGCGTACGACGTTCTCCAGGAACGGCATGACGTCCTCGGGCCCTTCCGGCCCCCCGAACGAGACGACGAGCAGAGCGTCGTAGCCCGCGTCAGACCCCGTGGTGCTCCCCATGAACGACAACACTATCGGGGGGTCGAGCCGGGCGGCCCGGGCGAGTAGGTTCGAGCGGTGACCCAATTTCCCGGCACCCGCGAGTTCCCCGACATCCGCGAGTACATGGCCCTGCCGCGCGTGGCGTCGCTGCGACTGTCACCCGACGGAACCCGGCTCGTGTCCGTGGTCCAGTCCCTCAACCCCGACGGCAAGTCGTACGGAACGGCGCTGTGGGAGATCCCCCTCACCCCTGACGGTGAGCCGCACCGGCTGACGCGGTCGGCGAAGGGGGAGGCGGGCGCGGAGTTCGCCCCCGGCGGAGACCTGCTGTTCGTCTCCCGGCGGCCCGACGAGACGGTCAAGGAGCCCGGCGGCGAGGTGCCCGCGCTGTGGCTGCTGCCCGCGCGGGGCGAGCCCGTACGGCTGGCCACCCGCCCCGGCGGGATCGGCGCGGTCCGGGCGGCCGGTGACGTGGTGGTCTACGCCTCCGAGGTGCTGCCCGGCGACGCCGCGACCGAGGAGGAGCGCCGCAAGGGCCGCGAGGACGACGGCGTCAGCGCGATCCTGCACGAGGGCTACCCGATCCGCTTCTGGGACCACGACCTCGGCCCGGCGCAGCCCCGGCTCTTCGCGGGCCGCGCCGCCCGGGACGGCCTGGAGGACGTGCGGGACCTGACCCCCGAGCCGGGCGGCGCGCTGCGCGACGCCTCCTTCGCGGTCGTCCCCGACGGCTCGACCGTGATCGCCGCCTGGCGGGAGTTCCTGCCGAACGGCGGGGGGCGCACCGACCTGGTCGCCATCGACGTCGCGGACGGGTCGCGGCGGACGCTCGCGACCTCGCCGGAGCACGACTTCGGCGGGCCGGTCCTGGTGTCGCCCGACGGGCGGCACGTCGCCTGCACCCGCGAGCGGCACGCCACCGAGCAGGTCTCGGCCACGGTCGACCTGTGGGTGATCGACCTGGACACCGGGGTGGGACGGGCCGTCGCCGAGGAGATCTTCCCGGCGTCGGTCGCGTGGGCGCCCTCGTCGGAGGAGCTCTACGTCGCCGCCGACGACCGGGGCCGCCGCCCGGTCTTCCGGGTCGCCCTCGACGCGCCTTCCGACGCGGCGCTGACCCGGTTGACCTCGGACGACGGCGCCTATGCCGAGCTGTGCCCGGCCGCTGGAGGGGTGGTCTACGCCGTGCGCGGCGCGGTCGACTCGCCGCCCGCGCCGGTGCGGATCGCCCCGGACGGCACGGTGACCACGCTGCCCTCGCCCGTTCCGGCGCTCGACCTGCCCGGCACCCTGACCGAGGTCACCGCCACGGCCGACGACGGCACCGAGATCCGGGGCTGGCTGGTCGTCCCCGCGGAGGCGACCGCCGAGAGCCCGGCGCCGTTCCTGCTGTGGATCCACGGCGGGCCGCTCGGGAGCTGGAACGACTGGAGCTGGCGCTGGAACCCCTGGCTGATGGCCAGGCACGGATACGCCGTGCTGCTGCCCGACCCCTGCCTGTCCACCGGGTACGGCCAGGCAATGATCGACCGGGGCTGGGGCGACTGGGGCCCGGTCACCCACGCCGACCTGATGGCGATCACCGACGAGTGCCTGAAGCGGCCGGAGATCGACGAGCAGCGGACGGCCGCGATGGGCGGGTCGTTCGGCGGTTACATGGCCAACTGGGTCGCCGGGCACACCGACCGCTTCCAGGCGATCGTGACGCACGCCTCCCTGTGGAACCTGGAGCAGTTCGCGGGCACCACGGACGACGCGGACTACTGGTATCGCGAGTTCGGCGCGCCCGGCTCGGCCCGCTACGAGCGCCTCTCGCCCCACCGGTGGCTCGGCGAGATCAGGACGCCGATGCTGGTGATCCACGGCGACAAGGACTACCGCGTGCCGATCGGCGAGGCCCTGCGGCTGTGGTGGGACCTCCAGCGGTCGGGGGCCGAGGCGAAGTTCCTCTACTTCCCCGACGAGAACCACTGGGTGCTCAAGCCCGGCAACGCGATCGCGTGGTACGAGACCGTCCTGGCCTTCCTGGCCCAGCACGTGCTCGGGGAGGAGTGGCGACGCCCGGCCTCCCTGCGGTGACCACCCGAGATCACTCGATCCCGGTTTGGGAGGATGTGCGGGTTACCCGTGGCCGTTCCGTTCCGGCGGACGGCCGCGGGTGATCACGGACGATCACCGACTCGATAGGGGGCACACCGGCATGGACGACCGTGTACGGGAGGAGGAGCTGCTGGACCTGGCGGCCCGCATAGCGGAGGAGGCCGGTCAGATGCTGCTCGCCAAGCGGCCCGCGCGGCCCGAGGTGCTCGCCACCAAGTCGAGCCCCACCGACGTCGTCACCGCGCTGGACCGGGCCGCCGAGGAACTGATCCGCGCCCGCATCGCCGAGGCCAGGCCGCGTGACGCGGTCCTCGGCGAGGAGGGCGGCGACACCCCCGGCGAGGGCGTGGTCCGCTGGGTCGTCGACCCCATCGACGGCACGGTCAACTTCCTGTACGGCGTGCCGGACTGGGCGGTCAGCATCGGCGTCGAGGTGGACGGTGAGATCGTCGCGGGGGCGGTCAACAACGTCCCGCGCGGCGAGCTGTTCACCGCCCGCCGGGGCGGCGGCGCGTGGCTGCGGGGCGAGCGGCTGCGCTGCAACACCGGCGTCCCGCTCGACCGTGCGCTCGTCGCGACCGGCTTCGGCTACGGCGCCGCCCGGCGCCGCGTGCAGGCCGAGGTGGTCGCGCAGGTGGTGCCGAGGGTCAGGGACATCCGGCGGGGCGGCTCCTGCGCGATCGACCTCTGCTCGGTGGCGGCCGGCCGGGTCGACGCCTACTACGAGCGCGGCGCCAACTACTGGGACCACGCCGCGGCCGGGCTGGTCGCCGCCGAGGCGGGGGCGCGGGTCGGCGGCCTGAACGGCAAACCGGTCAGCCCCGACATGGTGCTGTGCGCCGCGCCGGGCCTCTTCGAGGAACTGCACGACCTGCTCGTCCCCCTCGACCCCGAGCGGGACTGACCGCCACACCCCCGGGCTTGTCCCCGGCACAGGCGAGGGGGCCCGCCGTCCGGCGGGCCCCCTCGTCAGGTGACGGTGCGGTCAGCGGTTGATGGAGACGCCGTGATCCTCCGCGAGGCGGTGCAGGTCCTCGATCTCGGCGGTGAGGGTGTCGGCGAGGAAGTCGTCCCCGCTCGTCGTGGCCTCTTCAAGACCCTTGTAGGCCTGGTCGAGCCTGGATTCGATCGTGGTCGTGAACTCGCCCATCTCACCTTCTTTCTCAGGGGGCGGACGTGGCACGGGGACGCCGGCGCGGAATCCGCTCAGGAGAGACGCGCCTACCCCGGCACACGACAATGGAGGGTGCCCGGGGCCATACCCATAACAGGACTCAGCGCAAACCTGTGAATTTCTGTGCTCTACGTCACGTAGAGTGCCGGGGCCGCTTACCGGCGGCTTACGCCGGTCAGGGCCACAATGAGGCGTCCGTACCAGCGAGGAGGACCTGATGCGCGTGCTAGTGGTGGAGGACGAGAGGGTGCTCGCGGACGCGATCGCCACCGGCCTCCGCCGGGAGGCGATGGCCGTGGACGTCGCCTACGACGGCGCCGCCGCCCTGGAGAAGACCGGGTACATCGACTACGACGTGATCGTGCTCGACCGCGACCTGCCGAAGGTCCACGGTGACGAGGTGGCCCGCCGCCTGGTCGCGGAGCGGTCCGCCTCGCGGATCATCATGCTCACCGCGGCGGGCGACGTCGACGCCAAGGTGGAGGGGCTGGAGCTCGGCGCCGACGACTACCTGGCCAAGCCGTTCGTCTTCATGGAGCTCGTGGCCCGGGTGCGCGCGCTCGGCCGCCGGTCCGCGCCGGCGCTGCCGCCCGTGCTGGAGCGGGCCGGGATCCGGCTCGACCCCGGCAAGCGCCAGGTGGCCCGGGACGGCGCGGAGATCCACCTCACCAAGAAGGAGTTCGCGGTGCTGGAGGAGCTGATGCGCGCCGAGGGCGCGGTCGTGAGCCAGGAGGACCTGCTCGACAAGGCATGGGACGAGAACATCGACCCGTTCACCAACGTGGTCAGGGTGACGATGATGACCCTGCGCAAGAAGCTGGGCGACCCGCCGGTCATCGAGACCGTGCCGGGCGTCGGCTACCGGCTGTGACGCGCGGCCGGATGTCGGACCCGATGGGCACCGGTCCCTACCGCAGCCAGGTTCCGCCGCCGCCCAGCGGGCCGCCCGCCTGGGACGGCCCGCCGCCGCTGGTCGCCCACCCCGTCCAGCGGGCCAACATCCTCGACGAGATGCGGTCGCTGCAGAACCGCGTGAGCATCCGCTGGCGGCTGACCCTCACGTACGCCGCGCTGGTCTTCGTCGCCGGCGCGCTGCTGGTGATGGTCATGTACGTGCTGGTCGGCCACGCGATCAACGTCGGCTGGCAGAGCGTGCCGAAGATCCTGCTGCCGCCGAGCGTGCCGCAGGAGGTGATCGACGAGTTCAACAACAACTACGCCAACCTCCAGGCGGAGGCCACGGCGGCGGCGCGGGGCGAGCTGCTGCAGCGGTCGCTGCTGGCGCTGCTGGGCGTGGGCATCTTCGCCCTGATCCTCGGCTACGTCGTGGCCGACCGGGCGCTGCGGCCGATCATCAAGATGACGACCACCGCGCGGAAGCTGTCGGAGACCTCCCTCGCCCACGAGCGCATCGACCTCCAGGGCCCCGACGACGAGCTGAAGGAGCTGGCCGACACGTTCGACGCCATGCTGACCCGGCTCAACACCGCCTTCGACGCCCAGCGGAGGTTCGTGGACAACGCCTCGCACGAGCTGCGCACGCCGCTGGCGATCAACCGCACCGTGCTGGAGGTCGCCCTGTCCGACCCCGAGGCGTCGGACGACCTCAAGGTGCTCGGGCGCACGCTCCTCGGCACCACCGCCCGCAACGAGCGGCTCATCGAGGGCCTGTTGCTGCTCGCCCGCAGCGAGCGGGAGCTGTCGGTGCGCAAACCCGTGGACGTGCAGGAGGTGGCGAGGACGGCGGTGGAGCAGCTGGCCGCCTACGCGGAGGAGGAAGAGGTCGTGGTCGAACACGACCTTCATCCCGCCGCCACGACGGGAGATCCCGTTCTCGTCGAACGCTGCCTCTCGAACCTCGTGGAGAACGGCATCAAACACAATCTTGGTCCCGGCGGAAAAGTATGGGTCCGTACGGGAATGGTGGACGGGGGTGCGGTTGTTCAGGTCGCGAACACGGGACCGCACGTTCCCGCGTACGAGGTGGAGAGCCTGTTCGAGCCGTTCCGGCGGCTGAATGCCGACCGGGTTCAGTCCGCCAAAGGCGCGGGTCTCGGCCTGTCCATCGTGCGCGCGATCGTCCGGGCGCACGGCGGAACGGTCGTCGCCGTCCCCCGCGACGGGGGCGGGCTCGTGGTGACGGTGCGACTCTCCGGAAACGGGGTTTCTCCGGGGATGCCGCAGTCGGCGCGCTGATGGAGCGTGCGCGCCGTACATGTGGTTGGATGTGCCGTCGAACACGGTGGGGATACCGCCGATACTGTGGTTTTCGCCATATTTGGCTAACCGCAGTCCCCGGCGGTGCACGCCACCCGTGTCGGGAGGTTCAGTGTTCGTTCAAGCGGGTACCGATTGCACGATTTTCCGGCCCCCGCGGGCACAACACCGGCCTCCCGAGCGTTAAGACGCGCGACACAGGCGCAGGCAGATAGATGAGGGGGATGGAGTAGCAGATGGCTACCGACTACGACAGCCCGCGTAAGACCGACGACGATCTCAGCGAGGACAGCCTCCAGGAACTACAGGCGCGCCGCAGCGACAAGTCGTCGGGCAGCATCGACATCGACGAGACCGATCTGGCCGAGTCGCTGGAGCTGCCGGGGGCGGACCTGTCGAACGAGGAGCTCTCGCTTCGGGTGATTCCTCGGCAGGCCGACGAATTCACCTGCTCGCGGTGCTTCCTGGTGCACCACCGCAGCCAGCTGGCCTCGGAGAAGAACGGCCAGCAGGTCTGCCGCGAGTGTGCCGCCTAGGAGACCCTGAGGAGGGTCCGTGACTTCAGACGCGGATCGGACGAACGACGAGGTGGCCGACCTGGTCGGCAAACTCGTGGCCCCTGAGGAGACGGACGGGGCCGAGCGGCGACGGCTGCTCGGCCGCCTCAGCAAGGCCTTGGCGCAGTCCGCCAGGAAGGCGCGCGAGCGCGGCACCGGCCGGGGCCGGTGGCTCGCCGACGTCTTCATGAACATCGCCCCGCGGTTACCGATCAGGGACCTGGAGACGCTGCGGGAGCACCACTACGGGCTCACCGGCGACCAGCTCGCCGACGACCTCGTCCGCACCGCCGCCAAGGCGACCACGGCGGTCGGCGCGGTCGGCGGAGCGCTCGCCGCCGCCGAGTTCGCCGCCCCGCCCCTGCTGCTGTCCGCGCCCGCCCAGATCGTCGCCGAGACGCTCGTCGTGGCGGCCATCGAGGTGAAGCTCCTCGCCGAGCTCCACGAGGTGTACGGCGTGCAGGTGCCCGGCAACGGCACCCAGAGGGCGGCCGCGTTCGCCCTCGCCTGGTCGAAACAGCGGGGCGTCAATCCCCTCGCCCCCGGCTCGGCCACGATCGCGCTCGGCACCGCCGCGAAGACCGCGCTGCGCAACCGCCTGATGCGCACGCTCGGCCGGCACCTCACCACCCTCGGCCCCTTCCTCACCGGCGCGGTGGCGGGCGCCGCCCTCAACCGGGCCGCCACCAAGAAGCTCGCCGCCGCCGTGCGCGCGGACCTGCAGCGCCGGCACGCCCTCCCGCCGAGCTGACCCGGTTCCCGGCCCGTCCTCTCCGCCGTCATTCCCGCCGTCCCATGCCGTCCCCGCACGCCTCCGGCGACGGCCGTTGGTCCAGGTGACCATCCCAATCGGCACTTCCCGTCCGTCCCGATGTTCCGGGTAGAGAAGTGTCACCGATTGGTCTAAACCACTTGGCGAGGCCCCGTGAGCTGCGTGAGATCATTCTCACAGTTTCAACTGTGAATTGTGCACGTCATTACGGGTATGGGGTCGCCTGGTGGCTTTCCGTATGGTGGTCACAGACGACCCTGGAGGGTTCATGCGTGATGGCACCAGCTCTTTTCTGATCGTCGCGAACCGGCTGCCGGTGGACCGCGTGGGGGAGAACGAGTGGCGTCGGAGCCCCGGAGGCCTGGTGACCGCCATCGCGCCCGTCATGCAGCGGCGTGACGGCGCCTGGCTCGGCTGGACCGGCGCGGCGGGAGAGGAGCTCAAGCCGTTCGACCACGACGGCATGCACCTGATCCCCGTGCCGCTCTCGCAGCTGGAGGTCGAGCTCTACTACGAGGGGTTCTCCAACGCCACCCTGTGGCCGCTGTACCACGACGTGGTCGCCACCCCGGTCTACTCCCGGGTGCTCTGGGACGCCTACAAGGCGGTCAACGACCGGTTCGCCCGGGCCGCCGCCGAGGCCGCCGCCCCCGGCGCGGTCGTGTGGGTGCAGGACTACCAGCTCCAGCTCGTGCCGGCCATGCTGCGCAAGCTGCGGCCCGACCTGAAGATCGGGTTCTTCCTGCACATTCCCTTCCCGCCGGGCGAGCTGTTCTACCAGCTCCCCTGGCGCAACGAGATCCTGGAGGGCCTGCTCGGCGCCGACCTGGTCGGCTTCCAGCGGCCGGGCGGCGCCGCCAACTTCCTGCGCCTGTGCCGCCGCCTGCTCGGCGTGCAGTACCTGCGCAACGAGATCCAGCTGGAGGACCGGACGGTGCGCGCCGAGTCGTTCCCGATCTCGGTCGACTTCGGCGAGCTGGACCAGCTCGTCCGCGAGCCGCGCGTCCAGCAGCGGGCCAGGGAGATCCGGGCCGAACTGGGCGACCCCGAGCACATGCTGCTCGGCGTCGACCGGCTCGACTACACCAAGGGCATCGGCCAGCGGCTCAAGGCGTTCGGCGAGCTGCTCGACGACGGGTCGGTCAAGCCGGGCGAGGCGGTGTTCGTCCAGGTCGCGACGCCGACCCGGGAGCGGGTCGCCGAATACATCCGGCTGCGCAACGACATCGAGCTGCGGGTGGGCCGGATCAACGGCGAGCACGGCATGCTCGGCCGCCATCCGATCTCCTACCTGCACCAGTCGTACAACAAGGAGGAGCTGGCCGCGTTGTACTGCGCGGCCGACGTCATGGTCGTCACGCCGCTGCGCGACGGCATGAACCTCGTCGCCAAGGAGTACGTCGCCTGCCGCCACGACCTGCGCGGCGCGCTGGTGCTGAGCGAGTTCGCCGGGGCCGCCGACGAGATGCGCCAGGCCTACATGGTCAACCCGTACGACATCGCCGGGATGAAGCGCGCGATGCTGGCCGCGATGCGGGCGACCCCGCACGAGCTCGCCCGCCGGATGCGCTCGCTGCGGCGCAGGGTCGCCTCACACAACGTGGACAGGTGGGCCAGTGACTTCCTCACGGCCCTGGAGTCCGGGGAGCCGGTGCCTACGGAGTGAGGTCGCGGGCGGCGTCCTTCCAGGAGCGCCACTTCCTGGCCGCCGCCCGGGTCGCCACGATCCGGGTGACCTCGATGCCGAGGCCCATCACGACGGCGTAGGCGATCGCCTCGCCGAGGCCGATGTCCGGGGAGTCGGCGCTCGCCGGGGGCTCCTTGCCGGTCGCCTTCTCCCAGGCGTACGCCAGCACCTTGCGGGAGGCGAAGCCCACCGCGAGGCCCAGCAGTCCGCCGATGATTCGCCACTGCATGTCGGGCTTTTCCGACAGGCCGAGTTCCCGCTTGGCCGCGCGAGCCGTGTCCGCCATGATTCCTCCTCCATAACGACCTTAGTGTCTCCCCTCGGGGAGATGCGCCACGCCATACCATGTGGTGGCATGACCGAACAGCGACTCCCCGCAGCCATGCCCGAGAAACCTGCTCTCGACGGCCTGGAGGCGGTATGGGTAGCGCGCTGGGAGGCCGACGGGACCTACCGGTTCGACCGGTCCCGCGGCAGGGACGAGATCTACTCCATCGACACGCCGCCGCCGACCGTGTCCGGATCCCTCCACGTGGGGCACGTCTTCTCCTACACGCACACGGACACGATCGCCAGATACCGGCGGATGCGGGGACGCGAGGTCTTCTACCCGATGGGGTGGGACGATAACGGCCTGCCCACCGAGCGCCGCGTGCAGAACCACTTCGGCGTCCGCTGCGACCCCTCCGTGCCGTACGACCCGGACTTCACGCCGCCGGAGAAGCCGGACGCCAAGCGGCAGGAGCCGATCTCGCGCCGCAACTTCATCGAGCTGTGCGAGCGGCTCACCGCCGAGGACGAGAAGGCCTTCGAGGAGCTGTGGCGCCGCCTCGGCCTGTCGGTGGACTGGTCGCTGACCTACGCGACCATCGACGCCGGCGCCCGGGCCGCCTCGCAGCGGGCGTTCCTGCGGGGCCTCGCCCGCGGCGAGGCGTACGTCGCCGAGGCGCCCACCCTGTGGGACGTGACGTTCCGCACCGCCGTGGCCCAGGCCGAGCTGGAGGACCGGGAGTGGCCCGGCGCCTTCCACCGCATCGGCTTCGACCTGTCGCCCGCGCAGCGCGAGCAGGGGTTCGGCGAGCGCGTGTGGATCGAGACGACCCGGCCCGAGCTGATCCCGGCCTGCGTGGCCCTGGTCGCCCACCCCGACGACGAGCGGTACCGGCCGCTCTTCGGCACCACCGTGCGCACCCCGGTCTTCGGGGTCGAGGTGCCGGTCGTGGCCCACCACCTGGCCGAGCCGGACAAGGGCTCGGGCATCGCGATGATCTGCACCTTCGGCGACGTGACCGACGTGACCTGGTGGCGCGAGCTCGACCTGCCGACCCGGCCGGTGATCGGCTGGGACGGCCGCCTGCTCCCCGAGCCGCCGCACGGCGTGCCCGCCGGGCCGTACGCCGAGCTGGCGGGCCGCACCGTGCACGGCGCGCGGGAGCGGATCGTCGGGATGCTGCGCGAGTCGGGTCACCTGGACGGCGAGCCGCGCGCCATCCGGCGGCCGGTGAAGTTCTACGAGAAGGGCGACCGCCCGCTGGAGATCGTCACCACCCGGCAGTGGTACATCCGCAACGGCGGCCGGGACCTCGCCCTGCGCCGCGCGCTGCTCGACCGGGGCGGGGAGCTGGAGTGGCACCCGCCGCACATGCGGGTCAGGTACGACAACTGGGTGGAGGGCCTGGCCGGCGACTGGCTGATCTCGCGCCAGCGGTTCTTCGGCGTGCCGATCCCGGTCTGGTATCCCCTCGACGCCGAGGGCGAGCCCGTCTATGAGGCGCCGATCACCCCGCCGGAGGGGGCGCTGCCCGTCGACCCCTCCAGCGACGTGCCGCCCGGCTACACCGAGGACCAGCGCGGCAAGCCGCTCGGCTTCGCCGGCGACCCCGACGTCATGGACACGTGGGCGACCTCCTCGCTGACCCCGCAGATCGCCGCCGGGTGGGAGCGCGACGACGACCTGTTCCGCCGCGTGTTCCCGATGGACCTGCGGCCCCAGGCCCACGAGATCATCCGTACCTGGCTGTTCTCGACGGTCGTGCGGTCGCACCTGGAGCACGGCGGGCTGCCCTGGCGGCACGCGGCGATCTCCGGGTGGATCCTCGACCCCGACCGCAAGAAGATGTCGAAGTCCAAGGGCAACGTGGTCACGCCCATGGGCCTGCTGGAGGAGCACGGCTCCGACGCGGTCCGCTACTGGGCGGCGAGCGGCCGGCCCGGCACCGACACCGCCTTCGACACGGGCCAGATCAAGATCGGCCGGCGGCTGGCCATCAAGATCCTGAACGCGTCGAAGTTCGTGCTGGGCTTCACGTCGGGCGGGGGAGGGGAGGTCACCGAGCCGGTCGACCTGTCCATGCTGGCCGCGCTGCGGACGGTCGTCGACGAGGCCACCGAGGCGTTCGAGGCGTACGACTACACGCGGGCGCTGGAGCGGACCGAGCGGTTCTTCTGGTCGTTCTGCGACGACTACGTGGAGCTGGTCAAGGCCCGCGCGTACGCCGGGGACGCGTCGGCGGTCGCCGCCCTGCGCGCGGCGCTCGGCGTGCTGCTCCGGCTGTTCGCGCCGTTCCTGCCGTTCGTGACCGAGGAGGTCTGGTCGTGGTGGCGGGAGGGGTCGGTGCACCGCGCCGCCTGGCCGTCTCCGGAGGACCTGCCCGAGGCGGAGCGCGGCGACCCCGCGGTGCTGGAGGCGGTGGCCGAGGTGCTGCGCCGGGTGCGGCGGGCCAAGTCGGAGGCCCGGAAGTCCATGCGGGCCGAGGTGTCCCGGCTGACCGTGTCGGGGGACCAGGCCGGCCTCGTCAGGCTCGCCCAGGACGACCTGTGCGCGGCGGGCAACGTCGAGGAGTTCGTCCTGGAGCCCGGCGACGCCCCCCTCGACGCCGTGGCCGAACTGGCCGGCTGACGGAGCCGCCGGCAGACGGAAGGTAAAACGACTGCGCGCCGCACCCCCGGGCATGCCAGGCTGGAGCCGTGATCCCGTCTAAGAGGCGCGCCCCCGAGGGGGTGCCGCCGACACTCGCCACGCTGGCGGCGTGGAGCTGGCGGCTGCTTCTGGTGGGAGCGGCGATCTACGTGCTGGCGATGATCATCGGCAGGATCAGTTTCGTGGTCCTGCCGGTGGCCGTCGCGCTGCTGCTCGCCGCGCTGCTGTATCCGCTCACCAGGCGGCTGCGGGAGGCCGGGCTGCGGCCGATCTACGCGACGTGGATCACGATGCTGCTCGGCCTCGCCGTGATCGTGGGCATCGGCATCCTCATCGGCACCCGGGCGAACGAGGAGTTCCCCCGGCTGGTCGCGCAGATCCAGCTCACCGCGCGCAACCTGCAGAACTGGCTGCTGCACGGCCCCCTTCACCTGAAGGAGGCCCAGATCGCCGACATCGTCGACCAGCTGAGCCGGCAGGTCAACGAGCAGCGCAGCCAGATCACCAGCACCCTGCTGACCGGCGCCACCGCCTTCGTCGAGGTCCTGGCCTCGATCGTCCTGCTGCTTTTCGTGACGTTCTTCCTGCTCAAGGACGGTGACCGCATCTGGGCCTGGTTCCTGCGCGGCTTCGGCCAGGCCGCGCCCCGGGTCGACAGGGCCGGCCGGGCCGCCTGGGTGACGATCTCCCACTACGTGCACGGCACGGTGGCCGTCGCGGCCATCCACGGCATCGTGATCGGCATCGTGCTCGCCGGGATGCGGGTGCCGCTGTGGGCCCCGCTCGCCGTGCTCATCTTCTTCGCGAGCTTCATCCCGATCGTCGGCATCCTCTTCGCGGGCGCGATCGCGACGCTCGTGACCTTCGGCTCGCAGGGGTGGGTCTACGCCCTGGTGTTCGTGGGCATCCTCGTGGTCGAGCAGCAGCTGGAGAACCACGTGCTCCAGCCGCTGATCGTCGGCCGCGCGCTGGCCTTCCACCCGCTGGCGATCATCCTCGTCCTGGCCGTCGGCGGCGTGCTCGGCGGCATCGCCGGGGCGGCCGTGGCCGTGCCGCTCACTGCGGTCATCTACCGCGCGCTCCCGGAGCTGCGCTCGGACCGGCCCGCCATCGAGCCGTCGGGGAACAGGGGAGACGCGGGCCCGCCGGACGGTCCTCCGGGGCCCGGCGTGCCCTCTCTGGAGCCCGCCCCGGAGCCGCCCCCGGAGCCCGGGCACGCCCGTTCCGCGGCCGAGAGGGGCGGGGAGGCGGAGGAGGACGGGCCCACGGGGACGGCGCCGCCGTCCTCCGGCGCGGGAGAGGCGGTCTCGCCCCAGCGCAACGGGTAGGGTCTTGCCTCATGAGCAGCCCTGTGCCGAACGCCACATCGCCGGCGGGAACCGAGGCCGCCGCGTGAGCGTCGAGATCCTGATCCACCGGCTCGATCCGGGCCTGCCGCTTCCCGCGTACGCGCACCCCGGCGACGCCGGGGCCGACCTGTACGCGGCGGAGGACGTCGAACTGCTGCCCGGGGAGCGGGCCGTCGTGCGAACCGGCGTCGCGATCGCGCTGCCGGACGGCTACGCGGCGTTCGTGCATCCGCGTTCGGGCCTCGCCGCCCGGCACGGCGTCACACTGGTGAACGCGCCCGGCACGGTCGACGCCGGCTACCGGGGCGAGATCAAGGTCACGATGATCAACACCGACGCCAAGGACGCCGTACGGCTCCGGAGGGGCGACCGGATCGCCCAGCTCGTCGTCCAGCGGGTGGAGCGTGCGGCGTTCTACGAGGTGGACCGGTTGCCCGGCTCCGTACGGGGCACGAACGGGTTCGGCTCGACGGGGAGCTGACGACCCCGGGCACGGGCACACCCGGCACGGGCAAAATACGAGGAGAGTGAGCGAAGTGTTTCGACGCCGGCGACGCGCGGAGGAGGAGACCGCACCGGCCGTCCGGGAGGCCAGCCCCGCCCCGGCGCGGACGACGGGCCCCTGGGACGCGGCGGACGACTACCCGGAGGCCGAACGGGTCGACCTGGGAGGCCTGCGCCTGCCCGTCGACCCCCGGTTCGAGATCCAGCTCAGGGTGGACGGCGACCAGATCACCGGGGTGATCGTCCTGCTGGGTGAGAGCCTGCTGCAGGTCCAGGCGGTCGCCGCGCCCAAGCGGAACGGCATCTGGGACGAGATGCGGGCCGACGCCGTCCGGGACGTCACCGCCGCGGGCGGGGCCCTGGAGGAGCGGGACGGGCCCTTCGGCCCCGAGCTCGCAGGCCGGGCCCCCGCGCAGGGCCAGACGGAGCCGCAGCCGGTGCGTTTCCTCGGCGTGGACGGCCCCCGCTGGTTCCTGCAGGCCGTCATCAGCGGCCCGGCGGCGGCCGGCGGGGAGGCCGGCGACATCCTGGAGGACGTGGTCCGCGGCATCGTGGTGGTCCGCGGCGACGAGCCGATGCCGCCCCGGGAGGTGATCCCGCTGCGTCTTCCGGCGGACCGGCAGCCCGCCGACGAGCAGGCGCCCGGCCGGGAGGAGCTGCGGCCGTTCGAGCGCGGCCCGGAGATCAGCGAGATCCGCTGAGCGGCGGCGCGTCCGGCCCGACGGGCCTCACCCGCGGGCCGGGTGCCCGGCGCGCCGCGACCTCGCCCGCGGGCCGTTGGCGAATCGGGGGCAAGCCCTGCCCCTGCCGTCCTTCTGACGGGTCGGCGTTCTCACGTATGCTGCGGGGAGGCATGGCCCGGGAACGGACACCCGGGGTGGAGCCAGACGATGGGTCCCCCCGCGGGGACAGCGAGCGAGGAAGCCGGGTGAGCGACCGATGGACACGCCGGAGCCTGCCAGACGAGGCGGACTGCGGGGTCTCCTGCGGCGGCTGACCACCAGCCAGGCCGAGCTGGAGGCCGCCGAGCTCCGGGAGGACCTGGAGCAGGAGGGGGCCACGCCCATCGCGCGGTGCGGTGAGCGCCAGCGATCGTGCGTGGCGGGCACGCTGCGCACCGTCACCCTCCGCCCGCGCGGCGGCGCGCCCGCGCTGGAGGCCGAGCTGTACGACGGGTCGGACGTGATCGACCTCGTCTGGCTGGGCCGCCGCAGGATCGCCGGGATCGAGCCCGGCCGGGTGGTGCGGGCCGAAGGACTGATCAGCGTCCAGGACGGCCGTAAGGTCATGTTCAACCCCCGCTACGAGCTGCGCCCGGCTGGTGGCCCTTGATCTCTCAGGAGACCGTATGAGCACAGCGGACATGACGGCCCCCGCGGCGCACGCCACCGTTGAGGCGGCCGTTCGTGCCCAGATGAGCAAGGCGCTGGGCGGCAAGCGGGGGATCGTCGAGGCGGCCGTGCCCACGATCGCCTTCACCGGCACGTGGATGGCCACGCAGGACCTGAAGACCTCGCTGATCGTCGGCATCGCCTCGGCGGTGGCGCTCCTGCTGGTGCGGATCGCGCAGCGGACCACGCCGCAGTTCGTGCTCAACAGCCTGGTGGGCATCGGGATCGGCGCGTTCTTCGCCGCCCGCACCGGCGACGCGAAGGACGTCTTCCTGCCCGGGATCCTCTACAACGGGGCCTACGCGGCCGGCATGCTGCTGTCGATCGTGGTCCGCTGGCCGATCGTGGGCTTCCTGATCGGCTCGGTGACCGGCGACCCGACGGCCTGGCACAACGAGCCCGCCCTGGTGCGGCTGTGCGCGCGGCTGACGTGGCTCCTCATGCTGCCCTGCCTGCTGCGCGTGGTGGTGCAGCTGCCGCTCTACCTGGCCGACCACGTGACCGCGCTCGGCATCAGCAAGATCGCTTTGGGCTGGCCGCTCCAGGTGGCCGGGCTGGCGGCGATGGTGTGGGTGCTCGCCCGCGGCCGCACGCCGATCGAGCCCCCCGCCCAGCCGTCCGTCTGACCCTCTCCGCCGGTACGGCCCGCGCGCCCCGGCGTTTCCCGGTCCGGGGCGGCGGGCGCCGTACGGTCAGGGGCGCTCGTGGGCCGACAGCAGTTCGGTGAGCTCCTGCTCGACCTCCTGGCTGGCGACGAACAGCAGCTCGTCGCCGGCCTCCAGCGGGTCGTCGGCCGAGGGGACCAGCACCCGGCCCTCCCGCAGGATCGCGACCAGGGCGGAGTCCACCGGCCAGGGGACCGAGCCGGTCCGCTGGCCCACCACCGGCGCGTCGTCGGCGAGGGTGAGCTCCACCAGGTTGGCCTGGCCCTGCCGGAAGGTCATCAGGCGGACCAGGTCGCCGACGCTGACCGCCTCCTCGACCAGGGCCGACAGCAGGCGCGGGGTGGAGACGGCGACGTCCACGCCCCACGACTCGTTGAACAGCCACTCGTTCTTCGGGTGGTTGACGCGGGCGACCACCCGGGGCACGCCGTACTCGGTCTTGGCGAGCAGCGAGACCACGAGATTGACCTTGTCGTCGCCGGAGGCGGCGATGACCACCTGGCAGCTGTTCAGCCCGGCCTCGTCCAGCGAGGAGATCTCGCAGGCGTCGGCCAGCAGCCACTCGGCCCGGGGCACGCTGTCGATCTTGATGGCGCGGGGGTCGATGTCGATGAGCAGGACCTCGTGGCCGTTCTCCAGAAGCTCCACCGCGATGGAGCGGCCGACGGCTCCGGCGCCGGCGATGGTGACGCGCATCAGTGCTCCTCGTCGGACGGCGCGGCGGACAGCACCTTGTTGACCCGGTCCATGTCGTTCTCGGCGGCGACCAGGTGGAGGATGTCCCCTTCCTGGACGACGGTCGCGTCCCTGGGCACGAGCGCCTCGCCCATCCGGTTGACGAAGGCCACCCGTGCGCCGGTGGCGTCCTCGATCACCCTGGCCCGGGTGCCGATCCAGCCCTGGTGGAAGGCCACCTCGGCGAGGACGACCGTACCCGTCGGGTCGCGCCACAGGGGCTCGGCGCCCTCGGGCAGCACCCGGCGCAGGATCTGGTCGGCGGTCCAGCGGACCGTGGCGACGGTGGGGATGCCGAGCCGCTGGTAGACCTCGGCCCGGCGGGGGTCGTAGATGCGGGCGACCACGTTGTCCACGCCGAACATCTCGCGCGCGACCCGCGCCGAGATGATGTTGGAGTTGTCGCCGCTGCTCACGGCGACGAAGGCGGCGGCCGAGGCGATGCCCGCCTCTTCGAGGACGTCGCGGTCGAAGCCGATGCCGGTGACCCTGCGGCCCCGGAACCCGGCCCGCAGCCGCCGGAAGGCCTGCGGGTCGCGGTCGATGACCGCCACCGAATGGCCGTTGTCCTCAAGGATGTGGGCCAGGGTCGAGCCGACCCGCCCGCATCCCATGATCACGATATGCATGCTCCCCCGCCGTGGGTTTTGTGGCGGACTCCTATTGGAGACAGTATGTCGCCCTTACCGCCACCGCATGACTCGGGCACCGGGCGGGGGCACTAGGCTCAACAGACGTGTCCAAGGTGCCAGATCTTGTCAAGCGGCTCCTCGTGGGGCGTGCTCTGCGCAGCACCGCGCTCCACCACCAGCTGCTGCCCAAGCGTGTGGCGCTGCCGGTCTTCGCGAGCGACGCGCTGTCCTCGGTCGCGTACGCGCCGCAGGAGATCCTGGTCATCCTGTCGCTCGCCGGGGTCGGTCTCTACGCCATCAGCCCGTGGGTCGCGGCGGCGGTCGTCCTCGTCATGCTCGTCGTGGTCGCGTCCTACCGGCAGAACGTGCACGCCTACCCCAGTGGCGGCGGCGACTACGAGGTGGCCACGACGAACCTCGGCCCCACGGCCGGGCTGACGGTCGCGAGCGCCCTTCTCGTCGACTACGTGCTGACCGTGGCGGTGTCGGTCGCCAACGGCGCCGACTACGTGGGCGCGACGATCCCGTTCGTCGCCGAGCACCGCCCGCTGGTGGCGATCGCCATCGTCGTGCTCCTGACGATCATGAACCTGCGCGGCATCCGGGAGTCGGGCGTCGCGTTCGCCGTGCCCACCTACGCCTTCATGGCCGCGGTCATCGGCATGATCCTCTGGGGCCTGTTCCGTCTTCTCGTGCTGGGACAGGAACTGCGCGCCCCGACGGCGAACTACCGGCTCCTCGCCGAGCAGACGAACATCGCCGGGTTCGCGCTGGCGTTCCTGGTGCTGCGCGCCTTCTCCTCCGGCTGCGCCGCGCTGACCGGCGTCGAGGCGATCAGCAACGGCGTCCCGGCCTTCCGCAAGCCCAAGAGCAAGAACGCCGCGACGACGCTGCTCATGATGGGCCTCATCGCGGTCACGATGTTCGGCGGGATCATCTTCCTCGGCCTCGCCTCCGGGGTGAAGGTGACCGACCCGGCCACCGTGGCCAGGGACCTCATCATCGACGGGCACCCCGCCGGGCCCGGCTACTACCAGCAGCCGATCATCGCGCAGGTCGCCTCCGCCGTCTTCGGCGGCGGCTCGGCCCTGTTCGTCGTCATCGCCGCGGTGACCGCGCTGATCCTCTTCCTGGCGGCCAACACCGCGTTCAACGGCTTCCCCGTGCTGGGGTCGATCCTCGCCCAGGACCGCTACCTGCCGCGGCAGCTTCACACCCGCGGCGACCGCCTCGCCTTCAGCAACGGCATCGTCATCCTCGCGGCCGGGGCCTGCCTGCTCATCTGGGCGTTCGACGCCGACGTCAGCAAGCTGCTCAACCTCTACATCGTCGGCGTGTTCGTCTCGTTCACCCTCAGCCAGATCGGGATGGTCCGGCACTGGACCCGGCACCTGAGGACCGAGAGCGACGCGAAGGCCCGCTTCCGCATGATGCGCGCCCGTGTGATCAACGGCGTCGGCGCGGTCATGACCGGGCTGGTGCTCGTCGTCGTGCTGGCGACCAAGTTCACCCACGGCGCGTACATCGTCTGTCTCGCGATGCCGCTGCTCTTCCTGATGATGAAGGGCATCAGGCGGCACTACGACCGGGTCGCCGCGGAGCTCGCCGCGCCGGAGGAGAGCGAGGTCGACGAGTCGATGCTGCCCGCACGCAACCACGCGGTCGTCCTCGTCTCCAAGATCCACAAGCCCACGCTCCGGGCTCTCGCGTACGCCAGGGCGACCCGCCCGTCGAGCATCGAGGCCGTGTCCGTCAGCGTGGACGCCGGCGAGGCGAACAAGCTCAAGGACGAGTGGGACCGGCGGGGCATCGGGGTGCCGCTGAAGATCCTCGACTCGCCGTACCGCGAGATCACCGGCCCTGTGCTGGAGTACGTCAAGTCGCTGCGCCGCAGGTCGCCGCGCGACGTCGTCACCGTCTACATCCCGGAGTACGTGGTCGGCCGCTGGTGGGAGCACCTGCTGCACAACCAGAGCGCGCTGCGGCTCAAGGGCCGGCTGCTCTTCAAGCCCGGCGTGATGGTCACGAGCGTGCCGTGGCAGCTCGCCTCCTCCGACCGGCTCAGGCGCCGCAGGGAGCCGTCCGCCCCCGGGGCATCCCGCCGTTCCTACCAGCAGCCGTCGAAGGACGCGCAGGTCGGGACATGACCGATACGAAAGGGGCCGGCCTGATGAACGGGAACGGCAGCACGGCGCCGGAGGAGTCCGGAGGGGCGATCCCCGCGCGGCTCGAACTGACCGTGGGCGCGGTCGCCCACGGTGGCTGGTGCGTGGCCAGGCACGAGGGCCGGGTCGTGTTCGTCCGGCACGCGCTGCCGGGCGAGCGGGTCGTGGCCGAGGTCACCGAGGAGACCACCCGGTTCCTGCGGGCCGACGCGGTCGAGATCCTGGAGGCCTCACCGGACCGGGTCACGCCGCCCTGCCCGTTCGCCGGCCCCGGCCGGTGCGGCGGGTGCGACTGGCAGCACGCGTCGCTGGAGGCGCAGCGCCGGCTCAAGGCCGACGTCGTCGCCGAGCAGTTGCGGCGCCTGGCCGGGCTGGACCACAAGGTCGTGGTCGAGGAGGTGCCGGGGGCGCCCGGCGGCCTCGGCTGGCGCACCCGCGTGCAGTTCGCCGTCGACCGGGACGGATCGGCCGGGCTGCGCAGGCACCGGTCGCACGAGATCGAGCACATCACCGGCTGCCTCATCGCCCATCCCGCCGTCGAGGAGGCCGGGGCCGAACGGCTCGCCTGGCCCGGAGCCTCCTCGGTCGAGGTGGTGGCGGCCTCCGGCGGGGACCGGGCCGTGATCGTCGAGCCCCTGCCGCACCGCCGGGCGACGATCCCGGACGTGGACGCCGCGGTCCTCCTCGACGAGGGCAGGCGGGGGACCCGCGCGCTGCGCGGCCGGGCCTCGCTGACCGAGCGGGTGGGGGAGCGGGACTACCGGGTCACCGCGAGCGGGTTCTGGCAGGTCCACCCCGGCGCGGCGGCCACGCTGCTCGGCGCGGTGCTCGACCTCGGCCGCCCCGAGCCGGGGGAGTGGGCCCTCGACCTCTACTGCGGCGCCGGTCTGTTCGCCGCCGGTCTCGCCGAGGCGGTCGGCCCGGAGGGCGCCGTGCTCGGCGTCGAGTCGGACCCGCAGGCCGTCCAGGACGCCCGGATCAATCTGCGCGACCTGCCGCAGGCGCAGGTCGAGCGGGGGAAGGTCGAGGAGGCCCTCGACCGGCTCGGGATCGAGCGGGCCGACCTGGTGGTCGCCGACCCGCCCCGCGCGGGGCTCGGCCGCCCGGTCGTCGACCGCGTCGCGCACCTGGAGGCCCCGCGCGTCGTCTACGTCTCGTGCGACCCCGCCACCCTGGCGCGGGACATCGCCTGGTTCGCCCCGTACGGCTACCGCCTGGAGGACCTGCGGGCCTTCGACCAGTATCCGATGACCCACCACGTCGAGTGCGTGGCCCTGCTCGTCAGGGACTGATCCCGCACCGCCTCACGGGCCCGGGCGGCCCATGCCCCCGAGCAGGAGGTCGGTCAGCCTCCCGACCGCCACGGCCGCGCTCTCGGGCGAACCGGCGCGGAAGGAGGAGATGGCCCTCAGGCCGATCCGCACGTCCTCGACCGACAGCCCGGGACGGACGCCGCCCGCGCTCCGGGCGCGCTCGACGAGCTGCTCGAGCCCTCGGGCCTGGGCGCGGCGCTGCCCGGCGAAGGCGGCGCCCGCGGGGTGGGAACCGTGCAGCGCCTCGTTCAACCCGCGGAGCCGCACCTGGTGTTCGGCGAACCGGCGGACGGTTCCGCGCAGCGCGCGCCAGGGGTCGGGGTCGTCCAGGGCCGCACGCATCTGCGCACGGCACGCCGTCACCTGCTCGGCGAGCACGGCGCGGACGAGGTCCTGTCGTGACGGGAAGTGCCGGTAGACGGTCGCGACGCCCAGGCCGGCACGCCGTGCGATCTCGTGCACGGGCAGGTCGAGCCCGTCCGCGGCGAAGGCGGCACGGGCGACTGTCAGCATGTGCCGCCGGTTGCGCTCCGCGTCCGTCCGTGGTTTCCGAGTCAATGTCGTCCGTGCCCCTCTCACTTCCGGCGATCCGAGACAGCCGCTCCCGTTTGCCCGCCTACGGTGGTCGACGGCCAATCGGAGACAGCCGGATAGGTAGACATGGTGCCAAATGCGGAAATGCGCGCAGTGCGGTTCGACCGGTTCGGTCCCCCCGAGGTTCTCACCGTCGGGGGATCTCCCGAACCTCACGCGGGTCCCGGCGAGGTGCGCATCGCGGTGAGGGCCGCCGGGGTCTCACCGGTCGACCTCGCGCTGCGCGCCGGCACGTCGCCGTCGAGCGGACGACTTCCCCTGCCGCACATCCCCGGAGTCGACGCCGCCGGGGTGATCGACGAGGTGGGCGCGGACATCACCGGGTTCGCCGCCGGGGACGAGGTCTTCGGCGCCGTCGACGTCTCACGACTCGGCGGCGCCGCCGCCGAGTTCGCCGTGCTGGCGTTCTGGGCCGCGAAGCCGCCCTCGATGTCCTGGGAGGAGGCCGGCGCCGCCGGCACGAGCGTCGAGACCGCCACCCGGGCGCTCGACAGACTCGGCGTGCGCGCGGGCACGACGCTGCTGGTCGACGGCGCCTCCGGCGGCGTCGGCAGCGTCGCCGTCCAACTGGCGGCCGCCCGCGGCGCCCGTGTGATCGGCACGGGCCGTCCGGACAGCCACACCTTCATCGCCGCGCTCGGCGCGGTCCCGGTCGCCTACGGGCCCGGGCTGGCCGAGCGCGTCCGGCCACTCGTGGCCGGAGGGATCGATCTCGCGCTGGACGTCGCCGGGGCCGGCTCGCTCCGCGAACTCGTCACGATCACCGGTGCGCCGGAGTCGGTCCTCACCATCGCGGACTTCAGCGGCCCGCGGCTCGGGGTCGGCGTCTCCCGCGGTGAGCTCGGCGGGGAGCCGGACGGGCGGCACGGCCTCCCCCTCGCGGCCGCGCTGTCGGCGGAGGGGCGCTTCCGCGTTCCCGTGCGGGCGGTGTTCCCCATGGACCGGGCGGCCGAGGCGCACGCGGCCGCCGCGCGAGGGCCACGACGGGGCAAGGTCGTCCTCGTGGCTCCTCCCGCTCACGGCTCGGGGCGGCCGGCCCTCGAGCGAGCCGAGGACGCGGGGGCGGGGATAATGGACGGATGAAATTGAGGATCTTCACCGAGCCGCAGCAGGGCGCGACCTACGACGACCTGCTCCGGGTGGCGCAGACGGCCGAACGCCTCGGGTTCGACGCCTTCTTCCGGTCTGACCACTATCTGCGGATGGGGGACGGCGACCCGGGGCCCGGTCCCACCGACGCCTGGATCACCCTGGCCGGGCTCGCCAGGGAGACCTCGCGCATCCGGCTGGGCACGCTGGTGACCGCCGGGACGTTCCGGCTGCCCGGCCCGCTGGCGATCAGCGTCGCCCAGGTGGACCAGATGAGCGGCGGGCGCGTCGAGCTGGGCCTCGGCACCGGCTGGTTCGAGGAGGAGCACACGGCGTACGGCATCCCGTTCCCTCCGCTGGGTGAGCGGTTCGAGCGCTTCGAGGAGCAGCTGGAGATCGTCACCGGGCTGTGGGCGGCGGCGAAGCCGTTCTCCTTCGACGGCGCGCACTACCGGCTGGTGGACTCGCCCGGCCTGCCGAAGCCGGCGCAGCGGCCCAGGCCGCCTCTCATCGTCGGCGGCGGGGGCGCCAAGCGGACCCCGCGGCTGGTCGCGCGGTTCGCCGACGAATACAACGTGCCGTTCCTCCTGCCAGAGGACACGGCCGCCGCCTTCGACCGGGTCAGGGCGGCCTGCGAGGAGGCGGGGCGGGAGACCGTCCTGCTGTCGGCGGCGCAGATCGCCTGCGTGGGCCGGGACGAGGCGGAAATCGCCCAGCGGGCCGCCGCCGTCGGCCGGGAGGTCGACGAGTTGCGGGTCAGCGGCCTGGCCGGCACCCCGCAGGAGGTCGTCGACAAGATCGGCCGGTTCGCCGAGATGGGCGCGGAGCGGCTCTACCTCCAGATCCTCGATCTGGACGACCTGGAGCACCTGGAACTGATCGCCGCCGAGGTGCTGCCGCACGTGTAAAAGCCGGTAGCCGGTGAAAGGGGGCATCCGGCACACTTTGCCGGGTGCTCCTGACGATCACGACGACCCTGCGCCCCGCGACGGACCTCGGTTATCTCCTGCACAAGCATCCCGGCCGGGTGCAGGAGTTCGGGCAGTCGTTCGGCACCGCGCGGGTCTTCTACCCCGAGGCGGACGGGGACCGGTGCACGGCGGCGCTGCTGCTGGAGGTCGACCCCGTCCGGCTGGCCCGCTCCCGGGGCTCGTCCTCGCCCGACTTCTCGCTGAGCCAGTACGTCAACGACCGGCCGTACGCCGCGTCGTCGCTGCTGGCGTCGGCGCTCGCCGACGTGTTCCGCACGGCGCGGACCGGGCGGTGCGCCTCCCGGCAGGACCTCGCCGACTCGGCGATCCCGCTGGAGATCACCCTGCCCGCGCTGCCGTGCCGGGGAGGGGCCGATCTCGCGCACCGGCTGTTCGCGCCACTGGGCTGGGAGGTCGGCGCCGAGGCCGTGCCGCTGGACCCCGGCTTCCCCGAGTGGGGCGACTCCCGGTACGTGCGGCTCGCGCTGCGCGGGAACGTGCGCCTGGCCGACGCGCTCAACCACCTGTACGTCCTGCTCCCGGTGCTCGACGACGCCAAGCACTACTGGCTGGCGGGCGACGAGGTCGACAAGCTCGTCCGCGCGGGGGAGGGCTGGCTGGCCGGCCATCCGGACAAGGGGCTGATCACGCGCCGCTACCTCGGCCGGAGGTGGGCGCTCACCCGCACCGCCTTCGCCCGTCTCGCCGAGCTCGGCGACGACGTGGAGGAGAGCCTGGACCCGCCGGTGGAGGAGGAGCCGGGCGTCGAGACCCCCGCCTCCGCCGCACCCGACGGCGAAGCCGGGCAGGCCGAGCCCGATATCGCCGAGCCCGGCGGTGCCGGGCCCGGCCACGCGCCCGACGCCGGCCCGCGCCCGGACGACGAGCCTGCCCCCGGTGAGGAGCGGGTGCCGCTGAACACGCTGCGCAGGGAGGCCGTCGTGGCGGTGCTGGAGGAGGTCGGCGCCCGCACCGTGCTCGACCTCGGCTGCGGCTCGGGGCAACTGCTGTCGGCGCTGCTGGCCAAGCCGGCCTTCGCCAAGGTGGCCGGCATGGACGTGTCGGCCCGCGCGCTCGCGCTGGCCAAGCGCCGCCTGCGCGCCGACCGGATGCCGGACGCCAAGCGGGCGAGGCTTGAGCTGTTCCAGGGCTCGCTGACGTACACCGACGCGCGCCTGGCCGGGTACGACGCCGCGGTGCTGATGGAGGTCGTCGAGCACGTGGACCCGCCGCGGCTGCCCGCCCTCGAACGGGTGGTCTTCGGCACCGCCAGGCCGTCCCACGTGATCGTGACGACGCCGAACGTGGAGCACAACGTGCGGTACGAGTTCCTCGCGGGGGACCGGCGGCACCCCGACCACCGGTTCGAGTGGACCCGCGCGGAGTTCGCGCGGTGGGTCGAGGGCGTCTGCGCGGCGTACGGATACACGGCCGATCTGCGGCCGGTCGGCGAGGACGACCCCGAAGTGGGCCCGCCGACCCAGATGGCGGTCTTCGGCAGCAAGGAGGAGCGGCCGTGACGGAAGTCAGCGTTCCGGAGTCGTCGCTGGTGGTGCTGGTGGGCGTGTCCGGCAGCGGCAAGTCGACGTTCGCCGCCCGGCACTTCGCACCCACCCAGGTCATCTCCTCCGACTTCTGCCGCGGTCTCGTCTCCGACGACGAGAACGACCAGACGGCGACGTCCGAGGCGTTCGACCTGCTTCATCACATCGTGGGCGTCCGCCTGCGGCGCGGCCTGCTCACGGTGGTCGACGCGACCAACGTGCAGTGGGAGGCCCGCAAGAAGCTGATCGAGCTGGCCAGGGCGCACGACGTGCTCGCCGACGCGATCGTGCTGGACGTGCCCGAGGAGGTGGCCCGCGCCCGCAACGCGGCCCGCCCCGACCGGGCCTTCGGGCCGCACGTCATCACGCGGCAGAGCAGGGAGCTGCGCCGGTCGCTCGGGAAGATCTCCAGGGACGGCTTCCGCCGGGTGCACGTCCTGCGCGGCGACGAGATCGGCGACGTGACCGTCACGTACGAGAAGGCGTGGACCGACAGGACCCACCTCACCGGGCCGTTCGACATCATCGGCGACGTGCACGGCTGCCGGGCGGAGCTGGAGTCGCTGCTGACCGCGCTCGGCTGGGAGGTCGGGCCGGAAGGCGCCGTCCACCCCGAGGGCCGTACGGCGGTCTTCGTCGGCGACCTCGTCGACCGCGGCCCGGACACGCCCGGGGTGCTGCGGCTGGTCATGGGCATGGTCGCGGCGGGCACCGCGCTGTGCGTGTGCGGCAACCACGAGCAGAAGCTGGTGCGGGCCCTGGACGGCCGCAAGGTGCGGGTCGCGCACGGACTGGAGCGGTCGCTGGAGCAGCTCGACGCCGAGCCCGCGGAGTTCCGCGCGGCCGCCCGCACCTTCATGGACGGTTTGATCAGCCACTACCGCCTCGACGGGGGCAGGCTGGTCGTCGCGCACGCCGGGCTCAAGGAGGCCTTCCACGGGCGGGCCTCCGCACGGGTGCGGTCGTTCGCCCTGTACGGCGAGACGACCGGGGAGACCGACGAGTACGGCCTGCCGGTGCGCTACCCCTGGGCGGACGACTACCGGGGACGCGCGACGGTCGTCTACGGCCACACCCCGGTGCCCGAGCCGGAGTGGGTCAACAACACGATCTGCCTCGACACCGGCGCCGTCTTCGGCGGGCGGCTGACCGCACTGCGCTACCCGGAGAGGGAACTGGTGTCCGTTCCGGCCGAGAAGGTCTGGTACGAGCCCGTGCGCCCGCTCACCGCGCGGACGCCCGCCCGCGACCCGGGCGTGCTCGACATCGGCGACGTGGACGGCACCCGTTTCGTGGAGACGCGGTTCGGCGGCCGGATCAGGATCGCGGAGGAGAACTCCCGCGCCGCGCTGGAGATCATGAGCCGGTTCGCCGTGGACCCGCGGTGGCTGGTCTACCTTCCGCCGACCATGGCGCCGCCGGAGACCTCCGCCCTGGACGGTTACCTGGAGCACCCGGCGGAGGCGTTCGAGGAGTTCGCCCGCGCGGGCGTCTCCCGGGTCGTGTGCGAGGAGAAGCACATGGGCTCCCGGGCGATCGCCGTGCTGGCGCGGACCCCGGAGGCGGCGGCGCGCCGCTTCGGCGTCGCCGACGGCACGGCGGGCAGCGTCTACACCCGCACCGGCAGGCCCTTCTTCGACGCGCGCATGCCGGAGCTGGTGGACCGGCTGCGCGAGGCGTGCGCGCCGCTGTGGGAGGCGCTGGAGACCGACTGGGTGGCGCTCGACTGCGAGCTGCTGCCCTGGTCGGCCAAGGCCGAGGGGCTGATCCGCGACCAGTACGCCTCGGTGGGGGCGGCCGCGCGGGCGTCGCTGCCCGCGGCGGTCGCGATGCTTGAGACGGCGGCGGAACGTGGCCTGGATGTAGGCGCTCTGCTCGACCGCACCCGCCGCCGCGCTCACAACGCTGCCCTGTTCCGCGACGCCTATGCGCGTTACTGCTGGCCGGTCTCGGGTCTCGACGGCGTACGGCTCGCACCGTTCCAGATCCTCGCCTGCGAGGGCAGGGCGACGGCGGTGGACGAGCCGCACGAGTGGCACCTGAAAACCCTCGGCCTGATCGACTCCTCGCTCGTCACCGCGACCCGCCACCGGTTCGTCGACCTCGGCGTACCGGAGGAGCGCGAGGCGGCCGTGGCGTGGTGGACGGACCTGACCGAGACCGGGGGCGAGGGCATGGTGGTCAAGCCCGCCTCGTTCACCCCCGTTCCGGTGGCCCGGGTGTCTTCGGGCGGGGTCCGGGAGGCCGGCGCGCCGGACGCGCCGCGGCCGGTGAGGGCGCAGCCGGGCGTGAAGGTGCGCGGCCGGGAGTACCTGCGGATCATCTACGGCCCCGACTACACCGAGTCGCTCGATCTGCTGCGCCGCAGGTTCACCGGCAGGAAGCGCTCGCTGGCGCTGCGGGAGCACGCGCTCGGGCTGGAGGCGCTGGCGCGCCTCGCGGAGGGGGAGCCGCTCTGGCGGATCCACGAGGCGGTCTTCGCCGTGCTCGCCCTCGAGTCGGAGCCGGTCGACCCCCGTCTGTGAGACCGGACAGCCCCGGGTACGGCCTTCCGCGCACGCGGCGGGAGCCGTACCCGGGGGCCGGGTTCAGCGGGACAGAGCTCAGCCGGCGCACGACGTGCAGGGGACGACGGGCTGGATGACCGCGCCGAGGTAGCCGTCGGCGGCGGGGCTCAGTCCGTGAAGCGGGCCAGGAACAGCCCGAGTCTGAGCTCGTGGTGCTCGCGCGGCAGCCGCCCGCCGCGCATGAGGGTCACCAGGCCGTGCAGGGCCGCCCAGAAGGTCTCGGTCAGCGCGCCCAGGCTGTCGCCGCCCGAGTAGGGGCGGACGGCCTCGGCCAGCTCGCCGAAGGCCGCCTGCAGGGCGGGCGGCGCCTCGGGGGTGGCGAACGGCAGCGGGACGATCTGGCTGAACATCACGTCGTAGAGGGCCGGGTGCCGGTCGGCGAAGGCCATGTAGGCCGCGCTGACGCCGGCGATGGCGCGGCGCGCGTCCGGCGCCGCGGTCCTGGCCGCGCGCAGGTCCACGGCCAGGTCGGCGCAGCCCTCCACGGCGACGGCCGCCATGATCGCTTCCTTGCCCTTGAAGTGGCTGTAGAGCACCGGCTGGCTGTACTCGACGCGCTCGGCCAGCCGCCGGGTCGTGACCGCTTCCCAGCCCTCGGCCTCGGCCAGCTCCCGGGCCGCCGCGATGATCAGCTTCTCCCGCTGAGCGCGCTCACGCTCCCTGCGTGACTGGATCGACATGCCTGGAACCCTAGCAGTGCTAGCGTTTAGGGCAACGCTCTGCTAGCGTCATTATTATTCCTAGCGCTGCTAGTTCTCGGGAGAGACATGCTTACCCCCATCGCGTACGGCCTCGCCGTCGTCCTCAACCTGTTCGTCCTGTTCATTGGAGCCCGTTTCCTGCTCGCGCCCCACGCGGCGGCCGCCGGCTACGGGATCCCGGCCAAGAAGGACGGCGACGTCGCCTACCTGACGATCAAGGGCCTGCGTGACGGGGGCTACGGTCTGCTGGGCCTGGCCCTGCTGGCCGGCGCCGGCGCCCGCGCCGAGGCCTGGTACATGCTGATCGTCGCTCTGTTGCCCCTGGGCGACACCCTGATCGTGCTGCGCAACGGCGGCACCCGGGCGGTCGCCTTCGGCGTTCACTTCGCGACCGCCGTGATCGTGCTCATCAGTGCCGGCCTGCTCTTCGCCGTCTGACCCACCGCAGCACTTTGTTGAAGGACTCCCAATGTCGCTGACCGTCCCCATCACCACGCCGGCTCCGCCGAGCTTTTCTACCTGCTCGACGGCTGCGCCCAGCTTCTGACCGGGGAGCGACCAGGAGCGGGCGGCACTAGCATCGCGGCATGGCCCCCACCAAGGCCGACCTCGAGGCGGCCAGGAACGCGACGATCGAAGACGTGCTCGGTCCCGGCCTCGACGTGCTGTTCTGCGGGATCAACCCAAGCCTCTACTCGGCCGCGACCGGTCACCACTTCGCGCGGCCGGGCAACCGGTTCTGGCCCGCCCTGCACCTGTCCGGTCTCGTGCCGCGCAGGCTCGCGCCGTCCGAGCAGCACCTGCTCCCGTCCTACGGGCTGGGCATCACCAACATCGCGGCCCGGGCGACCGCCCGGGCCGACGAGCTGGCCCTGGAGGAGCTCCGCGTGGGCGGTGAGCGGCTCGCGCGGCTGGTGGCGGAGGTCCGCCCCCGCGTCCTGGCGATAGCGGGGGTGTCGGCCTATCGGGTCGCCTTCGCGCGCCCCGCCGCCCGGATCGGCCCGCAGGAGGAGACGATCGGCGGGACGGCGCTGTGGGTGCTGCCCAACCCCAGTGGGCTGAACGCCCACTGGAGGCTGGAGGCCATCGCGGCCGAGATGGCCCGCCTGCGCCCGCCGCAGGCCTGACGGGATCGACCGCGGAGGTCAGGGACGGCCCGCTCCCGGGTCCTCCCCCGCGTGCGTGCCGGGCGCCCCAGGACGTAGCCGCCGTCTCGGCCGCCCATTTCGCACGGACCGCCGCACGCTCGCCATCCTGCGCACGGTGCTGGAGGAGCACCAGCGGGACGGGGCCTGAGCCCTGTCCCGCCGGCTGGGACGGGCGAGTCTCAGGGGTGGCCGGGGTGGGAGAGGATGCGCCAGGGCGAGGGAGGCGGCAGGGGCGCCACCTCACGGTCGTGGAAGGCCACCATGTCCTCCGCCTCCGCGTACAGCTCGGAGATGATCTCGGCGCACTCGTCGATCACACCGGCGTCGGTGATCCGCCGGCCGCCCACGTGCGCCCCCATATCGTCGTAGAGGACCTCGTACATCAGGCCCGGGCCCAGGATGAGCAGCTCGGGCAGCGGCGCGTGCTCCTCCAGATGCCGCACCGCCCGGGCGTGCAGCGCCCGCGCCCGCTCGCCCGCCCGGGTGCGGGCCGCGAGCAGGATGACCTCCCACTGCAGGTACGGCGTCGGCGGTGTCTCCACGATCCGCAGGCGGCGTAGCTCCGCCCGGGGCGGGAGGTCGTCGGCGAAGCGCATCTCGCCCATCAGCGCGAGTGCCCGGTCCCAGTCTCCGCTCACCATCGCGACCCAGCTCGGCGTGTCGGGCTCGTGGAAGTGCTGGGCGCGTTCCAGCTTCCACACCACTCCCTCCACCTCGCGCAGGTGCTCGTAGAGCTCGGTCCGGTACTCCGCCGCGTGGAGGACTTCTCCCGCGACCTTTCTGACGTGCTCGAACGCTTCTCCGGGCATGGGGCCTCCTCGGCCGAAGCCGAATCGTGGTCGGAGCGCGCCCGGCCCCGGCCCGGATCGAGGAACGTGGCGCGCGTCGGTGCTTACCGCGGACGTGTGGCGCGTGTCAGTTCCCCGTCGAGTTGCTGCACACGCTCGTCTCCGCGGCGTCCAGCAACCTGATCCTGATCTGCCTCGTCCCCGCCGTTCGCTCGGTCTGCGGCACCACCTCGGGTTCCGGCTCGGCTGTCTGCATCTCACCCTCCGTTCATCGGGGTGGCCGCAAACTCTCCCCCGAGGGCGACATGTCGATCGTTGGCCTCCGCCGATGCCGGGTCAAGGCCCAATTCGTGATCGGTGCGGCCGGTGCCGGTGCCGCGCGAGGCGGAGGACCGTCGTCACCAGCCACGCCAGGAACAGCAGCTTGGCGACCAGGAACAGCGGCCAGGCGTGCCCGGAGACGAACGCGACCACGAGGACCACCGCGGCCACGATCGGCAGGACCGGCGGCCCGACCCTCGGACGCCTCGCGCCCGCCCAGTGCGCCGCGTGGGGCGCCCCCCAGGCCGCCGCGTACGGCCCCCAGGCGGCGGGGTGGCCGTAGCCGTGGTGGCCGTGACGGTGGTGGTGCTGCCAGGGGTACGGCGGTCCCGGCGGGGGAGCCGCCGCCCGGAAGCCGGGGAGGAGGTCGGATGTCACCCGCCGCAGGTCCTCCTCCGTACGGGCGGCGAGGGTGGTGTCGAGGCGCTCGTCGAGTTCCTCCTGGGTGATGCGGCCCTGCGCGAACGCGTCGTGCAGGATCCGCATCACCTCGTCGCGCTCCCTGTCGCCGATACGCAGGGCCCCGGCGGGAGGCCGGCCGGCCCCGCCGCGGGTGTCGTCGGGGAAGCCCATGATCACTCCTCGGCGGGGTCGCCGTCGGCGAGAATCCGGTAGAGCTGCCGCCGGGTCTCGGTCAGGACCTGCCGCGCCTGCCTGATCTGCCCGTCGCTGCCCGACTGGGCGATCTGGAACAGCGCCGACGCCGCCTGCCTGGACAGGCCGAACAGCTCGTGGACGTCGTCCCCGATGTCCGGCGTCATCTCCTCCCAGGGCGCGCGGACCTCGCTCTCGTGCTGCGCGACGTACTCCCGGCCCGCCTCGGTGAGCTGGAACGTCTTGCGCCCGTCGGTCTCGTCGGCGCGGACCAGGCCCTCGTCGCTGAGCTGCTGGAGCGCGGGGTACACCGCGCCCGGGCTGGGCTTCCAGCCGCCCTGGCTGCGCTCGGCGATCTCCTGGATGATCTGGTAGCCGTTGCGCGGCTCCTCCGCGAGCAGGGCGAGGATCGCCGCCCGCACGTCACCGCGCTTGGCCTTGCGGGGCCGCCCGAAACCCCGGCCGCCGAACGGGAAGTTCCCGCCCGCCCACGGCCCGAACGGGCCGCCGGGGCCGCCCGGACCGAAACCGCCCCACTGGCCGCGCCCCCGCATGCCGCCCCTGTGCCGGTGCTCGTGCGGACCTGCCTGCTGATGCTCCTGGTGCCACATGGCCGCCTCCTTCATGTTCGCGTACGCCCGGCGCAGGGCGCCCCGCAGATGGCGGCGCATCTCGTCGCGGAGCGCCTCCCGGGCGTCCCGGGCGTCCCGGGCGTCCCGGGCGTCCCGGGCGTCGTGGTGGTCGTGGCCGGCCCAGGGCCCGCCGAACGTGTGTGCCTGGCTCATCGCGTGTCCCTTCTTCCCGATCCGTTCTCGATGCTTCAACGATATATCGAGATTGTTCTCCCGGTGCGCGCCAGGGAAGAGTGATGTAGCTCACCGGAACTTTTTCCGGTTGCCGGGAACACCGCCCGAGACCGTAGCGTTATCTGGCACAGGCGGGATCGTTCTGCTCTGGGAGGGCTGGGGGGTGCTCTTGGAGCGGGACGATCCCGCACCCTTTTTCGGCGGATCGCGCCGCCGCCCTCTCTGACGTCGAACGGCCGCCGGATTGACGACGGGAGCCCCGACACAGGCCCGGCCTCGTGGGCGCTTCGCGGATTTTGTCGGTGCTTTGCCGTACAGTCTCAAGGCGTGATCTTGACATGATGGGGCACTCGCACGCCCTCAGCGGGGCGGCGGTGTGGCTCGCGGTCGCGCCGGCCCTGGTGGCGCTGCCGGGCGCGGTGGGCCATGTGGAGCTGGCGACGCTGACGGGCCCGATCCTGACTCCGCCGGAGCTGGTCGCGGGGGCGGTGGTCTGCGCGGGCGCGGCCATGCTGCCCGACCTCGACCATCCCAGCGCCACGATCGCCCAGACGTTCGGCCCGGCGACCTACCTGCTGAGCAAGGGCGTCAACTTCGTGAGCGGCGGGCACCGGCACGCGACGCACTCGCTGCTGTTCAGCATCGTGATGGGGGTGGGCGCGCACCTGCTCGGCGACCGCTACGCCGTGGGCCGCGACATCCTGGTCGTCCTGATGATCGGCCTGGCGCTGCGCGCCGTGGGGCTCGGCGTACCCGGCAAGACGCTCACCTCCGCGGTGGTGAACGTCGGGATGACCGCCGCGCTGTTCTTGACGTTCATGGTGCTCGGGGTCACCTACTCCTGGCTGGGGATCGCCATCGGGATCGGCTGCCTCGTGCATGTGATCGGCGACTGCCTGACCGAGCGCGGCTGTCCCGTCTTATGGCCGATCAAGGGGCGCTGGCTCCTGCCGTACGACATCGGCATCAAGACCGGCAGGGCGTTCGAGAAGCAGTTCCTCGGCCCGGCCCTGTCGATCGTGGTGATCGCGCTGCTCTGCCTGCGGCTGATGCCCGCCTGAGGGAGGGTCGCCGGCCTGCCTGAGAGGCGCGGCCCGGACGCCTACCTACAAGTAACTTGATGTCGAGATATCGGGAGAGATATCTTGATGTCGAGACATCCTCGCGCCGCACAGGTAAGGGCGACCTGATTGTCAGGAGTGTTCCCTCGGTGCGGGAGGATGCATAGCGAACTTGTGGAACAAGCCCGGAACCTGGGGAGGCGAACTTCGTGTCCGCGAACAGCTTCGGCAGCCGTGACACGCTGCGCGTCGGCGACGCGTCATACGAGATCTACCGGCTGGACGCCGTCGAGGGGTCGGCGCGCCTCCCGTACAGCCTGAAGATCCTGCTGGAGAACCTGCTGCGCACCGAGGACGGCGCGAACATCACCGCCGACCACATCCGCGCCCTCGCCGGGTGGGACCCGAACGCCACGCCCAGCGTGGAGATCCAGTTCACCCCCGCCCGCGTGATCATGCAGGACTTCACCGGCGTCCCGTGCGTGGTGGACCTCGCCACCATGCGTGAGGCCGTCCGCGACCTGGGCGGGGACCCCGCCAAGATCAACCCGCTGGCCCCCGCCGAGATGGTCATCGACCACTCGGTCATCGTGGACTACTTCGGCCACCCCGACTCCTTCCAGCGCAACGTCGACCGGGAGTACGAGCGCAACCGCGAGCGCTACCAGTTCCTGCGCTGGGGCCAGACGGCCTTCGACGAGTTCAAGGTCGTCCCGCCGGGCACCGGGATCGTCCACCAGGTCAACATCGAGCATCTGGCCCGGGTCGTCATGATCCGCGACGGCCGGGCGTACCCCGACACCTGTGTGGGCACCGACTCGCACACCACGATGGAGAACGGCATCGGCGTCCTCGGCTGGGGCGTCGGCGGCATCGAGGCCGAGGCCGCGATGCTCGGCCAGCCGATCTCCATGCTGATCCCCCGGGTGGTCGGGTTCAAGCTGACCGGCAAGCTGCCCGCCGGCGCCACCGCGACCGACCTCGTGCTCACGATCACCGAGATGCTGCGGGGGCACGGTGTCGTCGGCAAGTTCGTCGAGTTCTACGGCGAGGGCGTCAGCAGCGTGCCGCTGGCCAACCGCGCCACGATCGGCAACATGAGCCCGGAGTTCGGCTCCACCTGCGCCATCTTCCCGATCGACGGCCAGACGACCGACTACCTCACGCTGACCGGCCGCTCGCCGGAGCAGGTCGCGCTGGTCGAGGCGTACGCCAAGGAGCAGGGCCTGTGGCTCGACCCCTCGGCCCCCGAGCCCGTCTTCAGTGAGTACATCGAGCTCGACCTGTCGACCGTCGTCCCGTCGATCGCCGGGCCGAAGCGCCCGCAGGACCGCATCCCGCTGGCGGACGCCAAGTCGGCCTGGCGCGCGGCGGTGCGCACCTACGTCGCCGACGACAGCGTCGAGGGTCCCGCCGACGAGGCGTCGGCCGAGTCCTTCCCCGCCTCCGACTCCCCGGCGATCTCCCGTTCGGGGGCCGGTGACGTGCCGCACGCGGTGCGGCGGAACGGCGAGCGGCCGAACCGCCCGACGACGGTCACGCCGGCGGAGGGCGCCCCGTTCGAGATCGACCACGGCGTGGTCACGATTGCGGCGATCACCTCCTGCACCAACACGTCCAACCCGTACGTCATGCTCGGCGCGGCCCTGCTCGCCAGGAACGCCGTGGACAAGGGCCTGGCCCGCAAGCCGTGGGTGAAGACCTCCCTCGCCCCGGGCAGCCAGGTCGTCACCGGCTACTTCGAGCGGTCCGGCCTCCAGCCGTACCTCGACAAGCTGGGCTTCAACCTGGTCGGCTACGGCTGCACCACCTGCATCGGCAACTCCGGCCCGCTGGACCCGGAGATCTCCGAGGCGATCCAGGAGAACGACCTCGCGGTCACCGCCGTGCTGTCGGGCAACCGCAACTTCGAGGGGCGCATCAACCCCGACGTCAAGATGAACTACCTGGCCTCGCCGCCGCTGGTCGTGGCGTACGCGCTGGCCGGGACCATGGACATCGACCTGAACAACGAACCGCTCGGCGTCGGCGCCGACGGGCAGCCGGTCTTCCTCAAGGACATCTGGCCCGCGCCCGAGGAGGTCGCGGCCGTGGTGTCCGAGTCGATCGGCCAGGACATGTTCCTGCGCGACTACGCGGACGTGTTCAAGGGTGACGAGCACTGGCGGTCGCTGCCGATCCCGACCGGTGACACCTTCGAGTGGGACGCCGACTCGACGTACGTCCGCAAGGCGCCGTACTTCGACGGCATGCCCGCCAAGCCCGAGCCGGTGACGGACATCAGGGGCGCCCGGGTCCTCGCCAAGCTGGGCGACTCGGTCACGACCGACCACATCTCGCCCGCCGGTTCGATCAAGGCCGACACCCCGGCCGGTCGTTACCTGCGCGAGCACGGCGTCGAGGTCAGGGACTTCAACTCCTACGGCTCCCGCCGGGGCAACCACGAGGTGATGATCCGCGGCACCTTCGCCAACATCCGGCTGCGCAACCTGCTGCTGGACGGCGTGGAGGGCGGCTACACCCGCGACTTCACCAAGGGCGGGGAGCAGGCGTTCATCTACGACGCCTCGCAGAACTACCAGGCCGCCGGCATCCCGCTGGTCGTCCTGGCCGGCAAGGAGTACGGCTCGGGCTCGTCGCGCGACTGGGCGGCCAAGGGCACCGCGCTGCTCGGCGTCCGCGCCGTCATCGCCGAGTCGTACGAGCGCATCCACCGGTCGAACCTGATCGGCATGGGCGTGCTGCCGCTGCAGTTCCCCGAGGGCGAGACGGCGCAGTCGCTCGGCCTGACCGGCGAGGAGACCTTCGACATCACCGGTGTCGAGGAGCTCAACGCCGGCGCGACCCCCGCTACCGTGACCGTGCGGGCCGGGGACGTCGAGTTCCAGGCGGTGGTCCGGATCGACACCCCGGGAGAGGCCGACTACTACCGCCACGGCGGCATCATGCAGTACGTCCTGCGCTCCCTGCTCGCCAGGAGCTGACCCGCGTCCGCGTCGGACCTGACGTCGTCCTGGGCGGGATTCAGTCCCGCCCAGGACGACGCCCTCGCCCTACAACATGTCGGCGACCCAGTCGGTGATCTCCGCCATCACCTCGGGCGGAACGAATCCGATCTTTGTGCCGAGTCGTTCGGGCGAGAGCGCACGTAGCTGTTCGACCATCGCCCAACTCGTCTTTGGCAGCCCCGTCTCCTCAGGCGCTATCTCGATGTGCGTGTCCCAGTCGCGGAATCGTGTGGTCAACGGGACGGCAAGCACGGGGTCTCGTACAAGCCTGTTGAAGATGTCGTTGCTGACGACGACGGCGGGCCGGTCGTACCCTTGCTCGCGGCCGATCGGCTCACCGAGGCTGGCCCACCAGATGTCGCCTTGCCTAACCCTCATCCCTCTCCTTGGACTCGTGGGGGAGATCCTCGGGCAGATCGAGCAGACCTTCCCACTCGGGGGCGATGCGAGTGCGGTTTGACGACGGCCCGAGCCACAGTTCGCGCTCCGCGACGTACTCCGCCCAGCTTTCGGGGTCTTCCCTCCGAGTCCGCTCTATCTGTCCTGCGACACGCTGCCAGCGGAGCTTCTTCCTGTGCTCTCTCACGGCGTCCTCGACCAATGCGGTCATGCTCTTGCCTTCCTGCTCCGAGAGTCGCGCTATCAGGTCCCTGGTCTCGACACTGACCCGGATCGTCGTGTGGCGTGGCTCGCTGCTCATACTGCGAGGCTACGATCCTGTCTACAAAAGGGTCTACAGAAAGTGCTATGCGCTGTCGCTGTGCGGAAGTCTAGGAACCCGTTGACTACTCTCGCCACACTTTTCGATTACTGACGGTGATTGTCTGAGTCCCGGGCTGGATAACCGGTTGCCGCGGCGTGGGGAGCGGCCGTTAGGGTCCCGCCATGGATCATGAGGTGGCGCTGCTGCTGGTCGCGGGCGTGGCCGTCTTCGCCGGGGCGGTCGTCCAGGGCGGGGTGGGGTTCGGGCTCGGCCTGGTCGCGGCTCCCGTGATCACCCTGCTCGACCCGACGGTGATGCCTGGCGCGGTGCAGGTCGTCAACATGACGATGCCGCTGCTCACGCTGGCCCGGGAGTGGCGGGGGACCGAGTGGCGGGGCGCGGGCTTCGCCCTCCTCGGCAGGCTGCCGGGAAGCGCCGCCGGGGCCCTGGTGATCGTCTACGTCAGCACGGCGACGCTGGGCGTGCTGGTCGGCGTCATGGTGCTGGCCGCGGTGGTGCTGACGGCCCGCGCCGTCGCGGTGCCCCGCAACGGCGCGACGCTGACCGCGGCCGGGTTCCTGTCGGGTGTAACCGGCACGGCCACCGGGATCGGCGGGCCGCCGATCGCCCTCGTCTACCAGAGTGCCCGCGGCCCGGAGATCCGGGCGACGCTGGCGACGTTCTTCTGCCTGAGCGCCGCGCAGTCGCTCGTCATCCTCGGCCTTCTCGGCAGGCTGCCGGCCCGCGCGCTGGTCGCGGGGGCGGCCCTGGTGCCGTTCGTCCTGCTCGGCCACGCCGCGTCCGGGCCGCTGCGCCGCTATCTCGACGGCGGAAGGGTGCGCGCGGCCGTCCTCGCCGTGGCGGCGGTCTCCGCGTGCGCCCTGCTCGGCCAGAGCCTCGCCCGGTGAGCCCGCGCGTGCCCGGCGGGTCAGACCCCGGTGACGGTCCACTGGTTGTTGGCGTTGTTGTTCGGCGTCCACATGCCGACGGCGGAGCCGGCGCTGGTGTAGCCCATGCCGTCGAGGGAGGTCCCGGTGCCGCGGTTGACGATCTGGTAGCGGCCGTTGCCCACGTCGTTCAGGCGCCACTGCTGGTTGTTGCCGCCGTTCCAGGCCGACTGCCTGGCGTTGGCGCCGTTGGCGGTGTTGCCCCAGCTGTCGACGACCATGCCGTTGGTGCGGTTGACGATCCGGTACCAACCGCCGCCCAGGTCGACCAGCTGCCACTGCAGGTTGTTGCTGCCGTCCCAGTTCCACTGCTTGATATTCGACCCCGACGCCACGTTGCCGCCGCTGTCCAGCACCAGGCCGGTGGCGGCGTTGGCGATCCGCACGTAACCGGTCGGGGTGCCGCCGGAGCCCGGCGAGGGGATCTGGCCGTTGAAGGTCAGCTTGACCACGTACGCGGGAGCGGTGAACGGGGCGTTGGACGACGGCATCGAGATGTGCAGGCCCGAGCCGTCCTGGGTGCGGTTGGGCAGGTCGGTGTACTGGCCCGCGGATGAGCCCAGCAGCTGCACCGAGGCCAGGTTGCTGAGGCTGATCCGGTTCGAGCCCAGCGTCGCGATGTTCAGCGTGGCACCCGGCCAGCCGAGCACGGTGGCGTACAGGACCGTGTTGTCCTTGCTGCGGGTGAACCGGATGTCCTGCGCGGTGCCCGCCCGGGGGGTGGTGAAGGAGCCGCCGCCCATCTGCGTGGGCCCCTCGCCGAAGACCGACCAGGCCCGGGTGGAGTAGATGGACTCGCCGAAGCGCTTGAGGTAGTCGCCGATGCCCAGCAGGATCGTCCGCTGCCCGGAGGGGATGGTGCCGTCGGCCATCGGGGCGATGTTGAGGAGCATGTTGCCGTTCTTGCTGACCCGGTCGATCAGCGAGTGCAGCATGGCGTTGAGTGAGTAGTAGCCGATGCCGTTCGTGTAGCACCAGCTGGAGCTGGAGATGCTGTCGTCGGTCAGCCAGTAGGGGGTCTGGATGCCCGCCGGGCCGCCGCGCTCGTAGTCGACCACCTCGCCCCTGGTGTTGTACCCGTCCTTGTAGGTGGCGACGACGTCCTTGTTCCAGGCGACCGCCTGGTTGTAGTAGTACGACAGGAAGTTCAGCCGGTACGACTCGGGGATCTGGCTGAGGTTGAAGTCCTCCCAGATGACGTCGGGCTGGTAGCCGTCGATGATCTCCTTGAGCTTGTCGTACCAGAGCTGGTATTCGGTGGTCTTGTCGAGCTGGCCGTACAGCTTCTTGAGGCTGGTGCTGGACTGTGCCGGCACCCATTGGTAGAAGCCCGTGAAGTTGTAGGCGTGGTGCATGGCCACCAGAAGCTTGAGCCCCTTGGACCGGATGGCGTCGGCGTGCAGTCGCAGCAGGTCGAGCTTGGGCCCGGTGGCGACCGAGTTCCATTCGTTCACCCGGCTGTTCCACATCGAGTAGCCGTCGTGGTGCTCGGCCACCGGCCCGGCGAACTTCGCCCCGGCGTCGGCGAACAGCTGCGCCCACTCGTTGGGGTCGAAGTTGCCGCCGGCCGACTTGAGCTTGGGCGCGAACTGCACGAAGTTGCCGGCCTTGTCCCGGGCACCGTTGATGAAGTTGTGGTACGGCCAGGCCGACGGGTCGCCGAAGACGCTCTTGTGGTGGTTGTTCTCGTTCGACCCGTTGTTGTACATGTTGCGCGGATACCACTCGTTGGCGTACGCCGGGACGCTGAAGACACCCCAGTGGAAGTAGATGCCGAACTTGGCGTCCTGGAACCACTCGGCGGCCGGCGGGTGCTGGTCGACCGAGGACCAGCTCGCGCTGTAGCTCTGCGGGCCGGCGGTGGCCCATGCGGGGCCGGCTTTCAGCACACCTGCGGCGGTGGCGACCGCGGCCGACGCGAGTAACTGACGGCGGCTCATCCGGAACGAGGGCGTAGACATACGCGTGCCTTTCGGAGAGAGGGCTCTGTGGTGCGGCGTATGAGGGTTACTGCTAAGACATGGGATGTCTTTGTAAGGCGGGGCACGGGGTCTGTCCAGACCCAACGGAGGCGGCGTCCCGCCGCCGATGCCCGCCCCGCCACCCGCCGCGCCCCCCGGAACGGGGCCACGTCGCATACCTCCGATGACGTTCGCCCATGCCGCACGCCTTGGCGGCCGGTGCCGGGTCCGCCCTGGGGTCGGCGCCCAGGTGCCCCACTCCGGTGACAGGAGCTCTTACAAAGGCATGGGATGTCTGTAAGTTTCACAACGCGGTCTCGCGGAGGGTGTGGTCACCTCGGCGGCTCGTCCGCGGGGCCGGGCGCCGAAGGGCCGAGGTTCTCCCTGAGCCAGGTCTCCGTGGTGTTCACGTGCAGCAGCGCGGCCGCCTGGGCGAGGGGCGCGTCGCCGTCCGCGAGCGCCCGGTAGATGGCGGCGTGCTCGGCGATCGTCCGGCCGGCCGCGTTCTCCACCACCAGCCCGCGCCACACGCGGGCGCGGAGCGTCCGGCCGGAGATGCCGCCGAGCAGCGCGCACAGCGACTGGTTGCCCGTGGCCGCGAACACGGCGCGGTGGAAGGCGTCGTCGTGGTGGTTCAGCAGCTCCACGTCGTCCTGGGCGGCGATCATCGCGTCGAGGTGACGTCCGACCTCCGCGAGCTGGGCGGCGGTGATCCGGGTGGCGGCCAGGGCCGTGGCCACCGGTTCGAACAGCCGCCGCACCTCGGTGATCTCCAGGAGGTCGTCGCCCCGCATCATCTCCACCGCCAGACCGACGCCCTCCAGCAGCAGTTCCGGCTTGAGGCTCGTGACGAAGGTGCCGTCACCCCTGCGCACCTCCAGCACGCGGGTGGTGATGAGAGAGCGGACGGCCTCCCTGAGCAGGTTGCGGGACAGCCCGAGCTCGGCGGCGAGGTCCTGCTCCGGCGGCAGGCGCGCGCCCGGGGGCAGGGCCCCGTCCTTGATGAGCTGCCGGATGCGTTCGATCGCCTGCTCGGTCAACGACATAGCCGAATTTTCGTACGCGGGGACCCGGAACAGCCACATGGACCCTTGGCGCGCCGGCCCGGGAGTGCCGGATATGGGGCGGCCGGAAAGGGGTGGCGGGGCCCCGAGGCTCACGGAAGGTCACTCCGCCGTCTCCTGCTGTGGCAGGAAACATGCGATGTATTCGGTCGGGCCTCCTCGCGCCGCTGAGCCACGGAACCGGTTGCACTCCCGAGAGGAGCAGGACTTTATCCAGGAATTTCGGGGGTTTCGGCGATTGCGACGCCTGGAGGTCTGGACACTGACATGGTTTTGGCCATAGAAAGACATCCCATGTTCTGTCAATAATGAGCACGTACGAGGGCAGCCTCGCCGGAGGCTCGCGCGCCCCCCGGCGCGCGGGCACGATCGCGCCCGCGGGCGCGATCGGCCACGGCAGGCCCGTCGTGGCGATGCAGAAGGAGAGACTATGAGAAGCAGACGCTTCGGGGCTGGGCTGGTTCTGGCCGTCGCCGGTTGCCTCGCCGCCGCGTGCGGGGGGAACGGCGGTTCCGGCGGCGAGGGGACCGCGGCCTCCGGCGGGACGGATACGGCGGCGAAGGCGGTGGTCGGCGTCGACTACCCGCGGTCGGACACCGACTTCTGGAACTCCTACATCCAGTACGTGCCCAAGTTCGCCGGTGAGCTGGGCGTCGACCTCAAGACCACCAACTCCCAGAACGACGTGGCCAAGCTCGCCGCGAACGTGCAGACGCAGATCGGCCAGGGCGTCAAGGCCGTGGTCATGGCGCCGCAGGACACCGCCGCGGTGGCGCCCACGCTGCAGCAGCTGGAGGGGAAGAAGATCCCCGCTGTGCTGGTGGACACGCGCCCCGACACGGGGAACGCGTTCATGGTCGTCCGCGCCGACAACCGCGCGTACGGGGAGAAGGCCTGCAAGTTCCTGGGCGAGAAGCTTCAGGGCAAGGGCAAGGTGGTCATGCTGGAGGGCGATCTGGCCTCCATCAACGGCCGGGACCGCACCGAGGCGTTCAACGACTGCATGAAGCAGAACTACCCCGGCATCACGGTCTTCGGCGAGGCCACGAAGTGGGACGGCGCCGTGGCCGCGCAGAAGCTCTCCACGAGGCTCACCGCGAACCCGGACATCAAGGGCGTCTACATGCAGTCGAGCTTCGCCCTCGCGGGCACGCTGCAGGTGCTGAAGCAGCGTGACCTCCTGGTGGCGCCGGACGACCCCAAGCACGTCTTCGTCGTCTCCAACGACGGCATCCCGCAGGAGCTCAAGGACATCGCCGCCGGGAACATCGACGCCACCGTCTCGCAGCCCGCGGACCTGTACGCCAAGTGGGCGCTGTCGTACGCGCAGGCCGCGGCCGAGGGCAAGACCTTCCAGCCGGGCAAGACCGACCACGACAGCACCATCATCGAGGTGCGGCCCGGTCTGCTCGAAGACCAGCTCTCCGCGCCTCTGGTCACGGCGGACGGCGGTACGTACGGTGACATCTCCAGCGTCAAGCACGACGACAAGTCGCTGTGGGGCAACAACCTGAGCTGAGAGGCATGACAATGGGCGATTTCGCGGCAGGGCCCGCGAGCCCTTCGCCCGCCCGCGACGGCGAGCCGGTCCGCACCGGCCCGCCCGTCGCCGAGGCGGAAAGCATCACCAAGAGATACGGCGAGACGACGGCGCTGGACCGCGCCCACATCACGATCAGGCAGGGGGAGACCCACGCGCTCGTCGGACGCAACGGCGCCGGCAAGTCGACGTTGGTCTCCATCCTCACCGGCCTGCAGGCGCCGGACGAGGGCGAGGTCCGCTTCGCCGGGACCCCCGCGCCGCGGTTGTCCGACCGCGACGCGTGGCGGGAACGGGTCGCCTGCGTCTACCAGAAGTCCACGATCATCCCTGAGCTGACCGTGGCGGAGAACCTGTACCTGAACCGGCACGACCGCGGCCGGTTCGGACTGGTCGGCTGGAAGGGCGTGTGGCGGAAGGCCGCCGAGCTCCTGGAGGCCTGGTCGGTGGACGTCGACGTCCGCCGGCCGGCCGGGGAGCTCGGCGTGGAGCAGCGGCAGTTCGTGGAGATCGCCCGGGCGTTGTCGTTCGGCGCCCGGTTCATCATCCTGGACGAGCCGACCGCGCAGCTCGACGGCGCGGCGATCTCCCGGCTGTTCGACCGGATGCGGGCGATGCGGGACCAGGGAGTGACCTTCCTGTTCATCAGCCATCACCTGCAGGAGATCTACGAGATCTGCGACACGGTCACGGTGTTCCGGGACGCCCGGCACATCCTGACCGCGCCGGTGACCGACCTGCCGCAGGGCGAGCTGGTCGCGGCGATGACCGGGGAGGCGGCCGGCCTGCGGGAGCACGCCGTCCGCCCGCCGGTCCTGGCCGAGGCCCCGGTGGTCCTCGACGTCCGGGGACTGACCGACGGCGACGTCTACCAGGACGTCGACCTCACGGTCCGCGAGGGAGAGATCGTGGGCCTGGCCGGCCTCGGCGGCAGCGGGAAGACCGAGCTCGCCGAGACCATCGTGGGGCTGCGTGCCCCGCAGGACGGGACCATGGAGGTGGGCGGCCGGCGCCCGCGTCCGGGGAGCGTGCCGGACTCGCTCGCCGCGGGCGTGGGATTCGTCCCCAGGGACCGGCACCACCAGGGGCTCGTCCCGCTGATGTCGATCGCCGACAACACCACGATGACCGTGCCCGAACGGCTCGGATCGGCGGGGTTCGTCAGCGGGCGCCGCAAGGACGCGCTGGCCCGCGAGATGATCAGCAATCTCGCGATCAAGACTCCCGGCCCGGACCTGCCGGTCTCCGGGCTGTCCGGCGGCAACCAGCAGAAGGTGGTGATGGCCCGCGCCCTGGCGAACGACCCCCGCCTGCTCGTGCTGATCACGCCGACCGCCGGGGTCGACGTCCGGTCGAAGGAGTTCCTGCTCGAAAAGGTCGAGGAGATCGCCGGAAACGGCACCGGTGTCGTGATCGCCTCCGATGAACTTGACGATCTGCGGCTGTGCAACCGGGTGCTCGTGCTGTTCCACGGCCGGGTCGTCGCGGATCTGGCCGCCGGCTGGCACGACCACGAGATGGTGGCCGCCATGGAAGGAGTCGACCTCGATGCCTGAGACCACCGCCGCCCACCCCGGGACGGGCCACCCCCAGGGCTCCGCGCCGCCGGAGAGCGCGGAGACGGGAAGGCGCCGCTCCCCGATCCCGCTGGCCCGGCTGCGGGACTTCGCCCTGGTCCCCGCGATCATCGTGATCGCGATCGTCGGCCAGGTCGTGAGCCCGATCTTCCTGCAGGCCGACAACCTGATCAACATCCTGCAGACGATGTCGGAGATCTCGCTGCTCGTCCTGGCGCAGACGCTCGTGCTGGTCGCCGGCCGGATGGACCTGTCGCTGGAGTCGACCTTCGGGCTGGCTCCCGGCGTGGCCGCCTGGCTGACGGTCGCGGCGGGGGCGGGACACGGGCTCGGGCTGGTGCCCGGGGCGTGGGCGATCCCGATCACCCTCCTGGTCGGCGTGCTCGTCGGAATGGTGAACTCGCTGTTCATCGTCCGCTTCGGGCTCAACGGCTTCATCGTCACGCTGGGCATGCTCATCGTGCTGCGCGGCCTCCTGACGGGCATCTCCGGCGGGCAGACCTTCTTCAACCTCCCGGCGCCCATGGCCTACCTCGGCTCGACGATGTGGCTCGGCGTGCCCGCGTCGATCTGGATCTGCCTGCTGCTGTTCGCGGCCGGCATCGTGCTGCTCGGGTTCACCCGGTTCGGGCGCGCGTTGTACGCCATCGGCGGCAACGTGGACGCAGCCAAGGCGGCGGGCATCCGTACGGACCGGGTGCTGTGGATCACGCTGATCTCCGCCGGCGCGCTGGCCGCGCTCGGCGGGCTCATGCTGTCGGGCCGGCTCGCCTCCGTCGCCGCCTCCCAGGGCAACGGAGCGATCTTCACGGTGTTCGCGGCCGCCGTCATCGGAGGGGTCAGCCTCAACGGCGGCAAGGGAACGGTGTTCGGCGCGTTCACCGGCATCCTGCTGCTCTACATGATCCAGAACGTCCTGACGCTGGCGGGCGTGCCCGCCCAGTGGATCGACGCGCTCAACGGGGCGATCATCCTCACCGCCCTGGCGATCTCCCGGCTGACCGGGGGCAAGTCACAGAACTGAGGGGGTTCCGGCAGCCCGGGCACGGCTGCCGGAACGTCTTCCCACGGCCGCCGGACCATGCGGCCTGATCACGGGGTCGCGGCGGCGACCGACTCCCGGAGGCGGACGGGCATCGGCACCCGGTGCACCTCGCCCTCCCGCACTGCGCCCTCCCGCACTGCGCCCTCCCGCACTGCGCCCTCCCGCGCGGCGTCGTCACCGTCACGGCCCATCTCCGCGAACAGGACGTCCACCGCCCTGCGGCCCAGGACCCAGGGAGGCCCGGGGAACACGACGATGGTCCCCGGGCTGAAGATCTACCGACCTGTGGGCCAGTGCTCGGCGTTCACGCCGGGGGTGAAGGCCCACGCGGGAGTGCCCGCTAGGGCGCGAGTGTGCCCTGGCCTTCCGCCCGTGAACAGGTCAGCTCATGGTCACGCCCTGGCGGGAGATGCTCACCTCCATCAATCACTGTCAGCTCACATGGGTCGTTTCTGCTGTTCGATGCAGTGCTTGAGGACCGTGAGTGGTGCGCCGCCCACGCTTGTGGCGAGGTGGCAGCCGGGACCAGATGTGCCCGCTCCACGGGTACCGGCGGCCGGGAGCGCTGTATACCTCGCGAGGATCCGCTCCGAGACGCCCTTCCGTGCGTTGGCGTCCGACGCGAATATCGGGGTCACTCAGGGTGTGGATTCCGTCACGGTGGCGTAAACCCGGGGGTGCGATCCGGGTGTGGAGGTGGCCAGGCAGGCGCGGGCGCACGTGGCGCGTCTCGACCTCAGTGCCGCCCAGGTGGCGGTGCTGGACGGTCAGGCCCACACCGCCCGCGCGTTGTGGAACCTGCTGCACGAGTACTGCACTTTCCGGCAGGGCCGGTTGGCCTCGGTCAAGGACTGCGACGCCGCGATCCGGCGGGCCCGCCGCGAGATCGACTGGATGGGGCGGCTGCCCGCTGAGGCGGCCCAAGCGGTGCTGAGAACCTACCGGCAGGCGTGGGCGAACTTCTTCGACCCCGGCCACCCCGCGAAACGGCCCGGCTTCAAGAGCCGGTCCCGGTCCCGGATGGCCGTGGATGTCCCCCAGGGGCGGGACCTGAACATCGCGCGGCTGAATCGGCGGTGGGGCGCGGTCAACCTGCCCAAGGTCGGGCGGGTGCGCTTCCGGTGGACCAGGGACCTGCCCGGCGTCACCAGGGGTGGACCGGCCGGGCGGATCACCGGCGCGCGGCTGGTCAAGGACGCCTTCGGGTGGCAGATCGTGTTCCGCACCGAAGCCGTGGTCGCGGCGGCCCCGATCGCCCACCGGGGCAGGCACCTGGCCCTGTCGGACGGCACCACGCGTGAACATGGGGACTGGCTCACCAGCCGTGAGAAGGAACGTCTGCGCCGCCTGGAGAAGAAGTCCGCCCGCCAGCGCCGCACTCGCTCTCCCGGCCGGCCTGCGTCCAAACGGCTGGCCCGCACCTATGACCGGATCGCCCGGCTCCGCGCGACAGCCAAGCGCCGAGCCTTGAACTGGCAGCACCAGACCACCACCGAACTCGCGCGCACCTACGGCGTGGTCGTGGTGGAAGACCTGCCGATCATGAACATGGTCCGCTCCGCCACGGGCACGGTCGAGCGCCCCGGCCAGAACGTGCGGCAGAAGGCGGGGCTGAACCGCGCCATCACCGGGCAGGCGTGGGGCCGCACCGTCATCCTGCTGGGGTACAAGGCCCGTGATCGCGGCGGGCTGGTGGTGAAGGTGCCCGCCCCGGGCACGTCGCAGACCTGCCACCGGTGCGGGCACCGCGACCCGGCGGCCCGGGTCAGGATCAGGTACGCCTGTGTCAACTCCGCGTGCGGGTGGGCCGGGCACGCCGACACCAACGCCGCGATCAACATACGCAACGCCGCAGGAACTGCGGTGTCAGGACGTGGAGACCTCGGGGCTGCCCGGTCCGCGAAGCGTCAACCCCCGCACGCCGCTTAACCGCGACACGACGGGAGAATCTCCGGCCTCAGGCCGGAGAGGAGTTCAATACCTCGCCTTCTCCGAACGGCAGGTGGGCACGGCCTCCGCTCTCGCCGTCGTGCTCATGGTGCTCGTCATCGTCGTCGCCCTTCCCATCCAGTGGCTCACGAAGGACAGGTCCTCATGATCGTCGGGCGCCGCCCGCCCGCACGCCCGGATTTGGCTGCTCACGAGGGACGGCGACGGCTGGCACGACCTCGGGCCCGCGTTCGCCGACGGCGCCTCGCCGGGCAGCCGCGAGTGGTCCGGATCGGCGGTCCGCCGCCCCGACGGCACCGTGTCGGTCTTCTACACGGCCGCCGGGCACCGCGAGGTCCTCCGCTCGGACGGCCGAATCTACCTGCGGGCCGACGAGATCGACGGGGGACCCGGGCGTATCAGAGCCTTCCGCGACCCGGGCTGGTTCCGGGACCCGGCCGACGGGCGCGAGTATCTCCTCGTCGCGGCATCCGTCGCCGCGCCCGCGATCGGAGAAGCCGAAGACGGCGGAGACGGCGGCTACATGGGCGCGGTGGCCCTCGCCGAAGCGCGGGACGGCGGCTGGTCGATGCTGCCTCCCCTCCTCGTGGCGGACGGCGTCAGCCACGAGCTCGAACGGCCGCATGTCGTGGTCCGCGACTCGTCCTACTACCTGTTCTTCTCGACCCAGCGCCACTCGTTCCACCCGCCGGGAAGCGCGCCCACCGGGCTCTACGGCTTCGTCGCGCCCCGCCTGACCGGGCCGTACGCGCCGCTCAACGGGTCGGGGCTGGTGGCCGCCAATCCCCCGGAGGAGCCCGACCAGGCGTACGCCTGGCTGGTGCTGCCCGATCTGCGCGTCGTGAGCTTCGTCAACTACCGGTCCACCGGCGTCGGCGCGGACCCCTGGCGGGCCGGGGCCGCCGAGGCGCGGGCCGCCTTCGGCGGGACGATCGCGCCGGTCTTCCGGCTCGCCCTCGACGGAGCCCGCACCCGCGTGGTCGCCCTCGCGCCTATAACTGGGCCCTCAGGAGGGGAGCAGCGGCAGCAGGGCGTTCAGGCGCCCGGACGCGAAGCCTGAGAGATCCAGCGAGCAGAAGGTGAAGCCGGCGCCGCGGACGGCGGCGTCGACGTGCTCGCGCGCCTCGGTCACGCGCGGGATCTCGTCCCGCGGCACCTCCACCCGGGCGAGCGTGCCGCCCGCGTGCGCGCGCACCCGGCACACGGGGAAGCCGAGGCCGCGCAGCGCGGCCTCGGCGGCCTCGACCCTGGCCAGCACCTCGGGCGTGACCGGGTCGCCGTAACTCACCCGCGAGGCCAGGCACGGCGCGGCGGGCTTGTCGGCGGTGACCAGCCCGAGCCTGCGGCTGACCATGCGGACGCCGGCCTTGGTCAGCCCGGCGTCCACCAGCGGCGCGATGGCTCCGCGCTCGGCCGCGGCCCGCTGCCCCGGGCGGTGGTCGCCGAGGTCGTCGAGGTTCGTGCCGAGGGCGACCCGGGCGCCCATCGCGGCCGCCAGCGGCGCGACGGCGTCGAACAGCGCCGACTTGCAGTGGTAGCACCGGTCGGCGCCGTTGGCGGCGTACTCGGGCCGCTCGGCCTCATCGGTGCACACCTCCAGATGGGCGAGGTCGTGGCGCCGCGCGAACGCACGGGCCGCGGCCCGCTCGGAGGCGGCCAGGCTGGGGGAGACCGCGGTGACGGCGAGGGCCCGCCGCCCGAGCACCCGGGCGGCGGCGAAGGCGAGCAGCGCGGAGTCGGCGCCGCCGGAGTAGGCGACGACGACCGCGTCCTCCCGGCGCAGCCGGGCCGTCAGCCGCTCCAGGGCCTCGTCGGCGGCCTGATCAGTGGTGTCGTCCACCCTTACGTCAGCCTCCATGCCAGCCTCCATGCCGGACTTCACGTCAGCCTTCCCAGCGGTGCCCGTCAGGGTAGCGGTAGTCGGCGACGGACTCGTCGTGCATCCGGGCGTTGTAGCCGGGCGCGTCGGGCAGCCGGTAACGGCCCCGGTCGATGTGGACCGGGTCGACGAAGTGCTCGTGCAGGTGGTCGACGTACTCCAGGACGCGCCCCTCCAGGCTGCCGCTCACGCAGACGTAGTCGACCACCGACATGTGCTGGACCAGCTCGCACAGGCCCACGCCTCCCGCGTGCGGGCAGACGGGCACGCCGAACTTGGCCGCCATCAGCAGGATCGGCACGATCTCGTTGACCGAGGCGAGCCGGCACGAGTCGATCTGGCAGAAGTCGATCGCCCCGGCCTGCAGGAGCTGCTTGAACATGACCCGGTTGTGCGCGTGCTCCCCGGTGGCCACGCCGACGGGCGCGATCGCCTTGCGGATGGCCGCGTGGCCGAGCACGTCGTCGGGGCTGGTCGGCTCCTCGATCCAGAGCGGCTCGTACGGCGCCAGCCGGTTCACCCATTCGATGGCCTGGGGTACGTCCCACACCTGGTTGGCGTCGATCATGAGGGTCAGGTCGCCGATCTCCTCACGGGCGATCGCGAGGCGGCGTACGTCGTCCTCCAGGTTGGCGCCGACCTTGAGCTTGACGTGGGTCCAGCCGTCGGCGACCGCCTCGCGGCACAGGCGGCGCAGCTTGTCGTCGTCGTAGCCGAGCCAGCCCGGTGTGGTGGTGTAGCCGGGGTAGCCGTGCGCGGCGAGCTCGGCGATCCGCTCCTCGCGGGTCGGGGCGAGCCGGGCCAGCATCTCGACGGCCTCGTCCGGGGTCAGCACGTCGGACAGGTAGCGGAAGTCACAGGCCGCGACCAGCTCCTCGGGCGTCATGTCCGCCACGAACCGCCACAACGGCTTGCCGGCCCGGCGGGCGGCGAGGTCCCAGGCGGCGTTCAGCACGGCCGCCGCGGAGATGTGCACCACCCCCTTCTCCGGGCCCAGCCAGCGCATCTGGCTGTCGGACATGATCTGGCGGTAGAGACCGCCGAGGTTCCCGGCCAACTCGTCGACGTCACAGCCTTGGAGCCGTGCTCCGATCTGCCGGGCGGCGGTCACGCACAGGTCGTTGCCACGTCCGATGGTGAACGTCAGGCCGTACCCGGCGAGATCGCTGTCCGTCTGCAACACGACGTACGCCGCGGAGTAGTCGCCGTCCGGGTTCATGGCGTCCGACCCGTCGAGCGTCGCGGAGGTCGGGAACCTGATGTCGATCACGTTCACCGAGGTGATCGTCGGCATGGGCGAACTCCAAATGATCCGATGAATGTGATTCGAACAGTATGGTCACGTCCACCTCAGGTCAAGTAAGTCGGCAAATATCCCAATCAACGGCTTTACTTCAACCCGATGAATCTGACAGGCTCGGCATCACACTTGCCCCTGTGAACCAGTCGGAGAAGACAGATCGTGAAGCTGTTGCGGGTGGGTCCGCCGGGTTCTGAGCGGCCCTGTGTCATGGGCCCCGGCGACCGGGTGCTGGACCTGTCGTCACTGACGACGGACATCGACGGCGCGTTCCTCGCGGGAGGAGGCGTCGACCGGGTGCGGACGGCCCTGGCGGAGGGCTCGCTGCCCGAGGCGGAGCCGTACGAGCGGATCGGAGCGCCGGTGGCGAGGCCGGGGAAGGTCGTCTGCATCGGCCTGAACTACTCCGACCACGCCGAGGAGACCGGAGCCGCCCTCCCGGCCGAGCCCGTGGTCTTCATGAAGGCGTCCAACACCGTCGTCGGCCCCGACGACGAGGTCCTGGTGCCGCGCCTGAGCGTGAAGACCGACTACGAGGTCGAGCTGGCCGTCGTCATCGGCGCCACCGCCCGCTACCTGTCCTCCCCGGAGGAGGCCGCCGGTGTGATCGCCGGGTACGCGATCTCCAACGACGTCTCGGAGCGGGAGTTCCAGAACGAGCGCGGCGGCCAGTGGGACAAGGGCAAGTCGTGTGAAACTTTCAACCCCCTCGGCCCCTGGCTGGTGACGCCCGACGAGGTCGGCGACCCCCAGGCGCTCGGCCTGCGGCTGTGGGTGAACGGCGAGCAGCGCCAGAACGGCGACACCAAGAACCAGATCTTCGGCGTGCACCACGTGATCTGGTACCTCAGCCAGTTCATGGTGCTCGACCCCGGCGACGTGGTGAACACCGGCACCCCCGCGGGCGTGGCGCTCGGCCGCGGACCGGAGGCCTACCTGCGCGCGGGCGACGTGGTCGAGGTGGAGGTCGACGGCCTCGGCCGGCAGCGCCAGCGGATGGGACAGGCATGAGCGAGACCGAGGGCGGCGCCGGAGGCGAGTTCGAGGGGCTGGTGGCGGTGGTCACCGGCGGCGCCTCGGGCATCGGCAGGGCGGTCGCCGAGGAGCTGACCGCGCGGGGTGCCCGGGTCGCGGTGCTCGACCTCAAGGACACCGAGTTCACGTGCGACGTGACCGACGACGCCTCCGTGCGGCGGGCGGTCGCGGCGGTCGCCGAGCGGTACGGCCGGATCGACGTGCTGGTGAACAACGCGGGCATCGGCGCGGCGGGCACGGTCGCCGACAACGACGACGCCGAATGGCTGCGGGTGTTCGATCTCAACGTCGTCGGGATCGCCCGCGTCACCCGGGCGGCCCTGCCGCACCTGCGGGAGTCGCCGCACGCGGCGATCGTCAACACCTGCTCGATCGCCGCCACCGCGGGGCTGCCGCAGCGGGCGCTGTACTCCGCGTCCAAGGGGGCGGTGCTCGCGCTGACCCGCGCGATGGCGGCCGACCACATCCGCGAGGGCATCCGCGTCAACTGTGTGAACCCCGGCACCGTGGACACCCCCTGGGTCGGGCGGCTGCTGGACGCCGCCCCCGACCCGGCCGCCGAACGGGCCGCGCTCGCCGCCCGCCAGCCGCACGGCCGGCTGGTGTCGGCGCAGGAGGTCGCCCACGCCGTCGCGTACCTCGCCAGCCCGAGGGCGGGGTCGACCGCCGGGACCGAGCTGGCCGTGGACGGCGGCATGGCCGGTCTGCGACTGCGGCCGGTGGGCTCGTGAAGGTGTCCCTCGGGCCGTACGGGCTCGGCACCGCGCCGCTGGGCGGCCTGTTCGCACAGGTGGACGAGGAGCAGGCCGAGCGGACGCTGGCCGCCGCGTGGGAGGCGGGCGTCCGCTACTTCGACACCGCGCCGCACTACGGCACCGGCCTCGCCGAGGAGCGCCTCGGGCGCTTCCTGCGCGGCCTGCCCGGTGGGGGCGCGGGGGAGGCGGTCGTCTCCACCAAGGTCGGCCGCGTCCTGGTGCCCGGTGAGGGCGAGGAGGACGGCTTCCCCGGCCGCACGCAGTACGTGCGGGTGCGGGACTACAGCCGCGACGGCGTGCTGCGCTCGCTGGAGGACAGCATGCGGCGCACCGGGCTCGGCCACTTCGGCATGGTGTTCATCCACGACCCCGACGAGCACTGGGAGCAGGCCGCGGGGGAGGCGTTCCCGGCCCTGGCCGAGCTGCGCGACCAGGGCGTCGTCGGCGCGATCGGCGCCGGGATGAACCAGACCGCGATGCTGACCCGGTTCGTCCGGGAGACCGGCGTCGACGCGGTCCTCGTGGCCGGGCGCTACACCCTGCTCGACCGGTCGGCGGAGGAGGAGCTGCTGCCCGAGTGCGCGCGGCGCGGCGTCTCCGTCGTCGTGGGCGGGGTGTTCAACAGCGGCGTCCTGGCCGGCGGCGGCACCTATGACTACGCCGCCGCCCCGCCCGAGGTGCTCGACCGGGCGCGCGAGATGGCCCGCGTCTGCGCGTCGTACGGCGTGCCGCTCCCGGCGGCGGCGCTGCGGTTCCCGCACCGGCACCCGGCCGTGACCAACGTCCTGATCGGCGCGCGCACCGCGGAGGAGATCACCGAGGACCTGGAGCTGGCGGCGGCGGACATCCCCGACGCGCTCTGGGACGATCTCGAAGGCCTGGGCCATGCGGGTTGACCTCGCCTACGGCGCCGGCGGCCTGACCGTCGACCTTCCCGGGGACCGGACCACCGTGATCACGCCGGTGGCCCGGCCGGCCGTCCCGGACGAGGCCGCCGAGCTGCGGCGGGCCCTGCGCGACCCCGTCGCGGGACCCCCGCTGCGCGAGCGGGTGCGTCCCGGCCAGACGGTGGCGATCTCCGCCTGCGACGGGACCCGGCCCCAGCCCAGGCACCTGATGATCCCCGCGGTCCTGGACGAGCTGGACGGCATCGTCGACCTCGGCGACGTGGTGATCCTCGTCGCAACCGGCACACACCGCGGCAACACCGCCGAGGAACTGCGCGCGATGTTCGGCGACGAGGTCGTGGACGCCGTACGGATCGTCAACCACGACGCGCGCGACGCGTCGTCGCTGCGGTGGATGGGGCGGCACGGCAAGGACGTGCCGGTCTGGCTGAACCGCGAGTGGACCGACGCCGACGTGCGGATCACGACGGGGTTCGTGGAGCCGCACTTCTTCGCCGGGTTCTCCGGCGGCCCCAAGCTGGTCGCGCCGGGCCTCGCCGCCCTGGAGACCGTGCTCACCCTGCACGACGCGGCCCGCATCGGCGACCCCCGGGCGACCTGGGGGGTCATCGAGGGCAACCCCGTCCACGACGACGTCCGCGCGATCGCCGCGGCGACCGGCGTCACCTTCGCGCTCGACGTCGTGCTGAACCGGGAGCAGAAGATCGTCCGGGCGTTCGGCGGCGACCTCGCGCCGATGCACGCCGCCGCCACGGCCGCCGCCCGCGCCGCCGCGATGCGGCCGGTCGCCGAGCCCTTCGACGTGGTGGTCACCACCAACGCCGGTTTCCCGCTGGACCAGAACCTCTACCAGTCGGTGAAGGGCATGAGCGCCGCCGCCCAGGTCGTCCGGCCCGGCGGGACGATCATCTGCGCGGCCGAGTGCCGGGACGGGTTCCCCGACCACGGCTCCTACCGCGAGGTGCTCACCTCGGCGGCCTCGCCCGACGCTCTGTTCGAGGAGATCTCCCGCCGCACCGAGACCATCCCCGACCAGTGGCAGGTGCAGATCCAGGCGCGCATCCAGCGGCGGGCCCGGGTGATCATGCACACGGATTTCCTCGGTGACGCCGACCTGGCCGCCGCCCACCTGGAGCGGACCGAGGACGTCGGCGCCACCGTGCGCGCCCTGCCGGGACGGGTGTGCGTGCTGCCGGAAGGGCCGATGACCATCCCCTACCTCGCGGGAGAGTGAGCGTGCTCCGCTATCCCCTGATCCACCCGCCGCTGCTGGCCGCGCTCGCGGCGACCGGGCACGGCTCGCGCGTGCTGCTCGCCGACGCGAACTACGCCCACGCCACCAACGTGCGGGCCGGCGCCCCGGTGATCCACCTCAACCTGCGCCCCGGGCTGGTCCGCGTGGACGACATCCTGGAACTCCTGGTGGGCGCCGTACCGCTGGAGGCCGTGCACGCGATGCGGCCCGACGAGGGCGGCGAGCCCGGCGTGTGGGCCCGCTACCGCGACCTGCTCGGCCCGGACCTGCCGCTCCAGGTCCTGCCCAGGTTCGGCTTCTACGAGGCCGCGAAGGAGCCCGACGTCGCGTTCGCGGTGGCGACCGGCGACGACCGGCTCTACGCCAACCTCCTGCTGACCGTCGGGTACGTCGTACCGGCATGAGCGAGGCGTACCAGGCATGAGTGAGGCGCTCGACCTCGGCTACGCCCGCGTGGACCTCGGCCGCGAGGCGCGGCAGGGGCTGCCCGAGATCGTGTACGGCCCCGGCAAGCGGGTGGGCGAGATCGCCGGGATCGTCACCGCGCTGCTCGCCCGGAACACCGGCCCGGTCCTGGTGACGCGGGTCGACCCCGGCCCGGCCGCCGAGGTGCGCGAACGCGTCCCCGGCGGCGCGTACGACCCCGACGCCCGGCTGCTGGTCTGGCGGCCCGCGCCGCCGGTCGCGCACACCGTGGCCGTGGTCACGGCGGGCACGGCGGACGGCCCGGTCGCGGCCGAGGCGGCGGCCGTCGCGGCCGCGCTGGGCCTGCGGACCGTCCTGATCAGGGACGTCGGGGTGGCCGGGCTGCACCGGGTGCTCGCCGCGGCCGGCGACCTGCGCGCGGCCGACAGCGTGATCGTCGTCGCCGGCATGGAGGGCGCGCTCGCCAGCGTCGTCGGCGGGCTCGTCGAGACGCCGGTGATCGCGGTGCCCACCTCGACCGGGTACGGCGCCGCGCTGGAGGGCGTGACGGCCCTGCTGGCCATGCTCACCTCCTGCGCCGCCGGGCTGACCGTGGTGAACATCGACTCCGGCTTCGGCGCCGCCCTCGCCGCGTACCGGCTGACCAGGAGGGCGTCCCCGGCGGGCGAGGAGGCCTGATGATCCTCTATCTGAACCCCTTCACCGGGCTCGCGGGCGACATGCTGCTCGGCGCGCTGCTCGACGCCGGCGCCTCGCTCGACGCCGTACGGGGGGCGGTCGCCGAGACGGGGCTGACCGGCTGGCGGCTCGACGCCGAGCGGGTGCGCACCGGCGCGCTGACCGCCACGCGGGCGCTGGTGACGGTGGACGACGACGCCACCGAGCGCCGCGCCGCCGAGCTGCTCGCGATGGCGGCCCGCGCCGGGCTGCCGGTCGCGGAGGCCGCGCTGACCGCGATCGCCGAGGCCGAGGCGGCGCTGCACGGCGAGCCGGTCGCCGAGGTGCACCTGCACGAGCTCGGCGGGCACGACACGCTGGTCGACATCGTCGGCTGCGCGGCGGCGCTGCGCGACCTCGGCGTGACGCGCGTGCACTGCGCGCCGCTGCCCCTGGGCGCCGGAGTCGTCCACACGCGGCACGGCGTGCTGCCCGTCCCGGCCCCCGCCACGCTCGCCCTGCTGAAGGGGGCGCGGGTGCGGGGCGGGGAGGCGGGGGAGGCGGTCACCCCGACCGGGGCGGCCCTCCTGGGCGCCGCGGGCACGACGTACGGCCCGGCTCCGGAGATGGTGCTGCGCGCCACCGGGTACGGCGCGGGCGGGCGCGTGCTGCCCGACCGGCCCAACGTCACCGTCGCCATGATCGGTGAGCCCGTGGCCGAGCCGGAGCCGGTGACGGGGCCCGGCCGTCAGGTCGTCCTGTCGACGAACCTCGACGACGTGACGGGCGAGGTGCTCGGGCACGTCGTCGAGCGCGCCCTGGCGGCGGGCGCGGCCGACGCGTGGGTCACCCCCGCAGTGATGAAGAAGGGCCGCCCCGCGCACGTCCTGCACGTGCTCACGCCCCCCGAACTGGCCGGCGAGCTGCAGCACCTGGTCCTCGCCGAGACGGGCAGCCTGGGCCTGCGGCGCAGCGTGGTCGAGAAGGTCGCGCTGCCCCGGCACTTCGAGACCGTGCGCCTGCACGGGCGGGACGTGCGGATGAAGCACGGGCCGTGGGGGGTCAAGCCCGAGTACGACGATCTCGCCGCGCTGGCCGAGGCCACCGGCAAACCACTGAGGGAACTGGCACGAGAGGCCTACGACGCACTGTGACCCCTTCTGAGACAGCTTCTGAGATGTCCGCCGCACGGATCGACGCCCACCACCACCTGTGGGACCTGTCCCGGCGCCCGCAGACCTGGCTGGAGCCCCCGCAGATGGCTCCGATCCACCGCGACTTCACCGACGCCGACTACGAATCGGCCGCGGCCGGGGCGGGCGTCGGCCGGTCCGTGCTCGTCCAGGTCCTGCCCGACGCCGAGGAGACGCGCGAGTTCCTGGCGCTGGCGGCGGGGTCGCGGACCGTCGCCGCGGTGGTGGGATGGGCCGACCTGACCCGGCCCGATCTCGCCGCCGAGCTCGCCGACCTGGCCGCCTCGCCCGGCGGCGGCCTGCTGCGCGGGATCCGCCACCTGGTGCAGGGCGAAGCCGACCCGCGCTGGCTCGCCAGGGACGACGTGCGCGCGGGGCTGCGGGAGGTGGCGGCGGCCGGGCTCGTCTACGACCTGCTCGTCGTGCCGCACCAGCTGCCCGCCGCGATCGAGACCGTGCGTGCCCTGCCGGAGCTGTCCTTCGTCCTGGACCACCTGGCGAAACCACCGGTCGCGACCGGAGAGATCGAGCCCTGGGCGGGGCTCGTCCGCGAGCTCGCCGCCGAGCCCAACGTGACGGCCAAGCTCTCCGGGCTCATCACCGAGGCGGTCTGGGACGACTGGGACGCCGCCGCCCTGCGGCCGTACGTCGACGTGGCGCTCGACGCCTTCGGCCCCGGCCGCCTGATGTTCGGCTCCGACTGGCCGGTCTGCCTCCTCGCCGGCTCCCTTTCCCGCTGGTCCGAGACCGTCTCGGCGCTGCTCGCGGACGCGGGGCTGCCGGACGCCGAGCGCGAGGCCGTCTTCCGGGGTACGGCGGCCCGGGTCTACGGCTTGAAGGACTGAGCGACAGAGCCTATACATCCTATGAAAGATGTGTATGACGCATCGGAGGGGTGAGGTGAGCCTCGGGCACACATGTGCCCAGAAGGCGGGAGATGTACGTTTCGCGGCTCTCGTGGCCGTGTCAATGGGCCCGCCGGGACCTCCGGCCCGGCGGGCCCGATCTGTAGGGACCCTCTGACGAGGGGCGATGTCCGCCGCCGCGGTGCGCGCTCCCTCTGCCAGGCGTGGCGGCCACGCGGCGCACGCCGCCGTCCCGGGTCCGCCGCGGTGTGATCGCTTGACGGTGGAAAGGGTGGTTCGTACTGTCCGCCTACCGGATACATCCCATGTCTCCGGCCGGCACTCCTCGGTTCTGGAAGCGCACCACGTCACCGTTCCGCCGGTGACGGCTCCGTCCACGAATCCGTACTCCGGGAACGAGTCCTGCGACTCGACCATCGCGCCCTCGTACAACTCCCAGACCGTCACCTCCGGCCCGGAGATCGGCCTGTGGGTGTGGCAGACCTACGTGGCCACCGACGACAGGGCGTTCCTGTCGGCGAACTACCCGATCATGCGGGACTCGGCGAAGTTCATGCTCTCGCACGCCAAGACCGGTGCTGACGGTCTGCTGCACACCCACTCCAACGCCCACGAGGACCAGTGGTCGGTGGACGACCCGATCACCGACGTGGCCGCGATGCAGGCGCTGTTCCCGGTGGCGGTGCGGGCGGCCCAGACGCTCGGCGTCGACTCCGACCTGGTCACCGGGCTTCAGGCGGCGATCCCGAAGATCCGGCCGCTGCCCAGGACCGACTTCGGCCAGACCCAGGTGCTGAGCCTGTCCTCGGACTCGGCCGGGAACAACATGCTCGCCCTGTCGGCGCAGCCCACCGCCGCCAAGCACAACGTGGAGAACCTCGGCCTGGAGCCGGTCTGGCCGTACAACCTGATCGGTGACAGCGGCAACCAGTCCGACCTGGCCAAGCGCACCTTCAGCCACCGCAGCTACGTCACCCAGACCGACTGGAGCTACGACGCGCTGCACGCGGCCCGGCCCGGCCTCGGCAACGACATGAAGACCGCGCTGATCACCGACATCGACAAGTACCAGGTCTTCCCCAACGGGTTCGCGAGCTGGGACGCCGGCAAGCTGACCAACCCGTACCTGGAGCAGCTCGGGGTCACCGCCGCGGCGGTCACCGAGGGCTTCGTGCAGGACTACGACGGCACGCTGCGCCTCACTCCCGGCTGGCAGAGCGGCTGGAACGCCGACGGGACGGTCTACATCCAGCACAAGGGCAGGGTGAACGTCCAGATCCGGAACGGCGTCCTCCTGACGGTCGCCGTCGAGGCCGGGGCCGACGGCGACATCACCGTCCGCAACCCCTGGCCGGCCAGAACGTCGACGTCGTGGACGGCTCCGGCACGACGGTCCTGTCCGGCCAGACCGGCGCCACCTTCGCGATCCCCGCGAGGGCCGGCGCCTCCTACCTGGTCCAGCGCGCCTCCGCGCCGACCACCTCCCTGCCCTTCTGGCCGGTCGGCGGCAGCCCCGCCACCACCCCGAAGGTCCTCGGGAGCCGCACCATCGGCATCCGCTGACACCGGCATCCGCTGACCCGGCGCACGCCGGACCGGCGCCCGTCCACCCGGCCTCGGCCGGGCGGGCGGGCGCCTTCATGTGTTGATCCCACGTTTCTTGATTGTTACCGCGGGCAACAAACGTTACCGTCCTGTGTCTTTCACCACCTGGGCTTTGGGCTTACGTTGTCTCAAACAACATTCCCTGGAGCGGTGAACGCCGTGACCCGGCCACTGCCGTACCGGGTGGCCGGAGCGCCTCGACCCCGAAGGATCTGCGAAGACGTCGGGACGGCGCGGGCTCGGCCGCACCCCCTCATAGACCCCCAGTCAGAGAAAGGACCCACGCATCATGCGCAAGGGGATCCTCAGCATCGGCGCCGCCGCCGCGGCGCTCACCCTCGGTCTCACCGCCTGCGGGGGCGAGAGCGGTGACACCTCCGCCGACAGCGGCTCCAGCGCCGCGCCCTCCGCCGCGGGCGACGCCAAGGCCGGCAAGATCGGCGTCATCCTCCCGGACAGCAAGTCCTCCGCCCGGTGGGAGACCGCCGACCGCAAGTACCTGGAGGAGGCCTTCAAGACGGCGGGTGTCCAGTACGACATCCAGAACGCGCAGGGCGACAAGTCCGCCTTCCAGACGATCGCCGACCAGATGATCACCAACGGCGCGACCGTCCTGATGATCGTCAACCTCGACAGCGGCACCGGCAAGGCCGTGCTCGACAAGGCCAAGTCGCAGGGCGTCGCCACGATCGACTACGACCGCCTCACGCTGGGCGGCAGCGCGGCCTACTACGTGTCGTTCGACAACAACAAGGTCGGCCAGCTGCAGGGCGAGGGCCTGGTCAAGTGCCTGACCGACAAGAAGGCCGACAAGCCGATCATCGCGGAGCTGAACGGCTCGCCGACCGACAACAACGCCACGCTGTTCAAGGAGGGCTACGACAGCGTCCTCAAGCCGAAGTACGACTCGGGCGACTACAAGAAGGGCCCGGACCAGTCGGTTCCGGACTGGGACAACACCCAGGCCGGCACGATCTTCGAGCAGATGCTGACCCAGGAGCCGAAGATCGCGGGTGTCCTCTCCGCCAACGACGGTCTCGGCAACGCCGCGATCTCGGTGCTGAAGAAGCAGAACCTGAACGGCAAGGTCCCGGTCACCGGCCAGGACGCGACCGTGCAGGGCCTGCAGAACATCCTCGCCGGCGACCAGTGCATGACGGTCTACAAGGCCATCAAGAAGGAGGCGGACGCCGCCTCCCAGCTGGCCATCGGCCTCGCCAAGGGTGAGCAGCCCTCGGTGAGCGGCTCCGTCAAGGACCCTGAGGGCAACCGGGACGTCCCGTCGGTGCTGCTGGACCCGCAGGCCATCTACTTCGACAACGTCAAGGACGTCGTCAACGACGGCTTCGTCACCAAGGACGAGCTGTGCACCGGCGAGTTCGCCGACAAGTGCAAAGAGGCCGGCATCAGCTAATCGACCCCACCCACCGGGTGCGTACGGCGACGCGAACCCCTGAGGGGTGACCAGCTGAGCCGCGACGAGCACCGTGCGGGGCGCCCCACCCCGGGGCGCCCCGCACCGCCCGGAGCGACGAGAGGCGGCCCGGAGGACGGCGCCGTAACGGCCCATCGATCTACGGAGTAGCCCATCGTGTCCCAGGGACCGATCCTGGAACTGCGCGGCATCAACAAGAGCTTCGGCCCCGTGCAGGTCCTTCACGACGTCGCCTTCTCGGTCCATCCGGGAGAGGTGACCGCACTGGTCGGCGACAACGGCGCCGGCAAGTCAACGCTGGTCAAGTGCATCGGCGGAATCCACCCGATCGATTCGGGCGAGTACCTCTTCGAGGGCGAGCGGGTCCACGTGAGCGGGCCCAGGGACGCCGCGGAGCTCGGCGTCGAGATCGTCTACCAGGACCTCGCCCTCTGCGACAACCTCGACATCGTGCAGAACATGTTCCTGGGCCGCGAGCGCAAGAGCGGGCTGGTTCTGGACGAGGACACGATGGAGGAGATGGCGGCCAAGACCCTGGCCGGGCTCTCCGTGCGCACCGTGAAGTCGCTGCGCCAGCACGTCTCCAGCCTCTCCGGCGGCCAGCGGCAGACGGTGGCGATCGCCAAGGCCGTGCTGTGGAACAGCAAGGTCGTCATCCTCGACGAGCCGACCGCCGCCCTCGGCGTGGCGCAGACCGCCCAGGTGCTGGAGCTGGTCCGCCGCCTGGCCGACAGGGGCCTCGCGGTGGTGCTCATCTCGCACAACATGAACGACGTCTTCGCCGTGTCCGACCGGATCGCGGCGCTCTACCTGGGACGGATGGCGGCCCAGGTGAAGGCCTCCGAGGTCACCCACTCGCAGGTCGTGGAACTCATCACCTCCGGGCGCAGCGGGGAGCTCGGCATCGGGAACGGCATCGGAGCGGCATCATGACAACCGAAACGCTCCCCAAGCAGGAGAACGCCGACTCCGCGATCGGCTCGCACGTCAAGGGCTATATCGAGCGGGTGCGCGGCGGTGAGCTGGGCGCGCTCCCCGCCGTCTTCGGGCTCATCATCCTGTGCGTGGTCTTCGCGGTCCTGCGGCCGTCGTTCCTGTCCGCGCTGAACTTCGCCAACCTGTTCACCCAGGGCGCGGCGGTCGCCGTCATCGCCATGGGCCTGATCTTCGTGCTGCTCCTCGGCGAGATCGACCTGTCCGCGGGCTTCGCGAGCGGCGTCTGCGCGGCGGTGCTCGCCGTGCTGCTGACCTTCCAGGGCTGGCCCTGGTACCTCGCGGTCCTCACCGCGATGGTCACCGGCGCGGTCATCGGCCTGGTCCTCGGGTCGCTGGTGGCCAAGCTCGGCATCCCGTCCTTCGTGGTCACCCTGGCCGCGTTCCTCGCCTTCCAGGGCGTCGTGCTGCTGCTGGTGAAGAACGGCACCAACATCTCGATCCGCGACGAGACCGTCCTCGCGATCGCCAACAAGAACGTGCCGCCGGCCGCCGGCTGGATCGCCACCGCCGTGGGCGTCGCCGCCTACGCCGCCCTCCAGCTCGTGCAGGCGCGCCGCCGGGCCGCGCGCGGCCTGGTCGCCGCGCCCATGGCGGTGATCGCCGCCCGCGTCGCGGCGCTCGCCGTCATCGCGGGCGCCGCGGTGTACATGCTCAACCTGGAGCGCAGCCGCACGGCCATCGTGTCGCTCAAGGGCGTGCCGATCGTCGTGCCGCTGATCGTGATCCTGCTGATCATCTGGACCTTCGTGCTGCGGCGCACGGCGTACGGCCGGCACATCTACGCCGTCGGCGGCAACGCCGAGGCCGCCCGCCGGGCCGGCATCAACGTGGACCGCATCCGCATCTCCGCCTTCGTCATCTGCTCCTTCATGGCGTCGATCGGCGGCATCATCGCGGCGTCCCGGGCCAACTCGGTCGACCCCAACACGGGCGGCAGCAACGTGCTGCTGTTCGCGGTGGGCGCGGCCGTCATCGGCGGCACCAGCCTCTTCGGCGGCAAGGGCCGGGCGCTCGACGCGGTGCTCGGCGGCGCGGTGGTCGCGGTCATCGAGAACGGCATGGGCCTCATGGGCTACAGCGCCGGCGTCAAGTTCGTCGTGACCGGCTCGGTGCTCCTGCTCGCCGCGGGCGTGGACGCACTGTCGCGCAAGCGTTCGGCGGCGACCGGCCGCTGACAGGGCGGGCTCCGCTCTCCGATCCATCCCAGAGGCCCTCCGGCCTCTGCCCACCCCCCACGGAAGTCCGAGGCTGTTCCGATGATGCGCGCAGGTCCCTCACAGGAGGAGATCCGCAAGCACAACCTCGGGACGCTGCTGCGGCACGTCCACGTGGGAGGGCCGACCTCGCGGGCCGAGCTGACCTCGCTGATGGGGCTCAACCGCAGCACCATCATGGCGCTGACGGCCGATCTCACGGCGGCCGGGCTCGTCCGGGAGGAGCTGCCCAGGGACACCGGAAGGGCGGGGCGGCCGTCCCTGGTCGTCCGGCCGGAGACCGCCCGCGTCTACGTGCTCGCCTTCGACGTGGGCGTGGACCGGCTGGCCGCCGCCCGCATCGGCCTCGGCGGCGTGGTCCTCGACCGGCGGGAGACCAGGCGGGAGCGCGGGCCGTTCGACCTGGCGCAGGTCGCGGGCACCCTGGCGGGCTTCGCCCGGCAGATGCGGCGCAGGACGCGGGAGGACACGATCTGCGTCGGCGCGGCGGCGGGGGTCTCCGGCGTGGTCCGCCGTTCCGACGGCGTGGTCAGGCTCGGGCCGAACATCGGCGCGGTGGAGACACCGCTGCGGGAGGAGCTGACCCGGCGCCTCGCGCTCGGCATGCCGGTGGCGGTGGGCAACGAGGCGAACCTCGGCGCGCTCGCCGAGCACACCCGAGGGATCGGGATCGGCTGCCGCGACCTCGTCTACCTGCACGGCGACGTGGGCATCGGCGGCGGCATCATCGTGAACGGCCAGCTTCTCGGCGGGCACGGCGGGTACGGCGGCGAGGTGGGCCACATGGTGGTCAACCCCGACGGCCGCCGGTGCGGCTGCGGCTCCCGCGGCTGCCTTGAGGCCGAGGTGGGGGAGCCCGCCCTGATGGAGCACGCCGGCCGGTACGGCGAGATGATCGGCCGGGACGCGGTCCGGGCCGTGGTCGACGCGGCCGACCGGGGCGACGTGCGGGCCCAGGAGGCCCTCGCCCACGTGGGCGGCTGGCTCGGCATCGGCGTCGCCAACCTCGTGAACGTCTTCAACCCCGAGATGGTCGTCTTCGGCGGCATCCTCAGGGAGATCTACCTCGGCTCGGCGGCCCAGGTGCGCAGCCGGATCGCCACCGGGACGCTGTCGGCGGCGCGGGAGCGGCTGCGGCTGCGCACCACGGCGCTGGGCGACGACGCGACGCTGATGGGGGCCGCCGAGCTGGCCTTCACGCAGGTGCTCGCCGACCCCCTCGAGGCGCTGTCCCGCCTCGGCCCCGCCTGAGGGAGCCCGTCAGGCGGTGGTGCGGGCGGGGGCGGCGAAGGTGTCGCACGCCTTCGGGCCGTTGCCGTACCAGCCGCGCTTGAGCCAGTAGCGGATGCTCCGGGCCTTGCCGTGCGCGGCGTCGCCGGTGATCCAGTCGAGCTGCTCCTCGAAGTCGAACTCCTCGCGGCCGAGGGAGTGCCACACGCTGCCGATGAAGGCGCCGGAGAAGCACTCGGCCTGGAGCTCGACGCGGCGGGTGAGGTCGTACGCCCGCTTCTTGCTCACCGTGCGGTAGCGCCGGTAGACCTCCGGCAGGATGCCGGCGCGGTCCTGCGCGTAGTGGCCGTACTCGTGGGCGATGACCGTGAACAGGTTGAACTCGGTGGGGTCGGACAGCTGCGACTTGTACAGCAGGATCCACATGGTGTCGTTCTTGGGGCAGTACATGCCCGCGGCGTAGCCCGCGGGGTACTTGCCGCAGCCCGTCGGCACGCTCTTGGTGATGTAGCGCACCTTCGGCGGGGAGAACCTCAGCCCGGCCTGCCGGAACTCCTCGGTCCACGACTTGTTGAGGCAGTCGAGCAGGTGGTCGAGGTAGACCCGGTAGGTGTCCAGGTCGTCGGGGCGGCGGGAGAGCTCCGAGCACTCGGGGAAGTCGAACTCGCCCGTCTTGTACAGCGGGTTGGCCGTCAGCGCGGCCTGGCCCCTGGGCATGGGCCGGGCGGCCTTGCCCGGGGACGCGCCCGCCGTGCCGGCGAGGGAGAGGACGGTGGCCGCCGCCGTGGCCGCAGTCGTGACAGTGACGGCGGCAGCGCGGAGGCTTATGCGAATCATGAGTGGGCATCCCCAGCGGACAGAGAAACAGGGTCACAGAAGGTGGCGAGGGGCTCGAACGCCTCAAAGCGGACTCCCTCGCAAGATCTTGAGAGTAGGGCAGGAGGCGGCGACGGGTAAAGCGGAATAGATGTCGTTACGGAGAAGGTCTGTGGAGGTTCAGTGCGACCCCTGGTAACACCCGGCCTCCGTCGAACTAGACTCGATCCGTTCGATGGCGAGCGGGAAGGATGCACGGTGGGGATTCTGGAGACGATCAAGGACCCGCTCGATGTGAAGCACCTCGAGGCCGGGCAGCTGCCCGCGCTGGCGGAGGAGATTCGCGACGTGCTGGTCTCCACGGTCGCGAAGACCGCCGGCCACCTCGGCCCCAACCTCGGGGTGGTCGAGCTGACCATCGCCCTGCACCGGGTCTTCGACTCGCCCCGCGACCCGATCCTGTTCGACACCGGCCACCAGTCGTACGTGCACAAGCTGCTGACCGGCCGGGCCGGGTCGTTCGGCACCCTGCGTCAGGAGGGCGGCCTGTCGGGGTATCCCAGCCGGGCCGAGTCCGAGCACGACTTCATCGAGAACTCCCACGCCTCCACCGTCCTGTCGTACGCCGACGGGCTCGCCAAGGCGTTCGTGCTGGGCGGCGAGACCGATCGCACCGTGGTGGCGCTGATCGGTGACGGCGCGCTGACCGGCGGGATGGCCTGGGAGGCGCTGAACAACATCGCCGGGCGCAGGGACCTGCCGCTGATCATCGTGGTCAACGACAACGGCCGCTCCTACTCGCCGACGATCGGCGGCCTCGCCTCGCACCTGTCGTCCCTGCGGATGACCCAGGGGTACGAGCACGTGCTGGAGCTCGTGAAGAACAACCTCGGCCGGGTCCCGGTGGTCGGCACGCCGCTGTACGACACGCTGCACGGCATGAAGAAGGGCCTGAAGGACATCCTGACCCCGCAGGCCATGTTCGAGGACCTCGGGCTGAAGTACGTCGGCCCGATCGACGGCCACGACGAGGGCGCCGTGGAGGCGGCCCTGCGCCGCGCCCGGGCCTTCCGCGGGCCCGTCATCGTGCACGTGCTCACCCGCAAGGGGAACGGCTACGCGCACGCGGAGAACCACGACGAGGACTGCTTCCACTCGCCGCAGCCGTTCGACGTCGAGACCGGCGAGGAGCGGCCCCGTCCGCACAGCTGGACCAACGTGTTCGGCGACGAGATGGTGAAGATCGGCGCGGAGCGCAGGGACGTCGTCGCGATCACCGCGGCGATGCTCCACCCCACCGGCCTGGCGGCGTTCGCCGAGGCGTACCCGGACCGGATCTACGACGTGGGCATCGCCGAGCAGCACGCCCTGACCAGCGCCGCCGGGCTCGCGTTCGGTGGGCTCCACCCGGTGGTCGCGGTCTACGCGACCTTCCTCAACCGGGCCTTCGACCAGCTTCTGATGGACGTGGCGCTGCACCGGCAGCCGGTCACCGTCGTGCTCGACCGGGCCGGGGTGACCGGCGACGACGGGCCGAGCCACAACGGCATGTGGGACCTGTCGATCCTCCAGGTCGTCCCCGGGCTTTCGGTGGCCGCCCCCCGCGACGGCGCGCGGCTGCGCGAGCTGCTCGCCGAGGCGGTCAGGATCGAGGACGGCCCGACGGTGGTCCGCTTCCCCAAGGGCGCGCTGCCCGCCGACGTCGACGCGGTCGGCAAGCTCGGCGAGATGGACGTGCTGCGCGCCGGGGACGCCGACGTGCTGCTCGTCGCGGTCGGCCCGATGGCGGAGATCTGCCTGGAGGCCGCGACCCTGCTCGACGCGCAGGGCATCTCGGCCACGGTGGTCGACCCGCGCTGGGTGAAGCCGCTCGACAAGGCCCTCGTGCTGGCCGCCTCGGCGCACCGGCTGGTCGCGGTGGTGGAGGACAACGGCCGGGTCGGCGGCGTGGGCGACGCGGTGGCGCGCCTGCTGCGCGACGCCGACGTGGACGTGCCGGTGCGGACCTACGGCGTCCCCCAGCGGTTCCTCGACCACGCCAAGCGGGCCAAGATCCTCGTCGACGTCGGCCTGACCGGCCAGGACCTCGCCCGCCAGATCACCGAGGCCGTCGCGCGGCGCTCGCAGGTGATGGAGAGCCACCCGGCGCGGCTGGTACATCCAACTGACTGATCACAATGCGTAATACCGGTTCGACCGGGAAGTCTGCAGGTCATCGACGTGAGGAGCCTGCGGATGAACGTTTTCCGGACGAAACCGGTAGAACAGTCCATCGAGGATGCCGAAGGCGGCGAGCACCGGCTGAGGCGCACCCTGAGCGCCCTCGACCTGACGGTCTTCGGCGTCGGCGTCATCGTGGGCACCGGGATCTTCGTGCTGACCGGCGTCGCGGCGCGCAACACGGCCGGCCCGGCCGTCGCGATCTCCTTCGTGGTCGCCGGGGTCGTGTGCGCGCTCGCGGCCCTGTGCTACGCCGAGTTCGCCGCCACGGTCCCGGTCGCCGGATCGGCCTACACGTACGCGTACGCCACGATCGGCGAGTTCCCGGCCTGGATCATCGGCTGGGACCTGATGCTGGAGCTCGCGCTCGGCGCGGCGGTGGTCGCCTCGGGCTGGTCGGGCTACTTCGCCTCGCTGCTGAAGAACTTCGGCGTCGACCTGCCGCCGTCCCTCGCCGGTGACCACGCCGTCTTCAACATCCCGGCGGCCGTGATCGTGCTCCTGCTGACCGGGGTGCTGGTGGCCGGGATCAAGATGTCGATCAGGTTCAACGGCGCCATGGTGGCGATCAAGCTGGCCGTGGTGCTGCTCGTGATCATCGCCGGCCTCTTCTTCGTCAAGGCGGGCAACTACCAGCCGTTCGTCCCGCCGTCGCACCAGCTCCCTCCCGACAGCGGGCTGAAGGCGCCCCTCATCCAGGTGCTGTTCGGCGTGCAGCCGGTCGCCTACGGGATCTTCGGCGTCTTCACCGCCGCGGCGCTGGTGTTCTTCGCCTACATCGGCTTCGACGTCGTGGCGACCGCCGCCGAGGAGACCCGCCGCCCGCAGCGCGACCTGCCGATCGGGATCATCGCCTCCCTCGTCGTCTGCACGATCCTCTACGTGGTGGTCTCGCTCGTGGTCGTCGGCATGCAGCACTACTCCGAGCTGAGCGAGTCGGCCCCGCTCGCCGACGCGTTCCGGTCGGTGGGCCAGCCCTGGGTGGCGACCCTGATCAGCGTCGGGGCCATCGCCGGGCTCACCACGGTCGTGATGACCCTCATGCTCGGCCAGAGCCGGGTGCTGTTCGCGATGTGCCGCGACAGCCTGCTGCCCCGCTCACTCGCCCGGGTCCACCCGAAGTTCCGCACGCCGTACCGGATCACCGTCGTCATCGGTGTGGTGACCGCGCTGCTCTCGGCGCTGATCCCGCTGAGCGCGATCGCCGAGTTGGTGAACATCGGCACGCTGTTCGCCTTCGTGATCGTCGCGGTGGCGGTGGTGATCCTGCGCAGGACCCGGCCCGACCTGCCGCGCTCCTTCCGCACGCCGCTGGTGCCGCTGGTGCCGATCGTCTCGGTGCTGGCCTCGGCCTACCTGATGCTCAACCTGCCGGTGGAGACCTGGATCCGGTTCTTCGTCTGGATGGCCGTGGGCACGGTCGTCTACTTCCTGTACGGATACCGGCGGAGCCGGGTGGCGAATCCTAGGAGTAAGCCCGGGGAGCCAGCCCTCGGGCGATGAGCACGACGCCGACGGCGGCCAGCAGCACGCCGCTCGCGCCGAGCAGCAGGCGGTAGCCGCGAGGGGTCAGCCGGTGCCTGCCCGCCCCCACGGCCCCCGCCAGCGCCACCTTGGACCCCACCAGGACCAGGTAGAAGGCCCCGGCGAAGCCCAGCGCGTACGCCGGGGCCCGGTCCCAGGCCGCGAGGAACACCGGTGAGCCCACCGCGATCCAGAACAGCCACGGGTGCGGGTTGAGCAGGTTGACCACCACCCCGCGCAGGATCTCCCGCGCCGAGGACGGCGCGTCCTCGCCGGGCCGGGGCGGCAGCGCCGTACGGGCCTCGCGCAGCGTCTCCACGCCCAGATAGACCACGTAGAGGCCGCCGCACACCGACAGCACGCGCAGCAGCGCCTCCGGCAGCGCCCCGACGGCCGTGACGGCGAGCAGCACCACGGGCAGGTCCGAGAGCAGCGGCACGCAGGCCAGGCGCACGCCCGCGCGGAACCCGCCGCGCAGGCTGGCCGTGATGACGAGCGTCAGCAGCGCCCCGGGCATGACACCCGCCCCCAGGCCCAGGCTGAGCCCCATCAGCAGTTCCGGCACCGCGACCTCCCGATTTGCCCGCACGAGAGGTTATCGCCGGTCGTCCACCGAGAGGACGCGGCGAGGGTGATCCCCGCCTTCCCGCGCGGACCGCGGGCCGGTCCCGGCGCCGCCGAGCCAGCGCGAACCCGGATCAATCCGGTGCCGGATTCGACCCCGGTTCAATCCGGTTCATTCCGCGTGAACCGGCAGTGGATCCGCTCCTGATCTGCTGGCGGAGAACCATCGCGTTCTGCGCGTACCCCCCCCGCCTGATGGAGATCCGATGCGCCTTCGCCCGCGCGGCGTCGCCGTGGCCGCTTCCGCCCTGCTGATGGCCGGCGCCGTGCATGCCGACCCCGTGCACGCCGGTCCCGTCGTCCCCGCGGCGGCCGAGAGCGTCGCCGGCCCGGCGCCGTCTCCGGCCGTCGCTCCGGCCGTCGCCTCGACCGAGAGAGAGGCGCTGGACCTCGCGCGGAGGTCGCGGCAGCGGGTGGAGGTGCTGGCGCTGCGCACCGAGACGCGGCAGGCGTTCGCCAACGCCGACGGCAGTCTAACCTCGGAGACGTCGGCGCTGCCCGAGCGGGTGCGGCGCGGCGCCGGCTGGGCCGACGTCGACACCACCCTGCGCTTCGCCGGGGACGGCACGGTGCGGCCGGTCGCCACGCCGCTGGACCTGTCCTTCTCCGGGGGCGGGACGGCGCCGCTCGCGACCATCGGCGAGGGCGGCCGCTCGGTCTCCATGACCTGGCCCGGGACGCTGCCCAGGCCCGCCCTGGACGGCGACACCGCGACGTACGCGTCGGTGCTGCCCGGGGTCGACCTCAAGGTGACCGCCTCGGTGCTCGGATACTCCGAGGTCCTGGTGGTGAAGACCCGGGAGGCCGCGGCCAACCCGGCGCTGGCGCGGCTCACCTTCGGCACGCGGGCGGACGGGCTGACGGTGCGCAAGACGCCGGACGGAGCCCTGAGCGCCGTGACCGGCTCCGGCGCCGAGGTCTTCCACGCGCCGCGGCCCCGGATGTGGGACTCCTCCGGCAGGGACCTCGGACCGGCGGTCTCCGGGCCGCGGCAGCAGGCGAAGGAGGCGCCCATGGGCGTCGACGTCTCCGGGGACCGGGTGGCCCTGAAGCCCGACAGCGCGGTGCTGACCGGCCCGGACACGGTCTACCCCGTCTACATCGACCCCCAGTGGTCGGGGTCGAAGCTGCACTGGACCTACGTGGACAAGGCATATCCCTCGCAGTCGTACGCGGACTCCACGCACACGCCCGAGATCGGTTACTACGGCAGCGGGGTCAAGCGGTCGTTCTTCCGCATGGACTCCGACAACGTCAACGGCAAGCACATCCTCAAGGCGACGTTCCGCATCACCCAGACCAAGTCGTGGGGGTGCCGGTCGGACCCGCAGGCCGCCCAGATCTGGCTGACCGGCGGAATCTCCTCGTCCACCACCTGGAGCCGCCAGCCGTCCTGGAGCAGTCATCTGGACAGCGTCTCCTCCGACGCCGGATACAGCTCCTCCTGCCCGGACAAGGGCATCGAGTTCGACGTCACCACCGCGATCGTCAAGGCCGCCAAGAGCGGCTGGTCGAACACGACGTTCGGGCTGAAGGACTACGACGACGGCGCGGGCAGCGTGTGGGGCTGGAAGGGCTTCAGCGGCTCGCCCAAGCTCGTGATCGACTACAACACCCCGCCGGCGGCCCCGTCGGGCATCGGCACCTATCCGGCGACCCCCTGCGTCACCGGCGCCTCCCGCCCGGCCGTGAACGCCGGGGACGCGGCCAACCCGCTCCAGCTCAAGGCCCGCATCTACGACCCCGACAAGGCCAACGACGGCGTACGCGCCGAGTTCGTCATGCACCACTACAACGCGGCCACAGGCGTGTGGGACGACATCACCTCGACCCTGCCCGGCGGCGGCAGGACCGCCTACAAATACACCACCTCGGCCACCGACCACTCGGTCAAGCTCGCCGGGCTGGTCACCGGTCACAGCTACAGCTACAAGGTCAGGGCCTACGACGGCACCGACTCCAGCGCGTGGAGCAAGTGGTGCGAGTTCACCGTGGACACGATCGACCCGGCCACCCTCCCCAAGGTGACCTCCGCCGACTATCCGGCCGGCACCCCCGACGAATGGAAGGGCAGCGTGGGCTGGGCGGGCGCGTTCACGCTGGCCCCCGGTGACGGCGAGAGCGACGTGGCGGCCTTCCGATGGGCGCTGGACGACCCCGCCCTGGCCACCGCCGCCACCCAGGTGAAGATCCCCGCCGGGCAGACGTCCGTCAACGTGCGCCTCGCCCCTCGCCACGACTGGCTGAACGCCCTGTACGTCTACGCGGTCGACCAGGCGGGCAACGTCGGCAAGACCCCCGCCGTCTACAGCTTCTACGTCAACCCGGGGTTCGGCCCGGAGGGACACTGGCGGCTCGACGAGACCTCGGGCACCACGGCGGCCGACTCCGGGGCGACGACACACCCGGCTGCGATCGCGGGCGGCGCCACCTGGTCCGGTGGCCGTGTGGCCGGGGGGCTGCGCCTGGACGGCGGCACCGGGTACGGCAGCACCGACGGCCCGGTGGTGCACACCGACAGGAGCATGAGCGTCTCGGCCTGGGCGCTGCTGAACGACAAGAGCAAGAACTCCACCGTGGTCAGCCAGGACGCCGTGCGCGGCACGGGATTCCAGCTCTACTACTCCTCCGGCTCCAAGCGGTGGGTCTTCAGCAAGTTCGACGCCGACGTCGACGACAAGACCATCGTCCGGGCGCTCAGCGACGCCGAGCCGACGACCGGCATCTGGACCCATCTGACCGGCGTGTACGACGCCCCGCGCAGGCAGCTGCGCCTGTACGTCGACGGCATCCTCCAGTCCACGACGGGCCCCTACCCGTACACGCCCTGGGACGCGACGGGCCCGCTGCAGATCGGCCGGGTGCGGTCGCACGGCGCGTACATCGAGAACTTCGCCGGCGACGTCGACGACGTGAAGATCTGGAAGCGGGAGCTGTCGGACGACCCGCGCACCGTCAACGACCCGGCGCTCGGCGACGAGATCGCCGCGATGGCCAAACAGCCGCCCATCCAGCGCGGCTGGTGGACGTTCGAGGAGGGCGCCGGCACCACCGCGGCCAACACCACCGACAGCCGCTGGCCCGCGGCGCTCGGCGGCGGCGCCGGCTGGTCCGGCGACGGCTTCGACGGCGGCGGCGCGCTCAGCCTCAACGGCACCACCGGCTACGCGGCCACCCCGTCGGCGCCGCTGCGCACCGACCACAGCTACGCGGTGACGGCCTGGGTGCGTCTGTCGGGCGACGACACCTGCGTGCTGCCGAGCCACGCGATCACCGTCCTGGCCCAGGACGGAGCCACCTACAGCTCCTTCTACCTCGGTTACCGGCTCATCGCCGAGAACGGCGCCGTGGTGCCGCACTGGTCGTTCTCGACGACCCCCGACGCCGCCAGCGGCGCCCTGACGCACGCCATCTCGGCCGAGCCCGTCGACTGCTCGGTGCTCAACACCTGGACCCACCTGGCGGGCGTGTACGACGAGCAGGCCAAGCAGATCCGCCTCTACGTCAACGGCCAGCTCAACGACCAGCGTCCCGTCACGGGCGGATGGGCGGCAGGGGCGCTGCAGATCGGCCGCGCCAGATACCGCAGCGCGGCCGTGGACTACTTCAGCGGTGACATCGACGACGTCCGCGCCTACACCGGCATCCTGACCGACCGCCAGGTGGTCGACATCGCGATGAACCTTCCCCTGGACAGCTGACCGTCGCCTCGTCCCCTCTCATCCACGTTCAACCGGAGGTAGTCGTGCTCGCTTCGTGGCGAGGCTGGGCCGGGGTCGCCGGCATGCTGGCGGTCGTGGTGCCGGCCGCTCTGGCCGTACCCCTTCCGGAGGCGCGGGCGTCAGGCGGCCCGGGCTGGCACAAGGCGCAGGACCAGCGTCCCGTGCCCGGCCACGAGAGCCGCGCGCGGGCCGCCGTCCCGGACCCCGGAGCCCGGTTCGACCTGAGGGGCGCCCCCGCGGTGACCTGGCCACGGCCCGGCGGGCTGCCGGTGTGGATCGGCCCGGCGGGCTCCCACGCCGGGACTCCGGACGCCGGGGAGAAGGCGGCCACGGCGGAGCAGGTCCCGCCCGTGTCGGTGCGGGTGCTCGACCCGCGGACGGCTGAGCGGTCGCACATCCTCGGCCTGGGCCTCCAGCTGATCCCGCAGGCGACCCAGGGAGCGACGACGCGTGCGACCCCGGGAGCGACGTCACAAAGGGCCGCGCGGGTCGCCGTCCAGGTCGACTACTCGGGCTTCCGGTACGCCTACGGCGGTGACTGGGCGTCCCGGCTACGCCTCGTACGCCTGCCGGACTGCGCGGCCACCACCCCCGATCAGCCCGCCTGCCAGGCGCGGACGCCGCTGCCGACGCGCAACGACGTCACGACCGGCCGGCTGACCGCCGACGTGGACCTCGCCGTCGCCGCGACGACGACGCTGGCGGCGGAGGCGGCGCCCTCGGGATCGGCGGGCACCTACGAGGCCACCTCGCTGTCCCCCTCGGCCACCTGGGCGGTGAGCAACCAGAGCGGGGCGTTCTCCTGGTCGTACCCGCTGCGGTTGCCGCCGGTCCCCGGCGGCCCGACGCCCAACGTCGGGTTCGCCTACTCCTCCGGCAGCGTGGACGGCCGCACGGTCGCCACCAACAACCAGGCCTCCTGGATAGGCGAGGGCTTCGACTACTGGCCGGGATTCGTCGAGCGCAGATACAAGGCGTGCGCCGACGACGGCGTCACACCCAAGCGCAACGACCAGTGCTGGGGCAACTCCAACGCGACGCTGTCGCTGAACGGGCAGGCCACCGAACTGGTGCTGGACGACGCGACCGGCACCTGGCAGCCGAAGGAGGACGACGGCGCGAAGATCGAGAAGCTCTCCGGCGCGGACAACGGCGACGACGACGGCGAGTACTGGCGGGTCACCAGCCCCGACGGCACGCAGTACTACTTCGGCCGCAACCACCTGCCCGGCTGGGCCGACGGCAAGGCGGAGACGAACTCCACCTGGACGGTGCCGGTCTTCGGCGACGACGACGGCGAGCCATGCCACAAGAGCGCCTTCTCCGACTCCTGGTGCCGGCAGGCCTGGCGGTGGAACCTCGACTACGTCGTCGACCCGCACGGCACGGTCAGCACCTTCTGGTACGGCAGGGAGACCAACTACTACCGCCGCGACGTCACCACGCTGACCGACGGCGTGCCCAACGGCACCCCGACCGCGTACGACCGGGGCGGCTATCTCAGGCGCGTCGACTACGGCCAGCGCTCGGACGCGATCTTCACCTCGTCCGCCCCGGCGCGGGTGGCCTTCGACGTCAAGGAGCGGTGCGTTCCGACGTCGGCCTTCGACTGCGCGGAGAGCAAGTTCACCAAGGACAACGCCAAGTACTGGCCCGACGTGCCGTACGACCAGAAGTGCGACTCCGGCGACAAGTGCCTCGACAGGTACGCCCCGACGTTCTGGACGCGCAAGCGGCTGGCCGCCGTCACCACCCAGGTCCTCTCCGGCGGCACGTACAAGGACGTCGACACCTGGACGCTGGACCAGCAGATGCGCGCCCCCGGCGACGGCACCGCGGCCACGCTCTGGCTGGCCGGGATCACCCACACCGGCAAGGTCGGCGGCACCGCCTCGCTGCCGGCGGTGAGGTTCGCGGGCGTGCAGAAGCCCAACCGCGTCGACGCCCTCGAAGGACGCCCGCCGCTGACCAGGTGGCGGATCTCGGCGATCGACAACGAGACCGGCGGCTCCCTGTCCGTCGCCTACTCCGGCGAGGACTGCACCGCCGGTGACAAGCCGGACATCGGGACCAACACCCGGCGCTGCTATCCGCAGTACTGGTCACCGGAGGGCGCGACCTCGCCCAAGCTGGACTGGTTCCACAAGTACGTCGTCACCCAGGTGCGGGAGATCGACCGTACGGGCGGCGCGCCGGACGAGGTGACGAGCTACGAGTACCCGGGCGGCGGCGCCTGGCACCACGATGACGACGACGGGCTGACCAAGGAGAAGTACAAGACCTGGTCGCAGTGGCGCGGCTACGGCAGGGTGCGGGTCACCCACGGCGAGGCGCCCGAGCGGCGTTCCCAGTCGGAGTACCTCTATTTCCGCGGCATGGACGGCGACGAGCTGCCCGGCGGGGGCACGCGGAACGTGAAGGTCACCGACTCCGCGGGCACCGCCGTGGACGACGCCGACGCGCTGCAGGGGCGGGTCCGGGAGGAGATCCACTACGACGGGCCGGGCGGCCCGGCGCTGAGCGGCACCGTCACCTCCTACTGGGTGAAGCAGACCGCCAAGCGGGTGCGCTCCTGGGGCACGACCAAGGCGACCATGGTGCGTGCGGACACCGAGCGCACCCGCACCGCGCTCGCCTCCGGCGGCTGGCGCTACACCAGGACCGAGACCGGCTACAACGCCGACGGTCTGCCCACCCAGGTCGACGACCTCGGCGACGAGTCGGCCGCGAGCGACGACCAGTGCGTCCGCACGGAGTACGCGCGGGACGCCTCCCGCTGGATGGTCTCCTACGTCTCGCGAGTGGAGACCGTCACCACGGCGTGCGACGCCACTCCGAAGCGGCCGGACGACGTGGCCTCCGACGTGCGCAAGTACTACGACGGCAAGGCGTTCGGCGCCGCGCCGACGAGGGGCGACGTCACCAGGACCGAGAAGCTCGGCTCCTGGAACGGCGGCCCGCGGTACGTCACCGTCGGTGCCACCACCTTCGACGCGTACGGCAGGCCGTCCGTGGTGACCGACGCCTCCGGCGGCAGGACGACCACGGCCTACACCCCGGCGACCGGCCTGGTCACCGGCACCACGGTGACCAACACGCTCGGGCACGTGAGCAGGACCGAGGTCGAGCCGGCCTGGGGGCTCCCCACCGCCACGATCGACGTCAACGGCAAGCGCACCGACCTGGCGTACGACCCGCTGGGCCGGCTGGCCGGCGTCTGGCTGCCGGGACGGGCCAGGTCGGCGTACGCCTCGACACCGACCATGAAGTTCGGCTACCTGGTCCGGGCGGACGGGCCGACCGCGGTGAGCACCTCGACGCTCCGCAACGACGGGGCGACCTACACCACCGGCTACGCCCTCTACGACGGCCTCCTGCGTCACCGGCAGACCCAGCAGCCCGCCCCCGGCGGCGGCCGCGCGGTGAACGACACGCTGTACGACACGCGCGGCCTGGTCTACAAGACCAACCAGGACTACTACGCCGAGGGAGCCCCCGGCACCACGCTCTGGACCCCCGGCAGCGACGACGACGTCCCCGGCCAGAACGTCACCCTCTACAACGGCATGGAGTGGCCCACCGCGCAGATCTTCCGCAAGCGCGGCACCGAGCAGTGGCGCACCACCACCACGTACGGCGGCGACCGCGTCAGTGTCGACCCACCGTCCGGCACCACCCCGACGACCAGCATCACCAACGCGCGCGGCGAGCTCGTCGAGTTCCGGGAGTACGGGAGCGACGGCCCTGCCGGGGACTACGACGCCACCACCTACACCTACACGGCCACCGGACAGCCCAAGACCATCAGGGACGCCGACGGCAACGCGTGGACCTACCACTACGACCTGCGCGGCCGCCTCACGCAGCTCGACGACCCCGACAAGGGCACCGCGAAGCTGACCTACGACGACGCGACCGACCGGCTGCTGACGGCCACCGACGCCCGTGGCAGGAGCCTCTTCTTCGCCTACGACGGGCTCGGCCGCAGGACCGCCGAGTACGAGGGCACCTCGGCGAGCGGCACCAAGCTCGCCGAATGGAGGTACGACACCCTGCTCGACGGCACCGTCGTCAAGGGCCAGCCCACCGGCTCCACCCGGTATGTCAGGAACGCCACGACCGGCGCCATGGACGCCTACACCACCGCGGTCACCGGCTTCGACGACGCCTACCGCACCCTCGGCACCGAGTCGGTCATCCCGGCCTCGGAGGGCGCGCTGGCCGGCACGTACAAGACCAGCACCGACTACAACCCCGACGGCACCGTCCACCGCACGGTGCTGCCCGCCGCCGGCGGGCTGCTCGCCGAGACGATGCTGTACGGCTACGACGAGCTCGGCCACCCCACCACGACGCGCGGCCTGACCAACTACGTCACCTCCACCACCTACTCCAAGCTCGGCCAGGTGCTCGACATGACCATGAGTACCGGCCTCAAGCGGGTCAAGGAGACCAACTTCTACGAGGAGGGGACGGGCCGGCTGACCCGGTCCCTCCTCGAACGGGAGACCTCCCCGATCTCGGTGGCGGACACCAACTACACGTACGACCCGTCGGGCAACATCACCAGGATCGCCGACACCCCGTCCGGTCAGACGCCCGACGTGCAGTGCTTCCGGCAGGACCATCTGCAGCGCCTGACCGAGGCCTGGACCGCCACCGACGGCTGCGCCTCGGGGCCCTCGGCCGCCGTGATCGGCGGAGCCGCGCCGTACTGGCAGTCCTTCGGCTACGACAAGGTCGGCAACCGTACCGAGGAGGTCGACCACCAGGCGAACGGCGACGTCACCAGGACCTACGCGTACGCGGGGGCCGGCAAGCCGCAGCCGCACACGCTGACCTCGGTCGCCTACCGGGGCGGCGACCGCGACGGGCAGATCGACAGCTACGCCTACGACGCCGCCGGCAACACCACCGAGCGCGGCCCGGGCCGGGCGCTGGAGTGGGACATCGAGGGTCATCTCGCCAAATCCACCGATCCGTCCGGCGTCAGCACCTTCGTCTACGACGCCGACGGCGACCGGCTGATCCGCCGCGATCCCACCTCGGCGACCCTCTACGTCGCGGACATGGAGATCCGGCTGGACAAGGCCACCGGCGCCAGGACCGCCACCCGCTACTACTTCCACGGCGGCCAGGTCGTCGCCGCCCGCACCACCGGCCAGGGCGTCACCTGGCTCGGCGCCGACAACCACGGCACCACCGACGTCTCGGTGACCGACGACGACACCCAGACGCCCGTCCGCCGCCGCTTCACCCCGTTCGGGCAGCAGCGCGGCACGCCGCCGTCGTCCTGGCCCGGGCAACGGGGCTTCGTCGGCGGCGTCATCGACGAGGCCACCTCCCTCACCCACCTCGGCGCCCGGGAGTACGACGCCGAGACCGGCCGCTTCATCTCCGTCGACCCGGTGTTCGACGCCTCGGACCCCCAGAGCTGGAACGGCTACGCCTACGCCGACAACGACCCGGTGAACGGGTCGGACCCGACGGGGCTGATGCTCGACGGCGGCGGCCAGTGCGGCGTCGTCAAAGAGAATCCGTGCAATCCGCCTTCCGGTGGAGGCGGTGGAGGCGGTGGCGGCGGTGGCGGTGGTGGTGGCGGTCACCCGACGTACAACCCGCCGCCTCCGCCGAGCGGTCCGCCGCACTGCGGGCGCTGGGACTTCGGCTGCAAGGCCAAGAACATCTGGCACGAGCACAAGGCCACCATCGTCAACGTCGCCGTCTCGGTGACCGTGACCCTCGGCTGCGAAGCCGCCACGATGGGCGCCGGCAGCGTCGGCTGCGCCGCGGCGGGCGGAGCCGCCGGCAACCTCGCCGGATATCTCGTCTCGACGCCGCGCGACCAGTGGAGCATGGGCGGCGCGTTCAAGTCCGCGGCGGCCGGGGCCATCGCCGGGGCGGCCGGCGGCGTGCTCGGCAAGGCCGCCTCGGCGGCGCTCGGCAAGCTGGCCACCACGGCGGCGGGCAAGGCCGTCACCGGGGCCGTCGGCAAGGCCGCGAGCAAGGCGAGATCGGCACTGGGCAAGGTGGGCGGAGCCGCCGGCGAGGCGGCCGAGGGCGCCGGTGCGAAGGCCGCGGGCAAGGCGGCCGGGAAGCCGCGGGCGGGCTCCGGGACGCGGACGTCCTGCCCCACCAGCTTCGTCGCCGGAACCAAGGTCCGGCTCGCGGACGGTACGTCCAAGGCGATCGAGAAGGTCAAGGCCGGTGACAAGGTCCTCGCCACCGATCCGGCCACCGGGAGGACGGAGGCGAAGCTCGTCGTCGCCGCCTACTCGGGCGCCGCCTATCTCAACCTGGTGCAGATCACCGTCGACACCGACGGCGGGAAGGGCCGCGGCACCGGTGTCATCCTCGCCACCGAACACCACCTGTTCTGGGACAGCCAGGACAAGGCGTGGGTCCGCGCCGACCACCTGACCCCGGCCGACCGTCTCCGCACCCCGTCCGGCGCCACCGTCCGGGTCGTCTCCACGGACATCGTCTCCGCTCACCCCACCGTCCACGACCTCACCGTCGCCGGCACCCACACCTTCTACGTCCAGGCCGGCCCCACCCCCGTCCTCGTCCACAATTGCGGAGGCGAGCTCGCGGGCCATCCGGAAGCGTGCAGGTGCAACAAGCGCCCCGCGTTCGTGACGGGGGCGGACGGCGTGACCGAGGCCGCGAACAACTACAGCGTCACCGAGCGGCTGGCGGCGCGGTCCACGCGGCTGTCGGAAGCGGTCCAGTCCGCGTACAAGGCTCAGGACACGTATTCGACGACGTTCGGCCACCTCGTGGCGCAAATGCCAGGACACTGGGCGGGCACCGCCTTCACGGTAGGGCGGGTCATAGCGGCGATAGGGGGCGGCGTTCGGGGTTTCATACGATCCGGCCGGGCGGAGGAATGACCGGGCGTCGGCGTCGGCCGGCTCGGCACCCGGGACGGCCCGCGCCCTCCACAGTCTGATCTTGCCCTGAGTCAGGGAGGTGCCTAGGATCTAGGCACCTTGCGACTCAGGGTGGAGGCGGCGTGGAATACCGGCTCCTCGGTTCCGTCCGGGTCCGCGACGCGGACGGCCGGGAGGTCCCGCTCGTCCGCCCCAAGCACCGTCAGGTCCTCGTCGCCCTGCTGGTGAACGCCAACAGGGCCGTCCCGGCCGGGCGCCTCGCGGAACATCTCTGGGACGGCGCCGCGCCCCGTTCGGCCCGGGGCAACCTCAAGACCTACGTCTCGGCGCTGCGCCGGTTGTTGTCGCCCGAGGACCCCGGAGCCGCGCCGATCGAGACCGTGGGAGACGGCTACCGCCTCGTCGTACGGCCCGGAGAGCTCGACCTCCTCACGTTCCGGGACCTCGCGCGGCAGGGCCGCGGCCTGCTGAAGGCAGGTGAGGTGCGGCAGGGGGAGGCCGCCCTCCGGCGGGCCTTCCTGCTGTGGCGGGACGACCCCTTTGAGGGCGTGCCGCTCACCCTCCTGCTCGAACAGATCGCCGCGGGGCTGAGCGAGGAGCGGCTCGGCGTCTTCGAGGACTGGGCCGGCGCGCGGCTCGATCTCGGCCTGCACGCGGAGGTCGTCGGCCCGCTCCGGCAGTGCGTACGCGACCACCCGCTGCGGGAACGCCCGTGGGGCCTGCTGATGCTGGCCCTCGTGCGTGACGGGCGGCGGGCGGACGCGCTCGCGGCCTTCCAGGAGCTGAGAACCCGGCTGGTCGAGGAGCTCGGGGTGGAGCCGGGCCACCCCGTGCAGCTGCTCCACCGGCGGATCCTCGCGGGGGACGCCGATCCCGCCCCTGTCGTCCCGGCACCGGATGTGGAGGCACGGGCGAGGCATCCGGCGGTGCCGAGGCAGCTTCCCTCCGGCACGCCCCACTTCGTGGGCAGGGAAGGGGAGCTGAACCGCCTGGAGAACTGGCTGAACCCGCCGGCAGGGTCGCCGCCGACGCCCGTGGTGGCGATCTGCGGCCCGCCCGGCGCGGGCAAGTCCGCGCTGGCGCTCCACGCGGCGCACCGGGCCGCGGCCCGCTTCCCCGACGGGCAGGTGTACGTCAACCTGCGCGGCGCGATGCCCGGAGTGCGCCGCCTCGACACGGGTGAGCTGATCGGCCGGCTCCTGCGCACGTTCGGCACGCCGGGGTCGGAGGTCCCGCCCGACGTCGACGAGGCCGCCTCGGCCCTGCGCACGCTCCTCCACGGCAGGCGGGTGCTGCTCCTCCTCGACGACGCCGCGTCGATCGCGCAGGCCGGCCCCCTTCTGCCGATGACGTCCGGCTCCACCGTCCTGCTCACGTCCCGCGAGAACCTGGCGCCGGCCGCTCCCGCCTCGCACGTCGACCTCGGCCGCATGCCGCGCGACGAGGCCGTCGCCATGCTCGTGCGGCGGTTCCGGTCCGGCGGCGTCGGCTTCTCCCAGAAGGCCGTCGAGCGGCTGGCCGATCTCTGTGACGGGTTCCCCCTCGCCCTGCACATCGCCGGCGCCCGGCTCGCCAGCCGCTCGGGCTGGTCGGCCGACATGCTCATCGAACGCCTGGAGGACGAGAGCGGCAGGCTGGACGAACTGCGCACGGGGGAGGTCGGCGTGCGCAGCAGCATCGCGGTCAGCCACACGGCCCTGGCCGGCAGCGGGCAGGACCTCGACCGCGAGGCCGCGCGGGCGTTCCGCCTGATCGGCCTGTTGCGCGTGCCCGACCTCGGCACGGAGGCGGTGACCGTGCTGCTCGAACGGCCGCCGCGGGCCGCCGCGCGGGTCATCGAGAGGCTGGTCGACGCGCGGCTGGTGGAGAGCCCGGTTCCGGGCCGCTACACGATGCACGACCTCATCAGGTTGTACGCGCAGGAGCGAGCGCTGGACACCGAACCACCGGACCGGCGGGAGGCCGCGCTCCGCCGTGTGCTCGGCTTCCTCCTCGCCACCACGAGCGCGGCCGTACGCGTGATCGACCCGCACCGCCTGCACGCCGCCGTGCCGGAGGTGCCGCAGACGCCCAAGCCGCTGCGCGACCGGGACGAGGCGACCCGCTGGCTGGAGCGGGAACGGCCCAACCTGCTGACGATCGTCGGCCAGGCCTGGGACGCGGACGCCGCGACGGCCCGTCTCGCCGTCGGCCTGGCCCTCAGCCTGCAGTGGCATCTCGCCGCGCAGGGATACCGGCACGAGATGCTCTGGCTCGGCACGAGGTCGCTGCAGACCGCGCGCCGGCTCGCGGACCAGGGGAGCGAGGCGCAGGCCCTGGCGATGGTGGCGATGGCGCACCGCCTGCTCAACCACGACGCGGACGAGCTGAAGTGCCTCGACGACCTGCTGGATCTCTGCCGGAAGCTCGCGGACCCCCTCGGAGAACTGCGGGCGCTCGGCAACCTCGCCAGCGCCTGCCTCCTCCAGGAGCGTCCGGAGGAGGCGTTGCGGTACGCCGAGCGGCAGCTGGCCATCAGCCGCCGGGTGGGGTCCCCGGTGGGCGAGCGCTACGCGCTGATGATGGTGGGCGACGCGCGGCTGGTGCTCGGATTCCCCGACGAGGCCGCCGCGACGCTGCGGCAGGCGCTGCGACGCGCCCGGGAGGCGGGTGACGCGATGCACGAGGCGATGACGCTCCGGCGCCTGGGTGAGGCGTACCTCGCGGCCGGGGACGCCGTCGCCGCCCGCGCGCATCTGCGGGACTCGCTGGCGAGTTTCGACGCCTGCGCGCAGGGGCCGCAGGAGCGTTCACAGGCCCTTGTCGCGCTGGCCCGGTCGTCCCGGATGCTCGGCGACCTCGACGGGGCGGCGAGGCACCTCGCGGAGGCGCTGCGGATCGCCAGGGAGAGCGGCGACCGGCACGACGAGAGACGCGCACTCGCCGAGAGGGCCGAAATACACGGCCATTACTGACCGTTTCGGGTCGTCCGAACTTTTTCGTCGGGAAAATCGTCAATCTCCCCAAAGGAAGGCCGTTCGAACGGGAGAAAAATGAATAGACACGTGAAGCGCCTCCTGGTCGTCGCGTTGGTCGGCGCCGGGCTCGTCACAGGGGTCCGCGCCGCCGCTCCGGCCCAGCACGCCGAGGCGAGCGTCCCGGCCAACCCCGGCCCGGCGGGCAGTTGCTGCTGACGCCGAGGCTGCCACGGCAGCCGTAGACCGTTCGATCTACGGCTGCCGTGAGTAATGGGGACGAGTTAGTCATTATTTGGAGCTATACGCACCGACCTGATCGATATAGCCTCCAGTCGAATGATCCAATGATCACTTCTGACAGGACTCCTCCCGCATGGCGACAGCACTTGTCGTACCGATTTATCTCGATGCCCTCTGCCTGCCCGAAGACCGCGACGTGACCGGTCCCGAAGCCGACTTCACCCTCCTTCCCCACGTGGGACCGGACGGCCGCGACCACAACGCCGGCCTTCCGTACCTCAGCGGGGCGATACTGTCCGCCCCGTTCGACGACCGGCCGTTCCGCCTCAAGGCCGGTGTCCACCTCCACTGGTCCCTGCCGGACGCGCTGACCCGCCTCACCCAGGACGAGAACGGTCGGACGCGGGTCATGGCCGTCCCGAACCGCTGGCTGGTGACCCGGACCCGGTCCGGGGCGATCGACGCTCAGTGGGTGGTCGAGAGCGATCACGTGTCCGACGACAACCTGAGCGGCACCGTCCACCCCCGCACCGACCCCCCGGCGCCCGGCATGCGGCCCTACCGCTACCTGGGCCGCCGGATCCGCCTGGACCAGTGGCCGGTGGGAGGCGGCGAGTACCTGCCGGAACTGACCGCGGTGGGCCACGGCGACCCGGTGTTCGCCGCCTTCTACCCGAACTGCCACAGCGTCTTCGGCTGCCACGACCCCGACTTCACCACGCCGCCGCAGGACGTCTCCTACGACGTCGTCGGCTGGTACGGAACCCTCGCCCAGGACCCCCTGGCGTACCCCTCGGCTCCCCTGGACGAGATTCTCGATCGCTTCGGTTGGAGCGTTCCATCCCATTCGGGGCCCATCGCCCGGACTGTCTGTTACGCGAAGCTGACCTTCGCTCCGGCCGGGCGCACAGCCAACCCTTTGCTCGTGGACGCCGCCACCGGCGTCTACGTCGGCCACAGCCCCACCGAGGCGCTCGCCGCCTCCCTCGGCCCCACGCTGGACGCCGGCGACCCCGACGGGATCGAGAACCTCCTGGAGGCCGTCGCCTTCGCCGGCGACCTGGAGTCGAGGGCCTGCGACCTGGAGGTCCGGCTGTCGGAGGCCCGGCACACCGCGACGTTCGACCCGATCCCGGGCGGTCTGCGCTGGACCGTACGCCGCCGCGACGACAACGACGGGGTCACCGCCGAGCAGAAGCAGGCCAGGGAGGCGATCACGCTCCCCGAGTCCGTCGCCGATCTCCTGGACGAGGTCAACCGGGCCCAGCGGGACTACGACGACGCCCGCGACGTCCTGGTCAGCCTGCGCGACCGGTTGTTCGCCGACTGGCACAAGTACCTGATCTGCGTCTACCCGGACGACGCCACCCGCGACGGCTACCCGGACCCGGACGAGGTCGCCTTCTTCCTGGACCGGCAGGTCACCTGGATCCAGGCGTACGACGCCGCCACCGGCGCCTTCCCGCCGACCGGCCAGGGCACCAGCCGGGCCCACGTGCTGGGCGGCGCGATCAAGAACCTGGTGACGGCGCTGGACGCCGTCAACACGGCCGCGGCCGCCGCGAAGACCGAGTTCGCGCTCGAACGGGTCCCGGCGCCGCCCTGGTGGCGGCCGAGGGAGCCGGTGGTGCTGTTCACCGGCCCGGCCGCGACCCCGACCGACCGGCACGGCGCCGACGGCACGCTGTCGTGCGCGGTCGCCGACGTGCCCGAACCGGCCTCGGCCGCGGCCCTCACGGGCGTACGCGCCGCCGTGGACGGCCGCTTCCCCGCGCAGGCGTGGCGGACCGACCCGTGGCACCCGGTGCTACTCCAGTGGGAGGCCGAATACTTCCCCGTGGCGGTCGGCGACAACCTCGCGGCCGACCAGCGGGACTACGCGCCGTACTTCGTCGTCAACGGCTACGACCTGCCGCCGGGCGAGGCCGACCTGGTGTCCTCGGCGATGCTGCTCGACAAGGGCGCGAACGTGTACGCGGGAACCACCGTGCTGTCGTCGGGGGCGCGGCCGGTGCTGTCGGAGCGGATCCTCACCTACCTGGCGGGCGCGATCCTCCCGGCGTACAACGCGGGCCACCCGCCGGTCACGCCGGACGACTTCGCCCGCGCCCCGGAGGCCGTCCTCGCCTGGTACGAGTCCGGCGACGACCGGCAGGCGCGGCTGCTCAGCCTCATCGCGGCCTACCGCCACCTGGTCGCGCGCGAGGACGGCAACCTGTCCCAGTCGCTGGGCGGCTTCAACGACGCGCTGGTGATGCGGCGGCTGGTGCGCCAGCTTCCGATCGCCGATCCGGTCAACTTCCCCGCCTACCAGGCGTTCGCGCGGCGGGTGGCCGACGCGGCCGGCGACGAGACGCGGTCGGCGCCCCAGCCGCTGACCGACTTCAACCCCATCCGGGCCGGGGCGATGCGGCTGCTGCGGCTCCGGCTGGTCGACAACTTCGGCCTGACGCACGACGTCGCCACCGACCCGACGGGCACCACCGAGCGGCTGCGGGTGCCCGGTCATCCCGCGTGGGTGGCGCTCCCGCCCCGGCTGGCCCAGCCCGCCCGGATGCGGTTCCACCTGCTGAACGCCACCCGCGACGACGAGGCGGGCGACCTGCCGGGCATGTCGCCGGTCTGCGGCTGGCTGGTGCCGTCCGATCTCGACGACACGCTGGCGGTGCACGCCGCCGACGGGACCGCGCTCGGCGCGCTGGGCGCGGTCGCCGACGGGAGCCGGGCCCGCTGGACCCCGGTCCCGGGGAGTACGGGCACAGGAAGCACGGGCACCGATCCCGGCGCCATCGCCGACCCGACCCTGCGGGCGATCGTGACGCGGCTGCGCGAGGCCGGGCCGGACGCGGTCGGGGACGTGCTGGCGTCGCTGTCGGACGCGCTGGCCTCGATCGACCCGGAGAACGACACCCCGGCGGGCGCGCTGCTGACCACCCGGCCGCTCGCGGTCGTACGGGCCGAGCTGGATCTCCAGATCAAGGGCCTGCCGGCCGTGCACCAGGACTGGAACGTGTTCCGGGAGGACATGCGGCGCTACGGGCGGGAGACCAACGCGGTCACCGACGTGCTGTTCCCGGTCCGGATCGGCCAGCCCGGCCGGTGGGGCGACGGCGTGGCCGGGCTGTGGCTCCTCGACGAGGAGGGCCGGCCCAGCGGCGACTTCCTGGCCCAGGCGACGCTGCATCAGTCGATCGACCTGCCGCCCGTCCGCATGGCGCTGCTGCTCGACCCGCGCGGGAGGGCGCACGCCGTCAGCGGCGTCCTGCCGGTCGCCTCGGCCGGCCTGGACGCCGCGCAGTACGCCGCCGCCCTGGGCGCGATGGAGCTCGACGTCTTCACCGCCCCCGTGCTGGGCGACGCCGGGCGGCTCGGCCTGCCGGTGCCCGACGTGCCCGGCCGCCGGTGGGCCTGGCGGGAGAAGCGGGGCGCCGCCTGGATCACCGCCGACCTGGACGCCTCCGCGCTGGACGCCCATTTCCCCGCCGACCTGACCGCGCGAGAGGGCTGGCTCACGCTCCGGCCCGACTCCTCCGGCACCACGACCTGAACGAGGACCCCGTGATTCCCGACGACAAGGAGATCCCGCTGAGCCTGACGCTCGCGGAGGTCAACCTCATCCTCGAAGCCCTCGGCAACCTGCCGTACGTCCGCGTCTTCGAGTTGATCGGCAGGCTCCACGAGCAGGCCAGCAGCGTACTGTCCCCCTCGCCCAAGGAGCCCGAGTGAGCGCGAACCTGATCCTGCACTGGCCGCTCGACGAGATGTCCGGCCAGCGCACCGTCTTCGACGCCTCGGGCAACGGCATCCTGGGGCAGGTGAGCGGAGACGCGAAGGCCGTGCCCGACGAGCAGTTCGGCAGCGCCCTGGCGTTCACCGGCAGCGGGCAGTACGTGACCCCGGCGGGCGGCAGGGGGATGACCGTCCCCCGGTACACGGTGGAGCTGTGGGTCCGCACCGACAAACCACCGGCCGCGGCCATCCCCCTCGTGAACCGGCGCAACAGCGTCGACCTGGTGATCAACGTCAATCCCGACGGCTCGGTCGAGCACCGGTTCGTCACCCAGGAGAGCATCGGCAACACGCACACGACCCCGCCGGGACTGCTCTCGTGGAACACCTGGCAGCACATCGCGGTCACCAACGACGCCGCCACCGCGCGGATCTACGTCAACGGTGAGGCGGCCGCCGAGTGGGACTATCCCGGCACCCGCCAGCAGGGCGACCCGACCCCGCTCGTGGTGGGCGCCGACCTCGCGCGCAAGGTCTACACGGCCGGCCGGTACGCCCACGTCCGGGTGTACGACGGCGCGCTCACGGCCGCCGAGATCCAGCGCGACATGGCCGAGGACAGCTCCACCCTCGCCGCGTACGTGCGGACCCACCCGCTCGACCTGGAGTTGCTGAACCTCGACGAGCAGCCGGTGCTGTTCATCGACAACGACCCGGCCGGCCAGCCGATGCGGCTGCGGCTCACCAACAGCTCCCGGCAGAACATCGAGTTCCTGCCGCAGGGCGCCACCCCGGGCCCGGCCAACTTCCACGTGGCCGCGCGGCTGCGTCCCGGCGTGCTCGCCACCCCCGCGGCCGTCTCCTCCGGCGCCTCCGGCTGGGCGGCGCAGGCCGCCGCCGACGGCACCGCGCTCTACCTGGTGGCGGCGAACGCCGCGCCGATCGCGCCGGGCGCCTGGGTCGACGTGCCGCTGACCGGCCTGAGCGCCGACCCGGGCGGCGGCAGCCGGGGCACCCGGATCGAGTTCGACTACCAGCGGCTGAGGTCCGCGGGGGAGACCGCCGAACTCACCGGCACCCGCCTGCAGTACCTCGACGTCGTCAACCACCGGGGCCGCCCGGACATCCCGCTGGTCATGGGCTTCGCGGCCGGCGACACCGTGCTGAACGACGGCGTCACCCGGAGCACCCTCACCCTGTACGTCGCCAACACCTCCACCGACACCACGGTCACGCTGGCGGGCGGCGGGCCCGGCAAGGGCGGTTCGCTGTTCACCGTCACCTTCGACGTGGGCGCCGACGGCAACGACTGGGCGCTGGCCGAGAGCGTCGCGGGCGTCTCGGTCACCGCGACGGCCCCCGGCACCTCCACCGCCTCGTGGGGCCAGGTCGCCCACGACCTCGGCACCCGCGCCTCGTGGACGCTCTACCCGACCGCCGGCATGGACCTGGCACCGGGCAAGGCCGTCGTCATCACCGTGGCGGGGGTCGTCGGCCTCCGCGACCCCGGCCGGGCCGGCATCGTCGTCGGATACGAGAACATCCCCGGTTACCGCGACGGCGCGCAGACCCTGGAGGCCGACCGGCGACCGCTCGCCTTCTCGGGCTCGTCCACCGGCGTCGGCACCCTGGCGCCCGCCGCGAAACTGCACGTCTCCGACACCGTGCTCGCTCCCACCACCAACGGCACGCTGCTGATCGGCCCGCCCGCGGCCGCTTCTCTCAAGATCGGGTACGGTGCCGACCACGCCTGGCTGCAGTCCGGGCCGAACGCGGTGCTGTCCCTCAACCCGGCGAGCGGCCGGGTGATCGTCGGCGCGACGAGCACCACCACCGTCGACGCGGGCAGCAAGCTGACCGTCGTCGCCGCGTACAGCCACCTGCAGCTGCGCCGCACCGCGGGCACCGCGGGCAGCGGAACGCAGGTCTTCCTGGAGCTGTACCAGGAACAGCAGAGCGCGACCGTCTATCCCGCCATCCGGTTCCACCAGTCGAACAAGTTCTGGCACCTCATCGAGGGCCGCCCGGAGGGCCTCTTCTTCCGCTTCGCCGGCGACACCACGAGTATGACCGACGTCTACGCCGCCGGGCTCAAGGGGAGCTCGCTGACCCTCGGCGGCACGACGATCGGCGAAGCCGAGCTCCAGATCCTCAGGAGGCTGGCCGCCGGCACGCTCACCGTGACCCTCTACAACGACGAGATCCGGGCGACCGCCTCGCCGTTCCAGATCCAGAACGGCACCGCGCGGCCGTACGTCGTCGGGCTGGAACAGCCCAACCAGTACAACCTCATGCAGCGGTTCCGACTCGTGCCCGTGTCGAGCTGAGAGGCGGAGAGCGGATGCCGCAGAAACGCAAGCGCAGCATTTCCGAGGCCGACAAGCTCAGGGCGGAGAACGAGGCCTGGCTCGATCACGCGGAGGCCGTGAAGAAGGCGAAGACGAAGCGGGCGGCCGACGACGCGGAGGAGGAGACCAAGCGGCTGGCGCGGATGGCGGAGAACCGCGCCGTCCTCGCGGTGCCGGGGGAGAGGGGAGACGGCAACTTCTACATCTCCTTCGTCCAGATGGGTCAGGGCGACTGCGCCATCATGACCACCCCCGCGGGGAACACCCTGATGGTCGACTGCGGATCGGACGCCACCGAGGCCGACCGGGAGCCCTACGACTCGAAGGTCGACGGGACCAACAGGAGCGCCGCGCAGACCAGGAAGTACCTGGAACGGATCAGGGGCGTGATCCACCATCCGCGGCACCTGGGCAAGGCCAGGCAGCTCGACTACCTGATCTTCACGCACCCGAACACCGACCACTACAACAAGATCGACGACGGCCTCTACACCGGCACGGTCACGGACGAGAAGACCGGTGTCAGGATCAACACCTACCTCGGCATCGGGGTGCTCTACCACAGCGACGACACCACGGCCTACAGCCTGCAGATCGACGGCGACAACCTCACGGGCTGGCTCCTCCAGCGCATGAACGACAACCCGTCGCTGACCCGGAGGGTGACGCTCATGCACGAGGTGACGCGGCCGGGCGCCGCAAAGAAGGGCAAGGCGGTCAAGAAGACCGCGTCGGACGTGGCGGCCGCGGGCGGCCTCGACACCGACAACTTCGAGGTGGACTCGGTGGAGAGCCCCACCGAGGAGGCGAACCTCGCCGGCATCACCGAGGCCATCGTGTCCACGGTCAACGGCGACAAGGTGGCGAGCGCGGCGACCCCCACCGTCGGCAGGCTCGACGCGCAGGGCGGATACGTCATCCACACGGAGACCGACTGCACGGTGACCCTGCTGGCCGCCGGAGTCCGCTACAACTACCGGAACGATCCCAGCGACTTCACCAACCGGGGCAGCGTGATCACCCTGGTCGAGGTCTTCGGCAAGAAGGTCCTGATCTGCGGCGACGGCACGACCAGCACCGAGCAGTACATCCGCTACGACCGCCTCAAGCGGGCCACCGAGAGCGACCGTGTGAAGAACCTCGCGATCCTCCAGGTGGGCCACCACGGCAGCGTCACCTCCTCCCACCACAAGTTCGTCACGGGGGCGAACGCCGAGTTCGTCGTCGTCAGCACGGGCTACCGGGTCGAGAAGGACTCGCTGCCCAAGGGCAGGATCGTCTCCCGGCACCGGAACGTGCAGATCGCCGCCGGCCGGACGGCCAAGGACCACGAGATCGGGATGTGGGTCTCCGGGAGCGGCAGCCACTACTTCCTCACCCCTCTGCCCACCGCCAAGGTGCCGCTCTACACCACCGGCACGAACGGCAGCCTGTGTTTCAAGATCGATAAAACGACCAAGGCGGTCGTGTTCCTGAACGAGGAGAAGAAGAAGGACGGGGGCGAGTAACCATGACTCCCGAGGAACTCCGCGCACGGATACCCGAGGGCCCGCGCCTCGACCTGGCGCTGGACACGCTCGGCTCGGCCGGCCTCACCGCGCTCTTCGGCAGGTTCCTGCCGGACGGCCGCCTCGTCCTCGACCCGGTCGGGGAGCGGCGACGCACCGATCTCGGGGTTACCGTGACCGGCACCGGCACCGCCGGGCCGTTCACCGGGATGTCGGTCACCGCCGAGTTCGCCGTGTCGGGCGAGCTCCCGGCGCTGCGGCTGACCGCCGTCGCAGGCCGGTCCTGGCGGTTCGGCACCGCCTTCCCCGTGCTGACCGGCACCTACTTCGACGACCTGGTGATCGACGCGCCGTCCTTCGTGCTCGACTGGGGGCCGGACGTCGTGGCCGCGGCCCCCGACCCCGGCGACGTGCTGATGTCGTTCTCCGGCACGCTGGTGATCGACGCGGCGACGGCGCTGCTGGACCTGCTCATGCCGGGCGTCGGCGCGCACCGGCTTACCGGGTCGATCGACACGACGTCGCTGCCCGCCCTCCAGGGCCTGCCCGCCTCGACCGTGCCCATCATCGTGATCTCGGGCCCCGACGACGCGCGGCTGGACCTGGGCGGCATGCTCTCGGTGTCGTCCCTGCGTTACCAGCTCACCGCGATGCCGCAGTTCAACTACGAGATGGCGGCCCTCGACGTCATCGCCGAGGTGACGTTCGAGGGCCTGGTCACGCCCACGAACAACTCCCTGGGTCCCGTGCTCATCCACGCCAGGACGCGGGGTCTCGGGTCGGGGCTCACCCTGAACGCCCAGTTCAGGGGCCCGGCCGACGGCGACAGGCCGCCCGGCGACGGAGACCGCGGGCTGCCGCTGTCCCTCGCCGTCATCAAGACGATCATGGGGAACCCGTCCCTGCCGGTGCCGGCCGGCCTCGGCGACGGCTCGCCGGTCCGGCTGACCGGAATCACCGCCCGGGTGACCACCGACCCGGCCTTCGGCCTCGACTTCGTCTCCTTCGCCCTGCAGGCGGACGTCGACTGGCCCATCGTGCCCGGCCTGCTCACCCTGCAGGCGATCGACCTGTCCGTCGGGTTCACCGGCATCATGTCCGGGAGCAGGAGGACGACGGGGGCGGTCTCCGGGTTGCTCGCCGTGGGCGACTCCGGCACGCTCGTGCTCACCGCCGACCTGTCGGGGGCGATGCTCTCCGGCGGCCTGCGCGAGGGCGATCCACCCCTCAAGATCGCCGAGGTCTACGAGCACTTCGCGGGGCACCCGGCCGATCTGCCCGACCTGACGGTGCCGAAGTTCAACCTCCAGGTCGTCACCCCCGGCGCGGGACGCACCCTCGCCTACCACGGGGTCGTCGAGCTGCGCGACCTGTGGCACATCGGGCCGGTGGCGCTCACCGGCGTCTGGTTCGCCGTCGACCACGACGCCGCCGGCACCACGTTCAGGGCCAACGCCACGTTCGTCGTCCACACCGTGGACATCCTGGTCTCGGCGTCCTACGACCCCGCGACGGGCTGGACGTTCTCCGGAGAGTCCGGGTACGGGCAGCGCATCGCCGTCGGCGAGCTCATCGAGGCCGTCGCGCGCGACCTCGGGGGCCCGCCGACCCTGCCGCGCCCCATCGCGGGACTCGTCGTCCAGAACCTGTCGGCCTCCTTCTCCACCGGATCCGACCGGCTCGTCCTCACCGCCGAGGCGAGCTTCCCCGTCGACACCGTCGAGGTGGACATCGCGGTCGGCATCGACACCGGCGCCGGGAGGTTCGACGGCAGCCTGACCGCCATCGCCGGCGACGACGCCTACGCGTTCGACGTGCACTTCGCCGAGGACCACGGCGCCGGCCTGCTGGCCGCCAGCTACACGCACAGGACCACCGATCCGCTTCCCGACCTGCGCACCCTGCTCTCCGGCCTGGCCCCCACCGCCGCCGCGTTCATCCCGTCCGGCGTCACCGTCGACGTGGAGGACGTCGTCTTCGGCGCGGGGAGCGCCTACGTCTTCAGCGTCGACCTCGTGGCGACAGTCGACCTGTCGGGCCTGCCGCTGGTCGGGCCCCACCTGGTGGGCGACCGGAGGATGGGCTTCGACCCGCTGCGGATCGTCGCCGCCACCGGCACGCTGCCCGCCACCGACGTCACCGCCCTGAACGGCCTGCTCCCTCCGGGCGTCACCCCGTTCCCGGCCCGCGACATGGCCGCCGGGTTCGCCCTCGACGGCACCCTCCTGCTCGGCCTGCTGGAGAGCCCGGTCGTCCTCCCGGTCACCGACGGCGCCCCCGCCCCCGTCGTCCCCGACCCGCCGAAGGCGCAGAGCCCAGGGGGTCAGAACGCCGTCTGGTACGCCGTGCAGCGCGGCCTCGGCCCGGTTCACGTCGAACGGGTCGGTCTCGCGTACCAGCACGAACCGAACAAGCCGCCCGTGCTGGCCGTCCTGGTCGACGGCACGGTCAGCGTCGGCGGGCTGGCCCTGTCCCTGGACGGGCTCCAGGCGGCGGTGCCGCTCAGCCTGCCGGTCCAGCCGCCGTCCTTCGACCTCAAGGGCGTCGGGGTGTCCTACTCCGAAGGGCCGGTCAGCGTCTCCGGGGCCTTCCTCAAGGGCGAGCTCGTCTACAAGGGGGTCACGTACACGGCGTACGGCGGGCGGGCCTCGATCAGCACCGAGGAGCTGACCCTCGGCGCGATCGGCTCCTACGCCCAGCTGCCCTCGGGCCCGTCGCTGTTCGTCTACGCCGTGCTCGACCACGCCTTCGGCGGACCGCCGTTCTTCTCCGTCACGGGCCTGGCCGCCGGGTTCGGCTACAACCGGCGGCTGACCACCCCGCCCGTGACCGGGATCGCCTCCTTCCCGCTGGTCCAGGAGGCCCTCGGCACCCGGGCGCCGGGATCGCTCGCGGCCGAGCTGCAGGCGCTGGATCCGTACATCACGCCGTCGGAGGGCGACGGGTTCGTCGCGGCCGGGATCCGGTTCAGCACGTTCGAGATGATCGACTCGTTCCTGCTGGCCACCGTCTCGTTCGGCGGGCGGTTCGAGGTCGACGTGCTCGGGCTGTCGACGCTGGTGCTGCCCGTGCCCGACGACACCCGGGCCGGCGCGACGCCGATCGCGGAACTGCAGCTCGCGCTGAAGGCGACGTTCGCGCCGAGCGACGGGTTCTTCTCGCTGGTCGCCCAGCTCACCCCCAACTCGTTCCTGCTGTCGCGGGCCTGCCACCTGACCGGCGGGCTGGCGTTCACCAGCTGGTTCGACGGCCCGCACAGCGGCGACTTCGTGCTCACCGTCGGCGGCTACCACCCGCAGTACGGCAAGCCCGCCCACTACCCGGCCGTACCGCGAGTAGGGTTCTCCTGGCAGGTCAACGACCGGCTGTCGATGCGGGGGGCCGCCTACTACGCGCTCACCCCGTCGGCGCTGATGGCCGGGGGGTCGATCTCGGTCACCTACCAGGACGGCGACCTGCGCGCCTGGTTCGACGCCTCGATGGACTTCCTGATCGCCTGGCAGCCCTACCACTACGACGCGCGTTTCCGGGTCAGCGTCGGGGCGTCCTACACGTTCAGCTTCTTCGGCAGGCACACGGTCAACGCCCACGTCGACGCCGACGTCCACCTGTGGGGGCCGGAGTTCGCCGGGACCGCGCGGGTCGACATCAAGGTGATCTCCTTCACCATCCCCTTCGACACGAGCACCCGGAAGACCGGCGCCACGATCCCGTGGGACCGGGTCAAGGCCACCCTGCTCCCCGCCGACCGGGTGTCGGTCGCGGTGCGGAGCGGGGCCACCGCCATGGGAACGGGCGCCGACCTCGGAGTCGTCGACCCGGCCACGCTGGAGCTGGTCACCGACTCGGTGATCCCGTCCACCACCGGCCAGGCGGGCGCGACGACGCTGCCCCGCGCGGGCGGCGCCTTCGGCGTCGCCCCGTCGGGCATCACCGGCGGCGTCACCTCCACCCACCGCATCCGGATCTCGCGGAACGGGCTGAGCGCCGAGGGCGACTTCGTGTTCCGCCCGATCACCAAGGCCCTGCCGTCGGCGCTGTGGGGCACGGACCCGGCCGTCACCGTCCACCGCCCGGAGCTGACCGCCCCGTTGCTGACCGGCTACGTGGTCGCCCCCGCGCCGCACCGGGACGCCGCCTCGGTCACCCTGGCCCGCGCGGCGCTGACGGCCGGGACCGCGACGTACACCGAGCGCACCATCGCCTGGGCACCCGCCGACGACCACGCGCCCACGAGCAGGGCCGACCGGATGGGGCAGGCCATCGTCGACCCGTCCGTGGCGGCGGTCCGGGCGGCCGTCGCCGGGGCGGTGCTCAAGGACCCCGAGATCTCCTTCGCCGGATTCGACTTCGCCGACTACGCCGAGACCCCCTTCCTGGACGGCCATGCCCGACGCCCTGCCTGACGCCCTGCCTGACGCCCTGCCTGACGACATCGTCCTCATCGACAGCCGCACGCCCGCGCTGGCCTCCGGCGACTACCGCCTCACGGTCGACCAGACGATCAGCCTGGACGGCTCCCCGGCCTCGATCACCAAGACCTTCACGGTGGCGGGCGAACGGCTCGCGCTGCCGCCCTCGGGCGTCCGGGCGGTCTACCCGCCCGACGGCGCGACCGGTGACTACACGCAGACGCTGCCGCACGTCGTGCTCGCCGAGCCGACCCTGCCGTGGCAGCGGCAGCCGGGCGCCGGGACGACCGGGCCGTGGCTGCTGGTGCTGCTGTTCGCGGGCGACGAACGGCCCGAGCCGCACGTCGTGCAGGCCGGGACGCTCGGCCTCACCCTGGAGGGCGCCGAGAAGTCCGCCGACCCGGTGACCGTGATCGACGTGCCGAGAAGCCTGCTGACCTCGCTGCTGCCCGCCGCCGCGGACCTGCCCTACCTGGCGCACGTACGGTCCGGGGACGGCTCCGACGCGGCCGTGGTGATCGGCAACCGGCTGCCGCCCGCCGGTCAGCCCTGCGTGGCGCACCTGGTGTCCGTGGAGGGCCGGCTGCGGAACGGCACGCTCGTCCCCGGCCCGGCCGACCAGCCCGTGCGGCTGGTGTCGCTGGCGAACTGGCGTTTCACCGTGCTCGACGCCGACCACTCCTTCGCCGCGCGGGTGCGCGACCTCGCGGCCGGCAGCGGCCCGTTCCGGCTGCCCGCGACCGGCGACCCGGCCGCCGACGCGTTCCTGTCCCGGGGGCTGGTCCCCGTACGGCACCGGCTGCGCGGCGGCGGCGCGACCGTCTCCTGGTATCGGGGGCCGTTCGCGTGCGGCCCGGTCGGCGGCGGCCCGCTCGCCGCGGATCCCCGGCCCGTGGTGCGCTCCGCCGACGGGCTGCTGCGTTACTTCAAGGCCGAGGGCATGCTCGACATCGGCTACGCCGCCGCGTGGCAGCTCGGGCGGCTGCTCGCGCTGCGGGACGACGGCGTGGCCACCGCCCTGCACACCTGGAAACGCCGCCGCGACCGGCCGGCCGGGGCGGGCGGGAACTATCCGCTGGACGTGCCCGCGGCCGTCTCGCCGCCGCCCGCCGTCGTCGGCTGGCTGGCCGATCTCGCCACGCTGACGCGGGTGCCGTTCACCTACCTGATCCCCGACGAGCGGCTGCTGCCGCCGGAGTCGATCCGGTTCGTGGACGTCGACGCCGAGTGGATCCGGTGCCTGGTGGACGGCGCGTACAGCATCGGCAGGATCACCCGCGCCGACGCCGAGCGGGACGCCGCGAGCGAACCGCCCGTCGGGACGCCCCGGCTGACCGGGGCGCTGATCCGCTCGTCGGTGGTGTCCGGCTATCCCGGCCTGCTGATCGACGGGTACGACGCCGGCGGCGCGGCACTCCGGGTCGCCCGGCGCGAGACGATGTCGCCGAACGTCCTGCTGGTCCTGTTCGAGGGCGTCCTCGCCCGGCTCGACCTGCACCAGAGGCCCGAGGACCAGCACTTCGCGGTCGAGCCCGCCGGGCCGGGCAGGCTGACCCGCTCGCTGCGCGGGCCGAACGGCGAAGCGCTGGGCACCGGCGACCCGGTGCCCCTGGGCGCCTCGGGAACGGTGCCGGTGGCCCGGCTCGCGGCCGGAATGGCCCGCGTGCTGAACATCCCGAGCGGGTTCGGCGCGGCCGCCTTCGCCCGCCAGATGCTGGAGACGGGAGAACGCGTCACGTTCCTCACACCCTGAGCCTGACCCCGTGAGCCACGGGGAGCGTCATTCCCGATTGATCTACCGATATGACGCTTTATCAATTACCTTGACTTGATGAAAAGGTGATCGATAACACTGTCGGCGATTAATGGGGGTTTCGGAATGGCGTTATTCCGTCACGGCGGCGGGCGGCCCGGAAGAACGCGCCGGCTCCCGGCGGTGATCACCGCCGGAGTCATGGCGATCGCGGCGGTTCTCATCGCGCCTCTGGTCGCGCTCCTTTCCGCGCCCTGGCCGGCCGTGGCGGACACGCCGTGGCTGACCGTTTCGGACGACGGCTACCTGTCGATCAGCATCCCGGCGGCCTCCATCGAGGCCACGGTGGGCCCGGTGTCGGAGGTGATGGTCGAGGGGAACTTCGGCCCCTCCTTCGCCTGGGCGGAGTACGGCCTGACCCGCCGGGGGGACATCTGGTGGGGGGCCCTCGGCCCGCTCAAGCCGGGGCTGTACTCCTACCAGGTCACGGGTGACATCACCAAGGGCCTCAAGGATCCGACGAACGCCAGCAGCGTGGCCTCCCGGCCCCTGTGGAGCACGTTCCTCGTTCCGGGAGACTCGGCGCGCCTGCTGGCGGACGCGCCGCAGGGACAGGGCGGCAAGGTGGAGACCCTGGCCTACCAGGCCGGGCAGCAGAAGCGGTCGGCGCTGGTGTGGACCCCGCCCGGATATTCGGCCAAGGGCCGCCGGCCGTACCCGGTGCTGTACCTGCGGTCCGGTGCCGGGCAGAGCGCGAGCGACTGGCTCGACCTCGGCCGGGCCAGGCAGATCCTCGACAACCTGTCGGTCCGGGGCTCCGTCGAGCCGATGGTCGTCGTGATCGGCGACGGTGCCGGGCCGGACGGCGACAAGGACCTCAAGGACCTCCGCAAGGCGGTCGCGGACGCCTACCGCGTCCGTCACGACCGGGAGCACCAGGCGATCGCCGGTGTGGCCGAGGGCGGGACGCGGGCGCTGCGCGCCGCTCTGACCAAGCCGGGCGACTTCGCCTACGCCGGCTCGTTCTCGGGCCTGCCGACGGGCGGCGCTCTTTCGGGCGGCGCCGGCCGGGACCTCAGGCTGCTGCGTCTGTACACCGGGAACGTGACCGATCCCGCCTACAACGCCACCGTCCGCCTCACCAAGGCGCTGGACCGCGCCGGTGTCGGGTACGAGTTCGACGGGGTCAACCCCGACGCCGGGGCGAACTGGACCGCCTGGCAGGAGAACCTGATCGACTTCCTGCCGCGGCTGTTCCGCACGGTGCGCGATCACGGCCCGAGCGCCGGTCACGGGCGGATGAAGGGCGAGTTCCACCCGCCCGCGCCCGGCACGACGCCGACGCCGTTCCTGAGCGAGGGCGGCTTCGTCACCTTCGAGACCACGACGGAATTCACGGACGCCAAGCACGTCACGGTGTGGGCGAACGACGCTCCGGGCGGAAGCTGGCTGCGCGTTCCGATGTCCCGTGACGGCGACCGGTGGCGGGTGACCGTGGGCCCGCTGGACCCCTGGTTCTACTACTACCAGTGGATCGTGGACGGGGTCTCGGTCAAGGACGCGTCGAACCCGGCGAAGGTGACCTCCGAGCCGAACTGGAGCCACTTCCTCGTCCCGGGGGAGAGGTCACGCCTCCTGTCGGACGTGCCCGCCGGCCGGGGCGGAAAGGTCGAGAGCCTGACGTACCCGAGCACCGTGGCGAACCAGGACCGGACCGCGCTGGTGTGGACCCCGCCCGGATACGACCCCCGTCGGGCGGAGCCGTATCCCGTCCTCTACCTCCAGCACGGCAGCGGCCAGAGCTACACCGACTGGGTCGAGATGGGACGCGCCAAGCAGATCCTCGACCACGAGTTCCTGGACGGGAAGCTCGTGCCGATGGTGGTCGTGATGGGCAACGGCAACGTGCCCGACTTCACCAAGGAGCTTCTCGACAACATCGTCCCGGCGGCCCGCGCCCGCTACAACGTCTCCGGCGACCCGTCACGGCAGGCCCTCGCCGGTCTCTCGATGGGCGGGGTGCAGACGCTCGGGGTGCTCAAGGCGTACCCGGGCCGGTTCGCCTACGTCGCGGCGTTCTCGGCCTGGTTCGGCAGCGGCGACGGCGTCGACGCGGAGGCGATCAACAAGGGGACGAAGATGCTGCGCCTGTACGTCGGCGACCAGACCGACTTCGTGCAGCCGTTCTTCCTGTCGTCCCTGCCCGTCCTGGACGGCCTCGGCATCCACTACGAGTACGACGGGGTGACCCCCGGGCCGCACGGCTGGGACGTGTGGCAGAAGAACCTCATCGACCTGGCGCCGCGTCTGTTCAGACGCTGATCCTCGGAGACGATGGTTTGTGGCCGTCCACAAACCATCGTCAATCTTCCGTCGCCACACCAATTGCCGGTCCTTTCGCTCCTGCTGCAGACTTGCCGATCCATAGCCCCTGACCTGGGGCTTCGCAGCGGAGTGAAAGGATCGGGTATGACCGTGCCCCGGGGGCCCGCCGACTCGTCCCGAGTCCCGCGATTCGCCGGACCGGCCACCTTCGCGCGGCTGCCGCGCCTGGACGAGGTCGGCCACGCGGACGTCGCCGTGGTGGGCGTGCCGTTCGACAGCGGGGTCTCCTACCGCCCCGGCGCCCGCTTCGGCCCCTCGGCCGTCCGCGAGGCCAGCCGCCTGCTCCGGCCGTACCACCCGGGCCTGGACGTCTCGCCGTTCGCGGCGATGCAGGTGGCCGACGCGGGGGACATCGCGTGCAACCCGTTCGACATCCGCGAGGCCGTCGAGACGATCGACGAGGCGGCCTCCGGGCTCATGGAGGGCGGCACCCGGCTCGTCACGGTCGGCGGCGACCACACGATCGCGCTGCCGCTGCTGCGCGCCGCCGCCCGGCGGCACGGCCCGGTCGCGCTGCTGCACTTCGACGCCCACCTCGACACCTGGGACACCTATTTCGGCGCCGAGTACACGCACGGCACGCCGTTCCGGCGGGCGGTCGAGGAGGGCATCCTCGACACCGAGGCGGTCTGCCACGTCGGCACCCGCGGCCCGCTGTACGGCAAGAAGGACCTGGAGGACGACCGGCGCCTCGGCTTCGGCATCGTGACCAGCGCCGACGTGATGCGCCGGGGCGTGGACGAGGTGGCCGGCGCGCTGCGGGAGCGCATCGGCGGCCGCCCGCTCTACATCTCGGTCGACATCGACGTGCTCGACCCGGCGCACGCGCCCGGCACCGGCACCCCGGAGGCCGGGGGCCTGACCAGCCGGGAACTGCTGGAGATCCTGCGCGGCCTGACCGGGTGCGACATCGTCGGCGCCGACGTGGTCGAGGTCTCCCCGGCCTACGACCACGCCGAGATCACCTCGGTCGCGGCCTCCCACGTGGCGTACGACCTGATCAGCCTGCTCGCACTCAAGGAGGAGCGGTGAGCGACGCGTTCGCGGCGACGGGTCTTCCCGCCGCCTTCGCCTGGTCCCCGAAGGGCTGGCCCTCGGAGCGTGCGTTCGCCACGCCGGAGGCGGCCGAGGTGTGGTGTTACACCGACCGGTTCTCGTATTTCCCCGGGGAGACCGTCCGCTTCCACCTCAGCGCGAGCGTCCCGTCCTTCGACCTGGAGGTGGTCCGCGACGGGCTGGAGCCCCGCGTGGTGTGGTCGCGGAGCGGGCTGTCGGCGGGCCGGCACGAGGCGCCGCCCGACGCCCACGCCGCCGGCTGCGGCTGGCCGGTGGGGCTGGAGCTGGAGATCCCGGACGACTGGCGGAGCGGCTTCTACATCGTCACGGTGCGCGCGGTCACGCCGTCCGGCGAGCTGTGGGAGCGCGAGCACTTCTTCGTCGTCAGGGCCCCGGCCGAGCGGCGCGCCCGCGCCGCGCTCGTGCTGACCACCAGCACGATGCTGGCCTACAACGACTGGGGCGGCGCCAACCACTACCGCGGCCTGGGCGACGACCCCCGTTCCGACAACGGGTCGCCGCTGGCCTCGACGCTGCGTCCGATCGCCCGAGGGATGATCCGCAAGCCCGCGGGCGCGCCGCGGGAGGCCAACCCCGGCACGCTGCCGATGCACGGCGCCCCCCGCTACCCGTCGTACGAGTGGGCGCGCCTGTTCGGCTACAGCCGCCACCACGCCGACTCCTTCTGGGCGACGTACGAACGGCACTTCGTGGTGTGGGCCGAGCGCCACGGGTACGAGATCGACTACCTGACCCAGCACGACCTGCACTTCGACCCCCACGCGCTGGACGGGTACTCCTGCGCCGTCGTGGTGGGGCACGACGAGTACTGGTCGTGGCGGATGCGCGACACGGTCGACGCGTTCGTCGACGGCGGCGGCAGGCTGGCCAGGTTCGGCGGCAACTACCAGTGGCAGGTGCGGCTCAGCGACGACGGGAACACGCAGTACTGCTACCGCCTGCCGTCGCTGGATCCCGAGGCCGCCGCGACACCGCACCTCGCCACCACGGTGTGGGAGGCGAAGTCGGTCGGCCGGCCGGGCGCCACCACGATCGGGCTCAACGGCCTCGGCGGGATCTACAACCGCTACGGGGTCGCCGCCCCCCGCTCGTCCGGAGGCTTCACGGTCTACCGGCCGCACCACTGGGCGCTGGAGGGGACCGACCTCTACTACGGCGACCTGCTCGGCGGGCCGCCGTCGTTCCTCGCGGCCTTCGAACTCGACTCGGTCGAGTACACGTTCCGGCGCGGGCTGCCGTACCCGACGTTCGAGGACGGCGCCCCGGAGACGCTGGAGATCCTGGCCCTCGCACCGGCCGTACGCGGGGAGGAGGACCGCTTCGGCGGCCGGGTGCCGATCGGCGGGCCGGAGGAGGAGGTCTACAACTACAACGCGGACCTCGGTGACGACCTGCCCGGCTACGTGCACGAGGGGGAGATGCGGGGCGCCGGGATGATCGCCGCGTTCACCCGCGGGGACGGCGAGGTCTTCAACGGCGGCACCACCGAGTGGTCACACGTGCTCAGCCTGGGCGACCCCTTCGTCGAGCGCATCACGCACAACGTCCTGCGCCGCTTCGGCCTGCGCAGCCACTTCGAGGGAGCCGCATCGTGAACGACGAGCACGCCCCGGCGGGAATCGACGCCGTCCGGGTTATCTCCGCCGGGAACGGCGAGCGTTTCGTGCCCCCGCTGAGCGACTACCATGTGCTGTCCGCCGAGTGGACGGAGGCGGAGTTCCGCGTCTTCGGCGGCGCCGCGACCGCGTTCACCGGCGGTTACTGGACGGGCGAGCCCGGCTCCGTACGGTTCGACTCCTGGCCCTACGACGAGATCTGCTTCATCCTCAAGGGCCGCGTCGCCGTGCAGGACGACTCCGGCCGGCGCAAGGAGTTCGGCCCGGGGGAGTCGTTCCACATCCCCCAGGGCTTCCGCGGCGACTGGATCACCCTGGAGCCCAGCGAGAAGGTCTTCGTCGCGGTCAGCCGCTGAGCTCCCCTTCCCGCCTCCGGGGCCCACCCGCCTTCTCCCTACCTGCCTTCTCCTCCCAGCCCGCAGTAAGGAGCCCCCACCATGCCCGGTCGTCCTCCCGACAGTTCCGCGAACGCCCCCGTCTCCCAGGCCGGCGCCCTGGCCGGCAACGCCATGGGGACCAAGGACCTCGTCTTCACGGTCCTCGCCGCGCTGGCGCCGCTGACGCTCATCGTCGCGGTCGCCCCCCTGCACTTCCTCAAGGGCGGCGCCGCCGTCCCCGGCGGCTACCTGGTCGCCGGGGTGGTCATGGCGCTGTTCGCCGTCGGTTTCATGACCATGAGCAGGTACGTCCGCAACGCCGGGGCCTTCTACGCGACCGTCTCGCGCGGCCTGGGCAAGCCGGCGGGATCGGGCGCGGCCATGCTCGCCGTCGTCGCCTACAACGCCCTGCAGATCAGCACGTACGGCGCGCTCGGCGTCTACGCCACCGAGACGTTCGCGAACTACTTCCACCGCGACGTGCCGTGGTGGGTGTTCGCGATCGTCAGCCTGGTCTTCGTGGGATGGCTCGGCTACCGGGGCATCCACACCAGCGCCCGGATCCTCGGGGTGCTGCTGGTGCTGGAGACGGCCGTGCTCGTCGTGCTGGCGGTCTACGTCCTGGTGAAGGGCGGCGCCGGGGGCTGGTCCGCCGAGCCGTTCGCCCCCACGAGGGTGTTCGATCCGGGCAACGGAGCGATGTTCGCCCTGGTCGCCGGGGCGTTCATGGGCTTCGAGGCCACCGCCATCTTCAGCGAGGAGGCGCGGGGCGGCATCCGGACGGTCCGCCGGGCCACCTACGTCGCGGTCGGGTTCATCGCCGTCTTCTACGCCTTCATCACCTGGGTCGTCGTGATGGCGTACGGCGTCGACAAGATCGCGGCCGCGGCCGAGGCCGACCCGGTCAACCTCGTCGTCGCCGTCTTCGACAGGTACGTGCCCGCCCCGATCACCGAGGTGATGCACATCCTGCTGCTGACCAGCGCCTTCGCCGCGCTGCTCGCGCTGCACAACGCGGCCAACCGTTACTTCTACGCGATGGGACGGGAGGGGCTGCTGCCCCGCCCCCTGGGCCGCACCCACCCGCGGACCAAGGCCCCGTGGACGGCCGGGCTCGTGCAGACCGTGCTGGCGGCCGCGGCGATCGTCGTGTTCGCGGTCTTCGGGATCGACCCCTACCTGGGGCTGCTGCTGTGGGGCAGCGCCCTCGGGTTCCTCGGGATCATCTGCCTGTGGGCGCTGTGCTCCCTGGCGATCATCCGCTTCCTGCGCCGCGAGGCGCCCGAGGCAGGGATCTTCCGTACCACGATCGCGCCCGGGCTCAGCTTCGCCGCCCTGGCCGTGGTGCTCTTCCTCGTCCTGAGCAACCTGCCGCTGCTGACCGGCGCCGGCACCGCCACGAACGTCCTGATCGTCGGTCTGGGCGTGGCCGCCGTCGTGGCCGGCGTGGCCAGGGCCCTCTACCTGCGGGCCCGCGCACCCCGGCTCTACGCCGGGCTGGCCCAGACGTCCGTCGACGAGCCGCCCGCCGGGCGGAGGGAGCCTGTCACCGGAAATGCCTGATCACGACACATCATCGGCGGGCCGCGACTACCGCCCGCTCGATCTCGCCGGGGTGTTCAACGTGCCCCGTTCGGTCCTCGACGACGGCGACTCCTATCCGCTCGGGGCGCGTACGCTCTACGGCCTGCCGTTCCTCTTCGGCGACGACCTTTCCGGCGGCGACATCTCCGGCGGCGAACGGGACGCCGGGGCGGTCCTGCTCCGCGTGGGCGGCCCGCACCCGGCGACCGTCACCATCCCGGTCGGCCGCGCGTTCACCTGGATGGTGGTCGCCCACGCCCTGGAGTCCCCGGACCTGTTCGACGGGCAGGCGGTCGGCGAGACCTGCGGCCACTACACCCTCGTCTACGACGACGGGAGCACCGAGCGGCTGCCGGTGCGCCGGCGTTTCGAGATCGGGCCCACGCCGCGGCTGTGGAGCGACCGCGCGATCCCGCTCGACTGGGGACAGACCCCGTTCCTGGCCGTCCCCGACGCGCAGCACCGGCTAATGCCGCGCGCCCACGGGCGCTTCGACGCCGCCGGGGCCCGGTTCGTCGACATCGACGACCCGCAGGCGCGATCGCCGTACGTCCTGCCCTACCGGTTCTACCTGTGGCCGTGCCGCAACCCCCGGCCCGGCCGGACGGTCCGCGCCCTGGAGATCCGGTCGGCGGGCCCGGCCATCCTCGTCGGCGCGGTGACCGTCAGCGACCTCGACGAGGACCCCTTCGGGCGTACGGTGTGGCGCGACGTCCTGCTCGACCTGGACCCCTCGGCGGGGCCGATCGCGGAGGAGCTGGCGGTGACCGTCGACCGGGGCTCGGCGACCTACGTCTACTCCCGTACGGCCGGTGCCGCCGAGGGCACACCGGCCTGGGGGACGCCCGTGGAGGAGCGCCACCAGGGCTACGTACGGGTCGCGGCCACGCCCTCGGCGCGGCTGACGCTGACCCGCGGAGAGCACGTGATCAGCACCTGCGGGTGGGGCGAACTGCTCGCCGCCGGGCGGTACGGCGACGGAGGGGTCACCTGGCGGGTCCCTGACGCCGGGCGGGCCTGGGTGCGCACCACGGTCAGGGACGCGGCCACGGGTGAGCCGATCCCGTGCCGGATCCACTTCCGGTCCGCCGACGGCGTGCCGTACCCGCCCCACGGTCATCACGGGCACATCAACTCCGACGGCAACACCTGGAACCTCGACATCGGCGGGGACGTCCGCCTCGGCACCACGACGTACTCCTACATCGACGGCACGTGCGAGGGCTGGCTGCCTCTGGGGGAGGTCACGGTCGAGGCGGCTCGCGGGTTCGAGTACGAGCCGCTGCGCACCACGGTCACCATCCGGCCGGACCAGGCCGAGCTCGATCTGACGCTGACCCGGGTGACGGACATGGCCGCGGAGGGCTGGTACAGCGGCGACACCCACGTGCACTTCGTCTCGACCCTCGGCGCGGAGCTGGAGGCCCGCGGCGAGGACGTACGGGTGACCAACCTGCTGCTCAGCCAGTGGGGGCACCTGTTCACCAACACCGAGGAGTTCACCGGCCGCCCGCACACCTCCCACGACGGGCACACGCACGTGTTCGCCGGCCAGGAGAACCGCAGCGGCATGCTCGGCCACATCAACCTGCTCGGCCTGCGCCGCCCGATCATGCCGTGGTGCACCGGCGGCGCAGAGGAGTCGGAACTCGGCGGCGGCCTGGAGACCACCCTGTCCCACTGGGCCGACGAGTGCCGCGAGCAGGGCGGCACCGTCGTGCTGGCGCACTTCCCCGTGCCCAACGGCGAGGCCGCCGCGCTGCTCGCCACCGGCCGGCTCGACGCCGTCGAGATGATCGCGTACGACCCGTACAACATCCAGGAGTACTACCGCTACCTCAACGCGGGTTACCGGATCACCCTGGTCGGCGGCACCGACAAGATGAGCAGCGAGGTGCCGATCGGCCTCATCCGCACGTACGCGCGGGTGCCGGCCGAGGAGGAGTTCGACTACTGGAGCTGGTGCCGGGCCGTCCGGCGGGGCGCCACCTTCGCCACCAGCGGCCCGCTCCTGTGGCTCGGCGTCGACGGCCGTCAGCCGGGCGAGGAGACCCGCGTGCCCGAGAGCGGCGCGGTCCGCGTCGACGCCCGCGTCGAGTCGATCTTCGACGTCGACCGGCTGGAGATCGTGGTCAACGGCCACGTCGTCGCGGAGCGCAGGACCGAGGCCCCCGGCCGCACGCTGGACCTGACCGCGGACGTGCCCGTGACCGAGGACAGCTGGATCGCCGCGCGGTGCTACGGGCCGGGCGCCGGAGTCGCCCGCCACCACGACGTGTGGGCCAGGCCGATCATGGCGCACACGTCGCCGGTCTACGTGCGCACCGGCGAGGAGTACGCCCGGTCCGACGCGGCCACGATCGACCACATGCTGAACCTCGTCGACGGCTCGCTCGCGTACATCGACGAGCGCAGCAGGAGCCTGTGGCCCGGCCGGGTCTGCCATCGGCACGGCCAGGACGACCACCTGGCCTTCCTGCGGGCGCCGTTCCTCCAGGCACGTGACCTGCTGCTGGAGCGCAGGGCGGCCGTCTGAGGCGACGCGGTACAACTTGAGAACGCGTCGGCCCTCGAAGAGCCGCCTGCCGCGAGACATACGCCGGGATCGGACAGACGCTGATCGCCCTGGCCGGGATCGCTCACACGGGGAGGGCGTCTCCGGGGAAGCCGTGGCACGGGTGAACCTCGCAGCGCATCATTCCGGCTCGAACGCAGGGGTCCCCGGCCATGATCTCCGCGGCTTCTTCGGCCGGCACGGTCATGATCGCGACGCCGGCCACGGTGTCGGAGGCGACCGGGCACAGGATCGCGATCACCCCCTCAGCGCGCAGCGACACCATGCGTCGCTGGTGTTCGAGTTCGATCGCGTCCGCGCCGTCCATGCCCCGCTCCGGCCCCCACTGAAGGAGCGCCAGGCTGTAGGGCTTCGCGGTCGAGGCCAGAGCCCGGATCTGTTCGTCGGTCACGGTCGTGCTCATGATGTCTCCTTACTTCTCGATGCGCTCGGCCAACGAGACGATGATTCCTTCGGGCCCGCGGACGTAGGCCATCCGCCACACACCTTCGTATTCGCCGATGCCTCCCACCAGGCCGTAGCCGTCGGCTGCGGCCTGGCCGACCGCGGCGTGGAGGTCGTGCACCTCGAAGGCGACGTTGCGCAGGCCCAGCTCGTTGGCCGGCGCGGCAGATGAACCCGGGAGGTGGTCCGGCCGCGTGAAGCTCGAGAGCTCCAGCGTCGTACCTCCGCCGGGCGCTCGCAGCATGACGATCTCGGTGCGGGCGCCGGTCATGCCGATCACCGTGTCCAGGAACTCGCCTTCCACGGCCATCTTCCGGTCGGCCTCCAGACCGAGGCTGACGAAGAACGCCGTCACGGCATCGAGGTCGGCGACGGTGATGCCGACGTGGTCGAAGCGCCTGATGAATGTCATCGGATCCTCTCGGGGTTTCTTCAAGAGACTCTGAGAACGGTAGCACTCAAGGTTCCGTAAGGGAACCCCACTCGCTGGATTGCTGTCATCCGGCGAGCTTCGGCCTTGCCGCAGTCGCGGCCGCAGTCGCCGAGCGGAGCGCCCCCGACATTTGTGTTCTGGAAAGATGCGGCCGTGTCGCTTCCGGCTATTGGGGGGATTTGCCTGTGGCTCCAACAAATACCGGCGCGGGGATGTTCGCGCCCTGCGGGCATGGAAGAATTAATACAGGTTTTCGAATCACTTGAAGGAGGGTGTGATGGATCTGTTTGGCCATGATTCTGAGCGCCTCCCTCGTTCGAACGATTCTGGTGACGGCGACTGGTGGGGGCAGCTCATCGCTAATTCGCCCCTTTGGTCTTCCGAAGGGGCACTTGCCCGTGAATATGTGCCGATCGTCCAGCCCGGAGCACGAGAGCATGCGAGCCGATCCGATGACTCGGCGGCATCGTCCGTTTCTTCCCGCACATTTGTGGCTCCTGGCGGCATCGCAGGCGACGCGGAATCCACGCGTGATGAGGCAGCGAGCGATGCATCTCCTGACGGCACTACTCCTGGCGGCACTACTCCTGATGACGCCGGAATCGCCGCCGGTGGCACCCCTGCCGGCGTTCCAGGAGATGTGCCCAGCGATAGTCCCGGCGAGGTTCCCGATGGCGCGTCCGACGGTGCCACTGGCGCTGGCCGAGGCGATGCGGGCCGGAACAACGCGGGCCGGAACAATGCGGGCCATCGGCACGCGGGCTGGCATCGGGATGCCGGTGCCGACCAGAGCGACACAGTTCAGGACCACGATGCTGGCTGGGATCGTGATGATCGGAACGCCGGTAGCGCGCCTGGTGGTGCGTCTGATGGTGCGCCCGGTGGTGCGTCCGGTGGTGCGTCCAATGGCGCCTTCGGCGGTGCTTGTGGTGGTGCTTTCGGCGCTGGGTCGTCGTCGTGGGTGGCCGTGGCGGCGGTTGTCGAGGCGGCGCGGGCGGTGGCTTTGGTGCCGGTGCCCGAGGCACATGAGGTGTGTCTGGCCGAGGCCGAGGAGTTGTTGTCGGCCCGGGATCGGATCACTTCGGCGTTGGCGGCTCGGGTCGGGCGTGTCCATCGGGCCGGTGAGGCGAAGAACCACGGGCATGCCTCCACCAAGTTGTGGTTGCGCTCTGCTGGGGGGATGACCCCTGCGGGAGCCGCCCGGTTGGTGACGATGAGCATGGAGCTGGTCCGCCTGCCCGAGGTGCGCCGCCTGTTCGCCGAGGGTGGCCTGGCTGAGGGGATCGTGGAGGCCATCTGCACGGCCACCGCCGGGTTGACCGATGACCAGGCGACCACGGCTGAGGGGATCCTGCTGGAGCTGGCGCGGTCGGCGGGTGCGGCGGAGGTGGCCAAGGCGGGGCGGTATCTGCGGGCGGTGCTGGACCCCGACGGGCATGAGAAGGACGAGCAGGCGGACTTCGACCGCCGGTTCTTCCGGGTGCGCCGGCGAAGGAACGGCGGTGTGGAGGGGGAGTTCTACCTGCCGGTGGAGGCCGCCGCACGGTTGCAGCACCTGTTCGACGCCTATGCCAAGCCGAAAGCCGAGGGTGATGACCGGACGCTGAGTGTGCGGAACGCGGACGCGCTGATCGCGTTCCTGGAGAACAGGATCGCGACCGAGCTTCTGGTGCTGGTCAACGCCGAATCCCTCCCCGACGACCCCCCGAGCGGCACTCCCTCCGACGACGGCGAGCCCACCGTTGAGGAGCCCGCCGGCGAAGAGTCAAAGAGCGCGGAGCCTGGCACTCGGCCATCGACCGTCAGCCCCGGACACACAGCCACAGTGCCGCCGGCGGGCGGTGATCGCTTCACCGACGAGGACAGGTGCTCGGCCGTTGCGCCCTCCGCAGGAGACGACGCCTCGCCTGCCACCTTCCCTGGCGCCTTCCCTGCCACGTCCTCTGCCGCCGCAGGCGCGGGCGCTGACGGGCAGGAGCCTGCCACCGGTCGCGCAGCCGCCGGTAGCTCGCCCACGAACGGTCCGGCTGCCGCCTGGCCGCACGTCGACCCAACCGAAAGCGACGAGCGCGGCGACCTGCGCGACGGCGATGACGTCCAGCAGGGCCACGCCAACGGCCCCGACGCCGACCCCGGCGCTCAAGCGGAGGGGATTGAGCGAGGACTGGGCCCTGACGCTCCGTCGGGTGCGGAACACGGCGACGGTGCCTGGCCGGGAGATGAAGCCTGGGCGGGTACGGACCCCGACGCTCCGCCGGGCGCGGAACATGGCGGTGACGCCCGGCTGGGAGGTGAGCCCTGGCCGGGAGGGGAGGCCTGGGCGGGTGCGGGAGCCGATGCTCCGCCCGGTGCGGAACATGACGGTGGTGCCTGGCCGGGAGGTGAGCCCTGGCTGGGAGGTGAGGCCTGGGCGGGGGTGGGAGCCGATGCGCCGCCGGGTGCGGAACATGGCGGCGGTGCCTGGTCAGGAGGTGGCGCCTGGGCGGGGGTGGGAGCCGACGCTCGGCCGGGGGTGGGGGTGAACAGTCCGCCGGGGGTGTGGTTGCGGGGGTTGCCGGGGCTGATCCTGGCGACCGGGCAGTTGCTGCCCGCCTCCAGCGTGCACCGGCTGGCCCGCACCAGCACTCTGGTGCGGATCGTCATGGACGCCGCCGGGCAGGTCCTGGACATGGGCCGCAAGGTCCGCCTGGCCACCCCCGCACAGCGCCGGGCCGTCTTCGCCCGGTACGCCACCTGCTGGGTCGACGGCTGCCCCCTGCCCGCCACCTTGTGCCAGATCGACCACGCCGACGACTGGTGCAGCGGCGGGCTGACTGATCTGAAGCTGCTGGGGCCGGCGTGTCAGTTCCACAACCGCGACCGCTACCGCCACCCCACCCGCTACACCCGCCGCAACATCGGCGACGACCGCTGGGCCTTCACCTACCGCAACCCCCGCACCACCCGATTGCGGGTATAGAGGCGGGCGCGTGGGAACCGGGCGGGCCGGAGTCAGCGCAGTTTGACGGGGGAGGCGGCGGCAGGTTCGGGCAGGCCGCCCGGCCGGGCGCGCCATGTCGGCGGCGGGCCAGGCGGCCTCAGGTGTCAGGTCGGTGCTGTCACTCGGGAACCGAGGCGACGCCGGGCTCCAGGAAGCGGGAGCCGGTGACCTCCTCGGAGATGCCCGTACGGTCCAGGTACGGGGTGATCCCGCCGGTGTGGAACGGCCAGCCGGCGCCGAGGAGCATGCACAGGTCGATGTCCTGCGGCGCGGCGACCACGCCCTCGTCGAGCATCAGCCTGATCTCCTGGGCGAGGGCCCGCAGGGCGCGCAGCCGCACGTCGTCCGTGGTCGAGGGGGAGGTGGTCGAGGGGGACGTGCCGCCCTCGAACAGCGCCCGCACCTCCGGGTCGATCTGGAAGTCGGGGCCGTAGAGGCCCGGCTTGCCCACGGCGACCAGCTTGGCGAGGTTCTCCGACACGCCGAAGCGGTCCGGGAACGCCGCGTGCATGGTCTCGGCGACGTGCAGCGCCACGGCCGGGCCGACGAGCTGGAGCAGCGCGAACGGCGTCATAGGCAGGCCGAGCGAGTCGAGCGCGTGGTCGGCGACCTCCAGCGGGGTGCCCTCGTCGGCCGCCGCCGTGACCTCGCCCATGAAACGGGTCAGCAGCCGGTTGACGACGAACGCGGGCGCGTCCTTGACCAGCACACACGACTTCTTCAGCGCCTTGCCGACCGCGAAGGCCGTCGCGAGCGTCGCGTCGTCGGTGGCCGCGCCCCGGACGATCTCCAGCAGCGGCAGTACGGCGACCGGGTTGAAGAAGTGGAAGCCGACCACCCGTTCGGGATGGCGCAGATTCGCCGCCATGGCGGTGACGGACAGAGAGGAGGTGTTGGTCGCGAGCACGCAGGTCTCCGAGACGACCTCCTCCACCTCGGCGAACACCTTCTGCTTCACGGCGAGGTCCTCGAACACCGCCTCGATCACGAAGTCGGCGTCGGCGAAGGCGTCCTTGGTCAGCGACCCGGTCACCAGGCCCTTGAGCCGGTTGGCCTGGTCGGCGGAGACCCGGCCCTTGGCCTGCAGCCTGTCCACCTCGCCGTGGACGTATCCGACGCCCTTGTCGAGGCGGGCCTGGTCGAGGTCGGTCAGCACGACCGGGACCTCCAGGCGGCGGGCGAACAGCAGCGCGAGCTGCGAGGCCATCAGCCCGGCGCCGACCACGCCGACCTTGGTGACCGGGCGGGCGAGCGCCTTGTCGGGCGCGCCGGCCGGGCGCTTGGCCCGCCGCTGCACCAGGTCGAAGGCATACAGCCCGGCGCGCAGTTCGTCGCTCATGAGCAGGTCGGCGAGGGCCTCGTCCTCGGCGGCGAACCCCTCGTCCCGTGACGCCGTACGGGCCAGGGCGACCAGGTCGAGCGCCCGGTACGGCGCGGGGGAGGCGCCGCGCAGCTTGAGATCGACGAGGGTCCTCGCCTGGTCGATCACCGGCGCCCAGTCGTCCGCCGTGTGGTCGGGGCGCTCCAGGGTCACCTCGCCGCGCAGCACCTGGGCCGCCCATCGCAGCGACTCCTCCAGGAAGTCGGCGGGCTCGAACATCGCGTCGGCGATCCCGAGGGCGTACGCGTCGGGGCCCTTGATCATGCGGTTCTGCGACAGCGGGTTCTCGATGATCAGCTTGAGCGCCTTCTCCGGGCCGATCAGCCGGGGGAGGAGCTGGGTGCCGCCCCATCCGGGCACCAGGCCGAGGAAGCACTCCGGCAACGCGATCGCCGGAACCCCCGACGACACGGTGCGATAGGCGCAGTGCAGGGCGATCTCCAGCCCGCCGCCCATCGCCGCGCCGTTGACGAACGCGAACGACGGCACGCCCAGCTCGCCCAGGCGGCGGAACACGTGGTGGCCGAGCGCCCCGATCGCGACGGCCTCCTCCCGGGAGGACACCTCCGCCGCGCCCTTGAGGTCGGCGCCGACCGCGAAGATGAACGGCTTGCCCACGACGCCGACCGCCGCGACGTCGGTGCGCGCGGTGATGGCGTCGAGCGCGGCGTCCAGCGCGAGCAGGCCGTGCGGGCCGAAGGTGTTCGGCTTGGTGTGGTCGTGCCCGTTGTCGAGGGTGACCAGCGCCATCGTGCCCGCGCCGTACGGAAGCTCGACGTCGCGCACGAGCGCCTTGGTCACGACCTCGTCGGCGTTCCTGCCCTCCAAGAGGGCCTTCCAGGTCTCGATCGTGCTCATGCGAGGTTCTCCCAGATGACCGTGCCGCCCATGCCCATGCCGACGCACATCGTGGTGATCCCGTACCGGACGTCGGGACGCTCGGCGAACTCGCGCGAGAGCTGGATCATCAGCCGCACGCCCGACGACGCGAGCGGGTGGCCGAACGCGATCGCGCCGCCGTACGGGTTGACCCGCGGGTCGTCGTCGGCGATGCCGAAGTGCTCCAGGAAGGCCAGCACCTGCACGGCGAACGCCTCGTTGATCTCGAAGAGGCCGATGTCGCCGATGGACAGCCCGGCCAGGCGGAGGGCGCGCTCGGTGGAGGGGATCGGCCCGACGCCCATCACCTCAGGGTCGACTCCGGCGAAGGCGTACGACACGAGGCGCATGCGCGGGGTCAGGCCCAGCTCCTCGGCCACCTCCTGCGCGGCCACGACGCAGCCGGTCGCGCCGTCGTTGAGGCCGGAGGAGTTGCCCGCGGTGACCCTTCCGTGCGAGCGGAAGGGCGTCTTCAGGCCGCGGATGCCCTCCAGAGTGGTGCCGGGGCGCGGTCCCTCGTCCACGGTGGCGAGCCCCCAGCCCTCGGCGGCCTTGCGGGTGGCGACCGGCACCAGGTCGCGCTGGATCCTGCCGTCGGCGTACGCCTTGGCGACCTTCTCCTGGGAGGCGACGGCGAAGGCGTCGGCGCGCTCCTTGCCGATCGACGGATAGCGGTCGTGCAGGTTCTCCGCGGTCATGCCCATGACCAGCGCCGATCCGTCGACCAGCCGCTCGGACAGGAACCGGGGGTTGGGGTCGACGCCCTCGCCCATGGGGTGGCGGCCCATGTGCTCGACGCCGCCCGCGATGGCCACGTCGTACGCGCCGAAGGAGATGCCGCCCGCGACCGTGGTCACGGCGGTCATGGCGCCGGCGCACATGCGGTCGACGGCGTAGCCGGGGACCGACTTCGGCAGCCCGGCGAGCACCGCCGCGGACCTGCCGATGGTCAGGCCCTGGTCGCCGATCTGGGTGGTGGCCGCGATGGCGACCTCGTCCACCCGCTCCGGGGGGAGGCCGGGGTTGCGCCGCATCAGCTCGCGGATGACGCGGACTACGAGGTCGTCGGCACGCGTCTCGGCGTACAGGCCCTTCGGGCCCGCCTTGCCGAAAGGCGTCCGAACGCCGTCGACGAAGACGACTTCACGGGACGCAGGCACGGGTTCGCTCCTACTTGTCGGTAGCTGCCGGAGTCCCATGCTACTGGTCGGTAACCCGTTCCGGGAGCGGTGGGCCCACCACGCCGGTGAGAGATCGTTAACCAGGGAGAAACCGTCAGGAATCAGTACATGTGGTCAACAGCGGTCTCATTCGGGATGTAAGGCTCACAAACTCCAAGAATCCCTCATGTAACTCTCGTGATCGGCTTTCTTGGGGCGTTGCACTCGAAAAGGGATCCAATGCACTCCCCTGTGCGCGCCTGGACCAAGGCGCTCGCCGCGGCCGTCACGACCGCGACCCTGTCCACCTCCCTCCTCGCGGGATCCGCGCACGCCGCGCCGCCCAGCCCGATCGGCTCGATCGGGGATGACGGCGCCTGGACCGTCGAACCCGTCGGCGGCGGCCACCGGGTCACCCTTCGCCTGAACAAGCCGCTGCCGGTCCGCGACGCCGTCCCCGAACTCGCGGCGGACGGACGGTCGCTCGGCCCGGCCGAGGAGTCGCCCGACGGCATGACGCTGACCGTCGTCACCCCCGACCCCTCCGTCGCCGCGGCGTCCTCCGTGGACGTGGCCTGGAACGGCGAGGTGCCCGAGGCCACCGCCGCGGCCGCCGGCAGGGCCGCCCCCTCACCCGCCAAACCACCCGCCAAGCCCCACGGTCCGCCGGTTCCCGCACCGGTCGACCCGGCCGCGCCCGGCCCGTACGCCGTGACCCACGACGAGTACGACCTCGGCGACACCGCCATCACGCTGGAGGGCCTCGGCGGCCGCCCGGCCGAGATCCGGGCGAAGGTCTACCTCCCCGAAGGCGCCCGCGGCAGGCGCCCGCTGGTCGTCTTCCTGCACGGCCGCCACTCGGCCTGCTACAACCCCACGGCCTGGACGACTTCCAACACCCAGTGGCCCTGCCCGGCGGGGCAGCGGCCCATCGCCAGCTACCAGGGGTACGACGGCCCGGCCGACGTGCTCGCCAGTCAGGGGTACGTCGTGGTGTCGGTCAGCGCCAACGGCGTCAACGCCGCCGACAACCCCTACAGCGAGGACCGGGGCGCGCTGGCCCGGGGCGAGGTCGTCATGCGGCACCTCGACCTGCTCGCCGACGCGGACAGGGGCGTGGGCGAGGCGAAGCTGGTGAGCCTCTTCAAGGGCCGCCTCGACATGGGCGACGTCGGCCTGATGGGCCACTCGCGCGGTGGCGAGGGCGTCGTCAAGGCCGCGCTGATGAACGCGGGCCGGGCGAAGCCGTACGGGATCAGGGCGGTGCTCCCGCTCGCGCCGACGGACTTCGCGCGTGCGACCCTGCCGGGCACGCCGATGGCCGTCATCCTGCCGTACTGCGACGGGGACGTCTCCAACCAGCAGGGCCAGCACTTCTACGACGACTCCCGGTACGCCGTGGACGCGGACCCGGCCTTCCGCTCCTCGCTGATGGTCATGGGCGCCGACCACAACTTCTTCAACACCGAGTGGACGCCGGGTGTGGCGCACGCGCCCGCGTCCGACGACTGGACGAACCGCAACGACCCGGTCTGCGCCGGCGCCGCGCCGTCGCGGCTGACCGCCGCCGAGCAGTACGCCGTCGGCACCGCGTACATCGCCGGGTTCTTCCGCCTGGTCCAGGGCGGCGAGCAGGGCCTGCTGCCGTTGTTCGACGGCAGCGGCGGCACGACCCCCTCCGCCGGGCGGGCCGTCGTCCACACCGTCGCCCAGGCGCCCGCCGGCGGCCGTCTCGACGTGGCGACTTTCACGTCGCCGTCGCCGTCCACCCGGGTCTCCGGCGCGGCCACCGCGGTCGTCTGCGCCGGGATGCTCGACCGCTCGCCGCAGAGCGGCCTGCCGTCCTGCGCCACTGCGCTGACCACCTCGCAGGCACCGTCCTGGACACCCGCGACGTACGCGGGCAACGTCGCCTCGACGCCGGTGCTGCGGTTCTCCTGGAACGACCCGACGGGCGCGGTGACCGTGCCCCTGGACAAGCCCGACCAGAACGTCTCCCGCTTCGACGCGCTGACCTTCCGCGCGGCCCGGGACGAGAAGGCGACCGGCGACGTGGACCTCGCGGTCGAGGTCGTCGACAAGAAGGGCGCGTCGCGGACGGTCAGGGTGTCGGAGGTGAGCGACGCGCTCACGTCGTTCCCCGGCACGGCCTCGCCGCTGCCCAAGACCTGGCTGCGCACGGTCCGCGTCCCGCTGAGCACGCTCACCGGCGTCAAGCCGCAGCAGATCAGCGAGATCCGGATCTCGGGCGCGAGCCAGAAGGGCGCCGTCTACCTCGCCGACCTCGCGTTCACCAGGATGGATGCGGGCGAGGCCCGGACCGGCGGGCTGCCGCAGGTGTCGGTGGAGGGCGCCACGGTGGACGAGGGCGACGGGCCGGGCACGGCCACGCTGAGGGTGCGGCTGTCGGAGAGGAGCAAGGCGCCGGTGACGGTCCAGATCCAGACGATCGCGACCGGGGCCGCCCCGGTGGTCGCCTCGGCGGCGCAGGAGGTCGTCATCCCGGCCAGGTCCCTGGAGGCGTCCTTCCAGGTGCCGGTCGCCGGTGACACCGCTGTGGCGTCCGCGCCGCAGTCCTACCAGGTGGTCGCCTCGGTGCCGGTCAACGCGACGATCGGCGGCGGCTTCACCCGGCTCGTCGTGACCGACGACGACGGGAGCTGATCGCGGGAGAGGAAGCTCCTGGACGTACCCTGGCCGCTGCCGGCCGCGTACCTCCAGGAGCTTCCGCCTGCTCAGCCGGCGTCAGTGGTTCACGCGGGGTCGGGGACGGGCGTGCAGGGCTTCACGGGCGAGCCGGCCCTGGCCAGCCAGGCGCCGAGCGTCCAGGGCCGCTGCGCGTTCCGGTTGTCGCGGAACTCCAGGACGAGCGTCTCGCCCGGCCGGATGAACTCCGGACGGATTCTGATCTTGTGGACGTCGACCACCTGGGTCGCCTGGAACGAGCGCCACCGTTCCACACCCGTCCGCAGCGCGCCGGTGGGGCCCGGCGACCCGTAGGAGGGGTCCGTGCCCTCGAACCGAGGATCCGCGCACCTCGTGCGCGGTGCCAGGAACGACACGTCGGCCGTGACGCCGGCCGCCAGCAGGTCGGCGCGCAGCCCCTCCGGGTCGCGCATCTCGTTGAGAGCCACCGTGATCGTGCCGTCGGGGTTCTCGGTCACCGCGTACGCCGGGGTCCCGCCGCCGGCGATCAGCGGCGCCGCGACGGCCGCCGCCGCGACGCCGGCCGCGGCCAGCAGCCGGGGGGCGGTGAGGACGCGCCGCCGGGTGTGCATCCCGTCCGTCAGCCGCCGTCTCGCCCCGGCGAGGTCCTCGAAGGAGGCCACCGGGACGTCCTGCCACATGTCGTCGAGCGCCTTCATCGTCGTTCTCCTTCTCCCAATGACTGACGGATCTGCGCGCGGGCGCGGTTGAGCCGCGAGGCCACGGTGCCGGGCGGGATGGCGAGCGCGTCGGCCACCTCCTGGTAGGTGAGGCCGGCCCAGGCGACGAGCAGCAGCACGTCGCGGTCGGCCCGTTTGAGCCGTAGCAGGGCCCGCGCCAGCGGGCGGTTGACGGCCAGGGTGTTGACGCCGTCCTCCACCCGCGCGCCCGTTATCTCCCCCGGGTGCACCCCGCTGCGCAGGTACGCGCGGTAGAGGCCCGTCTCGGCACGCCGGCGTCTGCCGATCATGTTCGAGGCGATGCCGTAGAGCCACGGCCGGGCGTCGGGGCGGCCCCGGTCGTAATCGCCCCGGCTCTGGAAGGCGGCCAGAAAGGTGTCGGCGACGACGTCCTCCGCCTCGCCGGGACCCAGTCGCCTGGTCACGTAGCGGTGCAGGAGCGGCGCGTGCCGGTCGAACAGGACGGCGAAGATCTCCGGCTCGTGCAGCGATCTCCCGATGAGGGTCGCGTCATCCGCCGCGACGACTTCGCGGGTGGTTGTCATGCATCTCGGCCTTTCCTGGCGTATGCGGTCACCTGTACTTGCCGCGCCAGGCCGAAATGCTTCATTCCCGGGACGTACGCCGGTCGCCGGCGTCCCGGGTCACACCTCTCCCTTGATCTCCAGTCGTTCGAGCGCCTTGGTCAGCGGGTGGACGGTCAGGCCGATCTGCCACTCCCGGGCGCCCAGCGCGCGCAGCCGCGCGGCCACCGACTCCTCCGTGATCGGAGCGGGCGGCTCCCACGTGAGGCGGCGTACGGTGTCGGGCTGGAGCAGGTTCTCGGTCGGCATGCGGTGCTCGTCGGCCAGCGCGGCGACGACGGCCCGCGCCGCCGCGAGCCGCTTGGCCGCGGCCGGGTCGCGGTCGGCCCAGCGGTTGGCCGGGGGAGGGCCGTCCCCGGGCCCCACGGGCTGCGGCAGCGCCGGCTCGGGCATCGTGCGGCCCCTGTTCACGGCGGCGAGCCAGTCGTTCAGGTGGCGCCGGGCGCTGCGGCCGACGAAGGGCGTGATCTCGGTGAGCGACTTGGTCGTCCGGGGCTGGTCGAGCGCGGCCTGCACGATCGCCGAGTCGGGCAGCACCCGGCCCGGCGCGAGGTCGGCCTCCCGCGCGATCTCGTCGCGCAGCGTCCACAGCTCCCGCACCACGGCGAGCCCGCGCAGCGAGCGGACCCGGTGGATGCCGGAGGTGCGCCGCCACGGATCGGTGCGCGGCGGATGGGCGGGGGCGGCGAGGATCGCGGCGAACTCCTCCAGCGCCCACTCCAGCTTGCCCGTCCCGGTCAGCTCGTCGTGCAGGAAGTCGCGCAGCTCGACCAGCACCTCCACGTCGAGCGCGGCGTACCGCAGCCAGTCCTCCGGCAGCGGGCGGGTCGACCAGTCCGCGGCCGAGTGCCCCTTCTCCAGCCGCAGCCCGAGGACCAGCTCGACCATGGTGCCGAGGCCCACCCGCTCGTAGCCGAGAAGCCGTCCGGCCAGCTCGGTGTCGAACAGCCGCCGGGGCCGGAAGCCGAGCTCCGCGAGGCAGGGCAGGTCCTGGTTCGCGGCGTGCAGGACGATCTCGGCCTCCCGCAGCGCCTCGTCCAGCGCCGACAGGTCGGGGCAGGCGACGGGGTCGATCAACGCGCTGCCCGCGCCGGCCCGGCGCAGCTGCACCAGGTAGGCGCGGCCGCTGTAGCGGTAGCCGGAGGCGCGCTCGGCGTCGACGGCCACGGGTCCCGTGCCGCGCGCGAAGGCCTCCACGGCGGCCCTCAGCGCGGCGGGGTCCTCGATGACGGGCGGGATTCCCTCGCGCGGCTCCAACAGCGGCTGGATTACGGGTTCTGACACTGGCTACGGGACCTTCGGGTCATCTCTGCGGGCGGGACGCGGGTGCAGCGTCGCGACGTCGGGGGGCAACGGGGGGATGCCCGCCGCCAGGCACATCAGATCGCACCACGCGGCCGCGTGGGGCGACATGTCCTCGTCGAGCGGCGACCACGAGGCCCGCAGCTCGATCTCGGTGGTGACGGGGTCGTCCGCCTTGCTGCCGAACCCCTCCGAGACCGCCCGGGTGACCGTGCCGCCGACCGCGGCGTACCGCGCGCCGTGCGCGTCGAGCGCCTCGGTGAGCCAGCTCCAGGCCACCGGCCCGAGCAGCGGGTCCGTGGTCATCTCGGGCTCCACGTCGGCCCGTACGTAGGCGACCAGGCGGAACTGCCCCTCCCAGCCGCGCTGGCCCTCGGGGTCGAACAGCAGGATCAGGCGGCCGACGGCGAGCTCGTCGTCGTCGCGGTAGACGGAGGCGCCGACGGCCCCGGAGTACGGCGCGAGCCGCTGGGGCGCCGGGATGTCCTCCAGCTCGATCTCCGGCCGGACCCCGGCGGGGCGCAGCGTCTCCAGCGCGCGCCGGAAGGCGGCGGGAGGCGCCGGCGGCTCACCGAGGGTCATGACGGAAGAGTAGGTCGGATTCGGGAGAGCGCGAAGCAGGGGGGTGGCTGTGGGGGACATGAGAGGTCGTCAAGCCGTCGCCGCCGCTCGCGTTCTCGGGCGCCCGCCTCCCCGGCGGCAGGCAGGTCGCTCGGCACCGTGATCAGTGCGGTGTTCGGGGGAACTCCACATCGAAGTCATCGCTCCGGGGCCTCTCGTCGGATCCACGGTCGTGGCGGTCGCTCGGGACTGATCCGACGTTGGCACGTCCCGCCGACATTTCCCCGCATCGCACTCGGCGTGTCTCGAAAGTGGTATTGGAATCGATGCCGGATGGCCGATTGACGAACACATTGCCGAGCTGTGAGGCGACTCACAGGAGGGGATGGGGTTCACCTTACGGGATCGGCGGAGTTTTTCGCGTCCTCTGGGAACTCCAGGTGGCGGGTCACGGCGCCGGGCGGCCCCCGGGCATGGCAGGCTGGTGCCGTGAAACCCCAGCTCGCCGAATCCGTCTTCGTCCGCGCCTGCCGGCGCGAGGCCGTCCCGCACACGCCCGTCTGGTACATGCGACAGGCCGGGCGTTCACTGCCCGAGTACCGGAGGGTGCGCGCGGGCGTCGAGATGCTCACCGCCTGCGCCACACCCGACCTGGTGGTGGAGATCACCATGCAGCCGGTCCGCAGGTACGGCACCGACGCGGCGATCTTCTTCAGCGACATCGTGGTCCCGCTCAAGGCGATCGGCGTCGACCTGGACATCAAGCCGGGCGTCGGCCCGGTCGTCGAGACCCCCATCCGCGACAAGACGGGCGTCGACACCCTGCGGCCGCTGGAGCCGGACGACGTGCCGTACGTCACGGAGGCCGTCGGCGCGCTCACCGGCGAGCTGGGCGGGACCCCGCTGATCGGCTTCGCCGGCGGGCCGTTCACGCTCGCGTCGTACCTCATCGAGGGCGGCCCGTCCAAGAACCACGACCGCACCAAGGCCATGATGTACGGCGAGCCCGAGCTGTGGCACTCCCTGATGGAGCGGCTCGGCGCGATCACGCTCGCCTTCCTGCGCGTGCAGGCCCTGGCCGGGGCGTCGGCCGTCCAGCTCTTCGACTCGTGGGTGGGCGCGGTCGCGCCGCAGGACTACCGCACGTACGTGCTGCCGCACACCAGCCGGATCTTCGCCGGGCTCGCGGACCTCGGGGTGCCGCGCATCCACTTCGGCGTCGGCACCGGCGAACTGCTCGGCCTGATGGGCGAGGCCGGCGCCGACGTGGTGGGCGTCGACTGGCGGGTGCCGCTCGACGAGGCCGCGCTCCGGGTGGGCGCGGGCAAGGCGCTGCAGGGCAACCTCGACCCGGCGATCCTGCTGGCTCCGTGGGAGGTCGTCGAGAGCCGGGCCAGGGACGTGCTCGAACGCGGGCGGGTGGCCGAGGGGCACGTGTTCAACCTCGGCCACGGCGTGCTCCCCTCGACCGATCCCGACCAGCTCGCCCGGCTCACCGACCTCGTCCACGAGGCGTCGGCCCGCTGACCGCCGCTCCGGCCGGTCCTACTGGGCGTCCTACTCCGGCTCGTCGCCGGGCGCCTGCCCGGGCCCGGGGGCGTACACCGGTGTCCGGACCGGCGGACGCGGCGCGGCGGGCGCGGGAGGCGCGGGCGGCCTGCGGCGGCGGACCCGGCGCGCGATCTCCCGGCCGGCCAGCCACAGCGCGGCGGCCACGGCGATCCAGGGCAGCAGCACGCCCACCACGGTCAGCGTCACCCCGGTCGCCGTGGACAGGGCGTTCCACCCGGCCCGGAGCCCGGCGAGGAAGCCCGGCGTGTCCTCCTGCTTCTTCGCGGGCGGGGAGGGGGAGGCGCCCGGCTGCGGGAACAGGGTGAGCGTCACCGTGCCCATGCCGGTCTGCCCCTCCAGGGCCTTCTGCCTGGCCTGCAGCGACTCCAGCTCGGACTCCCGGCTGGAGATCTCCCGTTCGATCTCCATGATCTCGCCGATCTTGTCGGCCTTCGACAGCAGCGTGCGGAACTGGCCGAGCGCGGCCTCCGCCGACTTCACCCGGCTGGCGACGTCGGCGACCTCCTCGGTCACGTCCTCGCTGTTCTGCCGCATCGACTTGCGGACGCCGAGATCGCGGCCGAGCTGGGCCAGCACGCCGGCGTAGCGGTCCGGGGGCACCTTGAACACGATCACCCACTGGCCGCTGCCCGGGGAGTGCTCGTCGCCGGCGTAGAAGTCGCTGCGTTCCTGGGCGACGTATCCGCCCGCGCCGCTCACGATCTCCTTGGCGCGGTCGGCCGCCACCGTGACGTCCTTGGCCTCGACGATGAGCTCCGACGTGTAGACGATGGATCGGTCGGCCTGGCCGAGCTTGAGGTCGCCCTGCTTGCCGTTCCCGCCGGCCGCGGCCTTCGCGTCCCGTGCCGAGCCCCCCGCCGATCCCTCCGCCGATCCCTCCGCCGAGCCCCCCGCCGATCCCACTGCGGGCGCCTGCTCCTGCATGGCGGGCGCCGGCGCGGCGGCGTCGCTCGCCGCGCCGCTCGACGAGTCGCCGCCGCCGGAGCATCCCGTCAACAGAAAGGCGACGGCCGCCAGGGCCGCCGCACCGTACCGGATTCGACTCATGCTAGGTACATCGGTTCACCCGTACGGACAGTTCGACGCCGGCGATCACGATGGCATCACGATGCCTCTGGTCATCGCCGCCTCTGGTCATCGCCGGCGTCTCACCGTTGGGGGGTGGAGACCCGTGGGCCCCGGCCGGGCCGGGCCGGAGCCCACGGGGGTCGTGCTAGCTGAGCTGCCTGATCAGGTCCTCGGCGTCCCGGACGAGGACGGCGCCGACGGCCGGGTCGGAGACCTTCTTGCTCTCTCCGGCGAACTCGATGAACTTCTCCAGCCTGCCGACGGCCTTGTGGTTGCGGCCCTTGTCGACCACCTGCTCCTCGGCCTTGTCGAGCTCCTTGAGCAGCGACTCACTCTTGATCTTGCCCGCCGCCTTGAAGGTCGCCAGCAGCGCGCGCACGTCGGCGAACGAGGTGGTGACCTGGAAGGTGACGGTCTGCTCGGTGGTGAGGCCGGCCTTGTCGCGGGCCGTGACGGTCAGCGTGTTGTCCCCGAGCGGCAGCGTCCACAGCGGGATCGCCGTCCCGGACTCGACCGTACGGTCACCGATCTTGGCGGTGACGCTCGCCACGCCGGAGGTCGCGTCGGTGGCCGAGAAGACCGGCGTGATCGAGGCCGAGTCGCCGTACGCCTTGCTCTCGACGCCGCTCACGGCCACGGCGGGGGCGGTCTTGTCGATCTTCACCGTGACGGTGCCGATCTGCGAGACGTTGCCGCCGCTGTCGGTCGCGCGGTAGCGGACCTCGGTGGTGCCCTCGGTGCTGAGCGTCACGGCGTTGTTGGCGTTCAACCAGGTGGTGCCGCCGTTGACCGAGTACTGCCGGCTCGCGACCGTGCCGTTGTCGGTCGCGGTGACCGTCAGCGTCACGTTGCCCTTGTACCAGCCGTTCTCACCGGTCGGCTGGGCCGGGTTGAGCGTGGCGGTCACGGTCGGCGGGGTCTTGTCGGCGACGCCGTCGCCCACGAAGGTGAACGCGTCCACGTCCACGCCGCCGGTGGAGGTGACGTAGAGCTTGCCGCTGCCCGAGGGGGCGTTCTTCAGGTCGGTGGTCACCGTCTGCCAGCCGGACCCGGCCGGGATGTCGACCGTCGCGAACGGGTTGGCCGTCGGCGAGTTCCAGCGCAGCGACAGGGTGCCCGCGCCGGTCGCCTGGGTCTTCACCGCGGTGATGCCGGCGAGGTCGACCGGGTCGTAGCCGATGTAGTCGCCCGCGTCGAACGAGGTGACCTTGTTGAGGCCGGACGCCGTCGTGTCCGGGGTCTTGGTGACGCCCTTGCTGTCGTCCCCGTGCTCGGCCTGCATGAGCTTGGGGTTGAGGATCAGGGTCGCGTCGCCGGAGGCGCCGGGGATGCCGTTGGCGCCGTTGTCGCGGTAGCTGACCACGACCACGCCGAAGATGTTCTCGGTCACGCCGTGCTCGGGAGCGTCCGCGGGGGTCGCCCAGGTGACGGTGCAGCCCGTGCCGGTCGTGATCGGGTGGGCGTGGGTGTCGTGGCCGAGGCCGAAGGTCCACGCGACCCGGCTGCAGGTCGGGCTGTCGCCGTCCTCCTGGTCGGTCACCTTGACCTTGAACGGAACCGCGTTGCCCCAGTCGATGAAGCCGCCGTCGCCGGGGGTCTCGATGGAGACCTTGGGCGCGGTGTTGCCGACGGTGATCTCGACGGTGGCGAGGCCGAACCGGCCGCCCGCGTCGGTGACCCGCAGCCGGGCCGTGTACTGCCCGAGCTTGTCGTAGGTGTGGGTCGCCGTCACGCCCTTGGCGTCGAACGTGCCGTCGCCGTCGAAGTCCCACTCGTAGGTCAGGTCGCCGGCCTCGGAGTCGGAGGACTTGGCGCCGCTGAACGCGACGGTGAGCGGCGCGTTGGTGCCCGACGTCCGGTCCGTGGTGATCTTCGCCTGCGGGGCCTTGTTGCCGGGCGAGTAGTCGATGCGGTACAGGCCCGAGTCGGGGTTGGCGCGGAAGAAGCCGTCGCCGTACTCGAGGACGTACAGCGCCCCGTCGGGGCCGAACTCGAGGTCCATCGGGTTGTCCGTGATGGGCATCGCCATCTTGGTCAGCTCGGCGTTGGGCAGGAAGTGCTCGAGCTTGGTGACCGGCCCGTCGGAGCCGGACACCGTGAACGCCGCCAGGTAGTCCTGCGAGAACTCGCCGAAGAAGAACTTGTTGTCCCAGTACTCGGGGAACTTCGTCGCCGACTTGTTGTCCGCGTCGTAGTGGTAGACCGGGCCGCCCATCGGGGCCTGGCCGTTCTGCACCGGGTCGAACTCGGTCAGCCCGGACCACTCCGCCGGCTGGTCGCCCGCGCGGTCGCCGTAGTACATGTCGGCCGGGGTCGCCGGGGGCAGCTTCTCCAGGCCGGTGTTCCAGACGGAGTCGTTGGTCGCGCCGCCCGCGCAGTCGAAGAACTCACGCGGCTTGGAGTTCGCGTAGTCCCAGTGGTTGTAGTTGAAGTTGTTCCCGGTGCAGTACGGCCAGCCGCCGTTCATCGGCTTGTCGAGCGGGGTGACGTTCCACTCCACGAGACCCATCGGGCCGCGCTGGGGGTCGGCGGCGCCGGCGTCCGGGCCGTAGTCGCCCCAGGAGAGCGTTCCGGTCTTCCCGTCGACGTCGATGCGGAACGGGTTCCGCACACCCATCACGAAGATCTCGGGCCGGGTCTTGGCCGTGCCCTTCGGGAACAGGTTGCCGTCGGGCACCGTGTAGGAGCCGTCCGCGCCCACCTTGATCCGCAGGATCTTGCCGCGCAGGTCGTTGGTGCTGCCCGCGCCGCGGCGGTCGTCGAAGCCGGGGTTCATGCCGGGGGCGTCGTTGTTGGGCGCCATGTCGTTGGCGCCGGGGGTGCTGGCCGGGGTGTTGTCACCGGTCGCCAGGTAGAGATTGCCGTCGTCGTCCCAGTCGAAGTCGCCGGCGACGTGGCAGCACTGCCCGCGGTTGGTCTCGACCTTGATGATGACCTGCTCGGTGGACAGGTCGAGCTTGCCGCCGTCCCACTTGAACCGGGAGAGCTGGTTGTAGCCCTTCCACTGGTTCCAGTAGGACACGTCCGCGCCGGCGGGCAGGGAGTTGGGCGCCGATCCGGCCGGGGTGGTCTCCGGGTACGGAGCCGTCATCTTCCGGGGCGCGTAGTAGACGTAGACCCACTTGTTGTCCGCGAAGTCGGGGTCCAGGCCGATCGTCTGGAGGCCGTCCTCGGAGTTGTTGTAGACGTCGATCGTGTTGACGACCTTCGTCACGCCGGTGGCCGGGTCCGTCAGCCGGAGGTCGCCGTTGCGGGCGGTGTGCAGGACGCGGCTGTCGGGCAGGACCGCCATGTCGATCGGCTCGCCGACGTCCTTGGTGAGGGTGACCTTCTCGTAGTTCTGCCAGTTCAGAGCCGGCTCGTCGGCCGCCTGGGCGGGTGCGGCGGTGAACGCCGCGAACGGGAGAGTCAGTGCTGCGGCGAGACCACCGAGCAGGATGCGAGTACGCTTCAAATCTGCTGCGCCTCTTCTCTTCGTGGGGGGTGGCAAGGCAACGGCGGGCCGCCACGAGTGCCGCTGCGAACGAACACGTGGCGGTCCGCCGATTCCCGGCGGCTGTTGAGATGTCAGCCGCGGAGCTTGGAGATGTTGTTGTAGCTGAGCGCCGCGTACTGCAGCGACTGGCCCGGGTTGGCGGTGCCGCCGGGGGCGTTGTCCTGCTCGTACATCGGGTTGTGGTAGCCCTTGGCGCCCATCTCGGAGAAGAAGGACTTGTAGTCGATGTCACCGGTGCCGAACGGGACCATGTCGTAGCCGTTGGCGGTACCGGTGTTGATCTTGCCGTCCTTGGCGTGGAACAGCGGGAACCGCATGGTCTGGGCCTGCACGACGCCGAGGGGGTTGAAGATCTGCGTCTGCGCCGAGCCGTCGGGCGCGGTGAAGGTCTTGTGCTTGTACTGCGCGACGTAGGCCCAGAAGATGTCCATCTCCAGCCACACGTGCTTCGGGTCGGTGTTCTGGAGGAAGTACTCCAGGCGGCGGATGCCGGAGGAGCGGGTGGGCCTGCCCTGCGCGTCGAGCGGGCCGCTGTCGAGCAGGAAGCTGTAGGCCACGTCGTGGTTGTGGGTGTACAGCTTGAGGCCCGCCTCGGAGGCGATCTGGCCGAGGGTGTTCCACTTCTCGGCGGCCACGTCCCAGTCGGCCTTGTAGGCGCTGCCCGTCGGGTCGCTGCCGGTGCCGACGTGCTTCATGCCGAGGATGTTGGCGATCTCCAGGTGGAGCTTGAAGCGGTCCAGGTCGGCCTGGTTCAGCGGCCAGGAGCCGGGGATGAAGCCGTGGTTGCCCTGGGCGACCAGGCCGCTGTCGTCCAGCCAGCCGCGCAGCAGGCGGGCGCCCTCGACGCTCTCCAGGCTGGCGCCGCCCTCGGCGTTGCGGTGCTGGGCGTAGCCGGCGAACTCCACCTGCGCGTAGCCGATCCGGCCGAGCTCCTTGAGGACGGCCTTGAAGCCGGACGCGAGGTTGCTCGTCAGCGGGTCGCGGGTGATCGCGTCCCGGACCGTGTAGAGGATGATGCCGCGCCGCGGCGGCGGGACCAGGATGCCGTTGGCGGCATGCGCGGCCGACTTCATCGGGCCCGCCGCGCTGACCGCGGCCACGGCCGCCATGCCGGTCGTGGCCGCGAGGAACTGGCGCCTGTTGAGCCCCAGCTTGCGTCCGAGGTTGCCGGCTGTCTCCATCTCTTCTTCGTACGCACTCATCTGTCTTACTAACTCCATCTGCGTGGAAGCACCTGGACCCCTTGACCTGTGCGTCGCTCCTGGTGGGGCGGATCGGGGGTCAGGTGGGTGCGGAGCACTTGACGAGCAAGTTACGCCTCTTTTACCTACCGTGGAAGAAGTTTCGTCATGATCTTTTGAACTTTCTTCCATCACAGGACAAAGTCTGTCGAAGAGTAGTCGGATGACCAGGGATTTCGTGTGGGACGGGAGGGGCTGCCGGGGTGGCGGATGATCTTCCGCACACCGCTGCATCGCAGGTAGATGAACTTTGTGTAGCAAGCCGGAAACTTTTGCTTGTGCGTGGCAAAAGGTCCCACTTAGTATCCGAATGTTCCGGGGTCATCCTTCATACCCGAGTTGACTGGAGAGTTACAGTGCCCATCGGTGTCTGGCTGGTCGGCGCCCGGGGGTCCGTCGCGACCACGGCAGTGGTCGGAGCGGCGGCGGTACGGGCGGGAGCCGCCCTGCCCACGGGTTGCGTCATCGAGGCCGCCGGCTTCCCCGGCGACTTCCCGCCCCTGGCCGACCTGGTGTTCGGCGGCCACGACGTGGTCGGCACGCCGCTGCGCAAGAGGGCCGAACTGCTCGCCCAGGCGGGCGTGCTTCCTCCCGCCCTGACGACTCTGCTCTCGGCGGACATCGACGCCGCCGAGGCCGAGATCCGGCACGGCTACGTCCCCGGCGTCGAGACCCAGGCGGAGGCCGCGCGCCGCCTCGCCGGCGACATCGCGGACTTCCGCGAGCGCCATGGCCTCTCCCGCGTGGTCGTCGTGGACGTGTCCTCCACCGAGCCGCCGGCCGAGGTGCCGTACGCCCGGCTCTCCGATCTGGAGGAGGCCCTGGAGTCCGGGGCGGACGCGCTGCCGCCCAGCTCCCTCTACGCCTACGCGGCCTTCTCGGCCGGCTGCGGCTACGTGGCGTTCACGCCCTCCGCCGGCCCGACGCCGCCCGCCCTGGACGAGCTGGCGCGGCGCAACGGCGCTCCGTACGCGGGACGCGACGGCAAGACCGGGGAGACGCTGATCAAGAGCGCGCTCGCGCCGATGTTCGCCGGCCGCGCGCTGCGGGTCCGCTCGTGGTCGGGGCTCAACCTCCTCGGCGGCGGCGACGGCGCCACGCTGGCCGACCCCGCGGCCCGGGCGAGCAAGTCGGCGAGCAAGGCGCGCGCCGTCCCCGCGATCGTGGGCGAGGACGTCGAGGGCCTGACGCACATCGACTACGTGGCCGACCTGGGGGAGTGGAAGACCGCCTGGGACCACATCACGTTCGAGGGGTTCCTCGGCGTGCGGATGACCATGCAGTTCACCTGGCAGGGGTGCGACTCGACGCTGGCCGCGCCGCTCGTCCTCGACCTCGTCCGCCTCGTCGCGCGGGCGCAGGAGGCCGGGCACAGCGGCGTGCTGCCCGAGCTCGGCTACTTCTTCAAGGACCCGCTGGGCGGCGCCGGGCACGACCTGCCCGCCCAGTACGCCCGGCTGGCCGAGTTCGCCCGGTCGCTCGCGGGTGAGGCTCCGCTCGCGGGTGAGACGCTGCTCGCGGGTGAGACTCTGCTCGCGGGTGAGATGGTGACGGACGAGGCCCTGAAGGACGAGACACCGACGGGCGACCGGCCGTGAGGGCCTGGCTGGAGCTGGTCCGCGCGCCCGCCGCGCTCTCCGTCCCCGGCGACACGCTCGCGGGGGCGGCCGCGGCGGGGCGGGCCGCCCGGCCCGGCCTCGCCGCCGCGTCGGTGCTGCTCTACTGGGCCGGCATGGCGCTGAACGACTGGTCCGACCGCGACCTCGACGCGGTGGAGCGGCCGGAGCGGCCCATCCCCTCCGGCCGGATCAGCCCGGCGGGGGCGCTCGGGGTCGCCGCCGCGCTGACCGGCGCCGGGGTGGCCGCCGCCGGGATCTTCGGCGGACGGCGCGGGCTGGCGATCGCGGGCCTGCTCGCGGGCTCCGTGTGGGCCTACGACCTGAAGCTCAAGCACACGCCGGCGGGCCCGGCCGCGATGGCGGCCTGCCGCGTGTTCGACGTCCTGCTCGGCGCGGGCCCGGACACCCGGGCCGCGGCCCCGATGGCCCTGGCCGTCGGCGCGCACACGTACGGGATCACCCTGCTGGGCACCGCCGAGGTCGACGGCGCCGACCCTTCGACGATCGTCGGCGCGATGGCCGCCACCGGCGTGACCGCCGCGCTGGCCGCCGTCGCCTGCCTCGGTGGAAAGAGCGGCGGCAAGAGCGGCGGCGGGGCCGCGGGACGCCTCGGCGCCGCCGGGCTGATCGCCGGGTATCTCGCCACGGCCGGGCGCGCCCAGGTGGCGCTCTGCACCGACCCCGACCCCCAGCACGTGCGGCAGGCCGTGCGGATGAGCATCCTCGGCCTGATCCCGCTGCAGGCGGCGTCCGTCGCCGGGCGGGGCAGGCTCGCCCAGGCGGCCGCGCTGCTCGCCGGGCTGCCCGCCGGCCGGTGGCTGTCGGCGAAGGTGGCCACGTCGTGAGCATCCCCCTGAACAGCGTCCCCGTGAATTGGGCGTACTGCACCAACGGCTTCCGCGACCACCCGCTCGACGAGGCGCTGCGCGTCCTCGCAGGCCTCGGCTACACCGGTGCGGCGATCACCCTCGACCACGGGCACCTCACCCCGGACGCGCCGCCCGCCGAGGTGGACCGGATCGCGGCGCTGGCGCGGCGGCTCGGCCTCGCCCTGGCGGTCGAGACCGGCGGCAGGTACACGCTCGACTCGCGGCGCAAGCACTTCCCGACGCTGCTGCACGCCGAGGGGGAGGCGCGGGCGGACCTGATCCGCCGCGCAATGCGGATCGCGGCCGACCTCGGCGCCCCGGTGGTGCACTTCTGGAGCGGCATCCGGCCGCCGGAGGTGCCCGAGGCGGAGGCCTGGGACCGGCTCGCCCGCCACTGCGAGCGCCTGCTCGCCGAGGCGGACCGGGTGGGCGTCACGCTCGGGTTCGAGCCGGAGCCGGGGATGCTGGTGCAGGACCTCGCCGGGTACGAACGGCTGCGCGTCCTGCTCGGCGGGCACCCCCGCTTCGGCCTCACCCTCGACATCGGGCACTGCCGCTGCCTGGAGCCGTACGACGTGCCCGAGTGCGTCGAGCGGGCGAAGCCCTATCTGGTCCACGTGCAGATCGAGGACATGCGGCGGGGCGTGCACGAACACCTCGAGTTCGGCGAGGGCGAGATCGACTTCCCGCCCGCGCTCGCCGCCCTCGACGGCTTCGGCGGCCTCGTGGCCGTCGAGCTCGCCCGGCACAGCCACGCGGCGCCCGATGTGGCGAGAAGGTCGATCGAATTCCTGAGGAGGGCACATGACCTGGCTGGCGCGGGCCGTAGCCGACGTTGAGCGCGACCCGGAGACCGTCCACGCGCTGTTCCCGAGGGCCGCGCGGGACGGCGGCCCCGGCGCCCGCGCCGAACTGCTGAGAGCGCTCGCGAAGGCCACGCCGGAGCCGGGGGAGGCCGTGACGAGGCTCTACTGGCAGGGCGACGCCGCCGAGCGGCTGGACATCCTGCGGACGCTCCCGGACCTCGACCTCGGCCCGGCCGCCCTGCCGCTCGTGCACGACGCCCTGCGCACCAACGACACCCGGCTGGTCGCCGCCGCGCTCGGCCCGTACGGCTCGGCCTGGCTGGACGACCACGCCTTCCGGCAGGGTGTGCTCAAGTGCGTCTTCATGTCCGTTCCGCTCGCGTCGGTCGAGGGCCTCGACCGACGCTTCGACGAGGAGTTGCGGCGCATGCTCGCGGACTTCGCCGCCGAGCGCCGCGCGGCCGGACGTCCCGTTCCCCCCGACGTTCTCGAGAGGCTCTGATTCTGATGCGGATCTTCGATCCCCACGTCCACATGACGTCCCGCACGACCGACGACTACGAGCGCATGTACGCCGCCGGGGTCCGGGCGATCGTGGAGCCGGCCTTCTGGCTCGGCCAGCCGCGCACCAACGTCGGGAGCTTCCTCGACTACTTCGACGCGCTGCTGGGCTGGGAGCCCTACCGGGCCGCGCAGTACGGCATCCGCCACCACTGCACGCTCGCGCTCAACCCCAAGGAGGCCAACGACCCGCGCTGCCTCGGGGTGCTGGACGAGCTGTCCCGCTACCTGCTGAAGGACGGGGTCGTCGCGGTCGGCGAGACGGGCTACGACTCGATGACGCAGGAGGAGGAGCGCGTCTTCGAGGCCCAGCTCGCGCTGGCCGAGGAGCACGGCCTGCCGGTGCTCGTGCACACGCCGCACCGCGACAAGGCCGCGGGGACCCGCCGCACGCTCGACGTGGTCAAGGGGATCGACCCGGGGAAGGTGCTCGTCGACCACCTCAACGAGCTGACCGTCGGCATGGTCCACGAGGCCGGCTGCTGGATGGGCTTCTCGATCTACCCCGACACCAAGATGGACCCGGACCGCATGGTCGCGATCCTCAAGGAGTACGGCACCGAGCGGATGATCGTGAACTCGGCCGCCGACTGGGGGCGCAGCGACGTGCTGAAGACCCGCGAGGTCGGCGAGGCCATGCTGGCCGCCGGGTTCACCGACGACGACGTGGACCAGGTGCTGTGGCGCAACCCCGTGGCCTTCTACGGCCAGAGCGGGCGCCTGGTCCTGGACGACGTCGAGTCCGGCGGCGACTACGAGGGCAACACGATCCTGCGCGGGACGCGCTGACCATGCGCCTGCGTCATCCCGCCGGTTCCGTCGTCCACCTGGCCTACTGCACCAACGTCCACCCCGCGGAGGACCTCGCGGGGATCCACGAGCAGCTCACCGGGGTCGCCGCCCGGGTGCGCGCGCTGACCGGCGCCGGGCGGCTCGGGCTCGGCCTGTGGCTGTCGCGGCGCGCCGCCCGGGCGCTGCGCGACGACCCCGCCGAGCTCGCCCGCCTCCGCGCCCGGCTGGACGAGCAGGGGCTGGAGGTCGTCACCCTCAACGGCTTCCCGTACGGAGGCTTCCACGACGAGGTCGTGAAGCTCCGGGTCTACCGGCCCGACTGGGCCGAGCCGGAACGGCTCGCCTACACCCTCGACCTGGCCGAGATCCTCACCGCGCTGCTGCCGGACGACGTGACCGAGGGCTCGATCTCGACGCTTCCCCTCGCCTGGCGCACCGGCTGGACGCCGGCCAAGGCCGCGGCCGTCAACGCCAACCTGGCCGTGCTCGCCCGGGGCCTGCGGGCCCTGGCGGAGCGCACCGGCAAGACGATCCGGGTCGGCTTCGAGCCCGAGCCGGGGTGCATCGTGGAGACCACCCCGCAGGCGGTGGCGCTGCTCGGCGGCGCCGACCTCGACTATCTCGGCGTCTGCCTGGACGCCTGCCATCTGGCCGTCGGCCTGGAGGAGGCCGCCGACGCGGCGGCCCTGGGGCTGCCGGTCGTCAAGCTCCAGGTCTCGTCGGCGGTGGAGGCGCCGCCGGGCGGCCAGCAGGCGCTGGCGGCGTACGTGGAGGAGCGTTACCTCCACCAGACGCGGTGCGCGGCGGGCTACACCGACGACCTGCCCGAGGCGCTGGCCGGGGAGCTTCCCACGGACCTGCCGTGGCGGACGCACTTCCACATGCCCCTGCACGCCGCGCCCCCGGCGCCGCTCACCACCACCTCCTCCTATCTGGAGGACCTGCTGCGGCTGCTGGTGACGCCCGCCTCCCCGCACGGGGACCTCGCCGCCCCCCTCACCCGGCACCTCGAGGTCGAGACCTACACCTGGAGCGTGCTGCCCGGACCGGTGGACATCGCCGAGGGCATCGCCGCCGAGCTGGACTGGACCCGGCGGCGGCTCGCCGCCCTCGGACTTAAGGAGATCTGATGGCGCCCGTCGTCGTCGTCAACGTCGTCGGCCTGACCCCGCGCCTGCTCGCGCACATGCCGAACGTCGCCAAGGTGGGGGCCGCGGCCACCCTGAAGCCCGTGCTGCCCGCGGTGACCTGCACGATGCAGGCCACCCTGCTCACCGGGGCCATGCCGCGCGACCACGGCATCGTCGCGAACGGCTGGTACTTCCGCGACCTCGGAGAGGTCTTCCTGTGGCGGCAGCACAACCGGCTGATCCAGAGCGAGCAGCTGTGGGACGCGGTGCCCGGGATGCGCACGGCCAACGTCTGCTGGTGGTACGCCATGGGCGGCTCCAGCGACTTCATCGTCACCCCCCGGCCCGTCTACTTCGCGGACGGCAAGAAGGACCAGGACTGCTACACCCGTCCGCCGTCGCTGCACGACGACCTCGTGGCCGAGCTGGGGGAGTTCCCGCTCTTCTCCTACTGGGGGGCGAACGCCAACATCGCGTCGTCCAAGTGGATCATCGCGGCGGCCCGCCGCATCCTCACCCGGGAACGGCCGGACCTGCTGATGGTCTACGTGCCGCACCTCGACTACGACCTGCAGCGGTTCGGCCCGGACGCGCCGCAGGCCGTCGCGGCGGCCCGTGAGGTCGACGCCGCCCTCGCGCCCCTGCTGGCCGAGGACGCCACCTTCGTCGTGGTGTCGGAGTACGGGATCACCAACGCGTCCCGGCCGGTGGACGTGAACCGCGCGCTGCGCCGGGCCGGGCTGCTGGAGGTCTACACCCAGGCCGGGATGGAGTATCTCGACCCCTGGGCCTCCCGGGCCTTCGCCGTGTCCGACCACCAGATCGCCCACCTCTACGTGCGTGATCCCGCCGACCTGCCGCGCGTCCGCGACATCGTGGCCGAGCTGCCCGGTGTGGACGAGGTCCTCGGCCAGGAGGGCAAGGCGAGGTACGGCCTCGACCACGACCGGGCCGGCGACCTCGTCGCCGTGGCCGACCCGGACGCCTGGTTCACGTACTACTACTGGCTGTCCGACGACCGCGCGCCGGACTTCGCGAAGCTCGTGGAGATCCACCGCAAGCCCGGATACGACCCGGCCGAGCTGTTCATGGACCCGGAGGACCCGTTCGTGAAGCTCCGCGCCGGCGCGGCGCTGGCCCGCAAGAAGCTGGGCTTCCGCTACATGATGTCGGTGGTGCCCCTCGACCCGGCGCCGGTGCGGGGCAGCCACGGCCGCCTGCCCGACACCGCGGCCGACGGGCCGGTGCTGCTGGGCCCCTTCGAGGGCGAGTCCTACGCCGCGACGGAGTTCAAGGGCCTGCTGACGCAGCTGCTCAAGGGCTGAATGACGCCTGTGGTGTGACTGTGGTGGTGTGACTGTGGTGGTACGGCCGCCGTCCCGGAGCCGGGGCGGCGGCCTTCGCCGTCGGGAGGCGCCGTCGGGAAGGCTCAGTCGGGAAGGCTCAGTCGGCCGTGAACAGGTGGTCGCTGATCAGGCGGGCCGCCCCGACGATGCCGGCGGTCCCGCCGAGCTCCGACAAGACGATGGGCAGGTTGCCGGTCGCCAGCGGCAGGGAGCGCTGGTAGACGACGCTCCGGACCTCCGCGAGCAACGCGTGGCCGAGGCCCGCCACCCCGCCGCCGATGATCACCAGGCCGGGGTTGAAGAAGCTCACCAGCGAGGCGAGCACGAGCCCCACGTGCCGGCCGCCCTCGCGGACCATCCGCACGGCGGCGGCGTCGCCCGAGCCGGCCGCCGCGCCCACGTCCTCTGCGGTGAGCGCGCCCTCGTGCGCGAGCCGGTCGGCGAGGAAGGCGGACTCGCCGGAGCGGGCGGCCGCCAGGGCGTCGCGGGCCAGCGCCGCGCCGCCGAAGTACGCCTCCAGGCAGCCGGTGTTGCCGCAGGTGCACAGGGGACCGTCCTCGTCCACCCGGATGTGGCCGATGTCGCCCGCGCTGCCGGTCACCCCGCGGTAGATCTCGCCGTCGACCACGATGCCGCAGCCGATGCCCGTACCGATCTTGACAAGTAGGAAGTCGTCGACGGACCTCGCGAGACCGGCGTGCAGCTCGCCGAGCGCCATTATGTTCACGTCGTTGTCCACCAGCACCGGGCAGCCGAACTCCCGGGTCAGCGACTCCCGTACGGGGAAGCGGTCCCAGCCGGGCATGATCGGGGGCGAGACCGGCGTCCGGTCGCGGAAGCTGACCGGGCCGGGCACGCCGAGGCCGATTCCGTGGATCACCCCGTGCATGTCGGCCGTCTCGCCGGTCAGCAGCTTGCCGACGAGCTCCATCGTCTGGTCGAGCACCGCCTCGGGGCCCTCCCGCACGTCGGCCGGCTTCGACAGGTGGCCGAGCACCTCCAGCTCGCCGTTGGTCACGCCCACGTCGATGGAGGTGGCGCCGATGTCGACGCCGACGAAGCGCAGATCGGAGGCGAGGCGGACGATGCCCGAGCGCCGCCCTCCCCGGGACGCCGCGAGGCCTCCGGACTCCACGAGGCCCAGCTGGGTGAGCCGGTCGAGTTCGAGGGCGAGCTTCGACGCGGAAAGACGGACCACCTCGCCGAGCTCGGCGCGCGAACGCGCGCCGTCCTGACGCAGGAGGCGCAGGAGCCGGGCCTGGTGCGGATTCTCGGGGCGAACCGTCATTCGCTTCACGCCGCTCTTCGGGGTCGGGGAAACTTCGGGCCGGGAAACTTCGGTGTCGAGGAAATCGGTTACATCCGGTAACTGACTCTACTTCTGCTCTGGCCCTCTCAACTTTATTACAGGACTGCCTGACTTTTAGCCTCGTATGTGAAAAGTTTCTATTGAATCTTGCCCAGGTGGCGGCCATGCCGGTGCGGGCTCCGGGCGTACGGACCGGTAGCTTTTCCCCATGGGCAGGACGATGGGAGAGACGACGGGACGTCATGTGGTCGTCGTGGGCGCCGGCATCGCGGGCCTGGCCGCGGCGCTGCACCTGAACCGGGCCGAGGCGGGGCTGCGGATCACCGTGCTGGAGGCCGCGCCGAGGATCGGCGGCAAGCTGCACTCCTCGTCCGTCGCCGGAGTGGAGGTCGACGCCGGCGCCGAGTCGATGCTGGCACGGCGGCCCGAGGGCGTGGAAATGGCCCGGCTCGCCGGTCTCGGCGACGACCTGGCCGCCCCGGGCACGACCCGGGCGGCGGTCCTGTCGCGGGGATCCTTGCGCCCGCTGCCCAGGCAGCAGGTCATGGGCGTGCCCGCCGACGTGGTCGCGCTCGCCCGCTCGGGCATCCTGTCGCCCGCCGGGCTCGCCCGCGTGCCGCTCGACCAGTTCCTGCCGCCCACGCTCGTGACCGGGGACGTCTCCGTCGCGGCGTACGTGCGGGCCCGGATGGGCGGCGAGGTCGTCGAGCGGCTGGTCGAGCCGCTGCTCGGCGGCGTCTACGCCGGGCGGGCCGAGTCGCTGTCGCTCGACGCGACCATGCCGCGTGTCGCCGCCGCCGCCCGCACCGAGCGGTCCCTGCTGCAGGCGGCGAGGAGCATGGTCGCCGAGGCCCCGGCGGACGCCGGGCCGGTCTTCACGACGCTCAGGAGCGGCATGGGCGCGTTGCCGGCCGCCGTGGCCAAGGAGTCCGGCGCGCAGATCCGGACCGGCGTCACCGTACGCGACCTCCTCCGCACGCCGGACGGCTGGCGGCTCGTCACCGGCCCCACCCGCGACGAGGAGACGATCGACGCCGACGCCGTCATCCTGGCCGTACCGGCGCGGCCCGCCTCCCGGCTGCTGCGGCGCGAGGTGCCGGGGGCGGCGGCGGAACTGGCCGCGATCGAGTACGCCGGGATGGCGATCGTCACCCTCGCCTATCCTCTGACGGCCTTCCCCGAGCCGCCGGCCGGGAGCGGTTACCTGGTCCCGCCGGTGGAGGGGCGGCCGGTCAAGGCGACGACGTTCAGCAGCGTCAAGTGGCCCCACCTCGCCGAGGCCGGCCCGGACATGTTGATCGTCCGGTGTTCGCTCGGCCGGCTGGGGGAGGAGGCCGTGCTCCAGCGCGACGACGCCGAGCTGACGGCCCTGGCGGTGAACGAGATGGCCGAGGTGACGGGCGTGCGCGGGCTGCCGGTCGACACCCGGGTGACCCGATGGGGCGGCGCGCTCCCGCAGTACGAGGTCGGCCACCTCGACCGGGTGGCCCGCGTGCGGGCCGCGATCGCCGGGCAGCCCGGCCTGGCCGTGTGCGGCGCGGCGTACGAGGGCGTCGGCGTCCCGGCCTGCGTCGCCACCGCGCGCACGGCCGCCCGGCTCGTGCTCGATCATCTGCGGGCGGCGCAGGCCGCCCCGGGGGCCTGACCACCTCGCCGTACGGGCAGAATGGAGCCATGACGGAGCCCGCCCCGCGCCCCAAGGCACGCGATCTCAACCTGGTCATCCGCTACACGATGTGGTCGGTCTTCCGGCTGCGCGACCGGCTCCCCGACGCTCGTGAGGGCGTCGCCGAGGAGGTCGAGGAGCTGCTCGCCCAGGCGGCGGGCAAGGACGTGACGACGCGCGGCTGCTACGACGTGGCCGGGTTCCGCGCCGACGCCGACTACATGTTCTGGTGGCACGCCCCCTCGCCGGAGGACCTCCAGGAGACCTACACCCGCTTCCGCCGTACGGCGCTCGGCCGCGCGAGTGAGCCGGTCTGGTCGGCGATGGCCCTGCACCGGCCCGCGGAGTTCAACAAGTCCCACGTCCCGGCCTTCCTCGCCGACGAGGAGCCCCGCGGCTTCGTCTGCGTCTACCCCTTCGTCCGGTCCCTGGAGTGGTACCTGCTGGAGGACTCCGAGCGCCGCAAGATGCTCGCCGAGCACGGGAAGATGGCCCGCGACTATCCCGACGTGCGGTCCAACACGGTCGCCTGCTTCGCGCTCAACGACTACGAGTGGATGCTGGCCTTCGAAGCCGACGAACTGCACCGCATCGTCGACCTGATGCGCCACCTGCGGGGAGCCGAGGCGAGGCGGCACACCAGGATCGAGATCCCCTTCTACACCGGCACCCGCAAGCCGGTCAGCGAGCTCGTCGCCGCGCTGCCCTAGCGATCGACACCCCCAGGACGGCCCAGGTCAGGGCTTCGACCAGGGGTCCCGCCGCGCCGAGCGCCATCGTCAGCGGCAGCGTCGCGGGCAGGACGGCCGCCACGGGACGGGGCACCGTCCCGTGGCGGAAGCACGCGATCGCCAGCAGGACCAGCCCGGCCATCCACAGCGCGATCCCCGGCACGAACAGCACCCCGAGCGGGTCCGGCGCGTCGTGGCCGAGGAGGAATGTGGTCGTCACCGGGACGGCGACGAGCGCGTGGCCGAGGCCGTACAGCAGCGCCCCGGCGTCGCCGGTCCGCCCCCAGCCCCGCGCCCGCCCGTGGACGCGGCGCAGGGCCAGGACGGCCGCGACCGCCGCCACCAGGTAGAGCGCGTACGCGCCCTCGATGACGTGGTCCGCCGCGGAGGCGAACGGCACCGTCTGCGTGTGCAGGATCTGCGTCACGCCGAGCGTCAGCGCCGCCGCGGCGGCGACGGCCGGAGCCAGGGGTATGGGAGCGGTGGAAGCGCGGGGCGACGCGGTGGCGTCCATGACTGTTCTCCTCCGGAGGGCGGTGTCGTTGCCCGTCCAGGGTCGGGCCGTGCCGATCCCGGCCGGAGGAGCCGATGTTCCCGTCCGCGGGGGAACGCCTCCCGGACTTCCGGGACGCCGGCTCAGCCCGTGGCGAGTCCCGCCGCGCGGGCGGCGGCGACCGCCTCGGCGCGGTCGCGCACGCCGAGCTTGACGAGGACGCCGGAGACGGCGTTGGCCACGGTCTTCGGGCTGACGCCCAGGCGCGCCGCGATCGCCTGGTTGCCCAGGCCCGACGCGACGAGTTCCAGGATCTCGTACTCCCGGCCGGTGAGCGCGGGGAACGGCCGCGGGGACACGCGGGGCGGCGCGTGCAGCAGCTTGACCAGGGACTCGGCCGCGCCGGTCCCGAAAACGGCCTGTCCCCGGGCCGCCGCGCGCACCGCGGCGACCACGTCGTCCTGGCCGGCGTTCTTGAGCAGGTAGCCCCTGGCCCCCGCGCGGACCGCCGCCAGCAGCGACAGGTCGTCGTCCGACATCGTGAGCATCACCACGTTCGGCGGGCGGGATCCGGCGGACAGCCGCCGGGTCGCCTCGATCCCGTCCATGTTCGGCATCGAGATGTCCATCAGCACGACGTCGGGGGTGTGCTCGCGGGCGGCCACGAGCGCCCGCAGGCCGTCCTCGGCCACCGCCACGACCTCGATGCCCTCCACGGTCGACATCAGCGCCCCGAGGCCGTCGCGGACCACCGGGTGGTCGTCGACGACGAGCAGCCTGATCACAGGGGAATCCACGCGGTCACCACCGTTCCGCCGCCGGGGGCGGCGTCGATCGTCAGCTTTCCGTCCAGCTCCTCCACTCGCTCCCGCATCGAGGTCAGCCCGACTCCCGGGACGGCCTCGGGCGGGAGCCCCCGCCCGTCGTCGCGCACGCCCAGCTCGAACCCCGTGCCGTCCTCGGTTCGCCCGAGCCGTACGGCGCAGCGGCGGGGCTCGCCGTGCCGCACCGCGTTCGTCAGCGCCTCACGGGCGACCAGATAGGCCGTGACCTCCACGGCGGCCGGCAGTCCGCTCACGTCCGCGGCCGTGACGTCGATCTCCACCCCGCCGGCGCCCAGCGTCGCGGCGGTGTGCTCGACGGCGCCGGCCAGCCCGAGCTGCGCCAGTTCGGGTGGCCTCAGCCCCCGCACCAGCCGGCGCACGCCCGAGCCCGCCTCGGCCACCTGCGTCCTGATCTGGGTCAGCAGGCCGCGCACCCGCTCCGGGTCGGCCGTCAGCGCGTTGCCCGCGGCGTCCACCGTGAAGCCGATGCCCGCGAGGAAGGCGCCCAGCCCGTCGTGCAGGTCCCTGCTGAACCGCCGCCGCTCCTCCTCCCGGGCCGTGACCAGCAGCGTCCGCGAGCGCTGCAGCGCCGCGGCCCGGTGGGCGGCGGCGAGCGCCGCCCCGGCGTGCGACGCGAGCGGGGTGAGCACCCGCACGTCGCCTCCCGACAGGCCGAGGACGCCGAGAACCTCGTCCTGGAAGCGCAGCGGCACCGACACGCCGAGCGGGGCGGGCGTGCCCCGCTCGGCGACCTTCAGCGGCTCGCCCGGCGCGCCCAGCTCGGCCCGTACGTAGGCGGCACGGGTCGCCTCGGCTGCCGCGTCGGCGACCGCGGCGAGGATCTCCGCGGGCTCCGAGGTCGCGGCCAGGCGGGCGCCCAGCCGGGCGTGGACGGTCTCGGGGTCGGCCCGGCCGCCGTACAGGATGCGGCCGGACGCCCGGCGCAGCCAGCGGTGCAGCGGCTCGACCGCGACCGCCACGGCCGCCGCGGCGGCGACGTGCGCGCCGGTGAGCCCGGACACCGTGAAGTACAGCAGGGCCAGGGCCCCGGTCAGCAGCCCCAGGGTGAGCACGCGGCGCAGCCACGGCCCGGTCCCGTACAGGTCGTGGCGGAGCATCGCCACGCCGACGCAGGCCGGCAGGGCCAGGATGAACGGCACTCCGGCGGCGGGCAGCCGGGTGACGGCCGGCAGGAAGACCCCGGCCACGAACGCGCCGGCGCCGAGGCAGATCCACAGCAGCTGGGTGCGCCGCTCGCCCTGCGCCCTGGCGGTACGGACGACGAGCCCGGCCGCGCAGGCGAGCGAGACCGCGGCCAGGAGCACGATGACGGCGGGCAGCGCTTCCCGCACCGGTGCCAGGGCCTCGACCGGGAACGGCCGGTCCGGGCCCTCGGGCACCAGCGCGGCCACGACCGTGAACGCCGCCGTGGCGGCGACTCCCGTCGCTGCCACCGGCCGCCAGGCCCGCCCGGGCAGATGGCCGTCCGGCACGAGCAGCAGCAGGACGCCGCCCACGGTCAGCAGGGCGGGGGCCCAGGCCCACGCGCCCACCCAGGCGGCCCAGCGGCCGCCGGGCAGGCCGGGCCGGAGCGCGTAGGAGTCGGCGAAGTAGGCGACGGCGCCGAGCGCGGTCACCAGGCAGCAGGGTCCGACGGCGCCGCCCCTGCGGCGGGCCGTCAGATAGGCGCCGAGCGGGGTGAAGCCGAGCGCGACCGCGGCGTCCACGGGATCGGCGCCGCCCAGCGCCCCTCCGGCCGCGACCAGGGCGCAGGACAGCCCGAACACGAGCCAGGACAGCGCGGAGGAGAGGGCGGAGGACAGGCTGGAGGACAGGGCGGCCGGCACGCACCCTCCCTGGTGACGGTGGAGGACGGGACTCTGGAAGGGACATTCTGTCGGACCACGTGCGAAACGCCCGAAAGGGACTTGGCGGCGTCTGGACTTTGCCATACTGTGACGAGGGATCTACGTCTAGGTGAGGCAGAGTGTCAAGCGGGCTGGCACGTTCCAGGGGGCGCCGTCGTAAGGGGCGGACCCGTTCACACGTCGTCGAACTGTCGCTCGGGGCGGCCGCCTTCGCCGTCGGGGCGTTCGCGATCGCCGGGCCGCTGTCGCACCCGGACGCGGCTCCGGCGAACACGGCCGCCGCGCCCGCGCCACACGCCTCCCCAGCCGGTGAGCTCACCGTCGCCAGCGTCGACACGGGGAAGAAGACCGACGGCGCGCGCAAGAAGAAGGCGCCGGCGAAGAAGGCGTCGGGACCGTCCAAGTACACCGACAAGAAGGCGGACGCCTATTTCCGCAGCCGGTGGAACGACAAGACGGCCAAGAAGGTCAAGGACATCCGCACCACCGGCCGCTACCTGCGCATCTACACGAGCCTCCCGGAGAACGCCGACAACTCCAAGGCCGCGATCACCCTGTGCAAGCGCGGCCTGGAGTACCTGGCCGAGCGGGGGGAGGTCAACCCCGTGGTGTTCGTCCAGTCCAGGTTCGGCGAGAACGGCAATCCCGTCCTCGCCAACGTCCTCGGGCCGGACGACGACGACTGCCGGGTCACCTACCCCAAACCGAACTGAGGCTGCCGAACTGAGCCGAGCCGGCCTTATTCGGCCGGGCGCAGGGTCAGGCTGACGGAGTTGATGCAGTACCGGTCGTCGGTCGGGGTGGGATAGCCCTCGCCGTGGAACACGTGCCCGAGGTGCGAGTCGCACCGCGCGCAGCGCACCTCGACCCGGCGCATCCCGAGGGAGTCGTCCTCGTGCAGCGTCACGGCCTCCGACTCCGACGGCTCGAAGAACGACGGCCAGCCGCAGTGCGACTCGAACTTCGTCTCCGACCGGAACAGCTCCGCCCCGCAGGCGCGGCAGGAGTAGACGCCGACGGTCTTGGTGTCGACGTACTCGCCGGTGTAGGGGCGCTCGGTCCCCGCCTGCCGGAGGACGCGGAACTCCTCCGGGGAAAGCTGCGCGCGCCACTCGGCGTCGCTCTTGACGACCTTTTCCATGCTCACCACCCTGTGTCCGGTGGCCCCTCGCGGGGATTACGAAGTGAGGAACCATCAGGCCGTCCAGGATCTTCCCCGGGGGTAGGGTCGCCTACATGGCTTCGCCGTACATCGAGATCGAGGTGGGTGACCGGGTCGTCAAGGTCACCAACCCGGACAAGGTCTACTTCCCGGCGATCGGCGCGACCAAGCGCGACCTGGTGACGTACTACGTCAGCGTGGGGGAGGGCGCGCTGCGCGCCATGCGTGAGCGGCCGACCTACCTCAAGCGGCACCCGGACGGCGTCGGCTCCGAGGCGATCTACCAGAAGCGGATGCCCAAGCACCCCGACTGGATCGAGACCGTCACCGTGCGCTTCCCCAGCGGGCGCGCGGCCGACGCCTTCTGCCCGACCGAGGTGGCGGCCATCGCCTGGTGCGCCAACCTCGGCACGATCGACTTCCACCCGTGGCACGCCCGCCGCGCCGACCTCGACCACCCCGACGAGTTGCGCATCGACATCGACCCGCAGCCCGGCACGTCGTTCGAGCAGGCCCGTACGGTCGCCTTCACGGTGAAGGAGATCCTCGGCGAACTCGGCATGCGGGGGTTCCCGAAGACCTCCGGCAGCCGCGGCGTCCACGTCAACGTGCGCATCGAGCCGCGCTGGACCTTCACGGAGGTGCGGCACGCCGCCATCGCCTTCGCCCGGGAGGTGGAGCGGCGCACGGATCTCGCGACGACCGCCTGGTGGAAGGAGGAGCGGGGGGAGAAGGTCTTCATCGACTACAACCAGAACGCCCGCGACCGGACGGTGGCGTCCGCCTACTCGGTGCGCGCCCGGCCCGACGGCCGGGTCTCCGCCCCGGTGACCTGGTCAGAGCTGGAGGACTGCGACCCGGGCGCCTTCGACCTGAGGACGATGCCGGACCGCTTCGCCGAGCTGGGTGACGTGCAGCGGGAGATCGACGACCGCGCCTTCGGCATCGGCACGCTCCTGGAGTGGTACGACGCCGACGAGCGGGGCGACCTGCCCTACCCGCCGAACTATCCGAAGATGCCCGGCGAGCCCAAGCGGGTGCAGCCGTCCAAGGCCAGGCCGTCCGGCGACGCCGTAGGTGACACGGCCGGTGACTGAGCCCGCCGCCGGCGGATCAGTGGTGGAAGCTCGTCGCGTCGTCCGGGCCGAATATGGGCGCGGACTGCCTCCGCAGCCAGGGCAGCAGGCCGCGAAGGTCGTCCACCAGCCGGTCGGCCAGATCGAGCGAGAACCCGTTGCGGCACACCACCCTCAGCACGTGCAGATCCTCCCGGTCGGGCGGGAAGGCGTAGGCCGGCACCAGCCAGCCCCACTCCCGCAACCGCCGGGAGACGTCGTAGACGTTGAACCGGGTGACGTCGTCGCCGGTGGTGAAGGCGAACACCGGCAGCTGGTCGCCCCGGGTGAGGAGCCGGAAACAGCCGAGATCCTCGATCTGCCCGGCGAGATGCGTCGCCACCCGCCGCAGCGCCCCCTGCACCTCGCTGAAGCCCGCGTGACCGAGCCGGAGGAAGTTGTAGTACTGCGCGACGACCTGCGATCCGGACCGGGAGAAGTTGAGGGTGAACGTCGCCACGTCTCCGCCGAGATAGTCCACGTGCTCCACCAGGTCGCCGGGGAGCGCGTCCCGGTCCCGCCACAGGATCCACCCGAGTCCCGGGTAGACCATCCCGTACTTGTGGCCCGAGACGTTGATGGAGGCGACCCGCGGGAGGCGGAAGTCCCACACCAGGTCCGGATCGAGGAAGGGGGCGATCATCCCGCCCGACGCGGCGTCCACGTGCACGGGCACGGACCATCCCGTGCGTTCCTCCAGCGCGTCGAGCGCCGCGCAGACGCCGGCGACCGGCTCGTAGCTTCCGTCCATCGTGGAGCCGAGGACGGCGACGACGCCGATGGTGTTCTCGTCGCACCGCTCGGCGGCCTCCTCCGCGCCCAGGTGGAACCGGTCGCCCCGCATGGGGACCAGGCGGGGCTCCACTTCCCAGTAGTTGCAGAACTTCTTCCAGCACACCTGGACGTTGACGCCCATGACCAGGTTGGGCCGCGCCCCGGCGGCGCGGCGGCCGGTGTCGCGCCGCGCCCAGCGGCGCTTGAGCGCCATCCCGCCGAGCATGCAGGCCTCGCTGGACCCGACGGTGGAGGTGCCGACCGAGGCGTCGGGGTCGGGGGCGTTCCACAGGTGGCCGAGCATCGGAACGCAGCGCCGCTCGAGCTCCGCGGTCGCGGGATACTCGTCCCTGTCGACGAGGTTCCGGTCGGAGATGCCGGCCATGAGCGCGTGCGCCTCCGGCTCCATCCAGGTGGTCACGAACGTCGCCAGGTTCAGCCGCGGGTTGCCGTCCAGCATCAGCTCGTCGCGGATGAGCCGGGACACCGTGGCGGGCGCCGCGGGCCCGTCCGGCAGCCGGTGCCGGGGAGGAACCGTCGTGATCCCGGAGGCGGGGTCGGCCGCTCCGAACAATGGATTGACCCATACCGGCCGTCGCGCGGACTGTCCGCCGTCCCGTGAAGCCACCGTCCGCTCCTCTCCGCCGGCCCCCCGAACGAGTCTCGCAGCCGGCGGCTACAGACCGGGCAGACGGTGGTCAAAGCCGCGGTACATGCGTCTCCGTCACTCCGGTGCCACCGGGTTGAAGGGGTGCATCTCGAAGAAGTCCGGTTTGACGATCGTGTACGTCGACTCCGGAACCTCCAGCCAGAGACCCGGCAGATCGCGCAGGGGCTCGGACACGACGACCCGCGCGTCGTCCGAGAGCTCCACGGACTCGAACACCTCCGGATGCAGATGCCGGAGAGTCTGCGTGTTCGCGCTGTGGAACAGCGATCGCGAACGATGGTCGCTGGAGTAGCGGAAGGACCACACGTGCTCGCCGTCCGACGTGGCCAGCGACATCTGGAGCGGGTGCTCCACGCCGTGCCCGCGCGCCGTCCGCTCCACGAGACCGGCCATCCGCGCCACCGCCCCCGGCGGGTCCTCCCGCAGCCCCAGCGTGAGCGCCAGGAAGAACATGACCTCCGAGTCCGTGGACCCCTCGATGGACGCGAACAGATCCGGGGCGACGGCCATGACGAGATCCCGTTTCACGCGGCCGAACTCGGAGATCGCGCCGTTGTGCATCCACAGCCACGGGCCGTACCTGAACGGATGGCAGTTCGTCTGCTGTATCGCCGTTCCCGAGGACGCCCGCACGTGCGCCATGAACAGCGGCGACCGGACATGGCTGGCGAGTTCGCGCAGGTTGCGGTCGCCCCACGCGGGCTTGGTGTCCTTGAACACCGCGGGCGCCGCGCCGCCCTCCCCGTGGTGGCCGTCCCCGTGGTGATCGGCGCTGTAGTAGCCGACGCCGAACCCGTCGCCGTTCACCGTCTCCTGGCCGTACCTGGAATGGAGACTCTGGTCGATCAGTGAGTTCTCCGGCTCGTAGAGCAGCTTGTCCATAGTGATCGGCGAGCCGGAGTAGGCCAGCCAGCGGCACATGTCCCCTGTCCCTCCCGTCGCATCGGCTCGTCCGGCGTGCCGGGCCTGCCCGGCGCCGGCGACGACGCCTCCCCCCGATGTGCCGTTCCCGCGCTGCCGGTCCGTACGCGTGGCGCGGCCGGGCCGGTGCGGTGTTGTCGGTGCGGTGTGCGAGTGTGGGAACCGTGCGCCGCATCCATCCCCACGCCGAGGACGATCCCGACATCGCCGCGGCCTACGCCTACCCGCGTGACCACTGGCTGCGTCTCAACATGGTGGCGAGCGCCGACGGCGCGGCCTGGGTCGAGGGCCACTCGGAGGGCCTGTCCGGCCGGGCCGACAAACGGATCTTCGGGCTGCTGCGCGGCCTGGCCGACGTGGTGCTCGCCGGCGCCGCAACCGTCCGCACGGAGGGCTACCGGCCCGCCCGCCCGCGCGAGTCGTGGCGGGCGCCGCGCGAGGGCCGTCCGCCCGTGCCGCCGATCGCCGTCGTCACCCGCCTGCTCGACCTCGATCTCGGTGGCCCGCTGTTCACCGAGGCCGAGCCGTACGCCCGGACCATCGTGATCACGACGGAGTCGGCGCCCAAGGAACGCCGGGAGGAGGCCGCGGACAAGGCCGTCCTGATCGTCGCCGGAGACGACCGGGTCGATCTCGCGACCGCGGTGGACGAGCTGCGCGGCCTCGGGCTCGGCCGGATCCTCTGCGAGGGCGGGCCGCGGATCAACGCGCAGCTCGCCGCCGCCGGGCTCGTCGACGAGCTGGCGCTGACGGTGAGCCCGCTGCTCGCCGGGGGCGACGCCGCGCGCATACTGGACGGCGTCGCCTCGCGCACGCCGCTGACCCTCGCCCAGGTGCTGGAGGAGGACGGCTTCCTCTTCTGCCGATACCTCAGGGAGGCGCATGATGAAGCCGCCGGTTGAGCCGCAGATCCCCGACCTGGACCTGCCGGTGGTGCCACCGGTCGCGCCGATGCTCGCCAAGGCCGTCAAGAAGCTGCCCGAGCAGGACGGCACGCTCTACTACGAGCCCAAGTGGGACGGCTTCCGCTGCGTCGTCTTCCGCGACGGCGACGAGGTCTTCCTGGGCAGCAGGAACGAGCGGCCCTTCACGCGCTACTTCCCGGAGCTGGTCGAGGCCGTCAGGAAGGAGCTGCCGCCCCGGTGCGTGGTGGACGGCGAGATCGTGCTCATCAGGGGCCAGTCGCTCGACTTCGACGCACTCCAGCAGCGCATCCACCCGGCCCAGTCCCGGGTGCGGCTGCTGGCCGAGAGCACGCCCGCCTCCTTCGTCGCCTTCGACCTGCTCGCCCTCGGCGGGGAGGACCTGATGGAGGCGCCGTTCTCGGAGCGGCGGGCCCGGCTGGAGGAGGCGCTGGCGGGGGCGGGCCGGTCGGTGCGGCTCACCCCGGTCACCCGGGACGAGGGCCGGGCCGCCGAGTGGTTCGACGCGTTCGAGGGCGCCGGGCTCGACGGCATCGTGGTCAAGCCGGGAGACCAGCCGTACGCGCCGGACAAGCGGGTGATGTTCAAGGTCAAGCACGAGCGGACGGCCGACTGCGTCGTCGCGGGCTACCGCGAGCACAAGTCGGGGCCGGTCGTCGGGTCGCTGCTGCTCGGGCTGTACTCCGCCGACGGCCGCCTGCACCACGTGGGGGTGGCCGCCTCCTTCCCGATGAAGAGGCGCGAGGAGCTGGTCGGGGAGCTCGCGCCGTACCGGCTGGACGACCTGAGCGAGCACCCCTGGGGACACTGGGCCGAGGTGGCGCAGGGCGGCGGGCAGAGCGGCGGGCAGGGCAGTGGACAGGGTGGCGCGCAGGGCCAGCGCCTGCCGGGCGCCGTCTCGCGGTGGAACGCCAAGAAGGACCTGTCGTTCATCCCGCTGCGGCCCGAGCGGGTGATCGAGGTCGCCTACGACCACATGGAGGGCGACCGGTTCCGGCACACCGCCCAGTTCCGGCGCTGGCGCACCGACCGCACGCCCGAGTCCTGCACCTACGACCAGCTCGAACGCCCGGTGAGCTACGACCTCGACGAGATCCTCGCCCGCTGAGCCGCTCCGGCGTCCGGAAGTCGGCCGCGGTCGGGCGGCGGCCGGCGAAGGCCGCAAGGGCGCAGCGGGGTTCGGCAGGCCAGCGAGCTTGAGCGGGGTTCGGCAGGGTCAGCGGGGCTCGGCAGGGCTGAGCGGGGCTCAGCCGGTCAGGGCGCGTACGGCGGCGGTGACGACGACGGCCGCCGCGACGGTCACCAGGAAGGGCGCGCGCAGCAGCAGCGCGACGGCCGCCGCGGCGAGGCCGGCCGCCCGGGCGTCGACGACGAGCGTGCGGCCGTCGGCGAAGGTCTGCAGGGCGATCAGCGCGGCCAGCGCCGCGATCGGCACGAGCGCGGCGAGCCTGCGCACGAGCGGCCGTTCCAGCACCGCCGCCGGGACCGACAGCCCGAGGAGCTTGACCGCGTAGCAGCCGGCGACGGTGACCGCGATCGCGATCCAGGCCCCCATCACGCCTCCTCCTCCCGCGCCGCCCGATGCGTCCGCTCCGCCGCGGTCCGCTCGCGCCGTGCGGCGGAGCGGGACCGGAGCGCGGCGACGCCCAGGACGGCGGGCGCGGCGAGCACGGCCACCAGCACCGGGACGCCCGCGGGCAGGAACGGCACGCAGGCCAGGGCCAGCAGGACGGCCAGCACCGCCACCGCCACCTCATGCCGGAGGGCCCCGGCCCGGATCGGCCGGGCCGTCGCCGTGCCCGCCTCACCCCGGCCCGGAGCCGGGGTGGCCCCGTCCCGCGCCGAAGGAGCGGCGGAGGAGCGGTCCCGGATCATGGGCAGGAGCAGGGCGAGGAAGACGGCCGGACCGGCCACGTCGAGTCCCCAGGCCGCCGGGTCGCCCAGGGCCTCGGCGCCCAGCGCGCCGAGGAGGGTCGTGATGTTCCACCCGGCGTACAACGTCACGCCCGTGACGGTGAAGCCGAGCCGGGCGAGACGCCGGTCGGGCTGTGCCAGGGCCACGGCGGAGGTCTCGTCGATCACCCAATGGGCGGCCAGCGGGCGGACCGCCGCGGGAAGGCCGAGCATCTGCGACAGACGCAGGCCGTAGAAGGCGTTGCGGACGCCCAGCAGCAGCGCCCCCGCCGCGGCGGCGAGCGGGGCCCCACCCGCGCCGAGCGCGCCCACCAGCGCGAACTGGGACGCCCCGGTGAAGACCAGCAGTGACAGCACGCAGGTCTGGGCGAGCGTCATCCCGGCCCCCGCCGACGTCACGCCGAACGCGAACCCGGAGAGGCCGACCGCCGCGCCGACTCCGAGGGCGTCCCGCACGACCGCCGCCCGGGGCTTCGGCGGCAGGCCGGCGTGCGGTGGGGTGGGTGGCGGGATGGGTGGTGGTGGGGTGGGTCGTGCCGGGGTCACCCGAGCGAGGGTAGCGGGCGGCTCGGACCGCCGGCGCACACGAGGACGCGCATGGACCGGCCGGTGACGCTGATCTTGGACCCGGCGGCCAGCGGCTCCGCCGCCTCCGCGTCGTCCGGCGGGTCCTCGTCGGCGGTGTCGAGCACGGGACGCCAGGCCGCGCCCAGCTCCGGGCCGGGGAGGGCGAAGGTCAGGTTCTCGTGGTGCGCGTTGATCAGCAGCAGGAACGTCGCGTCCGTGATCCGCTCGCCCCGCGAGCCGGGCTCGCTGATCGCGTCGCCGTTGACGTAGACGCCGAGCGACTTGGCGTAGCCGGTCTGCCAGTCGGCGTCGGCCATCTCGGTGCCCGACGGCGTGAGCCAGACGATGTCCCTGCTGTCGTCTCCCACTGAGTGGCCCAGGAAGAACCTGCGGCGCCGGAAGACGGGGTGGGCCCGCCGTAACGCGCCCAGGCGGCGGACGAACTCCAGCAGGCCGGGTTCCCTGCCGATCTGGGACCAGTCGATCCAGGACGTCTCGTTGTCCTGGCAGTAGGCGTTGTTGTTGCCCTGCTGGGTGCGGCCGAACTCGTCGCCCGCCAGCAGCATCGGCACGCCCTGGGACACGAACAGGGTGGTGAGGAGGTTGCGCCGCTGGCGCCGCCGCAGCCGGTTGATCGCCGGGTCGTCGACCGGCCCCTCGGCGCCGCAGTTCCACGACCGGTTGTCGTCCGTGCCGTCGCGGTTGCCCTCGCCGTTGGCCTCGTTGTGCTTGTGGTCGTACGACACGAGGTCGTTGAGCGTGAACCCGTCGTGGGCGGTGACGAAGTTGATCGAGGCCACCGGGCGGCGGCCGCTGGTCGCGTACAGGTCGCTCGACCCGGCGAGGCGCGAGGCGAACTCGGGCAGCGTCCGGGAGTCGCCCCGCCAGAAGTCCCGCACGGAGTCGCGGTACTTGCCGTTCCACTCGGTCCACAGGGGCGGGAAGTTGCCGACCTGGTAGCCGCCGGGACCGACGTCCCACGGCTCGGCGATCAGCTTGACCTGGGAGATCACCGGGTCCTGCTGGATGAGGTCGAAGAACGCGCTGAGCCGGTCGACGTCGTGCAGTTCGCGGGCCAGTGCGGCGGCGAGGTCGAAGCGGAAGCCGTCCACGTGCATGTCGAGCACCCAGTAGCGGAGCGAATCCATGATCAGCTGGAGCGCGTGCGGCGAGCGGACGTTCAGCGAGTTGCCGCATCCGGTGTAGTCGATGTAGTAGCGGCGGTCCTCCTCGCGCAGCCGGTAGTAGGCGTTGTTGTCGATGCCCCGGAACCCGAGCGTGGGGCCCATGTGGTCGCCCTCGGCCGTGTGGTTGTAGACCACGTCGAGGATCACCTCGATCCCCGCGTCGTGCAGGGCCCGGACCATCGCCTTGAACTCCTGGACCTGCTGGCCGCGCTGCCCCGCGGAGGAGTACGCGTTGTGCGGCGCGAGGTAGGCGATCGTGTTGTAGCCCCAGTAGTTGGTCAGCCCCCGGGCGACCAGGAAGTGCTCGGGCACGAACTGGTGGACGGGCATGAGTTCGACCGCCGTCACGCCGAGCGAGCGCAGATGGTCGATCACGGCGGGGTGCGCGAGACCGGCGTAGGTGCCCCGCTGCTCCTCCGGCACGGCGGGGTGGCGCATGGTGAGCCCGCGCACGTGCGCCTCGTAGATCACCGTCTCGTGGTACGGCGTGCGGGGCGGCCGGTCGTTGCCCCACTCGAAGAACGGGTTGACCACCACGTTCTTCGGCATGTGCGGCCCGGAGTCCTCGACGTTCAGCTGTGCGGGGTCGGCGAAGCGGTAGGAGAACAGCGACTCGTTCCACCGCACCGAGCCCTCGATCGCCTTCGCGTACGGATCGAGCAGCAGCTTGGCCGGGTTGCACCGGTGACCGTGGTCGGGCCGGTAGGGGCCGTGCACGCGGAGGCCGTACCGCTGGCCGGGCATGATCCCCGGCAGGTAGCCGTGCCAGACGAAGCCGTCGACCTCGGGCAGGTCGACGCGGGTCTCCGCGCCGTCGTCGTCGAACAGGCACAACTCGACCCGCTCGGCCACCTCCGAGAACACCGAGAAATTGGTGCCCACGCCGTCCCAGGTGGCGCCGAGCGGGTACGGCTCTCCAGGCCAAACCTCGCGCATGTAACCTCATTCTCCACTGCCGGGACGATTCGTGCACCTGGGGCGGTACCCCTGCTCCCGGTCCGCGCACGCGGAGGCCCCCGCCGGACCGGTCCGGCGGGGGCCCCGCTGGTGGTTCAGCCGACGAGTTCGGCGTTCAGGGTGATCGTCGTGCCGGCCAGCGCCTTGCTCACCGGGCAGTTCGCCTTCGCGGTCTCGGCCGCCTGCTGGAAGTCCTCGGCCGACAGGCCGGGCACCTGGGCCCGTACGGAGAGCACGATGCCGGTGATGCCCTCTCCGGGCTGGAAGGTCACGTCGGCCCGGGTCTCGACCGACTGCGGCGGGGTGCCCGCCTGGGCCAGGCCGTGGGACAGGGCCATCGAGAAGCAGGAGGAGTGGGCGGCCGCGATGAGCTCCTCCGGGCTCGTCTTGCCGTTCGCCTGCTCGGCCCGGGAGGGCCAGGAGACGTCGAAGGTGCCGACACCGGAGGTGTCGAGCGAGACGGTGCCCGAACCGTCGAGCAGGGCGCCCTTCCACTGCGTCGTCGCGGTACGAGTGGTCGCCATGGCGACATCCCTTCACTAGCGAGTCTTAATCCATCAGCTGCGACCTTAACGCCACCCGCGCCGCCGATCGTCCCGCGACCCTCCCCATCACGCCGGCCCCATCACGCCGGCGCGGCGGCGAGCCGCGCCTGGTGGGCCCGGTGCTCGGCCCGGACCAGGTCCTCGACCTCGGCCCTGATCCGCAGGAACTCCGCGGAGCGCCTGATCTCCAGCGGTCGTGGTTCCGGCAGGTCGATGACGATCTCCTGGCTGATCCGGCCGGGATCGCTGGACAGCACGACGACCCGGCGGGCGAGGAAAACGGCCTCCTCCGTGTCGTGGGTCACCATGACGACGGTCGGGCGTTCCCCGGTCGGCGTCACGTCCTGCCAGACCTGCCGTACGAACAGCTGCATGTCCTCCCTGGTCTGCACGTCGAGCGCGCCGAACGGCTCGTCGAGCAGCAGCACGCGCGGCGCGCAGGCGAGGGCGCGGGCGATCGCCACCCGCTGCTGCTGCCCGCCCGACAGGCGGCCCGGCAGGGCCCCGGCCAGGTGGCCGAGGCCCACCTCGTCGAGCAGCCACCGCACCCGCTCGCGCCGGGCGGCGCGCGGCAGGCCGAGCGCCTCCAGGCCGAACGCGACGTTCTGGGCCACGGTCCGCCACGGATACAGCGAGGCGGTCTGGAACACCAGCCCGCGGTCCGGGCCGGGGCCCGTGACCTCCCGGCCGTCCAGCAGCACCCGGCCGGACGTGGGCGGGACGAGGCCCGCGACCATCCCCAGCAGGGTCGACTTGCCCGAGCCGCTCGCCCCGACCACGCAGACGAAGTCGCCCGACGTCACGGACAGGTCCACGTCCTGGAGCACAGGCCGGCCCGGGACGAACTCCTTGCGCACGCCCTCCAGCCGGAGACCCGTCATCGCGCTCATCAGCGGGCCCACCTCCCCACCCGGGCGCGCAGCAGGCGCAGCGTGACGTCGATGGCCAGGCCGATCAGCCCGATGACCACCAGGATCGCGAAGATGCGGTCGGTCTGCAGGAACCGCTGGGCCCGGGTGATCCGGTAGCCGAGGCCCGAGGTGGCCGCGACCAGTTCGGCGACGACCACGAAGTTCCACGCCGCCGCGGCGTTGACCCGCATCGCGTCGATGATCCCCGGCAGCGCGTACGGGAACACCACCCGGGCGGCCACCCGCGGCCGGGACGCTCCGAGGGTCGCCGACACCTCCAGCAGCCGGCGCGGCACCCGCCGTACGGCGTCGGCGGTCATGAGCGTGTTGAAGAACACCACGCCGAGGACGAGCAGCGCCACCTTCGACGCCTCGCCGATGCCCAGCCAGATGATCAGCAGCGGGATGAAGGCCGACGCGGGCAGGTAGCGCAGGATGCCGACGGCCGGTTCGAGCAGCGGCTGCGCCCAGCCGAGCGTCCCCATCGCGAACCCCAGCGGCACCGAGATCAGGACGGCCAGGCCGAAGCCCGCCGCGATCCGGCCGAGGCTCGCCGCGAGGTCGGCGGCCAGCTCGCCCTCGGCCGCCATGTCCAGGCCGGCCGCCCAGACCGCCGACGGGGACGGCAGGAACGCGGGGTCCACCCGGCCGCTCGCGCTGACCGCCTGCCAGGCCGCCAGCGGCACGAGGATCGACAGGCACCGCAGCAGCCACGCCGTACGCGCGGAGACCGACGTCGTGAGCGGCTTGGTCGTGAGCGTCCGGCGCTGCGCGGGCCCTTCCGCCGCCGGGGCCGTCTCGATGTCCTGTCTCGGCATCGCTTCGGCCGCGGTCACGGCTGCACCGCGCGGACGAACTGGGGCGCGAACAGGCCCTCCAGCGGAGGGGCCTTGTCCACCAGCTTCGACGAGACCAGGAAGTCCGCGATCTCCTTGGCGCGGCCGTCCAGCTCGCCGGAGAACGCCGTCCGGTTGCGCTCGAGCGTGAAGATCGTCGTGCCCTTGTCGTACGACTCGTAGTCGGACACGCTCACCCCCGCCCGCTTCGCCATGATCTGCAGGGCCTCCGGCCGGTGCTCGCCGATCCAGGTGAGCGCGTCGAACCAGGCCGACACGAGCCCCTGCACGGCCTTCGGGTCGCGGGAGACGAGGTCACGGGTCACCACCAGGTGGTCGGGGATCGCCCCGGGGAAGTCGGCCGACGTCGCGATGGCCCGGCTGCCCTTCCGCTTGAGCGCGGTCGTGGTGAAGGGGGCGAAGACGCCGACGGCGTCGACCTGCCCGGCGACGAAGGCCGCGGCAGCGGCGTCGGTCGGCATGGGCCGGAACTGCACGTCCGCCTCGGTGAGACCGGCCTTCCGCAGCGCGAGCAGGAGCAGGTAGTGATCGACGGTGCCCTGCTCGGCGGCGACGGTCCGGCCCTTCAGGCCGGCCAGTGACGAGATGCCCGGCCCGGCGATGATCTGGTCGTTGCCGCTGGAGTTGTCGTTGACCAGCACGACGCTCTGCTTCGCCCCGCCGGCCACGGACGCCAGCGTGTCGTTGAGCGTCTGGCTGTTGGCGTCGATCGTCCCCGTGGCCAGCGCGTTGAGCGAGTCGGTGTAGCTGTCGAAATACTTCAGCTCGACGTCCACGCCGTTCTTGCGGAACAGGCCCTGCTCCCCGGCGACCTGCCAGGGGAACCAGCCCGGCCAGGCGCTGAAGCCCAGGGTGATCGTCGAACCGGCCGGGGCGGCGGCCTGCTTTTCCCCGGGGGAGGCGCAGCCCGCGAGCAGGAGCAGGGTCAGGAGCAGGGCCGGCAGCAGGGACGGTACGGCGGCGAGGTGTCGGCGCGTCATCGGACCGCCTCCTTCTTCCTCTTCGGCAGGTGTCCCGAGCGCACCAGGCACCCGAGGGTGTCGCAGATGACCCGGGTGGCGATGAGCGAGGTGATCTCGGCGTTGTCGTACGGCGGGGAGCACTCCACCACCTCGATCCCGGCGAGCGGCCGGGCGTCGGCGATGAGCTGGATGAACTTGAGCACCTCGCGGGGGAGGAACCCGCCGGGCTCGGGCCAGCCGGTTCCGGGCACGAAGGCCGCGTCGAGGCAGTCGACGTCGAAGGACAGCCAGACGGCCTCCGCGCCGTCCCAGGCGACCTCCAGGGCCCGCTCGGCGGCGGCCTCGATGCCCATCTCGACGCAGTCGGTCACCGTCATGATCGTGGTGCCCCGCTCGCGGCCCACCTTCACGCCGGGGCGGGGCGCCTGCCAGCCGCCGATGCCGATCTGCACGAGGTTCTTCGGCGGCACGTTCGGGATGTCGGTGGCGTGGAACCAGGGGGTGGTGTGCATCCGCTCGTCGAGGTCGGTCTCCTGGGTGTCGACGTGGCGGTCGAAGTGGATGATGCCGACGTTTCCCCGCACGTGTTCGGCCACCCCGCGCACGGTCGGGTAGCCGATCGAGTGGTCCCCGCCGAGGATCACCGGGAAGGCGCCGCTCTCGAAGACGTGCGCGACGCCCTTGCTGATCTGGTCGAAGGTCTTCTCGATGTTGCCCGGGATCGTGAAGATGTCGCCCAGGTCGCAGATCGTGATCGACTCGCGGAGGTCGACGCCGAGCTCGAAGCTGTACGGGCCGTACAGCGCGGAGATCTTGCGGATGCCCTGCGGCCCGAAGCGGGTGCCCGAGCGGTAGGTGGTGCCCCCGTCGAAGGGCGCGCCGAGCACCGCCACGTCGTACTCCCCGCAGCGCCGCACGTCCTCGACGTACGGCGCCTTGAGGAAGGTGTTGATCCCGGCGAAGTGCGGCAGTTCGCCGCGGGAGAAGGTGGGGATGGTGCGGTCGACGATCGAGTCGGCGCCCTGCAGGCCGAGTTCGAGCCCGCGGGCGATCTCCCGCTCGTGCATGGTGGTGGGGATCTCGGCCTCACGCTCGACGGCGTTGCGGGCTTCGGGACCGTAGTGGGAATGGAGGTGGCCCACGGCACTCCTCGGGAGACGGCTGGTCCACCGCCGCCCGGCGGGCGGCGGGCTTCGCGACCCGCGGCGTCTCCCCGGTCCCGGCCGCGCCGTTGACCGGGGAGACGCCGAAGTCGCAGCCTCCCGGGCTTTTGTCCCGCCGTGGAACGGCTCCGCGCCGAGCCGCCTGCACCTCTCGGACCAGCCGAACGGAACCCTAGGTGCGCCTCACCGGGGTGAGCCGGTGAGTCCCCTTCATGACAGCGGCGGCCTGTTTCCGCCGGATTTCCGTTTCGTAGCCGTCCCGTGACCCCCTGCTCACGCGGGCGCCGCGCGGTCCAGGATCGGCTCCAGGTCGAGACCGGCCGGGAGCGTGCCGAAGGCGCGGCCCCAGTCCCCGCCGAGGCGGGAGGCGCAGAACGCGTCGGCCACCGGCGCCGGGGCGTGCCGCACGAGCAGGGACGCCTGCAGGACCAGCGTCATCTCCTCGGCCACCCGGCGGGCGTCGGCCTCCCCGGCGGAGGCGAGCGTCTTCAGCACCCGTTCGGCGGCGTCGTCGACGCGGCGGTCCCCGGCGCGGGCGACCTCGGCGAAGAACGCCTCGACCGCCTCCGGCTCCCGGGCGAGCACCCGCATCAGGTCGAGGGCGGCCACATTGCCCGAGCCCTCCCAGATGCCGTTCAGCGGGGACTCCCGGAACAGCCGGGGCATCTGCGACTCCTCGACGTACCCGTTGCCGCCCAGGCACTCCAGCGCCTCGGCGGCGTGGACCGGCGCCCGCTTGCAGATCCAGTACTTGGCGGAGGCGAGGGCGGCCCGGCGGAACAGGCCCTCGGCGGCGTCGCCCGCCACCGCCCGGTCGGTCGCCCCGGCCAGGCGGGTCATCAGCGTGGTCGCCGCCTCGGACTCCAGCGCGAGGTCGGCGAGCACGGCGCGCATCAGCGGCTGGTCGGCCAGCGGCCGGCCGAACGCGCTCCGGTGGCGGGCGTGGTGCAGGGCCTGCGTCAGGCCCTGCCGCATGCCGGCGGCCGAGCCGATCACGCAGTCGAGCCTGGTCATGTTGACCATCTCGATGATCGTCCGGACACCCCTGCCCTCCTCGCCGACGAGGAAGGCCGTCGCGCCGTCGTACTCGACCTCCGCGGAGGCGTTCGACCGGTTGCCGAGCTTGTCCTTCAGCCGCATCAGGCGCATGGCGTTGCGGGTGCCGTCGGGCAGCACGCGGGGGAGCAGGAAGCACGACAGCCCGCGCGGGGCCTGGGCCAGCACCAGGAACGCGTCGCACATCGGGGCGGAGTTGAACCACTTGTGCCCGGTCAGGGCGAAACTCCCGTCGCCCAGGGGCTCGGCCCGGGTGGTGCCGGCCCGCACGTCGGAGCCGCCCTGCTTCTCGGTCATGGCCATCCCCGCCAGCACCCCCCGCTTCTCCAGCGGCGGGCGCAGCCCGAAGTCGTACGTGCGGGAGGCCAGCAGGGGCTCCCACTCCGCCCGCAGCGACGGCGAGTGCCGCAGCGCGGCCACGGCGGCGTACGTCATGGAGATCGGGCAGCCGTGCCCGGCCTCCACCTGGGACCAGACGAAGAACTTGGCGGCCCTGGCGACGTGCGCCCCCGGCCGGGCCGAGGTCCAGGGGGAGGCGTGCAGCCCGTTGCCGACCGCGACCGACATCAGCTCGTGCCAGGCGGGGTGGAACTCGACCTCGTCGATCCGGTTGCCGTACCGGTCGTGGGTGCGCAGGACGGGTGGGTACTCGTTGGCCAGCCGTCCCCACTCCTGTGCCTTCTCGGAACCGGCCAGCAGGCCGAGCCGGCGCAGCTCCCCGGTCGCCCAGTCCGCCCCCTCCCTGGCGAGCCCCTCCAGCAGCGCCTGGTCGGCCGAGACGTCGTGCCCGGTCAGCGGGGACGGCTGGTTGGTCACGTCGTGAGTCGCGTCGCGGTTCACAGGGTCCTCCTCGGGTGATGCCGGGTCCTCGGCGCCGGGAACCGGGGCGAGGCCGGACCTCCATCTCAGCACCCGGGCACGCCGGGACAAACACCCGCCGCCGCGCTCAGGCGCCGGAGATGTCCAGGCCCAGCTCCTGGGCGGCCTCGAGCGCGAGGTCACGGGCGTAGCCCTGGCCGGCGCCCGCCTCGCACAGCACCCGGTGGACCCCGTCGAACGCCCTCCTGTCGCCGCGCGCCGCGAGGCCGCGGGCCGCCTCGGCCACGGTCGTCACGTCGCGGTCGGCCAGCCGGGCGGCCAGCGCCTCCCTGATCCGGGCGGTGTCGGCCGGCAGGCCGGCGAGGCCCATGGTCGCCCAGTCGCGCACCTCGTCGTCCCCGCACTCCGTCAGCCGGATCAGGGCGGTGAGGCCGTCCTCGTCGCCGGGCGGCAGGACCGCGGCGAGCGCGACCGCGTCGTTGACGGTGGGCTGCCGCCCCGGGCCGCCGACGATCGCCAGCACCTCGGGGAGTGCCCGCTCGTCGGCCCGGTGGCCGAACGCGGCGAGCAGCGCCTCGACCACCGCGGGCTCGGTCTCCCGGCGGGCCAGGTCGCGCAGGATGCCGAGGACCTCGTCCTGCCGTTCGTCGTGTCCGGTGTGCTGGCCGGTGTGCTGGGCGGTGTCGGGGCCGAGCTGCGCGAGGACGTCGACGCCGAACTCCCGCCACGCCGGGTCGTCGCTCTCGCACAGCCGCGTCACCGCCCGGAACGTCTCCTCGTCGTGGCGCCCCCGCAGCGCGTGGACGGCCGCCCACCACGTCTCGTCGTCCTCGTCGAGGTCGCGGTAGGGCAGAACGCGGCGGAGCAGCACCTCGGGCGGCGGCCGGAGGCCGAGCGCCGCCTCCAGGACCGTGGTGGCGGCGGCGTGCCCGTACTGGCGGGCCACCGTATACACGCCGGAGTAGGCACCGGTGCGGGCGTCCTCGGCGCGCGCCTCGACGGTGACCCGCCGGGTGCCGTCCGGCGCGGCGGAGTGCGCCACCAGCACCGTGTGCTCGCCGCCCAGCCGCGCGGCGGCGTCGTCCCGGAGGACCGTCTCCAGATCGGCCGCCGCCAGACGGCCGGCGATCTCCAGCGGGGTCGCGCCGTCCCAGCCGGGCGCGGCCGGGTCCGCGCCGTGCTCCAGCAGCGACCAGACGATCCCGTACGCCCCGAACAGGGCGGCCAGCGTCAGCGGCGTGTCGCCGTCCTCGTCGGGCAGATCGGGGTCGGCCCCGGCGTCGAGCAGCACGTCGGCCGACTCGAGGTTGCCGTTGGCCGCCGCCCAGAGCAGGGCCGTCCAGCCGCCCTCCTCCGCCGCGTCGGGGTCGGCGCCCCCGTCCAGCAGCGCCTGCACGGTCGCGGCGTGGTCCCAGCAGGCCGCGGCGCACAGCGGCAGCCCCTCCTCGGGCCCGCCGCTCGGCCGGTCGGGGTCCGCGCCGTGGTCCAGGAGCAGCCGGACGATCTCGTGGTGCCCACCGGCGGAGGCGCGGTAGAGCGGCGTCGTCCCCTGGGCGGGGTCGACAGCGGCGGCCACAGCGGGGGACACGGTGGGGGACACGGTGGGAGACACAGCGGGGGACACGGCTGGGGACACGGCGGCCTCCGGGTGCAGCAGCTCCGCCACCCGCGCGGCGTCCCCCTCCGCGATCGCCTCCAACAACCTGCTGCGGGTCACGTCTCCATGCTCACACAGCCCCTTCTGGAGGACCCCGCAGGGATCGTCCCCAGGGAGGATGGGGAGCGGGGCCGGCGGGGGTTACGGTGGAGGGCGTGAACGATCCGGGTGGCATGCGGGCGTCCGACGCCGAGCGCGAGTCCGTGGTGGAGCAGCTTCGAGTGGCCTCCGCCGAGGGGCGGCTGACGCTGGCCGAGCTGACCGAGCGGACCGAGGCCGCCTACCTGGCCCAGACGCACGGCGAGCTCGCCCAGATCACCGCCGACCTGCCGGGCGGCGCCCCGGCTCCGGCCCCCGCGCCCGCGGCTCCGGCCGCTCCGCAGGGCAGGATGCGCAAGTGGATCGTGGCGGTGCTGGGCGACACCAAGAGGACCGGCTCCTGGCGGATCGACGACGGCATCGGCGCGGCCTGCGTGCTGGGCGACGTGACCCTCGACCTGCGGGAGGCCGAGGTGCGCGGGCGTGAGGTGGACATCGTCGCCGCCTGCGTGCTGGGCGACGTGAAGATCATCGTGCCGGACGGCGTCGACGTGGAGCTCTCCGGCGTCACCGTTCTCGGCGACAAGAAGGTCCAGGTGGTCGAGGCTCCCGCCGGGCAGGCCGCCCCCGTCGTCAGGGTCAGGGCGTACGTCCTGCTGGGCGACGTGAAGATCATCGGAGACTCCCGGGCGCAGCCGATCAAGCGTGGCTGGCACGCCTGGAGCGAGTGGTGGCAGGAGCGCCGCGCCTCCCTCACCGAGGGGGACGCGTTCGACGAGCACGGCCGGTATGGCCTGCACGACTTGCACAGGATGCACGGCATGCACGGGCTCCGCCCGCCCCGCCCGCCCCGGCTCCGCGACCGCCGGCGCGACTGAAGCGGGGGAACCCGGATCGCCGTCCGAGGCAACGGCGCGGCGCGCCCAGGGCGTAGTCATCGGTGACCGTCCACCGAGGACCGCACCGATCACTGGGGGCCGCACATGCGCGACCGGGCCGACTTCGAGCGCTACGTCGAGCAGCGCTCGGACCGCATGCTGCGGACGGCCTACCTGCTCTGCCGCGACTGGGCGACGGCCGAGGACCTGGTCCAGACGGCGCTGGCCAAGGCGTGGCTGGCCTGGCGGAGGGTCGGCGACAACCCCGACCCGTACGTCTACCGCATCCTGGCCAACACCCATGCCAGCTGGTGGCGCAGGCGCTGGCGCGGCGAGCAGCCGACCGAGGTGCTGCCGGAGCCCGCGGTCGGCGACGCCGCCGACCTGTTCGGCTCCCGTGACGCCGTACGGCGGGCCCTCGCGGGACTGCCGCCGAAACAGCGTGCCGTGATCGTGCTGCGCTACTTCGCCGACCTCGGCGACGACCGGATCGCGGAGATCCTCGGCTGCTCGGCCGCCACCGTGCGCAGCCAGGCGAGCAGGGCACTGGCCAGGCTGCGCGTCGATCCCGCCGCCCGCTCCGCGATGAGCCTGGAGGGCTGACGATGACACCGACCGAGACAGTGACCGAGACAGAGCTCCGCGACCTCCTCGCCGGGGACGCCGCCACGGCAGGGAGCGGGGGCGTCACCCTGGCCGAAGTGGACCGGCGCGTGCGGCGCCTCCGCCGCCGTCGCGCCGGCGCCGGGGCGGTGCTGGCCGCCGGCCTGGCCGCCGCGGTGACGGTCGCGGCCACGCCCCGCACGGTCACGATCGCGCCGCCCGGAGACGGCGGACCGGCCGCCGTGGCGGCCGTGCCCACCGTGGGCTCGTACCTGACGGGGGAGCGGGTGTTCCTCAGCGAGGCGATCGAGACGGGCGGGCGGGTGCTGACGTTCACCTACACGGGCATCAGCGAGTCGGTGAACGTGCGGGTCGAGTGCCGGGACCCGTCGTACGCGCTCGTCTGGCTGAACGGCCGGCTGGTGACGCAGGGCGTGTGCGGCATCCAGAGCGACGACGTCGACCACGCGGTGTCATGGACCGACGAGTCCGGTGGGGATCTGCGGGGAACCAACGACGTGAGTGTCGCGCTGTTGCCGGTCGAGCGGGTCGCGGCGGGCCTCGAAGCGGGGGCGCCGGTCCCCGCGCTCGGCGAGCGGGAGGCCGAGCGCGTCATCGGGGAGACCGGCGAGTACCGGACCGGCGGACGGCTCACGATCAGGGACGCGTGGCCTCTCGTCGCGGCGCCGACCCCGATCTCCTGTGACCAGGACATCGTGATCCGCAATCCAAACGGGCAGGAGATCCTCTCCTCCGCGTGCGGGGATCCCACCGTGGTGCGGTCCCCCGGATGGCCGGAGAGCTGGAGACGGCTGGAACCGGGAAGCGGCGGTCAGGCCGCCTCGCGGGCGGCGCGTACGGCCTGGGCGTGGCGTTCGAGCAGGAGCGTGACCAGTTCGGGGGCGGCGCCGAGGACGCCGGCCACGGCGTGCGCCCCGGCGTCCAGGGCGCCGCGCCGCACGGCGTCGGCGAAGTGGCCGGGGGCCAGCAGGTACGGCGCGACGACGACCCTCGGCGCGCCCGCCCGCCTGAGCCGTTCGACCTCCTCGCGGGGCCTGGGCGTGGCGGCGGAGGCGTAGGCGGCGGTGACCGACCACCAGGGGCGCTCACGCGCCCACGCGCGGGCGACGGCGGCGACCGTCGCGTTCGCCCGGCGGTCGCCGGACCCGGCCGAGACCAGCACCACGGCGGTGCCGGGGTCGCCGGTCTCCACCCCGGCCTCGGCGAGGCGGCGTTCGAGTGCCCGGACCAGCAGGGGGTGCGGGCCGAGTGTGGGGCCGCAGACGGCTCGCAGGCGCGGCGTGCGGGCCGACGCCTCCCGCAGGGCCGCCGGGATGTCCACCCGGCTGTGATAGGCGGCGGTGAGCAGGAGGGGGAGCACGACCGCCTCGTCCAGGCCCGACAGTGCCCGCGGCAGCGACGGCGGGGCGTGGTCGAGGTAGGCGGCGCGGACGTCGAGACCGGGCCGGGCCCGCCGTACGCCGTCGAGCAGGGCCTCCACCGTCGCGGCGGCGCGCGGGTCGCGGGACCCGTGCGCCACCGCGATCAGCGGCGCGTTCCGGTGTGGAGCACTCGTCACAGGTGGATGCCGCACTCGATCTTGCCGAGGCCGGACCAGCGCCCGCTGCGCGGGTCCTCGCCCGGCGCCACGCGGCGGGTGCAGGGGGCGCAGCCGATCGACGGGTAGTCGTCGTAGTGCAACGGGTTGATCAGCACGCCGTTGTCGGCGATGTAGTTGTCGACGTCGTCCTGGGTCCACCGGGCGATGGGGTTGACCTTGACCATCTGCCGCTTGGCGTCCCACTCCACGACCTTGGTGTTCGCCCGGGTGGGCGACTCGTCGCGGCGGATGCCCGACACCCAGGCGAGGTACGGCTCCAGCGCCCGGTTCAGCGGCTCCACCTTGCGCAGGTAGCAGCACAGGTCGGGGTTGCGCCCGTACAGGCGCGGGCCGAGGTCGCGGTCCTGCTCCTCGACCGTCCTGGACGGCTTCACGTTGATCACGTTGACCTTGTAGACGGTCTCGACCGCGTCGCGGGTGCCGATGGTCTCGGCGAAGTGGTAGCCGGTGTCGATGAACAACACGTCGACGCCCGGCTTCACCCTGCTGACCAGGTCGATCAGCAGGGCGTCGCTCATCGACGAGGTGAGACAGAGGCGGTCGCCGAACGTGGCCGCGGCCCACCGGATGATCTCCCGGGCGGGGGCGTCCTCAAGGAAGCGCGCCGCGGACTCCACGATCCCCTGGAGGTCCAGCGTCGCCCGCTGCCGCTCCAGGCCCGCCTCTATCTCTGCCACCGACATCGTTACTCCTCACACGTCGTTCACTGGTTCATCGGATGATCGGACGACAAGCCTTCGAACAATCACGAACGCACGCCGACGCCGAGGAATTTCACCCGGAAGGCACGGGCGCAGGCCCTGCAGTACCATCCGTGGCTCTCCTCCTCGGTCACGTAGGGCTCCAGGTCCTCGTCGCCGCAGTACGGGCAGTAGAACGGCGCCGCCCGCTCGCTCACTTGAGATCGCTTTCGTCGGCGCGCTGGACCCACTCGGCGAAGGTCTCGCCCTCGTTCCGCTGCTTCTCGAAGTTGCGGGCGACCCGCTCGACGTAGTCGGGCAGTTCCTCCGCCGTGGCCTTGAGCCCGCGCACCTTCCGGCCGAAGGTCGGGTTGAGCCCGATCGAGCCGCCCAGGTGCACCTGGAAGCCCTCGACCTGCTCACCCTTGTCGTTGGCCACGAGCTGGCCCTTGAGGCCGATGTCGGCGACCTGGATGCGGGCGCAGGAGTTCGGGCAGCCGTTGACGTTGATCGTCAGCGGCTCGGCGAAGTCCGGCAGGCGCCGCTCCAGCTCGTCGATCAGGGCCGACGCGGTGGCCTTGGTCTCGACGATCGCGATCTTGCAGTACTCGATGCCGGTGCAGGCCATCGTCTGGCGGCGGAACGTGGACGGGTTGACCTGGAGGTCGGCGGCCTCCAGCTCGCTGACGATCGACTCCACCTGGTCGGGGGCGACGTCGAGGATGACCATCTTCTGCTCGACCGTCGTGCGGATCCGGGCGGAACCGTGCCGCTCGGCGATGTCGGCGATGCGGTGCAGCGTGTCGCCGTCCAGCCGGCCCACGCGCGGGGCGAAGCCGACGTAGAAGTTGCCGTCCCGCTGCGGGTGGACCCCGACGTGGTCGCGCCGGCCGCTCTGCGGTGCCTCCGGAGCCGGGCCGTCGGGCAGGGCGTACTGCAGGTACTCGGTCTCCAGGACCTGGCGGAACTTCTCCGCGCCCCAGTCGTTGACGAGGAACTTGATCCGCGCCCGGTGGCGCAGGCGGCGGTAGCCGTAGTCGCGGAAGATGCCGGTGACCCCGGCCCACACCTCGTGGACCTGGTCGGGCCGGACGAACGCGCCGAGCCGCTGGGCGAACATCGGGTTGGTCGACAGGCCGCCGCCCACCCAGACGTCGAAGCCGGGCTCGCCCTGCTCGTTCACCACGCCGACGAACGCGACGTCGTTGATCTCGTGGACGGTGCAGTGGGCGGTGCAGCCGCTGATCGCCGTCTTGAACTTGCGCGGCAGGTTGGAGAACGCCTTGTCCCCGACGTACCGGTCGTAGATCTCGTGGATCTGCGGCGTGCCGTCGATCACCTCGCCGGCGTCGATCCCGGCCAGGGGGCAGCCGAGGATGACGCGGGGGGTGTCGCCGCACGCCTCGGTGGTGGACAGGCCGACCGCCTCCAGCCGCCGCCAGATGTCCGGGACCGACTCGATCTCGATCCAGTGGAGCTGGATGTTCTGCCGGTCGGTGACGTCGGCGGTGCCCCGGCCGTAGTCGTTGGAGATGTCGGCGATGGCGCGCAGCTGCTCCAGGCTCAGCTGACCGCCGTCGATGCGGACCCGCAGCATGAAGTAGCGGTCGTCCAGCTCCTCGTCCGGCAGGATCGCGGTCTTGCCGCCGTCGATGCCGGGCTTGCGCTGGGTGTACAGACCGAACCAGCGGAAGCGGCCGCGCAGGTCGGCGGGGTCGATCGAGTCGAACCCGCCCTTCGAGTAGATGTCGATGATCCGCTGACGGACGTTGAGCCCGTCGTCGTTCTTCTTGTTCTCCTCGTTCTTGTTCAGTGGCTCACGGTAACCGAGAGCCCACTGACCTTCGCCGCGCGGGCGTCTGTGGTGGCGGTTCGCCGGGCGGGCCGGGGTGCTCATGGGCACACGTCCTTCTCCGAGGCTCGGGTCGAGATCGGTCTTCGGCGGACACCGGCGCAGGCGGCCTCTCACCTCGCCGGCGGCGTGCGCGGCAGAGTGTGAGGGCATGAAAAAGACGCCTGGCCGAGCGCCCGGATAACGGAGGGCGACGGTCAGCCGGCGTCGATACAGATCGCGCTACGGACGCGCAGGAGATCGACGTGGCGTCGCACGACGAGCAACGGGTCCGCTGGCATGTCCCAAACGATACCCCCGAGATCCTGGATGTCCAAGTTCGTGTCCAGGATGCGGGATTGTAACGGCATAATGACGGGAGGTTGTCAGCCCTTGCGGACCCAGTTCTCCGGCGGCTCCGCTTCGCGGTCCTGCTCGGCCGGCTCCTTGTGCTGGCAGTCGCACCAGGACCCGCCACGGCACTCCTCGTGCCTGTGCTCCCCGCACGCCCGGCAGATCATGTCTTCAGTGTTCCCCTCCCATGTCAGCCGCATGACACCCGCACAGACCCAGGTGAGAGTCGTGATTATCGCGAGAGGGGGGCGGGGACCCCTATTCTGGGCGGCGACGATCCGCTCGCAGGTCACGTGATAAGAGCCGCGCCGGCGGGTAGAGCCCAGTTCTCATGACCGGTTGGGTGCCATGACCTCCACGGACGCGCGGACGCGCAGGCCGCGGCGCATCACGCGCAAGGGCATGGCGCTCGCCCGCGCGCGCCTGAGCTGGGTGCGCGAGACGAACATCTGGGAGCTGGTCAAGGCGACCACGATGGCGGGCGTCAACTACCGGGTGACCGGCCTGGCGGGCGAGGCGGCGTTCTTCGCCCTGCTGTCGCTGCCGCCGTTCGTGCTGGGGCTGCTCGGGGTCATGGGCCACCTGAGCGGGCTGCTGGGCGCGGCCGCCGTCGCCGAGATCAGGCGCTGGGTCGTGGACCAGTCCGAGCTGCTGTTCACGCACAACACGGTGGAGCGGGTCGTGCAGCCGCTGCTGTCCGACGTGCTGAGCGGCGGCCAGGTCTCGCTGATCTCCGTCGGGTTCCTGCTGTCGCTGTGGTCGGGCTCGCGGGCCCTGTTCGTGTACGTCGACCTCATATCCATCGCGTACGGACTGGGGGAGACCCGGGGGATCATCCGCACCCGCGTCCTGTCGTTCGGCCTCTATGTCGCCGCGCTGCTGATGGGGCTGGTCGTCATGCCGATCCTGGTGATCGGGCCCACGCTGATGTCCAACGCCCTGCCCAGGTACGCCTCGCTGGTGACGGTCCTCTACTGGCCCGTGCTCGTCGTCGGCTCGGTGCTGATGCTCACGCTGCTCTACCACGTGAGCGTGCCGCACCGCACGCGCTGGTGGCGCGAGACGCCGGGGGCCGTGCTCGCGCTGGTGATCTGGATCGTGTGCGCGGCGTTCCTGCGCGAGGTGCTGGCCGCCTGGTTCACCCCGCTGTCGATCTACGGCTCGCTCGCGGCGCCCATCGCCGTGCTGCTGTGGCTCTACATCACCGCGCTCGCCGTGCTCATCGGGGCGACCCTGAACGCGGAGATCGACCGGCTGTGGCCGCTGGGCGGCGCCTCCCGGCAGGAGCACCATCACCGCAAGTCCGGCAAGGCATGATCTGTCCGTCCAATCGGTGCAAGTATGGCCACCGATGGACGCGCAGCCTTCCCCCGACCTCACCACCCCCCACGGGCGCACGATCGGCCCCTACGCCCCTGTACGCCGCCTGGGAGAGGGCGGCATGGGCATCGTGTACCTCGCCCGGGACCCGGACGGCCGCGAGGTGGCGCTCAAGGTGATGCGGCCGGAGCTCGCCTCCCTGGAGGAGTTCCGGGCGCGGTTCCGCAAGGAGGCCGAGGCCGCCAAGCGGGTGGCCAGGTTCTGCACCGCGCCGCTCCTGGACGCCGGGCTCGACGGCGACCGGCACTACCTGGTCACCGAGTACGTCGACGGGCCGGACCTGTCGGCGGTGGTCGACGCCCGGGGGCCGCTCACCGGGTCGAACCTGGACGCCCTCGCCGTCGGCGTCGCCACCGCCCTGGCGGCCGTCCACGAGGCCGGGGTGGTGCACCGCGACCTCAAGCCGTCGAACATCCTGCTGTCGCCGCTCGGCCCGCGCGTGATCGACTTCGGCGTCGCCCAGCTCGCCGACACGCTCGCCGAGCGGACCGGGACCGTGATCGGCACCCCCGCGTACATGTCCCCGGAGCAGGCGCGCGGCGAGACGGTCAGCTCCGCGGCCGATGTCTTCGCCTGGGGCTGCGTGGTCGCCTACGCCGCCACCGGCAGGCCGCCGTTCGGCGGCGGCGCGGCGCCCGAGGTGCTCTACCGGGTCGCGCACCACGTGCCGAACCTCGCGGGCCTGGACGAGCGCCTGCGGCCCCTGGTCGAGCGGGCCCTGGACAAGGACCCGGCGCGGCGGCCGACGGCGCAGCGGCTCCTGGAGCGGCTGCTGGGCCGGGAGGAGGTGGCGGTCGAGGCGGCGACCCGGATCGTGAGCGACATCTGGGCGACCTCCGAGGCCCCCGCCCGGACGACCCGCCGCTCGGCCCGTCGTCCGGACCGCAGCGCGGATCGCCGCGCCGGCGCGGCGGACCCGTCCGGCACCCGGCGCTGGGCGCCGGTCGCGGCGGCCGGCGGGGCGCTCGCCGTCATCGCGGCGGTCCTGCTCGTGGTGCTGCATCCCTTCGGCGGCGGGGAGACGGAGCCCAAGGGCCCGCTGGGGGCCCGGGACGCCAAGATCAGCGGGTCTTCGCTGCACGCGACCGTCGACGCCGTACGGCGGCGCGGGACGTCGGTGAGCGTGCAGCTGACGGTCACCGTGACCGGCAAGGGAAGCCGGTGGTGGCCGAGGGACCTGTTCGGCGACCAGCTGTCGGGCGCCGCCCTCGTCGATCCGCCCGGCGGCGCCAAGTTCGCGCCCGCGCAGAAGGACGGCGGCTGCCTGTGCAGCACCGTTCCGGCGCAGTGGCTCGGCGAGGGGGACGTGCTTCCTCTCTACGCGACGTACACGGGCGTGCCGGAGGGCCTGGAGCAGATCGGCGTCGACGTCCCTGGGTTCGGCCTGTTTTCCGACGTGCCGATCGCGACGGAGTGAGGCACCGCCGCGTCCCGATAAAGTGGGGAGGGTCGCGACTGGCGCTGACGTGCCCGGCAGGGAGCGTCGCTAGGTGGGGCACCACCGGGGAGCGAATCAGCGGAGGCCGTGCGCCTGGGTCGCCGCCGCTGTCGACGTGGAGAAGGAAGGCGCCATGGCTGAGCACTCGCTGAACGTCGTCGATCCCGAGATCGCCGAACTGATCAGGGCGGAGGAACGGCGGCAGGCCGACACCGTCAAGCTGATCGCGTCCGAGAACTACGTGTCCAGGGCCGTCCTGGAGGCGACCGGGACCGTTCTCACCAACAAGTACTCCGAGGGCTACCCGGGCAAGCGCTACTACGAGGGCCAGCAGGTCATCGACAAGATCGAGACGCTGGCCGTCGAGCGGGCGAAGTCGGTCTTCGGCGTGAACCACGCCAACGTCCAGCCGTACTCGGGCTCGCCCGCGAACCTCGCCGTCTACCTCGCGTTCCTGAACCCGGGCGACACCGTGCTCGGCATGGGCCTGCCGTTCGGCGGTCACCTCACCCACGGCTGGTCGGTGTCGGCCACCGGCAAGTGGTTCAACTCCGTGAAGTACGGCGTGCGCCGCGACACGGGCCGGATCGACATGGACGAGGTGCGCGCCCTGGCGCTGGAGCACCGGCCCAAGCTGATCTTCTGCGGCGGCACCGCGATCCCGCGCACGATCGACTTCCCGGCCTTCGCCGAGATCGCCAGGGAGGTCGGCGCCGTGCTGGCGGCCGACATCGCCCACATCGCGGGTCTCGTCGCGGGCGGCGCCCACCCCTCGCCGGTCGGGCACGCGGACGTGATCTCCACGACCACCCACAAGACCCTGCGCGGCCCGCGCGGCGCGATGCTCATGGCGAACTCCGACGAGGTCGCCACCGCGCTCAACAAGGCCGTCTTCCCCGGCCTCCAGGGCGGCCCGCACAACCACACGACCGCGGCCATCGCCGTCGCCCTGCACGAGGCCGCCCGGCCGGAGTTCAAGGCGTACGCCGCGCAGATCGTGAAGAACGCCCAGGCGCTCGCCGACGAACTCCTCAACCGCGGCTTCGACCTCGTCTCCGGCGGCACCGACAACCACCTGATCCTGATGGACCTCACGTCCAAGGGCGTCGGGGGCAAGCCGGCGGCGCAGGCGCTCGACCGGGCGGGCCTGGAGACCAACTACAACACCGTGCCGTTCGACCCGCGCAAGCCGTTCGACCCGTCGGGCATCCGGATCGGCACCCCGTCGGTCACGTCGCGCGGGATGGGCGAGGCCGAGATGCGGCAGATCGCCGCGTGGATGGACGAGGTCGTCACCGCCGTGGCCAAGGGCGACGCGGAGGACGTCATCGCGCGGGTGCACGGCGAGGTCACCGAGCTGACGGGCCGGTTCCCGGCTCCCGGCCTTTCCTGACCACCACCTTTCCCGGCCACAGCCTTTTCCGGCCACGGGGAAAAACGGGTTGCGGGAGACGGTGGCGGTGCTGCTAACGTTCCCGCATCCGACGCCGCTCGTGCGTCATGAGGGTGGCCGCCTCCGGCGGCCGCACACCTGGGAGGTGAGGACTATGCGGGTCTTTCTGACGACCATGCCGTCCGTCATCTCCCGGGTGCCCGCATAACCCTTTTCGCTGGGACACCCGGTTTCCCGAAGGGTGTCCACAGCAATGTCGTACGATCTTTCGCTTCTCGGCTGGCACGACGATCTCGCCGAGTCGCTTCCCGACCTGCCCGGCGGGGCCGTGCCCGGCCGGGTGGCGCGGGTCGACCGCGGCGCCGCCGAGGTCGTCGCCGCCGGCGGGACCCATCACGCGCGCCTGTCCGCCCGCCTGCGCAGGGCCGCGGCGGCCGACCCGCTCGCGCTCCCGTGCGTGGGGGACTGGGTCGCGCTCACCCTCCTCGACGAGGGCCGTCACGAACTGGCGGAGGTGCTGCCCCGCCGTACGGCCTTCGTCCGGGGCGGCGTGAGCCGTGACTCGCGCGGCGGCCTGTCCGGCGACGGCCAGGGGCAGGTGCTGGCCGCGAACGTCGACGTGGTCTTCGTGGCCGAGCCGTCCATGCACGCCGACGACTTCGCCGATCTCGGCAGGATCGAGCGCCTCGTGGCGCTGGCCTGGGAGAGCGGCGCCCGGCCGGTCGTGCTCGTCACCAAGGCCGACCTGTTCGCCGACCTGCAGAACCGGGTGCTCGGCGACCTGCTCGCCGACGTCGAGGCGGCGGTGCCCGGGGTGGAGGTCCACCCGGTCTGCTCGCTCACCGGCGACGGCGTGGACCTGGTGCGGTCCCATCTCGGCGCGTCCGGCACCGCGGTGATCCTGGGTCCCTCGGGCGCGGGCAAGTCCACGCTCGTCAACGCCCTCGCGGGCGCGGAGGTGATGGAGACCCAGCGGGTCAGGGCCGCCGACGGGCGGGGCCGGCACACGACCGTCCACCGGCAGCTCATCCCGCTGCCCGGCGGCGGGCTCGTCATCGACACCCCCGGCATCCGCCGGGTGGGACTGTACGAGACGAGCGAGGGCGTGGACCTGGTCTTCGCCGAGATCGACGAACTGGCCGGCGGCTGCCGGTTCTCCGACTGCGGGCACGGCCAGGAGCCGGGCTGCGCCGTGCTCGCGGCGGTGGAGTCGGGCGAGCTGCCCGAGCGGCGGCTGGAGAGCTGGCGCCGGCTCCAGCGGGAGGCGGCCTGGATGGCCCGCCGCACCGACGCGCGGCTGCGCGCGGAGGAGACCCGGAAGTGGAAGGCGATCCACCGGCAGATGCGGGGGATGGGCCGCCCGTAGCGGCCGGCGGGATTACAGGCACCAAAAGGGCGTTTCACGTCTGCCGTCTGTCCGGGGGACAGGAGCGGGACGTGGAACGCCCTGTGGTGACACTCTGATGACGCTGTGGTGAAACTGCGGTGAAACCTTGGTGACGCGTGTCGGGGAAGGGGAAATTCGCTCAGGCGACGGCGCTGATGCCGGCGCTGGCGGCGCGGCGCATACGGCGGCGACGCTCGGAAGCGCGCTCGTCCTCGTTGAGACCGCCCCAGGTGCCGTACTTCTCGGGCCGCGAGAGCGCGTAGTCGAGGCACTCCGCGCGCACAGGACACTGAGCACAGATGGCCTTGGCCTTGCGCTCCCGGATGTCGCGCTCGGGCTGACGCTCGCCGTCAGGACCGAAGAACAGCACCAGGTCCTCTCCCCGGCACGCGGCATCATCCTGCCAACCCCAGCTGGGGCGCGGGCGGGCGAGCTGCCGACGTACCTGAGACATGAGAAACCACCTTTGGTGAGAGGTATTTCAGTGTTTGTGCCGCTTTGGACGCTTGTGGCGTCCCTTGTGCCAACGCCGGGATGAGCCGTGGTGTTCCCGGCTTCTCGCGAAGCCCTCAGGTCGAAACCGGCGTGAGCGGACTCAGTTCGGCCAACCTGTAGGTCGGGATTCCGTCGGCGCAGGTCATCCCGCACGGCGCCGAGAACACCGTGGGTTCGACCACGACCCGGAAACGCGACGTCCCACGCCCCGTCGTGCACCGCACGACGCAGACGGTGGAGTCGCCGACCGACCGGGAGGATTCCACGGCCACCCCGCCGACCGAGATCTCGCCCGTATGCGCCCGGACGAAGTGCTCGGCGGCCTGCAGTGGCTCAGGGATACCCGCGCGTCCCCGGAAACGGTCGAGGACGACCTCGCCGTGCCGGTACGCGTTTGCCGCCGCGATCGCAGCAGCCTGAGACATGCTGCCGTAGTAGAGCCCGTGTGGCAAGCATACGAGGTTGGCGGCGTATCGATCGCCGCCAACATGTGTGGTTTCCCACACTTCGCCGGGCAGGTTCTCGCTCAGGAACCGGGCCAGCGGCAGTCCGAGCCGAGCACAGCAGGCGTTGTGCCTGCCGTGGGTGCAGACCAGGAACATCGGCTCGTTCACCAGTATGCAGGACTCCGGAACCACTCCGTGCACGAGAGACCGCAGGTCAAGATCGTCCGGACTCTCCGGGAACGCCTCCGCGAGCCACGGGTCGTCCACCGCGGCGGCGGCCAGGTAGACGTGCAACGGGCCGCTCCGGGCCTCCCGGCGGCCGGGGCGGCGGATAAGCTGCGGCCGGATCCCGAGTTTCCGCGCGCGGGCGACCAGCGTGCGGACGTCGTCCGGCAGCCGGGACTCCTCGATCTCCGCGGCCCAGGGCCCCGCGTGCTCGATGAGCAGCCAGAACCGGCCCTTCTTGGTCGCACTCGCCAGGACGGGAGCCTCCCCCGTGTGGCAGGCGGCGGGGTGCTCGCACCCGTTGGCCATCAGGTCCCGTCCCTCCCGTACGTTTCTTAGGTAAGACTAACCTTATCCAATGAGGTCAAGAGTCGGGTGACTTCCCCGACGAATCAGGACCAAACACTCTCGCGGCGGGTCAGGCGCACCGGAGGGCGGCCTCGGCGGCGGGCAGGGCGGCCGCCCGGTCCTCCGGCACGAGGCCGATCCTGGTCCGCCGGTCCAGCAGGTCGCCGGCGTCGAGCGCGCCCTCGTGGCGGGCCGCCCAGACCAGGTCGGCCAGCGTGATCCCCGCCGCCACCGGCTCGGCCAGCGCCGGGTCGCGCCGCGTCAGGTCCAGCACCGCCCCGGCCTCCGCGCCGTACCGCAGGACCAGCCTCCGGGGGAGGCCGGGCCGCACCGGTCCGGCCCCGGCCAGGGGAAGCCGCGCCGTACGGCTCGCGGGCGCGTGGGGGCAGGCGGCCCCGACCGCGTCCTCGGCCATCCGGCGGTAGGTGGTGAGCTTGCCGCCGACGACCGTGACCACGCCGTCCGGCGAGCGCAGCACGGCGTGCCGGCGGGACAGGTCCGCGGTGGCCCCGCCCGCCCCGCCCGGGCCGTCGACCAGCGGCCGCAGGCCGGCGAAGGCGCCCGCCACCTGGTCGCGGCCGAGCGGCCGGTCCAGCACGCCGCCGAGGACCTCCAGCAGGAAGGCCACGTCGCTCTCGGGCGCCTCGGGGACGTCCGGCACCGGGCCGTCCAGCGGTTCGTCCGTCAGCCCCACGTAGACCCGCCCGTCGGCCTGGGGGAGCACCAGCGCGAAGCGGGCGCGCTCACCCGGGATCGGCACGTGCAGCCCCGCGCGCAGCGCGCCCAGGGCTCCCGGCCGCAGCACGAGATGGGTGCCCCGCGACGGACGCAGCGTCACCGAGGGCACCAGCCCGCCGGCCCACACGCCGGTCGCGTTGACCACCGCCCGCGCCCGGATGTCGAACTCCGCGCCGGTCAGTTCGTCGCGCACCCGGGCGCCGTCCCCGGCGAGCGCGAGGACCCGGCACCGGGTGAGCACCCGCGCGCCGTGGGCGGCGGCCGTACGGGCGATCGCGACCACCAGGCGGGCGTCGTCCACCACTCGGCCGTCCCAGGACAGGAGCGCGCCGCGCAGGCCGTGCGGGCGCAGGGAGGGGGCGAGGGCGAGCGCCCGCGCGGCGGTCAGGCGGGACGGCCCGGGCAGCAGGCTCCTCGGCGTGCCCGCGGCGGCCCGCAGCGCGTCGCCCAGCCGATAACCGGCCATCACCGTCGCGGCCTCGCCCGGGCCGACGTCGGACGTCAGCGGCAGCAGGTACGGGTGCGCGGCCACGAGGTGGGGGGCGGTGTGGCGGAGCAGGGCGCCCCGCTCCACGGCGCTCTCCCAGGCCACGCCGACCTGGCCGCTCGCGAGATAGCGCAGCCCGCCGTGGACCAGCTTGGAACTCCATCGCGAGGTGCCGAAGGCCAGGTCGTGGGCGTCTACGGCGGCCACCGAGAGGCCCCGTGAGGCGGCGTCGAGCGCGGCCCCGGCCCCCGTGACGCCCAGGCCCACCACGAGCACGTCGACGACGGACGTGCGCGCCTCGTCGAGTTCCCGGGCCCGCCGGGCGGCGTTCAGTGACGATCGCATGACCCTGCCTCTATGGTCGCGTTACCCTTGAGTAACCTATCTGGAGGCGCACCGGTCATGGAATCCCCTCTCCTGCCCGCCGAACCCATGCTCTGGTCGGGCTGGGGTGATCCCGCCAGGGCCGCCGAGCTACCCGCGCCGGTGCGCGACCTGCTCACGGAGCTTCTCGGCGTCCGCGCGCCGGCCACTCCGGCCGCGACGTTCGGCGAGGTGCGGCTGCCTCCGGTGGCCCTGCCGCCGCCCGTCCTCGCCGCGCTGGCCGCCGTGACCGGGGAGGAGCACGTGCGGGCCGACGACGACGCCCGCATCCGGCACACCCGGGGCAAGTCCACGCCCGATCTGCTGCTGATGCGCACGGGGGACGCCTCCGACGCGCCCGACGCCGTCGTGCTCCCCGGCTCGCACGAGGAGGTCGCCGAGGTGCTGCGCCTGTGCGCGGAGCACCGGGTGGCCGTGGTGCCGTTCGGCGGGGGCACGTCGGTGGTCGGCGGGCTCACCGCCGCGCGTCGTCACCTTCACTCGGGCGGTCTCACGGGAGTGGTCGCCCTCGACCTCGGCAGGCTCGACCGCCTGCGGTCCGTCGACCCCGTCTCGATGACCGCCGTCCTGGAGCCGGGCCTGCGCGCGCCGCAGGCGGAGCGGCTGCTCGCCGGGCACGGGCTGACGCTCGGGCACTTCCCCCAGTCGTACGAGTACGCGACCCTCGGCGGGTTCGCGGCGGCCAGGTCCAGCGGGCAGGCCTCGGCCGGATACGGCAGGTTCGACGACATGGTCGTGGGCATGACCGTGGCGACGCCGCGCGGCACGCTGGAGATCGGCCGGGCCCCCAAGTCGGCCGCCGGGCCCGACCTGCGCCAGGTGTTCCTGGGCTCGGAGGGCGCCTTCGGGGTGATCACCTCGCTGCGGCTGCGAGTCCACCCGGCCCCGGCCGTCCGGGCGTACGAGGGCTGGCGGTTCGAGACCTTCGCGGCCGGGACGGCCGCGCTGCGGGGGCTCGCGCAGGAGGGCGCGCCGCCCGCCGCGCTGCCCACCGTGCTGCGCCTGTCCGACGAGACCGAGACGATGGTCGGGCTGGCGAAGCCCACGGATCTCGGAGCGCCCGGGAGCGACTCGGGCTGCCTGGTCGTGGCCGGCTTCGAGGGGGCCCCGGGCGAGGTGGCCCGCCGCCGGGAACACGCCGCCGCGCTGCTCCTGGAGGCCGGCGGCGTGCATCTCGGCCCGGAGCCGGGGGAGAAGTGGGCGCAGGGCCGGTTCTCGGCCCCCTACCTGCGCGACTCCCTGCTGGCCGCCGGGGCGACCGTGGAGACGCTGGAGACCGCCTGCTTCTGGGCGGACCTGCCGCGCCTGTACGACGCCGTACGGCTGGCCCTGCACGGCGCGCTGCGCTCGCCGTCGGGCGGCGGGCCGCTGGTCATGTGCCACATCTCCCACGTGTACGCCACCGGGGCGTCGCTCTACTTCACGGTGGTGACGGCGCAGACCGGCGACCCGCTGGCGCAGTGGGCGGCGGCCAAGCGCGCGGCGGGCGAGGCGATCGTCGGGGCGGGCGGCACGATCTCGCACCACCACGGCGTCGGCCGCGACCACCTGGAGGCGTACGCCGCGGAGATCGGCGACCTGGGCGGCGAGATCCTGCGCGGGATCAAGGAACGGCTCGATCCGGCCGGGATCCTCAACCCGGGTGTGCTGATCCCCATGTACTGATCCCCGGAAAACGCCAAGATTGTCCCCATGGTCGATGTGGGCACGGCGGCGGCGCGGGGAAAGCAGGTATCGTCACGGGTTTCCGAGGCGGGAGCGGGCTGGGACTGCTCGCAGATCGGCACGTTCCAGGCACTGCGCCCCAACCAGGACTCCTTCAGCTGGCTGAGCCCGGCGACGCTGTGGCGGTCGCGCAACGAGGTGATCGCCCAGCTGTTCGGCGATCCCTCGCCGCGGGTGCGCCGCCGCTGGGTGGCGGCCCAGCGCGACCGCGGCGCCGATCCCGACTTCCGGGTCAGGCTCGACCTGGGGGAGGAGTTCTCGTTCCTGCTGCTCGGAGACACCGGCGAGGGCGACGCCTCGCAGTACGCGGTGGTGCCCGGGCTGCTCAGGCTCGGCGAGGGCACGTCGTTCGCCGTCGTCGCCAGCGACGTGATCTACCCGACCGGCTCGGGCAACGAGTACTGCGACAAGTTCTTCCGGCCCTACAAGGACTATCCGGCCCCGATCTTCGCGATCCCCGGCAACCACGACTGGTATGACGGGCTCGGCGGCTTCATGCGGGTCTTCTGCGACGCCCGTCCCCTGTCCGCCGAACGGCGCGGCTTCCGCCTGTCGCCCGGCGGGCTGCGCGGGCTGCTGTGGAAGAAGCCGGAGACGATCGACGAGGACGCCCTGGCCGAGGCGAGGAAGATGCGCCCGGACCCCGGCCCGGCCCTGCCCGGGCCGTACTGGGTGATCGACACCGGCCGCCTGCTGCTGGTCGGCATCGACACCGGGATCAAGGGCACCCTCGACCGAGAGCAGGGCGAGTGGCTGCGCCGGGTCTCCGCCGACCCCCGGCCCAAGGTCCTGATCACCGGCAAGCCGATCTACGTCAACAACGCCTACCACCCGTGCGCGATCGAGGGCGGCGGCACGGTGGACGACGTCGTCCGCGACCTGGCGAACAACTACGTGGCCGCCGTCGGCGGCGACGTCCACAACTACCAGCGCTATCCCGTACGGGTGGACGGCCGGCTCATCCAGTACGTGGTCTCCGGGGGCGGCGGGGCGTTCATGCACGCCACGCACACCATCCCCCGGGTGGACGTGGCCGGGGTCCACGAGGACGACTTCAGGTGCTATCCGCTGCGCGGCGACTCGCTGTCGTTCTACAGCCTCCTCTACAGCAGGCGGCTGCGGCTGCGCGGGCTCTACGTCACCCCGGAGGAGGGCCTCGCCCTGATGTCCCGTCAGATCGGGAACCTCCCGCCCCGGCCCACGCCCGGGGCGCCGATCGGCGCGCGGGTGAAGTGGGCGGCCCGGCTCCTCGGCGGCTGGCCGATGCCGTTCCGCCTGCCGGTCGGGCGGGTCTTCCACCGGTACATCTCGGAGCTGTCCGACTGGGACACCCCGCCCTTCTTCAAGAGCTTCCTGCACATGTCGGTGACCGGCGACACGCTGCGGCTGCGCTGCTTCGCCGCCACCGGCTGCCTCCCCCAGGAGCAGGAGCCCCCACTGGAGGACGAGGTGGAGATCCCCCTCTGACGGGATTGTCGGTGCGGGCTGGCACGCTGGGGGGATGCACGTCGTGGTCGCGGCCGGCGCCGAGGGGGGCGGGACGATCCGGCCGCTCGGCGGGACCGCGGCCCGGGTGCCCGACCTCGCCGCGGCCGTCCGGTCGCTGGAGGCCGCCGAGCGGCCCCGCTGGGTCTGGGCCGACGCGCGTCGCGTCTACCCGGCCCTCCTGACGGCCGGCGTACGGCTGTCGCGGTGTCACGACGTCGCGCTGACCGAGGGGCTGCTGCTGGGGGCCGACGCCCGCTATGGGGAGCCCCGGCAGGCGCGGGCGGCCCACGCGCGCCTGCACGGCCTTCCGGTGCCCGAGGACCCGCACGAGGCCGCGGAGGGCCACCAGCCGGGCGGCACGCAGGCGAGCCTGTTCGAGCCCGCGCCGGCCGAGGACCCCGCGTCGGAGGCCGCCATGGTCGCCGAGGTGTTCGAGGACCAACTGCGACGTGTCGCCCGCACGTCCGATCCCGGGCGGTTCCGCCTGCTCGTCGCCGCCGAGTCGGCCGGTGCGCTGGTCGCGGCCGAGATGCGGCACGACGGCATGCCGTGGCGCGAGGACGTCCACGACGAGCTGCTGACCGGCCTGCTCGGGCCGCGCCCCGCCCACGGCATGCGGCCCGCGAAGCTCCAGGCGCTGGCCGACGAGGTGGCGGCCGCCTTCGGGCAGCCGGTGAACCCCGACTCGCCGCAGCAGATCGTCCGGGCGTTCAAGGCGGCGGGGATCGAGGTCCCGTCGACCCGGTCGCACGTGCTCAAGGCGGTCGATCACCCGGCCGTCGCGCCGCTGCTCGCGTACAAGGAGCTGGCCCGCCTGCACAGCGCGCACGGCTGGGCCTGGGCCGCGCAGTGGGTCGGCGGCGGCCGCCTGCGCCCCGAATACGTCGTGGGCGGGGTGGTGAGCGGTCGCTGGGCCACGAGCGGCGGGGGCGCGCTGCAGATCCCCAAGGTGATGCGCCGGGTCGTGGTGGCCGACGACGGCTGGACGCTCGTGGTCGCCGACGCCGCGCAACTCGAACCCCGGGTGCTGGCGGCGCTGTCCGGCGACCGGGGGCTCGCGCGGGCGGCCGGGGAGATCGACCTGTACGCCGCGCTGGCCGGGGCCTTCGGTGGCGCCCGTGACTCGGCCAAGGTGGCCATGCTGTCCGCGATGTACGGCGGGACCAGCGGCGACGCCTCCAAGCTGCTGCCCGTCATGCGGCGGCGCTTCCCGAAGGCGTACGCGTTCGTGGAGGACGCCGCCCGCGCGGGGGAGGAGGGGCGGATCGTCCGGTCGTGGCTCGGCCGCACCTGCCCGCCGCCGTCGGAGCGGTGGCGCCGCCTGGTGGCCGGGCCGGAGGGCGCGCGGGCGGCCCGGGACCGGGGGAGGTTCACCCGCAACTTCGTCGTGCAGGCGACGGCGGCCGAGTGGGCGCTGACGCTCCTCGCGGTGCTGCGCGGGCTGCTTCCGGACCCGGCGCGGCTGGTGTTCTTCCAGCACGACGAGGTGATGGTGCACTGCCCGCTCGGCCTGGCCGCCGAGGTCCGCGCGGCCGTCGGCCGGGCGGCGGACGAGGCGACCCGCCTGCTGTTCGGCGACACCCCGGTCCGCTTCCCGATGGAGGCGGCGGCGGTCGCCTGCTACGCCGACGCCAAGTGACGGAGCCGGTCACACGGGCCGGGTCACACGGGCCGGGTTACACGGGCCGGGTCACGCGGGGCGGAAGGTGTTCCAGAGGGCCTGCCGCACCGGTGCGGCGGCCTCGGTCCAGTCGAAGTCGGGCGAGGCGAACATGACCGCGAAGGCCCGCCCGTCCGCCTCCAGGTAGCGGATGACCGCGTGGACGGTGACCTGGCTGGAGTTGGTGTAGGTGTACTCCCAGTCGGCGGCGGGGTAGTAGTAGTCCGCCGCCCCGAGCTGGATCTGCGTGTAGTCCGGGTAGTCCTTGATGTTCAGGTTCTGCTCCGCGGCCCGCAGCGCCTCCAGGCCGCCGTCGGGGATCTTCTTGACGGTGATGCTCTGCCCCGTGTCCTTGGGGCCGAGGAACCGGACGGTCCCTCCGTCGTCGGTCGTCGCGGTCCACGCCTGGGGCACCGCTATCGAGACTCCGCCCTCGGTCATGAGGCGGTACCCCTCGGGCACGCGTACGGAGGGCAGTGTGGCGGGCAGGGAGCGCCCGGCAGCCCTGGAGCCCGAAGCAGCACCGGAGGCCGCCAGGCCGCGCGCCCCGGCCGTCTCTCCCGGATCCTCCGAACCACCCGGCAGCAGGACGAGCGCGATCGTGACGATCACCGCGAGCACGGCGACGCCGGCCACGACGAGCAGCAGCCTGGCGCGGGGGTCGCGGTCCGCCCCTCGCTGGGTCTGCTCCTTGCGCCTGCGCCCCACCCGGGGACGCTGCGGGCCCGTGGCGACGGCGCCGACGGCGCGGCCGGACCTCCGGCCGTTCCGCGTGCCCGTCTCGGGCGGTCCCGAGTCCTGGCCGGAAGCCGGTCCGGCGCCGTGACCGGAGCCGGGGTCGCCGCCGAGGTCGCCGGGCATGTCGCCCGGCGCGGGAGCCGGCCACATGCCCTCCTTCCGCCGCTCCGGCGCGTACGACGACCCGGACGGAGACGACAGCGGGTCGAACGCCGGAGCCTGACCGAAGGGCGTGGCGGGCCCGAAGGCGGCGAAAGGCTCGAAGGCGGCCTCGGTGGCCGGACCCGGCGCCGAGGCGCCCGGTGTCCCGTTCACCGTGCCGTTCTGGACGCCGCCGGAGAGGCCGTTCTGGGTGAGCGGCACGCGGACCGGGCCCGAGGGCGTCTCGACGATGCGCGAGGGCAGCGGCCCGGAGGGGATGTCGAGCGGCGGCAGCAGCCCCGCCGGCATGGAGTTCTGCGGGGTCGGCATCGACGAGGGCGTGCCCGCCCGTCCGGGCAGCACGGCGCCGTGGCTGTGCAGGATCCGCTCCAGCATCTCCGCGACCTGCGCCGCCGGGAGGCGGTCGGCCGGGTTCTTGCGGAGCAGGCCCTCGATGACCGGCAGCAGCGCGCCCGCCCGGCGGGGCCGGCTGGGCTCCTGCGTCAGCACCGCGCCGAGGACGGCGACCGCGTCGGGTCCCTCGTACGGCGGGCGGCCCTCCACGGCGGCGTACAGGGTGGCCCCGAAGGACCACAGGTCGGCGGCGTGGGTGATCGTGCGGCCCTGCAGGCGCTCCGGAGGGATGTAGGCGGGCGAGCCCATCAGCAGGCCGGTCTGGGTGATCGTGACGTCGCCCTCGATGGCGGCGATGCCGAAGTCGGTGAGCACCACCCGGTCGGCGGTGAGCAGCACGTTGCCGGGCTTCACGTCCCGGTGCAGGATGCCGGCGGCGTGGGCGTGGCGCAGGGCGTCGAGCACCCGCACGCCGATCTCGGCCGCCTGCACGACGGGCAGCGGCCCGCCCTGCCGCACGGCCTGTTCGAGGGACCAGGCGCGGACCAGTTCCATGACGATCCACGGCCGCCCGTCCTCCTCGACCACGTCGTGGACGGTGACGATGCCGGGGTGGCTGAGGCGGGCCGCCGACCGCGCCTCGCGCAGCATGCGCCGGTGCGCCGACTGGGCGCCCGCCTGGTCGAGCCCGAACGGCATGAGCAGCTCCTTGACCGCGACGTCGCGGTCGAGCAGCACGTCGTGGGCGTGCCACACCATCCCCATGCCGCCGCGGCCCACGGGGGACAGCAGCCGGTAACGCCTCCCGACGAGACGGCCCTGCCCGTCGGGAACGCCGGCCGGGGGGCGCCCCGCGGGTCCCTGACCCTCTGGCATAGGGGGGACCATACCGAGCAGGCGATCGGTCGTCATAGAAAAGGTCCCCAATTCACGCTCGATCCGCAGGATCCCCCGTCCGGACCGTGCGAATTGCTCCGGATATCTGAGACTGACGACGATATTACGGTCTGATGACGGTCAAAGGGAATTCATGCGGCGGCCAGCGCGTCGAGGGCGGCCGTGAAGACCCCGGCCGGCGGGCTGACCAGCCCCGCCCCCACCTGCCCCGTCCCGGCGACGCGGCCCGCGATGCCGGTGTTCACGACCGGCAGCACACCGGTCCTCGCCACGAGGGCGACGTCGATGCCGGCGGGCGTGCCCCGGAAGCCCAGCCCCGGGATCTGGTACGCCGGGTGCTCGGCCAGCGTGATCTCGTACATCGAGGTCGTGGCCGCGACGGCGTCGGCCACCTCGCCGCCGACGAACCGGACGATCGCCGGGGCCGCCGCCATCGCGAAGCCGCCGAGCCCGACGGTCTCGGTGATCGTGGAGTCGCCGATGTCGGGATTGGCGTCGTCCGGCCCGTATCCGCCGAGGTAGAGCCCGTCGGGCACCCCGGCCGGCCCGGTGAACCACCGGTCGCCGAGCCCCGACACCTGTATTCCGAAATCCGTTCCGTTGCGGGCCATCGCCACGACCAGGCTCGATCCCGGCACGCCGCGCGCCGCGTCGGCGGCGGCTTTCGCCGCCGCCATTCCCGCGTTCAGGAAGAAATGATCGTTTCCATTGACGAAACGCAGCACCTCCGCCGCGCGGCCCGGGGCGGCCTCCACGACGGCGGGGGCGATCTCCCGCACCAGCAGGGACGTCGCCGCCCGGTTCCGGTTGTGCAGTTCGTCGCCCATCTGCAGGGCCTGCGCGACCAGCGTGCGCAGGTCGAGGGGCCCGCACCGCTCCAGGGCCGCCGCGAGCGCCGGCCCGAGCACCTCGCCCATCCAGCGCAGCCGCTCGATCACCTCGGGCCCGTACGCGCCGTACCGGAGGACCTTGCCCAGGCCCTCGTTGAGCGAGCAGTAGGCCGTGCCGCCGTGCTCGGCGTCGGCGACCTCCAGCATCCACATGGACGGGCTGACCACCCCCGCCATCGGGCCGACCGTGCGGTGGTGGTGGCAGGAGTCCAGGGTGATCCCCGTGCCGGAGGCGAGGCGCTCCGCAGCCTCCTCCGGGGTGGCGGCGAGGCCCTCGAGGAGCATCGCGCCGATGAGCGCCCCCCGCATCGGCCCGGAGGCCCGTTCCCAGGTGATCGGCGGACCGGCGTGGAAGAACGTCCCGGCCTCCAGGCCCAGCGCCTCGCGGGCCGGCCGTACGCCGGTGAGCATGGGCCGCGCGGACAGCATCCTCCCCACGGCCGTCGCGTTGGCCCGCTCACGCCGGGGGTCGGCGAGCACCCGGGCGAGTGACGCGGCGACGCCCGGGGCCGGCGGGCGCCAGTCGACCCGCCGCTGCGGCACGGCCTGCCGGTCCAGCGCCTCGGCGAGCACCTCGGCGCCCACGGTGATGACGCGCGGCTCGCCGTACAGCATGGAGAGGGTCATCGGCTACCTCCGGTGAACCGGGTGAGACTGCTGGGCGGCACGGTCCGTCAGCCGTCCGCCAGGCGGCGGGCGTGCCGCGCGGCCGCCGCGTTGGAGGTGAAGACGGCCGCGCCGGCCTCGTTCAGGCGCGCGGCCTGGGCGCGCAGGCCCTGCGGGTCGCCGTCCGCGCCGACCAGCGCGACCACCACGTCAACCCCCCTGGCGACGGCGTCGCGGACCTCGGGCGCGAGCCAGGAGGACGGATCGGGGTCGGCGCCGTGCCCGAGCACCACGTCGAGCAGCACGACGCCCGAGGCGACGCCGCGCAGCGCCTCCCGGCGCAGCGACGGGTCGATCATGGGATGGGCCCGCCCCCGCGTGTACGCGTCGTCCCCGAAGTCGACGAAACCCGCCTCCGCGGTCGTGTCCGCGCCGGCGATGAGGGCCGCCTCGGCGCACAGCGTGCCGCCGGAGTAGAGCCCCCGCAGCGGGCGCCGCCCCTCGCGGGCGGGCGCCTCGCCGGCGGGCCAGGACGGCCACTCGGGCACGTCCCGGCCGAGGGCGCGCAGCGCCTTCTCCGCGACGGCGGTCAGGTCGTCCTGCCCCGGCCCGAGCAGCGCGGCGACGACCGGGGTGACCAGGCCGAGGTCCCGTACGGCGCGGGCCGCCTCGGGGGCGGGCGGCTTGGAGACCAGCACGATCAGCTCGGTCGCCGGGTCCTCGTCCAGGGCGCGCAGGGCCTGCACGGCCGAGCGCCCGCCCACCTCGGCGGACAGGTCCCGGCCGCCCACGCCGAGCACGTGCGATACGCCGACGCCGGCGATGTCGAGCAGGCAGGTCACCTGCTGGGCGCCGGTCCCCGAGGCCGCCACGACCCCCACCGGGCCGGGCCGCAGCACGTTGGCGAAGCCCAGACCGGCCCCGCCCACGACGGCGGTGCCGCAGTCGGGGCCCATGACGAGCACGCCCCTGGCCCGCGCCCGGTCCTTGAGCAGGATCTCCTGCTCGACGGGCACGTTGTCACTGAAGATCATGACCGAGAGCCCGGCCTCCACGGCGTCCAGCGCCTCGGCGAAGGCGTGCTCGCCGGGCACGCTCACCAGCGCCACGGTCGCCTCCCACGACCGCGCCGCCGACCGGACGGTGCGGGGCGGCGCCTCGTCACGGGCCTTCCCGCCCCCACTCCCGGTCGTGGCGAGCTGCCGCTCCAGCTCGGCGGCGGCCTCGCCGAGATCGGCGGACGTGGCCGCCCTGATCGCCACCAGCAGGTCGCCGGGGGTCGTGGGCGGGACCTCGAAGCCGAGGTCGCGGGCGAGGCCGGCGTTGAGATCCGTGCCCATCGCGACGACGGCGACGGCCACCTCCGGCCGGGCGGTGAGCGCCTGGCTCACCCGCATCAGCGTCACCGAGTCGTGGTAGACGCCGGGGCGTACCTCGACGAGATCGGTCACGGCCGCTCCCGGCGGGCCGGGCCGGTCGGGCCGCCGGCGGCACCGGTGCCGAGAAGCGACAGGACGGCCGACACGCCGATCTGGACGCCCCACGCCAGGTCGGCGCCGGAGGTGTGGCCGAGGCGGAGCAGGCGGTTGACGGCGGGTTCCGGCGGCTGGTGCCCGGCCGCCGCCCGCAGCACGCCGAGGACCTCCGGGCTCGCCTCGCCCCTGGCCGCGCAGTGCAGCAGGGTCGCCGAGATGGAGGTGGTCCTGGTGCGGGCGTCGAAGGTGACCGCGGCGGCGAGCCAGTCCGCCAGCCACACCGCGCGCGGGGCCCCGGCGGCCCGGCCGAGGTGGCGCAGCGCGACCAGCAGCCCCGCGAGCATGTCGTCGCCGCTCGGCGTGAGCCCGGGGCCGAGGCCGATGAGCTGCTCGGCCGCCGTGATGCTCTCCACCAGCGAGCCGCGCAGGCAGCCCCGCTCCAGCAGCGCCGGGGCCCCGGCCGGGTCCAGCCCCGGCCGCCTCGGCGAGGCCGCGCGGATCCCGGCCAGCGCCGCGGGGGCGGCCGCCAGCCGTGCGGGGTCGGCGGGAGCGAGCGCGGGAGCGGGATCCCACCAGCGGCGGACGCCGACGGACAGGCCGCCGATCTCGATGGAGCCGTCGCCGACCCAGCCGTCGTCGCCGGCCGACACCCCGTCGAGGGACTCGCCGAGCAGCACCGCGTTGGGCAGGCGGACGCCCTCGCCCGTGACCACGGCGATGACGTGCGGCTCGCACTCGCTCCTGACCTCCAGGTAGAGCGCGAGCGGGAAGGCCGCGAGCACCCGTGCGGGGCGGCGGGGGGACTCCAGGGCGGGCCGTACGGCGACGCTCGCCGCGCCGCTCACATAGGACGGGGCCGCCGGGGGACGGGGAGCGGGCGCCGCCGTCCGCCGCCCCTTCTGGCGCGTGCCAACACTCACCGGGACCTCCCTCGCCAGTCGTTGCCGACGCTAAGGCCCGCCTTCCCCCCTCCGTACGGAGAAAGGTGCCAACAGTCGGCCGAATGCTTGGCTCTTCCTGACAGGACCGGCGTCGGGCAGAATCACCGTGAGACGTCCCGAGCACGTCGACACTCCCCCGGAGAGGCCCTTGCGCAACGACCCGGCTCCGCCCGCGATGCGGCTGGCCAGCACCGGCACGATCCTGCACGGGGTGTCGGTGGGCGAGGTGCTCGGCGTGTCCACGCTCGCGGACGCCCGCCTGATCGCCGGCGGGGACGGGCTCGGCCGCATCGTGCAGCGCCTCAACGTGATGGAGGTGCCCGACATCCTCGCCTGGGTGAAGCCGCACGAACTGCTGCTCACCACGGGCTACCCGCTGCGCAACACCCCGCAGTCGCTCGACCGGCTCGTGACCGACCTGGACGAGCGGGGCCTCGCCGCCCTGGCGATCAAACTCGGGCGCTACCTGGACGAACTGCCGGGCGAGATGGTCGAGCAGGCCGACCGGCTGGGCTTCCCGCTGATCCTGCTCCCCAACGACGTGGGGTTCGACGACATCCTCAACCAGGTGCTCACCGACATCCTCAACCGGCAGGCCGCGATCCTCGCCAGGACCGAGGAGGCCCACCGGGCGCTCGTGCAGATCGTGCTGGCCGGGGGCGGGATGCGGGAGGTCACCGCGGAGGTGGCCGGGCTGCTCCGGGTGGCGGTGGGCGCGATCGACGCCTCCGGGCACTTCCTCGCGGCGGCCGGGGAGGCGCCCCAGGTGGCGCGGCTGCGGGAGATCAACGCCCCGGGACGGACGCCCGCGCAGCCCTCCGGGAACGGGCACCACGCGAGCGTGCCGATCGTCGCGGGCGGCCACCACCACGGGAGGATCGCGGCCTACAGCGTCCACGGCACGCTCACCCCGAGCGACGTGGGCATCCTGGAGAGGGCCGCGACCGTGGCCGCGCTGGTGATCACCAAGCAGGAGGCGGTCACCGCCGTCGAGAGCAAGTACCGCGCCGACTTCCTGCGGGACGTGCTGACCGGCCGGGGCGGGCTGCGGGTGGCCGAGCGCGCCCAGGCGTTCGGCTGGGACCTGGAGCGCCCGGTGAGCGTGATGGTGGCGGAGATCGACCCGGACGCCGAGGAGCGGCCCCTCCAGGACCGCATGTGCGCGGCCTGGCAGGCGTCGGTGCGCAAGCACGACCCGCGCGGCGCGGTGGCGGGCTTCTCCCACGAGGTCGTGGCGATCGTCGGGGCGTCCGCCGACCCCGCGCGGGTGGCGCGGGACGCGCTCGCGGGGATCTCCGACGGCACGTTCTCCACCGGGCTCAGCCGGGTCGCCTCCGGGGTGGACTCCCTGCCCGGCGCGTACAACCAGGCGCTGAAGGCCGCCCGGGTGGGCCGCCAGCTGCACGGGGCGGGCGCGGTCGCCCACTTCGACGAGCTGGGGGTCTACCGGCTGCTGTCGCTCGTCAGCGACACCGACGAGCTGCACTCCTTCGTACGGGAGACCCTGGGCCCGCTCGCGTCGGACGACGACGCCGAGAACGCCGACCTGCGCCGCACCCTGCAGGCGCTGCTGGAGACCAACCTCAACGTCGCCGAGACCGCCAGGCGGCTGCACTTCCACTACAACACCCTGCGTTACCGCATAGGGAAGCTGGAGCGCCTGCTCGGCAACTTCACCGAGGACGCGCACCTGCGGCTCAACCTCACCCTCGCCCTGCACGTGCTGCGCATGCGCGGCATCTGAGTCCTTAAGCTGGCGCCGTGAACGAGGCCATAACCTTCGAGCTCGACGGCGACCACATCCCGCTCTGCGATCTCCTCAAGTTCTGCCAGATCGCCGACAGCGGCGGCGCGGCCAAACACCTCGTCGCCGAGGGCCTGGTCCGCGTCGACGGACAGGTGGAACTACGCAAGGCCTGCAAAATCAGGGCGGGCCAGGTCGTCACCGGCGACGACTACACGATCCGCGTGGTGTAGGTCCGCGCGGTGTAGACGCTCCGGTGGCCGTCGTTTTGGCAGATCATGCCCATGTCTGTCGACCACGCCGGTCCTAAAGTGCCCCAAACGGTCAAGGAAGTACGCGGGACGCCTGCGGGGTGGCCGAGCCCACGGCCCAGCTGGAGGGACGTACATGGCTTTCAGATGGACGGTGCACGGAGACGGCAGAGGGCTGGCCCCCGGCGAGGTCGTCAAACCCGGCGAGAGGCTGAGCTGGCCGCGGATGGCCGGGATCGGCGCGCAGCACGTGATCGCGATGTTCGGCGCGACCTTCGTGTTCCCCCTCGTGATGGGGCTCGACCCGAACACCGCGGTGATGATGTCGGGCGTCGCGACGATCCTGTTCCTGCTGATTACCCGGGGCCGGATCCCCAGCTATCTCGGCACCTCGGCGTCGTTCGTCGGCGGCGTGGTGGCGGTGCGCGCGGCGTTCGGCGGCGACACCCCGGGGGCCGACCAGGTCGTCACCGGGGCGATCCTCGTCGCGGGTCTCGTGCTCGCGGTGTGCGGCGTGGTCATCCACGTCCTCGGCGTGCAGGTCATCCACCGGATCTTCCCGCCGGTCGTGACCGGTGCGGTGGTCATGCTGATCGGGTTCGGCCTGGCGTACGTCGTGGCCGACGTGTACTGGCCGCAGGACCCGTGGATCGCGCTGGTCACGATGGTCGCGACGTTCGTGTTCATCGTGCTGTTCCGCGGCTTCCTCGGCCGGATCGGCGTGCTGCTCGGGCTGGTCTTCGGGTTCGTCCTGTCGTGGCTCGCCGACCGGGTGTTCGGGAACATCACCGCCTACAACGCGGGCACCGGCGCGGTCGACACCCATCCCCGGGTGAGCTTCCAGGCCGTCGCCGACGCCGGCTGGATCGGGCTGCCGCACTTCCACGCGCCGTCGTTCCAGGCGTCGGCAGTGCTGGTCGTGCTGCCCGCCGTGATCGCCCTGATCGCGGAGAACGTCGGCCACGTCAAGGCGGTCGGCCAGATGACCGGCGCCGACGTCGACCCCATGATGGGCCGGGCGATCGTCGCCGACGGCGTCGGCACCGCGGTCGCGACCGCCGTCGGCGGCTCGCCCACGACGACGTACGCCGAGAACATCGGCGTCATGGCGGCCACCCGGGTCTACTCGACGGCCGCCTACTACATCGCCGCGGTCATCGCGATCCTGTTCGGCCTGTGCCCGAAGTTCGGCGCGCTGGTCGCCGCCACGCCCGGCGGCGTGCTCGGCGGCGTCACGGTCATCCTGTACGGCATGATCGGGCTGCTCGGCGCGAAGATCTGGGTGGAGAACCGGGTGAACTTCGCCGACCCGGTCAACATGGTCCCGGTCGGCGCGGGGATCATCCTCGCGATCGGGCCGGTCACCCATCAGATCACCGGGGACTTCTCGCTCGCCGGGATCGCGCTGGGCACGATCGTGGTACTCGCCGGCTATCACCTGCTCCGCGCCATCGCGGGCAGGCCCGCGAAGGAGGTCACAGGTGGGGAGATCGGGCTCGAACGCGACCCGGCCGTCTGATCGGCGCGTGTCCCGGACGACGCGGTGAAGCCGCCGCCGTTCGACTACCGCCGCCCGGCCACCCTCGGCGAGGCGCTCGACGTCCTCGCCGAGGCGGGCCCGGGCGGGAAGGTCCTGGCGGGCGGCCAGAGCCTGATCCCGCTGCTCAACATGCGCCTCGCCGCGCCCGCGCGCGTCGTCGACGTCAACCGCGTGCCCGGCCTGGACGGCATCGAGGCCGGGCCGTCCGGCGTACGCGTCGGGGCGCTCGCCCGCCACGCCGCCGTCGAGCGCTCGCCCGGGGCCGCGGCGGCCCAGCCGCTGCTGCGGCAGGCGCTGCGCCTGGTCGCCCACCCCGTGATCCGCAACCGGGGCACCGTGGTGGGCAGCCTCGTCCACGCCGACCCCGCCGCCGAGATGCCCGCCGTCCTCGCCCTGCTCGGCGGGTCCGTACGGCTCGCGAGCCTGGACGGGGAACGGGAGGTGCCGGCCGCGGAGTTCTTCACCGGCCCGATGGAGTCGGCGGCGCGGCCCGGCGAACTGGCCGTGTCGGCGTTCTTCCCGGCGCTGCCGGCGCGGTCGGGCACGGCCTTCCACGAGGTGGCCCGGCGGCACGGCGACTACGCGGTGGCCGGGGTCGCCGCCGCCGTCACCCTGGACGACGACCTCCGGATCTCCGCCGCCCGCGTCGCCTGCGTGAGCGTGGGACCGGTCCCGGTCGTCGCGGACGTGACCGCCGCCTGCGGCCCGCGCCCGGCGGCGTCGGTGGACTGGGACGCGGTGGCGGCCGCCGTACGGGACCTGGTCGAGCCGGAGGGCGACATCCACGCGACGGCGGACTACCGCCGCCACCTCACGGGCGTGCTCGCCGTACGGGCGCTGCGGGACGCCGCCGCCGCGGCCCACGGGGAGGGATCGTGAACGAGACACACCATCGCGTGACGCTGACGGTCAACGGGGTCGTGCGGGAGGCGACGGTGCCCGGGCGGCGGCTGCTGTCCGACTGCCTGCGCCACGACCTCGGCCTCACCGGCACCCACGTGGGCTGCGAGCACGGCGTCTGCGGCGCGTGCACGGTGCTGCTGGACGGCGAGCCGGTGCGGTCGTGCCTGACGTTCGCCGTCACGGTGGACGGCCAGGAGATCACGACGGTCGAGGGGCTGGCCCGGGACGGCGCGCTGTCGCCGGTCCAGCGGGCCTTCACCGAGTGCCACGCCCTGCAGTGCGGGTTCTGCACGCCGGGGTTCCTGTGCACGGTCACCGCGTTCCTGCGGGACAACCCCGCGCCGTCGGAGGAGGAGGCGCTGGAGGCCGTGGCGGGCAACCTGTGCCGGTGCACCGGCTACCAGAACATCCTCAAGGCGGTCCACCGCGCCGCCGAGCTTCAGGCCGAGGAGGGCGGGGCATGACCACGAGGCTGTTCGGCGAGCCGGTCCAGCGGCGCGAGGACCCCCGGCTGATCACCGGGCGGGGGCGTTACCTCGACGACCTGGGCGCGGGCGCGCTGGCCGCCGCATTCGTCAGGTCGCCGCACGCCCACGCGCGGATCCTCGACGTCGACGTGTCGGCCGCCCTCGACGTGGACGGCCTGGTCGCGATCTACATCTGGGAGGACCTGCCGGGGGCGCTGGCCGAGCCGCTGCCGCTGCTGATCCCGCACCCGGCGCTCACCCACGGCCGTACGGCGTACCCGCTGGCCCGGGAGATCGTGCGGCACGTCGGGGAGCCGGTCGTCATGGTCGTCGCCCGCGACCGCTACCTCGCCGAGGACGCCTGCGCGCTGATCCGGGTCGACTACGAGGTGCTCAAGCCGGTCGTGGGCCTGGAGGAGGCCGCCGGGGGCGCGCATCTGGTGCACGACGACGTGCCGGGCAACATCGGCGCGCACCTCGTGCAGGAGGTGCCCGGCCCCGGGGGCGAGACGGCGCGGCAGGCGGTCGACGCGGCCCCGCACCGGCTGGAGTTCCGTCTCGACGTGGAACGCAGCGCGTGCACGCCTCTGGAGGGGAAGGGCGTGTACGCCCGCTGGGACGCCGACGACGCGTCGCTGCGCGTCTACTCCTCCACGCAGACCTCCACCAGCGTGCGGATGGCGATCGCGGCAAAGCTGGGGCTGCCGCTGCCCAAGGTGGAGGTCGTCGCGCCCGACGTCGGCGGCGGCTTCGGCGTCAAGATCGTCCATCCCTGGCCCGAGGAGATCCTCGTCCCGTGGGCGGCCCGGCTGCTGAACCGGGAGGTCAAGTGGACCGAGGACCGGCGCGAGCACTTCGTCTCCTCCTCCCACGAGCGCGGGCAGGTGCAGCACGTGCGGGTGGGATTCGACGACGACGGCCGCCTCCTCGGCCTGGAGGTGGAGATCCTGCACGACCACGGCGCCTACACGCCGTACGGGATCATCGTGCCGATCATCACCTCGACCCAGCTGCTCGGGCCGTACAAGGTGGGCGCCTACCGGGTCGAGTTCTCCTCGGTCTACACCAACACCGTGCAGGTCACGCCGTACCGCGGCGCGGGCCGCCCGCAGGGCGTCTTCTGCATGGAGCGCACGATGGACAAGATCGCCGCCTACCTCGGCCGGGACCGTACGGAGGTCAGGGCGGCCAATTTCGTCCAGCCGGACGAGTTCCCCTACGACCAGGGCCTGACGTTCCAGGACGGGCGCCCGCTGATCTACGACAGCGGCGACTACCCCGAAGCGCTGCGCATGCTCAAGGAGCTGATCGGCTGGGACTCCTTCCCGGAGGAGAAGGCGCGGGCGGCGGCCGAGGGCCGCAGGATCGGCATCGGCGTCGGCTGCTACGTCGAGGGCACCGGCGTCGGGCCGTACGAGGGCGGCCACGTGCAGATCACCTCCGACGGCCGGGTGCACGTGTCGACCGGCCTCACCTCCCAGGGGCAGGGCCACGAGACGGTGTTCGCGCAGATCGCGGCGACCGAGCTCGGCGTGCCGATCGAGAGGGTGTCGGTCGTCACCGGCGACACCCGGCGCTTCGGCTACGCGGTGGGCACCTTCGCCTCACGCGCGGCCGTGATGAGCGGCAACGCGATCGCGCTGGCCTGCCGGAAGGTCAGGGAGAAGGCGCTGCGGATCGCGGCCGAGGCGCTGGAGGCCGACCCGCGCGACCTGGAGATCACCGACGGGATGGTCCACGTGGCCGGCGCGCCGTCGGCGTCGATCCCGCTGGCGACCGTCGCCGTGCTGTCCAACCCGCTGCGGTACGCCTTCGACGAGGAGGCCAAGCGGGCCACCCAGTTCGCCGGGCCCGCGTCCGACGACCGGCCGCCGGTGGCGGAGGGGGAGGAGCCCGGCCTGGAGGGCCGCGACTACTACTCGCCGGTCAGGTCGACCTTCGCGGCCGGCATGCACGCCGCGATCGTGGAGACCGACCCGGACACCGCCGAGATCAGGATCCTGCGGTACGCCGTCGTGCACGACTGCGGCAGGCTGATCAACCCGATGATCGTCGAGGGGCAGATCCACGGCGGGGTCGCCCAGGGCGTCGGCGGCGCGCTGTACGAGAAGATGGTCTACGACGAGCACGGCCAGTTGCTGAACGCCTCGTTCATGGACTTCCTGATGCCGTACGCCACGGAGATCCCGCGCATCGAGACGGCCCACCTGGAGACGCCCTCGCCGCTCAACCCCCTGGGGATCAAGGGCGCCGGGGAGGCCGGGGTCATCCCGGTCTCCGCCGTCCTCGCCGCCGCGATCGAGGACGCCGAGGGCATCCCCATCGACCGGATGCCCATCTCCCCCTCCGACCTCCACACCCTGCGCCTCACCCGCTGAGTACGGCGGCGGCCCGAGCGCCGGGAACCTTCAGCGCATGATCGCTCGGGCTTCCTCGCGGTCGTCCGGATCATCCGCGAGAGCGAGGGCCTCGCGCCGTGCCGTCTCCGACCTCGGCGGTGAGGCGCTTGCGGAACACCCAGTAGGTCCAGGCCTGGTAGACGAGGACGCCCGGCAGGGCGATCAGGCCGATCCAGGTGAGGAGCGTCAGCGTGTACGGCGCGGAGGCCGCCTCGGCCAGGGTCAGGCCGGGCAGGGGCGCCGCCGACAGCACGCCGAAGACGGTGGCGGTCGTGGCGGTGATCGCCGTGGCGGTCGCGGTGAAGGCCCAGCCCTCCCGGCGGCCCCACACCAGCGTCACCCCGGCCGCGAGCGCGGCGGCGGCGAGCAGGGCCGTCCCGAGCGTCCACAGCGGCCCTCTGCCGGGCACGGACGGCAGCGTGCTGAGCGCGACCGGCACCGCGCCGACCGCCGCCAGCAGGGCGGCGCGGCGGGCGCGGGCCCGCACCCCGCCGGTCGTCTTGAGCGCCACGAACACCGCGCCGTGCAGCACGGCCACCGACAGCGACAGGGCCCCGCCGAGCACGGTCGCGAGGGCCGTGCCGAACAGCAGGTTGCCGAAGATCGCGCCCCACAGGAACGCGGGCAGCACGCTGCCGGCGACGATCCCGGCGTCGCACAGGGCGACCTCGCGCCGGGAGTGGACCTTGCCGCGCCACTCCAGGCCGACGCCGCGCACGATCAGGCCCGTGACCACCAGGAAGACCGGCAGGTAGAAGCCGCTCAGCAGGCCGGAGTACCACGCGGGGAAGGCGGCGAACATCGCCCCGATCGCGGTGATCAGCCAGACCTCGTTGCCGTCCCACACCGGGCCGATGGTGCCGAGCACCTGCCTGCGGTCCGCCTCCGAGCGCGACAGCAGCGGCAGCAGGGCGCCCACGCCGAAGTCGAACCCCTCCAGGACGAAGTAGCCCGTCCAGAGGAAGGCGATCACGATGAACCAGAAGGTCGTCATCTCGTGGCTCCTCAGTACATGAGGGTCGGGGTGAGCCGGGTCTCCTCCGCGCGCGCCGGCGGGACCGCGCCGGGGGGCACGGTGGCCGGGGCGGGAAGTTCGGGGCCGGCCTTGACGTGCCGCAGCAGCAGGGCGCCCTCGGCGAGTGCCAGCACGCCGTACAGGACCGTGAAGACGGCCAGGGTGATCGCGACCTCGCCGAGCGAGACGCCGGGCGACACGCTGGCGGCCGTCATGAGCTCGCCCTGCACGGTCCACGGCTGGCGGCCGATCTCGCTGAGCAGCCAGCCGGCGATGATCGCGGCGGTCGGCAGCGGGAGCGCCAGCACGCACAGGCGGGCGAACCAGGCGGGCAGGGGCTCGCCCGATCCGCCATACTGTCCGGCGCGCTGCCCGCCGCGCCGCCCGCGGCGCTTCCTGGTCAGCCAGAGGCCGAGGACGGACAGTCCCACCGTGGCCATGCCGAAGTTGATCATCACGCGGAACGACCAGAAGACGACCGGCAGGTTCGGGGTGTAGTCGGCCGGGCCGAACGCCTTCTCGTACCTCGCCTGGATGTCGTCCACGCCCTGGACCGTCGCGGCGGGGTCGTGCGCGGCGAGCAGGCTGAGCAGGCCGGGCACCTCGACACCGGGCGCGATCGAGAACGGCGCGCCGGCCGTGTCGTGACGCAGGCCCTCCGCGGCGGCCAGCTTCATCGGCTGTTGCTCACGCAGGAGCTGACCGGACAGGTCGCCGGTGCCCGCGACCACGGCTCCCGCGATCGCGGTCATCACGAGCGCGGCGCGCAGGGCGGTCCGCCACATGTCCGGGAGGCGGCGCATCGGCGTGGTGGCGTCCTCGGCGGTGATCGTGCGGGCCGGGCGGCCGGGCAGCACGCCGAGGCCGCGCTCGCGCAGGACGCGGTAGCCGATGACGGCGATGACGAACCCGCCGGCCACGACGAACGAGGCGGCCACGACGTGCGGCACCTCGGCGAGCGCGGTCGAGTTGGTCAGCACGGCCCACAGGTCGGTCATCCGGGCCCGGCCGTCCACGACCTCGTAGCCGACCGGGTGCTTCATCCAGGCGTTGGCCGCGAGGATGAAGTAGGCCGACAGGTTGGAGCCGATCACCGCCGCCCACAGGCAGGCGAGGTGGACCCGCTTGGGCAGCCGGTCCCAGCCGAAGATCCACAGGCCGAGGAACGTCGACTCCAGGAAGAAGGCGAGCAACGCCTCCAGCGCCAGCGGCGCGCCGAACACGTCGCCGACGAAGGTGGAGTAGTCGCTCCAGTTCATCCCGAACTGGAACTCCTGCACGATGCCGGTGACCACGCCCATGGCGAAGTTGATCAGGAAGAGCTTGCCGAAGAACTTCGTGAGCCGCAGGTAGTGCTCCCGGCCCGTACGGAGCCAGGCGGTCTGCAGGCCGGCCACGTAGACGCCGAGCCCGATCGTCAGGGGCACGAAGAGAAAGTGGTAGACGGTGGTCACCCCGAACTGCCACCGTGCCAGGTCAAGCGCGTCCATGTCTTCCTCACGCCGAGCTCTACGACTTGTAGTTCTATATTCAGTAGTACTACAGGCTGTAGAGCATTAGGGCCCCGCGAGGTGCGATCTTCGTCACAGCCTCAGGCGCGCCGAAGCGGCCCGGTTCGCGGTGCCGGATCCCCGTTCCTTGCAGTACGGACGATGCCTGCCGGGTGGTCCCGGTGACCAGGGACAGATGTCCCGTCCCGCCGGGGCGTGCCCGGTCGGGGCACACGACCAAGAGTGGCGGGACGGCGGCACGCGCGGCGTCCGCCGCGCGGCTGATTCCCCCGTACGCCGCGCGGTTGACGCCGGAGGCGCCCTGTCGCGGCCGCCCTGCGATTGCGCATGGAAACGGCGAGGACCTCCGGTTCCGTGCACCGGAGGTCCTCGCCGGATCTTCTGTGGTTCTTTCCGCGCTCCTGCTCGCGTTGCCCGGGGGTCAGGCGCCGGCCGGGTGGAGGGCCAGGGTGGGGTAGTCGGTGTAGCCGCGGTGGTCGCCGCCGAAGGCCGTGCTCAGGTCCGGCTCGTTCAGCGGAGCGCCGACGCGCAGGCGCAGCGGCAGGTCGGGGTTGGCCAGGAAGGACTTGCCCAGAGCGACGAGATCGGCGCCCCAGCGCAGCCGTTCCGCGGCGGCGGCCCCCGGGTCGGTCGCGGCGGGGTCGTTGACGATCAGCGTGTTCGGCCACAGGTCGCGGATGCGAGCGTCCAGCTCGGTGCCGGTGGCCAGCAGGTGCAGGTAGACCAGGTCGAGGCCGGCGAGCGCGGACACCAGCGCGGGATAGACCTCGTGCGCGTCCTCCTCCACCAGCCCCTGGGCGCCGTTCAGGGGGGAGAGCCGGATGCCCACCCGGGACGGGCCGATCTCGTCCACGACGGCCTTGGCGGTCTCCACGGCGAACCGGATCCGGCCCTCCACCGACCCGCCGTACCGGTCGTCGCGCAGGTTGGCGTTCTGCGACAGGAACTGGTGGATCAGGTAGCCGTTGGCGCCGTGCAGTTCGACGCCGTCGAACCCGGCGTCCACGGCGCGGCGGGCGGCGGCGGCGAAGTCGCCGACCGTGGCATCCACCTCCTCCGTGGACAGCTCCACGGCCACCGGCGTGTCCTTCGGGCCGGTGGGCGTGAAGATCTGCTCACCGAGCCGTACGGCGGAGGGGGCGACCGGCAGGCGGCCGGTGTTGTCGGGGTGGCCGACCCCGCCCGCGTGCATGATCTGGGCCACGATCCGGCCGCCCGCCGCGTGGACGGCGTCGGTCACCTCCCGCCACCCGGCGACCTGCTCGTCGGTGTGCAGCCCCGGGGTGTTCATGTAGCCCTGTCCCGCCGCGCTGGGCTGGACGCCCTCCGTGACGATCAGTCCGGCCGAGGCGCGCTGGGCGTAGTAGAGCGCGGTCAACGGTGAGGGGATCCCCTCCACGTACGCCCGTGACCGCGTCATGGGCGCCATGACGAGACGGTTCGGCAGGCGGAGGGAACCGAGGTCGTGGGGTGTGAACAGCATGATCAAGCCCTCCTGAAGTTACTTGGTCAGCCAACTTGGTCGGCCAATAGATACTCTTACAACTTGGCCGACCAATTTGCAAGCGGTAGGCTGATCGGCGAGGAGGCGGCGTGATGACGGAGACACGGACCGGCGGCGCGGGGGCGTGCGGAATGACTGCCGGGGCCGGGGCGGGGTGCGGAGCGGCGCCCGGAGAGGACCCGGACAGCCTGAGCTGCCTGATGGCCCAGGCGGCTCTCGGGCACCGCGTTTTGCTCGCCGCGCTGCTCGCCGAGATCGGCCTCTATCCCGGTCAGGACCGGGTGCTCAACGCGTTGTGGGCCAACGGGCCCATGTCCCAGAACCGGCTCGCCGCGGCCGTGGGCATCGACATGTCCACGATGACCAAGAGCCTGCAACGGCTGGAGCGCGGTGGGTTCGTGAGCCGCGCTCCGTCCCCCGGAAACCGGCGGATCAGCGTGGTGAGCACGACGCCGGAGGGAGACGCACTGCGGCCCGAGGTCCGCCGGGTCGAGGAGGAGCTTCACCGGCGGCTGTCCGACGGCCTGACGCCGGAACAGGTCGAGACCCTCCGCTCCCTGCTGGGGGTGGTGCGCCGCAACATCTGCCGCGAGACCGCGTCGTCCCCGATCTCCGGGACGGAGCTTCCCGTCACGGTCACGGCCTCCCGGTAGCCGGCCGGGTGAGGTCCGCTTCACCGCCACGCCGAGGCCGGGCACATCTTGCCGTTCTCGCCGTACGGGTGATTTTCTGGTGTGCTTCGCATCGGAGGTGGCCATGAAGGTCTCGGGCAGCGCGCTGGTCGCGGCGGAGCGCAAGCGGGTCTGGGACGCCCTCCAGGACCCCGGCGTCCTGGTGCGGACGATCCCCGGCTGCGAGCGCCTGGAGACGGTCGGCGAGAACGTGTACGCGATGACGGTCACGGCGGGGGTCGCCTCGGTCAGGGGCGTCTACCAAGGTGAGGTCGCCCTGCGCGACCAGGAGGAGCCGGACCGGTTCACGCTCGGCGCGCGCGGCCAGGGCGCCCCCGGCACCGTCGAGGCCACCGTGGCCGTACGGCTGAGCGACGCCGAGGGCGGCACCCGCGTCGACTTCGACGCCGAGGCCGTCGTCGGCGGCATGATCGGCGGCGTGGGGCAGCGGATGCTCGCCTCGGTGGCCAAGAAGACCGCCGGGGAGTTCTTCTCCGCCGTCGAGCGGCACCTGCTGGCAGCCTCCGCCGTTCCCGCCACGGTGTCCGAAGCCGTGTCCGGAGCCGTTCCCGCCGTCTCTGAGGCCGTTCCGGCGGCGACGGCCGCGGCGGGGGACACGACGCCCCGGGTGTTCACCCGCGAGGCCGCCGCCGCGCCCCGCCAGGGCGTGCCGGCCTGGACGATGCTCGCGGCCTTCGGCACGGGCGCCGGGGTGGCCCTCGGCAGCGCCGTCATCGGCTGGCTCCTCGGCCGCAACTCCCGCCGCCGCTAGCTCGTGTCTGAGCGGGGGAATCGCCCGGAGGGCGCACCGGTTGGGACATGTCGTGAAAGTCGAGATCTTCTCTGATGTCGTGTGTCCCTGGTGCTACATCGGGCACCACCGGCTCCAGCAGGCCGTACGCCTCTTCGAGGGGGACGTCGAAGTGGAGCACCGCCCCTTCCAGCTCGACCCGGGCGGCGTCTCCACCGGTGAGCCGCTGCTGCGCGCGCTGGAGCGCAAGTTCGGCGGCGCCGCACAGGTGGCCCAGATGACCGCCCGAGTCGCGGGCGTGGCGGCCGAGGACGGGCTGGACCTCCGCTTCGACCGGGCGCTGCAGGCCGGCACCTTCGAGGCGCACCGGCTGATCTGGCTGGCCGAACGGGCCGGACGCGGAGCGGCGATGGCCGAGCGGCTCTTCCGGGCCCACTTCACCGACGGCCTGAACGTGGGGGACTCCGGCACGCTGGCCGGGCTCGCCGCCGAGACCGGCGTCGAGGACACCGGGGAGGGCGCCGAGCAGGTGCGCGCCGAGCTGGCCCGCGCCCACGCGCTGGGCGTGCGCTCCGTCCCGCTGTTCCTGTTCGAGGAGAAGTTCGCCGTCTCGGGCGCGCAGCCCGTGGAGACGCTCGTGGCCGCGCTGCGGGAGGTCGAGGCCCGTACGGCCCAGGAGACAGCGGCCCAGGAGACGGCGGCAGAGAAGGCGGGCGCGGGGTGTGACGACGGCGCCTGCGCGGTCTGAGTCCCGCAGGCGGCCCGCGCAGGCGGCCCGGGGTGGGCAGGGTCTGACGACGGTGTCCGGATTCTTCGGCAGAGTGCGCCGGTTCTTCCCGGTGGCGGCGCTCGGTAGACACTGAGCATGTCCATCCGCATCGGGGTAGACACCGGCGGCACCTTCACCGACGTCGTTCTCGTCGACGAGGAGTCCGGCCGCGTCGTCACGACCAAGACTCCCTCCACTCCTGCCAACCCGGCCGATGGTTTCATGGCAGGCGTGCACAAGGTGCTGGAGGCCCATGGGGGGTCCCGCGACCTCGATGCCGTCGCCGCCCTCGTCCACGGCACGACCGTCGCCACGAACCAGTTGCTGGAGGACCGCCCGGACGGCACCGCCCACCTGGGGTTCGTCACCACCGAGGGCTTCGAGTCCGTCCTGGAGATCGCCCGGCAGAGCGTGCCGGACGGCTACGGCAACTCCTACTTCTGGGTGAAACCGCCGCGGATCGTGCCCGCCCACCGGGTGCGTACCGTGGGAGGACGGCTCGACCACCTCGGCGGGGAGATCCGGCCGTTCGACGAGGAGCAGGCCGCGGACGCCGCGCGGTGGTTCAGGGAGCGGGGCGTCACCGCGATCGGCGTGTGCCTCCTGCACTCCTACGCCAACCCGGCCCACGAGCGGCGGATGCGGGAGGTGCTGGAGCGCGAGCACCCGGAGGCCGTCGTGTCGCTGTCGAGCGACGTGCTGCGGGAGTACCGGGAGTACGAGCGGTCGGTCACCACGCTGGTGGACGCGGCGGTCAAGCCGATCATGCGGCGCTACATCGGGAACCTGTCCGAGCGGCTCGGCCGGCCCTTCTCGGTCATGAAGAGCAACGGCGGCGTGCTCTCGGCGGCCGAGGTGGTGCACCAGCCGATCACGACCGTCCTGTCCGGCCCGGCCGCGGGCGCGCTCGGCGCCGCCCTGGTGGCGGGGGCCGCCGGGCATCCGAGCGCGATCACCCTCGACGGCGGCGGCACCTCGACCGACGTGGCCGTGGTGGTCGACGGAGAGCCCTCGCTGACGACCGAGGGCAGGATCGGCCGTTATCCCTGCAAGATCCCGATGATCGACATCGTCACGGTCGGGGCGGGCGGCGGGTCGATCGCCTGGGTCTCCCCGGAGGGCACGCTGAAGGTGGGGCCCCGCTCCGCGGGCGCGGACCCCGGGCCGATCTGCTACGGCGGAGGCGGCGCCGAGGTGACGGTGACCGACGCGCACGTCTTCCTCGGCCGGGTGCCGCCGCACCTGCTCGGCGGGGAGATCCGCCTCGACGTCGCCGCCGCGCGGGCGGGCGTCGAGGCGCTCGCCGCCCGGCTCGGGCTGACCCCCGAGCGCTGCGCCACCGGGATCCTGGAGATCAGCGCCTTCAACCAGTCGAACGCGATCCGGCAGATCACCGTGCAGCGCGGGCTCGACGTGCGGGACTTCCCGCTGGTCGCGTTCGGCGGGTCCGGCCCGCTGCTGGCCTGCCGCCTGATCGACGTCCTCGGGCTGCCCGCCGCGATCATCCCGCCCGACCCGGGGAACGTGTCCGCGTTCGGCCTGCTCACCGTGGACGTGAAGAACGACTACGTCCGCACGTACGTCACCCGTGAGCCGTCGCCGCGGGTGCTCGGCGAGATCCTCGCCGACCTGGAGGCCGAGGCGGCGGACGCGCTCGGCCGCGAGGGCTTCGCCGAGCACGTGTACGCGCGCAGCGCCGACCTGCGCTACTACGGCCAGGCGTACGAGGTGCGGGTGGCCGCGCCGGACGGTCCCGTGGACGACGCGTGGCTCGCCGTGGTCGCCGGCCGGTTCCACGCCGAGCACGAGAGGCTCTACGGGTACGGCTACCGCGACGATCCCCGGCACGCCGTCGAGTGGGTCAACCTCCGGGTGTCCGGCATCGGCCCCATCACCCGGCCGAAGCTCGCGCGCAGGCCGTACCAGCCGGACGAGCCGAGCCCGGTCGGCACCCGCGACGTGTACTACGAGCGGTGGGGCAGGACCGTCGTCTACCGCCGCGACGACCTCGGCGCGGGCGCCGTCGTCCGCGGGCCCGCCGTCGTCGAGGAGTACGGCTCGACCCTGCCGGTGCATCCCGGCTTCACGGCGACCATGGACGACTACGGCAACCTCGTGGTGGTGAGCGATGACCGGTAGGACCGCCGACCCCGTGCTCGTGGAGATCGTGGAGGGCACGCTCGCGTCGGTCGAGACGGAGGTGGAGACCGCGATCGCGCGGACCGCCCGGTCGCCGATGATCCGCGACGCGCACGACTTCCGGGCCGGCATCCACGACGCGCGGCTGCGCAAGCTGACCGGCCGTTCCTATTCGGCGCTGGTGCAGCCAATCGTCCGCGACTTCCCGATCGAGACGATGCGGCCCGGCGACGTGTTCTTCCACAACGACGTCTACCTCTCCGAGGGCGGCATCGGCCACCTGCCCGACCTGTGCGTGACGGTGCCCGTCTTCCACGACGGCGAGGTCGTCGCGTTCGTCCAGGCGTTCGGCCACCACGACGACATCGGCGGCGCGGTGCCGGGATCGATGCCGTCGCACGCGCGCAGCGCGTTCGAGGAGGGCCTGATGGTCCCGCCGATCAGGCTCTGGGACCAGGGGGTGCCCAACCGCGCCGCTCTCACGATCATGACGCGCAACTCCCGCATGCCCGACGCGCTGGCCGGGGACCTCGACGCCGAGTGCTCGGCCTGCCTCATGGGGGCCCGGCGGCTCGGCGAGCTGTTCGGCCGGTACGGCCGGGAGGCGGTCGAGGCCTGCTTCGATGCGATCATCTCCAAGACGACCGAGACCTTCCGGCGGGAACTGCTGGCGAAGATCCCCGAGGGCGTCCACGTCTGGGAGGACTACGCCGAGCACGACGGCGTGGACGAGCCGCGCCTGCACACCCAGCGGATCACGCTGACCGTCGACCACTCCGCGGAAACCCCGCTGACCATCGACTTCACCGGCACCTCGGCACAGGCCAAGGGGCCGATCAACCACGCGGGCGACTACGCGGGCGGCGTCTTCCTGAAGAAGTGGCTGGCGCCGATCCTGCGCAACCTCGCCGACACCCCCGAGCGGATGGCCGAACTCGACGTCAACGAGGGCGTCGTGCCGCTGATCAGGATGGTCTTTCCGGAGAAGGGCACCCTGCTCACGCCGATCTTCCCCGCGCCCACCAACGCCCGTACGTTCGTGATCCTCCGCCTGCTCGGCGTGCTGGCGGGCGTGCTGGCCAAGGCGACCGGCGGCCGGATGCCGGCCGACCAGGAGACGATCCGCTACACCGGTGTGTACGGCGAGTCGGACGACGGGCCGTACCTCATGCGCGAGGTGCTGGGCGGCGGGTCGGGCGGGCGCTGGTACGCCGACGGGGAGGACACCATCCACGTCGTGCCCGACAGCCGCAACATCCCCGCGGAGTTCGCCGAGGCGCGCTGGCCGTTCCGGGTCGAGCGGCTGGGCCTGGCGGTGGACAGCGGCGGGCCGGGGGAGTTCCGCGGCGGTCTCGGCTACGACAAGCACATCCGGATGCTGCGGGACGCCTCGTTCATGTCGATCGCCGACCGCTCGATCCTGTCGTGCTGGGGCGTCAACGGCGGCCGGGCCGGCCGGCCCTTCCAGGTCACGGTCGACGGCGTGGAGATGGAGGGCCTGGTCGACGACTTCCCCGTACGCGCCGGGCAGGTCATCCGCATCCGTACGACCGGGGGAGGCGGCTGGGGCTCGCCGTACGACCGGCCGGCCGAGCGCGTCGCCGCCGACGTCCGCGACGGGAAGGTCTCCTTCGAGGGCGCGCGGGAGGACTACGGCGTCGTCCTGACCGGCACCCGCGACGACGTCGTCGTGGACGCCGAGGCGACCGCGCGCCTGCGGGAGCGGCTGCGGGAGACGACGACTGCGGCCTTCTTCGACCGCGGCCCCGGTTATCCCCGGCTCTCCGGCGGCCTCCCCCACGCCGAGGTCGACACCGTGTGAGCGATCACTACACCAGAGGGCGGCCCGACGGGGTGGCCCGGGAAATCCTGGCCGGGGTCGCCCGGAGCTCCGCTTCCAACTCGGCGACCAGGTGCTGAATCGTCGCCTTCATCCGGCGGCGTCCGTTCAGTTCCTCGCCGAAGGCGCGGGCCGTCGACCCCACCCACACCCGGTGCCCTCCGAACAGCGCACAGACCTGGTCGAGTGACGTCTCCATGATCCCGGCGTGCTCCCGTACCAATGCGAGCATGGTCTTACCGCCCATGCCGTTGGTGATGAACCGCCGGTCGAGGGCGCGCAGGCCTTCGGTGCCTGACTGGGCGCCATGTCATTGGCCAGGTCGTTCCGCTCGTCGAGGTCGTCGAGGGCTTGGAGGTGTTTCTCCGCGGCGGCGAGTTCGAATCCACGTACGTTCCCGAGCGCGGCGAAGACGTCGTCCAGACGCGAGGGGTCCCCGGCCTTCAGCATCGGCGGCACGTTCACCCCGACGAGCCGCCTGGCGAGGTCGCCCATGCCCCGGTCGAAGGGCCTGCGGTCCCGCGTGTCTCCGGCGAAGGCGAGTGCCCGCTATCTCGGCGAGGTGGACACGCGTGGGTGGGGCGAAGCGGAAGTCCGAGGTGCCGGTGACGACGGCGTACGCGAACCGCGCCGCGACGTCGCTGTGCGCCCGTCCCTCTCGTCGTACGCGCCGGACGCGGCGGCGAGGAGGCGTCCGAACGCGTCCGCGGACTCAGCGTTCCCGGACGTACGGCGGTTCAGGTCCCGCAGGAACGCCACGAGGCCAGGCCGCCGGTCGCTCGTCCCGCCCGCGTGGGCGAGCAGCGACATGGCGTCCCGGGGAAGCGGGCTGTCCCCGGTCGCCGGCGCGATCGCGAGCCGTGCCGCCGCCGGGTTCTCGCTCAGCGCCTTGAGGTACGGCGTCAGCGTGGCACCGTTCGACTCGTCGCCGGGCAGGAACATCTGGGTGACCACCACCTCGGCCAGCCACTCGGCAGGCAGGCGCGCGGCGGACAGCAGGTCGCCGATGCTCATGCGGTCCTCGTCCCGGTCGGCTCTGGCGCGCACGGCGGCGGCGACGGCCGCGAACCCGGGGGCCACCGGCCCGCCGCTCACCGCCGAGCCGAACGCCCGGCTCACGGTCCGTACGGCGTCGTCCATGTTCTCCTGCAGGATGTGGCGCAGGCGCCGGGGAGCTCCACCGTGCGGCGCGCACCGATGCCGGCGAAGAAGGCGGCGGTGAACTCGGCGTCGTCGGCGTGGGCGGCCAGCCTCTCGACGATCTCGCGGACCCTCGGCCGCGCCGAGGAGGCTCGTCTCGTCGTACGGGACGAGCGCCGACCCGCGGGCGTGCTCCAAGTCTCTGACGAGACGTTCCATGAGCGCGGGGGTGATGCCGGTGAAGTCCGGCGAGAAGGGGCCGGTGCCCGGTGCTTCCGCTCCCATGTTCGGCCCCCGAGGTCGCGTGGCCGTCGCCGTCGGTCACTCAGCGTCCTTCACCGTACCTCCCATCGTGCCGGGCCGTCCGGGATTGGCGGCGGTGCCGTTGGGTAGCCGTCCAGTAACGGCACAAACAGGATGGTGAGTTCGAAATGGCGAATATCGTCCAGCGCATCCGGGACTACCTGCAGACCCCCAAGGGCCGCGAGAACATGGAGAAGGCCAAGACGATGGCCCGCGATCCCGAGAACCAGCAGCGGCTGCGCCGCCTGATGGACCAGGTGCGCGGGCACCGTACGCCGCGCTGAGCCTTCCGGTCGTACGGCGGAGCGGCGGGGTCGATGAGGGACCAAGGCTGGACATCGGCCCCGAAGTACCGAAAATATGCGGCACAAGGATAGGTTCGCGTATCGGGAAGAGCTGATCGCCGAGATGGAGAAGGCGCCTGCGGCGTACCGGCACCGGCGCGTGGCGCCGGGGCGGTGACCGCCGTGACCAGGCCGGACGCGCGCACCCTGATCGCGCGGGTGCTCGACCCGCACTCGTGGAAATCGTGGGACGGGCCGCCGCTCGACCGGGCCGCGCCGGGGTCGGAGTACGCGGCCGAGCTCGCCCGGGTGCGGGCCAGGACGGGATACGACGAGTCGGTCGTCACCGGGGAGGGAACCCTCGACGGCCGCCGCGTCGCCGTGATGGCCTGCGAGTTCTCCTTCCTGGCCGGTTCGATCGGGGTGGCGGCGGCCGAACGGCTCGTGCGGGCGGTCGAGCGGGCCACCTCCGAACGGCTGCCGCTGCTCGCCGCCCCGGCCAGCGGCGGCACCCGGATGCAGGAGGGCGCCCTGGCCTTCACCCAGATGGTGAAGATCACCGCCGCGGTCGGCGCGCACCGCGCCGCGGGGCTGCCGTACGTCGTCTACCTGCGCCATCCGACCACGGGCGGGGTGTTCGCGTCGTGGGGCTCGCTCGGGCACGTGACCGCCGCCGAGCCGGGCGCGCTGATCGGCTTCCTCGGGCCACGGGTGTTCGAGTCGCTGCACGGCTACCCGTTCCCGGAAGGCGTTCAGGTCGCGGAGAACCTCCACGCCCACGGGCTGGTCGACGCCGTGGTCTCGGCCGAGGACGCCCGGGAGATCGCCGTCAGGGCGCTGGCCGTGCTCTGCGCGCCCCGCTCGGGGCTGTCGCCCGGCCCGGAGCCCGAGGAGGCGGCCGAGCCGGTCCCGGCGTGGGAGGCGGTGACCCGCTCCCGGCGCGACGACCGGCCCGGCATCCGCGAACTGCTGAAACACGGGGCGCGTGACGTCACCCCGCTGCACGGCACCGGCACCGGCGAGCGCGACCCCGGACTGCTGCTCGCGCTGGCCAGGTTCGGCACGGCGCCCGCCGTCGTCCTCGGCCAGGACCGGCGGCGGCGCGGCGGCAGCGGGCTCGGCCCCGCCGGTCTGCGGGTGGCCCGGCGCGGCATGCGCCTGGCCAGCGAACTGGGCCTTCCCCTGGTCACGGTCGTCGACACGGCCGGAGCGGCGCTGTCGAGGGCGGCCGAGGAGGGCGGCCTCGCCGCCGAGATCGCCCGCTGCCTGGCCGACCTCGTCATGCTCGACGCGCCGACCGTGTGCCTGCTGCTGGGGGAGGGCGCCGGCGGCGCGGCGCTGGCCCTGCTCCCGGCCGACCGGGTCGTCTGCGCGCAGCACGCCTGGCTGTCCCCGCTTCCGCCCGAAGGCGCGTCGGCGCTGCTGTACCGGACCGTCGACTTCGCCCCCGAGATCGCCGCGGCCCAGGGCGTCCGCGCCACCGACCTGCGGCGGAACGGGATCGTCGACCGGGTGGTCCCGGAACGTCCCGACGCGGCGTACGAGCCGGAGGCGTTCTGCGGCCGGGTCGCCGGGACGCTGGAGCACGAGATCGCCGGCCTGCTCGCCCGCCCGGCGGACGAGCGGACGGCCGCCCGGTCCGCCCGCTACCGCGCCCTCGGCCTCTGACCGGCTGCTATCCGGAAGGCGGCGTCACCGGTCGCCCGGCTCCTGGCCGTCCGGCCTATCAGGACCGAGCGGCACGGGCACCCGTTCCACCCGGACGGCGTGCACCTCGTCGCGGGGCACCACCACCTCGTACGCGCCGTGGTCCACCAGCCAGTAGCCGAGCGTCTCGGCCTTGAGGCCGTTGTGGCCGGTGTAGGCGATGTGGAGGCCGCCCTCCCCGCCGTCGCCTCCGTCGTCCTCGTCCAGCACCAGGCAGGGCTCCCCGCCGAACGCCCCGACCGTGCGCAGCAGGGTGAGCCGGTCCAGCGCGGACCGGTCCACCCGCAGCCGCCAGTAGCCGCCGGCGGCGGTGAAGCCCTCCTGCGGGGCCTCGCTGAACAGCACCACGTCGTCGCTGCCCGGCCCGAGCGCCGCCGCGTACTCCCGGTCCCGGTAGAGGGCGACGAACCCCAGGCCGACCGGTTCGCCGCCGTTCGCCGGGCCGGTCACAGAGGCGCTCATCGGGCCGGCCGCCAGGTCAGGCCGTCGTACGCGGCGAAGGGACGCGCGCCGGCCGGCGTGAGGTGCACGATCTCCGCGCCCGCGGGGATCGGCATCGGCATCGTGTGGAACTGCGGCACCACCTGCTCGCGCGAGGCGGTGAACCCGTTCCCCGTGAAGGGCGGTGCATCGCTCCAATCCCCGCCCATGTGCTGGCCGTACGGGACGACGTAGGTGTCGATGTCCCGGGCGTCCCACCGCATGACGTACAACTCGGGCACGTCCGGCGTGAGCTCCGACCCGTCGAAGCCCAGATCGAGGGCTTCGACGAGCGCGGCGGGTGAGGTGAGGCGGTCGCAGTCCTGCACCCGGTAAACGTACCCGGAGATGATCGTGCGCCGGCCTGACAGGTACGGCACGAGCAGCCGCGGCGGAATCACCTTCTGCATCCGCGTCCTGTGTCCCGGCTCGTTCATGGGGGGTAGTTTACGATCTGTTGACACCCAGCCGTCGGTGTTCCAGCGAGGGGACGGTGGCGCGTGCGGTCGCCGTCCAGGCGGGGTCGATCTCCGCGACCAGCACGCCGGGGCCGGGGCCCAGGTCGTGGCGGGCGACGCCCATCGGATCGACGAGCATGCTGCGGCCGACACCGAACCCGTCCGGTATGGCGGGGTTGGGAGCCTGGCCGACGGCGATCGTGCAGGTGGTGTTCTCGATGGCCCTGGCCCTGACGAGGGTCGTCCAGTGGTCCTCCTTGAGCGGCCCCGAGCCCCAGGCGGCGATCACCGCGAACGTGTCCGCGCCCTGGTCGACCAGTGCTCGCGCGAGCTCGGGAAACCGGACGTCGTAGCAGGTGACCAGGCCGATCCTGAGCCCGGCGAGCTCCACGACCACCGGCTCGTCCCCCGGCGCGACCAGGTTCGACTCCTTCGCGCCGAAGGAGTCGAACAGGTGGATCTTCCGGTAGGCCGCGGCGAGCGAGCCGTCCGCCCGCAGGGCGACGGCGGTGTTCCACACCCGGCCGTCCTCGGCGGGTTCGAAGACGCCGGCGATGACGGCGACGCCATGCTCACGCGCGGCCTCGGCGAGGCCGGTGACGAACGGTCCGTCCAGTGGTTCGGCCGTGTGCGTCACGCCGCGCCCGAACCGGGTGAGCGTGGCCTCGGGGAACACGGCGAGGTCCGCTCCCGGCACCCGGGCGAGGGCGTCACGCACGGTCTCGAGGTTGGTCTTCGGGTCGTGGTCGACGGGGATCTGGCACAGCGCTATGCGGGTCACGGCTCCCAGTCTGCCCGGCGGGCGGCTCTCCCCACCAGGTGAGCGTCCGCCAGACCTGCTCCAGCGGGCCGTACCGGTGACCGGCCAGCCACCACCGGCTGAAGGCGGCCTGCGCGGCCAGGGTCACGACGGTGAGCCCCACGACGACGCCGGCGCCGGAACCGCCGGTGGCGGGCGGCGGGAGCACCGCCGCGATCACCAGCGTGCCCGTGACGTAGTTGGTCAGCGCCATCCGTCCCAGGGCCTCGAACAGGGCCGTCCGGCGGGCGAGCAGCAGGAACGCCGTCGCGTAGGCGGCCGCGCCGCTCACCGCCGCCGCCTGGTAGACCCCGCCCCCGGGCGGCGCGTGGTTCCACCACCAGGTCAGCCCGGCCGTGAGCGCCCCCGCCGCCGCGCAGACGGCCGCGAGGACCCACGTCCGGCCCGCGCCTCCCGTGCCGTCCGCCACGCTCGGGGCGGCGGCCAGGCCGAGCAGGAACAGCGCGGTGATCAGCACGTACGGCTCGGAGTCGAGCAGGGAGGCGGCCAGCGTGCCGCAGCCGAGCAGCAGCACCGTCCACCGGGGCAGCAGGCTCGCCGGGAGCAGGACCGCCACCCCCAGCACCGCGTATGGCAGCAGCACCCCGCCGGGATGGACCAGGGTGTGCGCCGCGCCCAGCACGGCCAGCACCGCGAGGCGCCGGAGCAGGACGACCCTGGGGCGGGCCGCGCGCTTTCGCGCCGCGGCGAGGAACAGCGCGAAGGACAGGCCGAACAGGAACGCGAAGATCGGGTAGAAGCGGCTCTGGACGAGGTTCTCCATCACCCAGCCGAAAGGGGACGGGTCGCGCCGCTCCGCCGTCCACTGCCAGGTGTTCACCAGCATGATCCCGCAGACGGCGAACCCGCGCAGCGCGTCGACCCGCCGGATCCTGCCCACCGTCACGCTCCCTGTCACGCCCCCGTCATTCTCGCCGAGAGCCGGGCGGCCAGAGCACCAGCACGCGCATCTCCTGCTCGCGGGCGTGCGCGACGACGTCGGCCGTGCCGCCGAGCCCGCGCGCCGGCAGCCCGTCCCAGACGGCGAACAGTTCGTCCGCCCGTTCGAGCATGAAGACCGCGGCGGCCATGTACGCCGGAGGCTCCGGCCGTTCGAACGGCATCAGGTGCACCTGCCGCGCGAGCGGGAGCAGGTCGTCGTACGCCGTCCGGGCCGCCCGGGGCAGGCTCTCCCGGTATCGGGCGGCGGGCACGACCACGTCCAGGTCGCCACCCACGCGCAGCACCTCCCTGGCGAAGAGCTGGTCGGCCCCCTCAGCCAGGCAGGACAGGCCCACCAGCGGCAGGTCCCGGCCGGCGAGCACGGCCCGCAGGGCGCGGCGCACCCGGTCGGCCGTGTCGCGGGGCAGACCCCGGTGGCCGGTGAACGCGATCCTGACCACTCCGCTCACTCGCTCAGCCGACCCGTACGATCTGGAACCCGGCGCCGGCCAGGATGCGCGGCAGGTTCCGCACGGTGTCGCGATCCTTCTCCTTGGCCGCCTCCGAGATGCCGTCCCAGCCGTCCAGGTCGGGGTGCTTCCTTTTCTCCGGGTCGCGGACCGGGCCGCGGGTCCATCCGTCGGCGACCAGGTCCCGCAGCCACCGCTCGTGCTCCATCATCGCGAGCCGCTCGATCTCGAAGTCCTTGAAGGCGAACCGCAACTCGGGCTCCACGCGGGGAGCGAGGGCGCAGCCGATGCTCGTCAGCTTGCGCCCGATGTCCTCGGCCTGCCGCCGGTTCGCCGCCCGCAGGTGCGACGGCAGGCTCTCCCACGGGACCAGCGAAGGGTTGGTCGCCCGGACGTGGCCTCGCGCGGTGTTCTCCGCCACGTAGCTGTCGTGGATCGCCCGGGCCAGCGTCTCCACCAGGTCCTCCCCGATGAGCCGCGGATCCCCGGCCTCCTCGTTGACCGCGAACACCCGCAGGGCGCCGGAGAGTCCCTCCAGCAGGTGGACGCTCTCGAAGGCCCTGCTGAAGACGCCCGCCTCCTCGACCCGCACCACGAGCGACCCGGGCCCGCAGTTCCACAGGCGCAGCGAGGTGAGCGCGGTCTTGAGCGCGAGGTCCTGTTCTTCGTGGCACACGAACACCCGCTGCGGCGGCTCGGACGGCAGCAGCTCCCCGAACGGCAGGTTTCCGAACGGGAAGTCGCCGGGCGGCGCGTCGTGCGTGGTAAGCGCGCACACCTCGGCCACGAACTCGAATCTGCGGCACACGGCCTCGACGGTCCGCGCCGCGTCGGCGTCGATGACCGTCACCGGCAGCGGGCCGGGAGCGGGGACCAGCCGCCGCCTGCGCGCCATCTCGACCAGCAGGCTGCGGCCGAAGGCGTCCAGGCCGATGATGACAACCGGCCGTTCGTTCACGATCGGGTGCCGGTCCAGGAGCACCCGGGCGGCGAGCTCGTCCAGGTTGAAGAAGTCGAGGCGCAGCAGGGGCCGGCCGGGAAGACTCAGCCGGCGGGCCCGCAGGGCGGCGCACAAATCGGGATCGGTGATCAGGGCGTACGCCGACAACGGATGCCTGCCACCGGGCCGGGCCACGCCGTGCGCCGCCAGGGCGATCGCCGTGTTGGCCGAGCTGTCCGGCTCGCAGGCGTACAGGACGGAGGCCCGCTGGATGCCGGCGGCACGGAGAGCGGCCGGGCTGCGCGCGTCGCCCCTGACGTAGAGCGCCTTGCGGTCGCCGACGGCCGCCACCGGAGCCGAACCGATCATCACGATCCGCGTGCTCGTCCCGCGCAGCCGCTCCACCAGGGCCAGAGCCGCCGATCCGGAACCGCACACGACCACGTGATCCTTCGACCTGCGCGCCCGGAACCGGCGGAGCTCCGAGGCGAAGAGCAGACGAGCGCCGTCCACCAGTGTGTAGACCGTCACGCCGGGTGCGGCGAACCGGGCGAACTCCAGCGCGGCCGGCAGCGGTCTCGGGTCGTCGAGCGGCGCGGAGTCGAACACGAACAACTGCAGGTCCCAATACAACAGGTCGAGGGGCGCCGACGGCAGCCCCAAGGTTTTCGCATATGTGTGAAGGCCGAAATATCCGGTCACCAATGCGACCACCGCGAGCCCCGCGAATATCGCACGCACCACATAGCTAGCGGGAAAGGTCATAAACACTCTTCCTTCGCTGGGCGGCACGTGCCCTTTCGAAAATAACCCGCCGCCAGGGGGCGCTCCAGGGTCGTACGGCGAAATGTGTTGCCGTTCCGAGTCCGCCGGGCTCTTTCGCGTCACGTCCGTTCGATGGATGCTGGATTCGAGATCCATCGACGATCGCCACGGGAGGGCCGGGCGTTGACGGACGGGGTGTGGTCGGCCGACGGGGAACGGCGCCTCGCGGTCGCGCAGCGAGGGAAGATCCACGGGGGAAGACCGGTGTTCCTGCTCCACGGGACGCCGGGCAGCCGGATCGGCCCCCTTCCACGGGAGGGCCTGCTCTACCGGCTCGGCGTGCGGCTCATCACCTACGACCGGCCGGGGTACGGCGACTCCGACCGCCATGAGGGCCGCAGCGTGGGAGACGTCGCCGCGGACGTGGCCGTCATCGCGGACCACTTCGGCCTCGACCGCTTCGCGGTGGTGGGCCGCTCGGGTGGCGGGCCGCACGCGCTCGCCTGCGCCGCCCTGATTCCCCACCGGGTGACCCGGGCCGCGGTCCTCGTCGGGCTCGCCCCCCAGGAGGCGGAGGGGCTCGACTGGTTCGACGGCATGACGGAGGGCAACGTCACGGAGTACATGACCGCCCTGCAGGGGCGGGCGCGGCTCGCGGCGCGGCTTGTCCCGACCGCGGCCGAGATCCGCGAGGACCCGGTCCGGCTGGTGAACTCCCTGTACGACGAGCTGACGGAGCCGGACCGGAACGTGATCGCGGACGCGGGCCTCCGGACGATGCTGGTTCAGACCTACGCGGAGGCCGTGCGGACCTCCGCGCACGGCTGGATCGACGACGCGATGGCCTTCTGCTCGCCGTGGGGGTTCGACCCCGCCGACATCAGGGTGCCCACCCTCCTGTGGCACGGCGAGGACGACGTGTTCTCGCCGGTCAGCCACTCCCGCTGGCTGGCCGGCCGGATACCGACCGCGACGGTGCGCATCCAGCGGGGCGCGGCGCACTTCCACGCCTTCCACGTGCTGCCCGACCTGCTGGGCTGGCTGACCAGGGACGGCCGGGCGGCCTGATCACGGCGCGGCCGGGCCGGTCACCAGGGGAGAGGCTCCAGCTCACGGTCGACGCGGCGCCAGTTCAGGACCGCCTCGATGACCGGATGCGTCTCCCCGAGAATCCGGCGGAGCTGCACGAGCAGGGGCTCACGTAGCACCCGCGCCTCGTCGGTCCGCCTCAGGTCGCGGAGGGTGACGGCCAGGTCGGCCTCGCAGATCAGCGTCGTGGGGTGATGGGGGCCGAGAACCGCGCGCAGCCGGTCGAGGGTGTCCCGCTGCAGCTTCTCCGCCTCGGCGTAGTCCTGCAGTTCTCCCAGGGTGTTGGCGACGTTGACGGCGCAGGCCAGGGAGAAGGGGTGGTCGGGCCCGACCTTGCGCCGCAGCGACCTCAGCGTCCGGATGCCCAGCGTACGGCTCTCGGCCGGATCCCCCAGATGCCTGAGGTACACCGTGATGTTGTTGGCCGCGATCAGCGTGTACGGGTTGTCCGCGCCCAGCGTGTCCTGGTAGCTCGCCCTGACCTCCGAGGCGAGTTCGAGCGCCCCCCGCCTCTCGCCCGCCGCCATGAGGTCGCAGGCGAGGTTCAGCTTGCAGGCGACGGTGTCGGGAGAGTTGGGGCCGAACCGCTGGAGATAGCGCTCGTAGGTCGCCTCGATGAGCTGCCGCGCCTCCGCCAGATGCCCGGCCTCGCGCAGGGAGATGGCGAGGCTGCGTGCCGTGTGGAGCGTGTCGGGCAGGTCGGGGCCCGGCACCTCGGCGTAGGTGTTCAGCGTCTCGCGCAGCAGGTCCGCCGATTTCGCGAACTCGCCGCCTTCGCGCATGTCGAGGCCCAGGTTCGTCTCGGACAGGAGCGTGAAGGGATGGGCCGGGCCGAGCACCTCACGGCGTTTGTCCGCGGTCTCCTGGTCGAGCTGACGAGCGGCGGTGAAGTCGCCGACGTGCCGCAGGGCGACGGCCAGGTTGTTGGCCGCCATGAGGACGCGCGGATGGTCGTCGAAGAAGAGTTCCTTGGTGCGCTCGTAGGTCTCCTGCTCCATCCGCAGCGACTCGGTCAGCTCGCCCAGGGCGCGCAGGTCCGCGGCGAGGCTTCCGGCCGTCTGCAGCGTGTGGGGGTGCGGGTCGGACAGAACCCGGCGCTGGTCGTCCAGAACGGCCCGGTTGAGCTCGCACGACTCGCGGTACCTGCCCTGGGAACGCAGCACGTTGCCCATGTGGAACCGCAGATACAACGTCTGCCGGTCGTAGTCGCCGAGCTTCCTGATCCAGAGCGCCTCCAGGCGGCGGCCGAGTTCGAGCGCCCGGTCGAACTCGCCCCGCCGCCACAGGTACCGCACGCGGTCGATCAGCAGCTGCCGGGTCTCCTCCTCGTCGCAGTCCTCCGCTTGGGAGGGGGCGAGATGCGGCCAGATCTCGTCGTACCGCGGCCAGTTGCCGGGGTCGTCGGTGTCGCCCTCGCGCGGCCGGGCGCCGAGGAGGATGCGGTGCACCTCGTGGACGGTCCGCTCGCGCTCGTCGGCGTCCATCTGGTCGCTCAGCACGGCCTGCACGAGCCGGTGCACCTGCACCGAGTTGTTGCGCTGGTCGACCTTGGCGAGGGCGAACCTGTTCAGCTCGCGCACCAGCCGCCCGATCATGATCTTCTCGCGCAGCGAGTCGTCGTACGGAACCAGGCAGCGCACGGTCTCGTCGCCGTACAGCATCGACAGCGACACCGGTTCGGCGGCGAAGAAGGCCAGCAGCTGGAGCAGCCGGACCGCCGCGGGCGACTTCTCCCGCAGCCGCTGGAAGGAGACGTTCCAGGTGGCGGCGACCGGGGTCGGGTAGGTCGGGGAGTCGCCCAGCGCGAGCGTCCTGACCGGCTGCTTGAAGAGCTTGTCGACGTACTCGTCGACGCTCATGCCAGTCTCCTGCAGCCAGGCTCCGGCCTGCTCGATGGCGAGCGGCAGGTCGCCCAGCGCGGCGGCCACCCGGTCGGCGTCGCCGTCGCTGAGATCGGCCACCCGGCGGCGCAGGTGCTCCAGGCTCTCCTCCCGGGTGAAGACGTCGATCTCCAGCGGCTTGGCGATCAGGGACCAGGTCTGGCTCCGCGACGTGATCAGCACGTGACCGCCGCCACCCGGGAGGTAGGTCTGCACGTCCTCCGCGTTGTTGGCGTTGTCGAAGATCAGCAGCCAGCGGGCGTACGGCTCGCCGCGGCGCAGGGCGTCCTTCGCCGCCAGCGCCGCCTCCGCCACGTTGTCGCCGGTCCTGATGCCCAGCCGGTCGGCCAGATCGGCCATCGAGCCGTTCAGCAGTTCCGGCTGCTCGGCCGACACCCACCACACGACGTCGTAGTCGCTCATGAAACGGTGGGCGTACTCGATGGCCAGTTGCGTCTTGCCCACGCCCCCGAGACCGAACAGGGCCTGGGTGCGGCCCTCCTGCACCTGGGTCACCACCGCCTGGCTGCCGCCGACGAGCTGGTCCCGCAGCCTCTCCAGGACCTCGCCCCGGCCCGTGAAGGCGGCGTTCCTCGTCGGCAGGTTCAGGATGGCCGGCTGTGTGCCGGGATACCGCGGCGTTCCCCCCTGCGCGGCGGCCTCGGCCCCCGCCGGGCGGTCGAGAGCGCGCAGCAGCGCGCCGGCCGCGTGCTGCTCGTCGAGCCGGAACAGGTCCAGCGCGGGCGGCTCGGCGTACGACGGCGGGACCCGGACGTCAGACACCCGGACGGGGAGGAGACCGAGGGACAGCGCGGCGGGCCCCTCGGCGGCCTGCCAGGTCTCCCGCGCCCGGCTCGAGCGCAGGTACGCCGGCGACAGCAGCGCGACCGTGCGGGCGGCGGGATCCGGGGCGCGCCCCTGGCCGCCGCCGTCGCTGTCGCGGTCGCCCCCCTGCGTACGGACCCGCATGCCCGCCTGGGTCAGCACGGCGGTGATCCACTCCGCCCACAGCCGGTCCTCCGGGACGTAGCTCAGGGAGACCTCGTTCGACAGCGACGGCCGGCGGCGCACGAACCGCTCCCGGTAGCTCAGCCTGACGTCCTCGTCCAGAGGGGAGAAGGACGAGACGCGGCCCGCGGTGATGACGCTCGTGAGCCGCTCGTAGGCGGCCAGCAGCGAGCCGGGGGAGCCGGGCGCGTCGCCGAAGGTCGCCAGGGTCTCCTCGTAGGCGTAGAACGGCTTGTAGGGAATCTCGACGGCGCCCCAGTAGGTGCCGGCGTGCTCGTGGGCGACGCCGCTGGGGAACCCCTCGAACTGGCTCCGGGCGAACGCCCGGCCCGCGTCGAGCTTCTCCTTCTCCGCGTCGTCGACCCGCATCGGGATCGGCAGGATTCTGATGTGGCGGTCCGGGAAGCGTTCGGCGATCTCCGCCGCGACCCGGGCGGCCCCCTCGATGCTCTGGTCGCTGAGCGTGAAACACGTCACCACGGTGTCGGGGAAGTGGACCGTGCAGATGTCGGCGATGTCGCTCAGGCCGGTGCGGCTGTCGATGAGCACGTAGTCGTAGCCGCGTCGCATGTCCACCCGCAGCGCGTCGAGGAACTGCCCTCCGCCCAGCCGCTCGTAGAAGTTGTCCCAGTCGAAGGTGGACACCAGCGAGGAGTAGTCGCGGTTCTGCCGCCCGGCCGGGAGGAAGTCGAGGGAGCCGCCGTCGGGGAAGTGGGGCCACTCGACCGACACGACGTGCCGCCCCACGCTGGCGTACCGGGTGTGCCAGTCGGCGGGACGCGGGTCGGGACGGGTCGCCGCCCAGGCGAAATCCTTGATCAGGTCGATCACGCCGGCCGTGCCGCTGATCATCCCCCCGTCCAGGAAGGGCCGGAAGAACTTGTGCAGGCCGGGAGACTCCAGGTCCCAGTCCACGACCAGCACGCGGTGGCCGTTGGAGGCGAGGATCCAGGCCGTGTTGGCCAGCGCCATCGTCCTGCCCGTCCCTCCCTTGTAGGAGTAGAAGGTGACGATGTGCCCGTTCCGGAAATCGCTCACTGCCTCCCCTTCCTTCCTGGTGGGTCGTCGGGCCCGGGGTCGTCCGTCGTGAGCGGCCACAGCCGGGGGCGGTCGCTGCCGGGCACCTGCGGCGGGAACACCCGTCCGTGCCGCAGGTAGGAGTTGCCCGCGGCCTCCACCACCGGCCTCAGCGCCGTCTCGAAGCCGGCCACGGTCGAGGTGTCGCTCACCGCCCGGCGCGCGGCCGGCCGGCCCTGCGCCAGCTTCGCGGGCAACAGAGCGCGCAGGGCGGCGCGCAGCGCCGGGGCATTCTGGCCGGTCTCCGCGTCGGTGCCGCTCCACGGGACGACCACGCCCACCCAGGGCTTGTCGGCCTGGTCGAACGCCTCGAGTAACGGGCGGAACCGCGGGTCGAGCACCGTCCACACGTCCAGCAGCACGATGGCGGGACAGTTGGGCGCCCCGGCGCCCAGCAGTTCGTCGCGGTGATGCTCGAAGGTGCCGATCTCGGGTTCGAAGCCCAGGTGCCGTACGACGTCGGCGGCGATCCGCGCGACGGGGCGCGGGTCCTCGGGCTGGTAGGGGTTCCAGTCGCACGGAGAGGATCCGTAGAACCGCGCGTCCCGGGGCGCCGTACGAGTGGCCGTCGTGTGGGAGAGGACGGTTATCAGGAAACGGCGTTCCTCGTCGCGGGTGAAGGCGCTCTTTATGCTGCCGTAGTCGCAGGGCGCCATCGGCGGGAGCCGTACTCCCTCGGCCACCTCGATGACGCGCCGCGCCAGCGCGTGAACGGCGGACCGGTAATGGTCGCGGTATCTGCTGATCTTCATCAGGCCGTAGAGGCCGCGTTCCAGATAGTGCGTTCCGAGATCCGGATGGGTGAATTGAATGGATCTTGCCATATCCGGCAGTTCGAAGTCCGGAACCGGCACCCAGAAGGCGGGAACGATCACTTCCGGAATGTGCCTCCGCCCGTCCAGGTGCAGCCGTCTGCGCAGGTCGAATGCGGCCCATTCTTTGCCGCACTGCTCACTCTGGAAGTAGCGCCGCGAGTAGAGGGGAAGGAAGACCCGGCAGGTGGCCAGCTCCGTGGCCAGGCGGTTCTCCCACTCGACGCCCGGCGGCATGTCCATGTCCATGAAACCGGCGGCGCTCGCGGGCAGAAACGTGTGCTCCAGAATCTCGCGGCGCAGGTCCTTGTAGAGCTTTTCCACCAGGAGGTTGGGGTTCTCGTCGTCCTGGGTGCGGGGCGTGCGCGCGTAGCTGAGGAAGAAATAGGGCAGATGGCCTTCGGTATGCGAGGTGCCGGCCACCGCACCTCCTCGACGTCGCCGGTTCCTCCACTATAGGCCGCGGCCCCGGCGCCGAGAGGAATTCCGTGTTATTCCCTGGTGCCCCCGCGTCTTTCGGCGAGCCAGTTCTGGGCGAAGGCCACGGCCGCGGGAAGTGGGAAGAACCTGCTGTCGGCATTTCCGACGCGACCCAGGTTGACCTTTTCGGTCAACTCCATTGCGGCGCCGCACTCCCCGAAGTCGCTGTCGTCCAGCACGACATCCGTGTAACGAATCCAGGTGCGCTGCCCGTCGACCTTCATCGCGCACCCGTACTGGGCTCTCGGAGGGTCCGGCGTGTACCGGTATTCGGCCAGATGGAAAGCGGTGCATTTGTCATAGCTCACGCCGAGGAGCAGCACCATCGCGCCCCTCCGCTCGAGCTCGCGCAGAGGGGACCGCTCGCCCAGATGATCGTTGTGCGGATGCCCCGCCATGAGTCGGCGGGCGGCGGGCCCGACGGCGGCGAAGGACGTCTGCGGATGGCCGCTGCGCACCGCCCTCCTCCGCGTCCGCACATACTCCGAGAGCACCCCGCACTCAGCCGAGGAACTCTTCTCCGGGTCGAAGGCGGGTATCCGCTCGCGGTACGCCTCTTTCTCCTTGGCCGTCATGTGCCGGGTCGCCCGGTGAAAGGATTTGGAAGTGTCGGAGTTGCCCGGCGTGTAGGCCGGCACGACGAGCGTTCCCCGGCGGCCGAGCACATCGCGCAGCGCGTCGTAGAGCGTGGCGACGCCTCCGGCTATCTCGCCCACACTGCGCAGCGACGCGTGGACCAGAACGATCTGCCCGCGCCGCAGCCCCAGCAGGCGCAGGCCCTCCGCCAGGGTGGCCCGGCCGAGCGCGCCGTCCTCCAGCACGCGCGGCGGAGCCGGCCGCCGACGGCAGGTGAGGACACCGGCCGTCGTCAGGCTGAGGTGGACGAAGTGGGCGAGGAGCGCGGTCAGGGCCAGCCGGACGCCCACCATCGCGTTATCTCCGTCCGGCCGTGGCGGCCCGAGCGTTCCGGTCGGCGGCCGCGTCGGCGAGCCGTACGGCGAACCGCCGTCCGGGCGCCGGGAGCGCTCCGTCGGCGATCCGTCCGATCGCCGAAGCCAGCCGATCCTGTTCCGCCTGAGTGAGGGAGTCCGCGACGGCGAGGAGCCCGTACGCGTCGGTCAGCAGCCGCTCCCGGTCGGCGTCGCCGCCGGTGAGGTCGAGCAGGTCGAGCAGCGCGCCGATCTGGGCCCGGTGGAAGTGCTCCACGAGCAGCCGGGCCGCCGTGCCCGGGTCGGTGACCGGCGGAAGAGCGAGGGCGCCGTACGCCGCGCGGCTCGACGCGCCCGCCGTCGTGTCCGCCAGAGGCGTCAGGACACGCAGACACGCGCGCATGGCGGCCCGCTGGTCCGCGGGCAGGGAGGCGAGCGCCGCACCGGCGACCTCGCTCCAGGCGGCGGCGGCCTCGTCGGTCAGCCGGTCCCCGACGGGCGGGCCGTAGCAGTCACGGTACGGGTCGACGTCGTCCAGCAGCAGGCGGAGCCCGGCGACCTCGATCGGGCGGACCGGTTCCCAGAGCGGGCTGTCCTCCGACAGCCACCGGCCGTCCACCCGCACCGCGAACGACCGGTCGTGGACCTCTACCTCCGCGTGCTCCTGCCCGCCGGTGCGCATCCGCCCGAGCCCGGGAAGATGGACGAGGTTCCCGACGGCCGGCACCGCGACCTTCACCGCCAGACCGGTCCGTACGGCGGCGACCACGGCGACGGCCGCGAGATGACCGGCGTCGGCGGCGGTGAGCACCGGGCCGGTGGCGACGCAGCGGACGGCCCAGGCGCGGACGTAGGGATGGCTCAGCAGGTCGTCCACCGCGGCGCGGCTCGCCCGCTCGGCGTCCACGAGGATCGACCAGGACCGGCGATCGGCGATGACCGCCGCCGCCCTGCGCACCGCCTGCCGGGCTCTGCTGAGCTGCGGAGCGCTCAGATGAGCGATGTCGGCCGACGAGGGACTTCCCGAGGCCAGGGCGTCCAGCGTGGCGACAGGCAGTTCGTGGACCGGAGCCGCGGACGTCCGCTGCTCCGCGGCGGTCAGATGGGAGATCAACGTGAACAGGTCCGCGCAGTAGACCGAGGGGTTGGCGAAACCGGAGCCGGTCCGGTGGCGATGGGCGTAGAGACCGCCGCCGCAGTCGCGTACCAGCGGGCACCGGCGGCATTCCCCGGCCAGTGAAGCGAGCCCGCTCTGCCGGGCGGCGAAGCCCGGATGCCGCGCGGCCTCGCTCAGCGAGTGCCGGGCGGCGTCGAGCCCGGTCTCCGGGGCGCCGTCGTAGGCCGTCTTGAGAGAGTCGGCCTGCTCGTAGGTGCCGTCGGTCTCCACGACCACCAGATCCGACGGCCGCGTTCCGAGGGACTCGCTCTGGCTCTCCCCGCCCAGGGCGGTGAGGATGATCGAGTCGAACATCCGGACCTGCATCGGCCTGCCGTCCGCCCGCCATCGGTCGTGCACGGTGATCAGCCAGTCCGCGTAGGCGGTGTCCCGGCCGGCGGGCCGCAGCGGCGGGTGGTCCCAGGTGGCGTGCGGAAGCAGGAAGTCGACGCGCGGAGGACGCAGCGCGACGAGCGCCTCGTAGACCGCGACGGGATCGTTGCGGACGTCGACCGTGCACAGCAGTCCGGCGTAGAGATGCGGGTAGTCGTCCCGCAGCAGGCTGATCGCCCGGATGACCTGGTCGTAGCTGCTACGGCCGTTCGCGTAGAGGCGGTGCAGGTCGTTGGCCGCCCTGTCGCCGTCGATCGAGACGCCGACCCTGATGTTCTCCTCCGTGAACATGTCGCAGAAGGCGCGTGACAGCATGACGCCGTTGGTGTGGATATGGAGGTCGAGGGCGCAGACGCCCTCGGCCGCACGCCGAAGCGCGCGGGCGAAACGACGTAGGCGGTCGACTCCGGCGAGGAGGGGTTCGCCTCCGTGGAAGACGACGTGTACGGCTTCCAGGCGGTGCTCGTCGGCGTGCTCAGCGATCCGATTCGCCACCCGGATGGCGGTTTCGTCGGACATCACCACCGGCCGTCCCCGCCAACTGGTGTCGGCGTGCTCGTAGACGTAGCAGTGATCGCAGGCGAGGTCGCATCGGCTCGCGACCTTCACCACGAACTGCCGGAACGGCGCGATGGGCGGCTGCATTGCGCGGTTTCGCTATCCGATCGCCGAATTGAAAGACAGATTGCTCACTCCGGGCCGGTAGCCGTCCGGCAGCTCCTCCAGAGACTGGCTCGATGAATCCACGACCGAGGTTTGAACTCTTGGCTCGTTCGGCATAGTGACACCTAACTGTGGAAATAGGATGGGTTGTCGCGAGTCCCGCGGCCGCAGGTGGCACGCTCCAGGTATCCCCCCTAGCCGGGCCGGGCATGCCGACGGAACCGAAACCACGCGATTCTAACAGCGGACATGGAGCTACAACCCCGGACTCCGGCTGTTTCTTTGTCTGGCACTTCTCTAACTCTATCCGCCGTGGTGTTTTATCCAGGCCATGCCTGAATGTCGACCCAAATACTTGCACTGATTATATGAGGGTTTTAAAGCAGAAATGGGCCTTATCGGCCTTATTGCGACTTGTGTTGCCCATTGGGCTCGTGTCGCTGTTTTGGGCTCGGGCGGATAGGGTGGCGCTGTGAGGGAGCCGCTGGTGCGGCGGATGCGGGAGTTCGGCACGACCGTGTTCGCCACGATGACGAAGCTGGCCGTGGAGACGGGCTCGATCAACCTGGGCCAGGGTTTCCCGGACACCGACGGGCCGGAGCGCATGCTGGAGCGGGCGGCCGAAGCCGTCCGGGGCGGCCTCAACCAGTACCCGCCCGGTCCCGGCCTGCCCGAGCTGTGCCAGGCGGTGGCCGAGCACCGCAAGCAGTGGTACGGCCTCTCCTACGACCCCGACGGCGAGATCCTCGTGACCGTCGGCGCCACCGAGGCGATCTCCGCGGCGGTCCTCGCGCTCTGCGAACCCGGGGACGAGGTCATCGTCTTCGAACCGTACTACGACTCCTACGCCGCGGCGGTCGCACTGGCGGGAGCCGTACGCAGGGCGGTGACGCTGCGCGTGGACGGGGGGCGGTTCACCTTCGATCCGGCGGAGCTGGAGGCGGCGGTCACTCCCCGCACCCGGGCGATCCTGGTCAACTCGCCGCACAACCCCACCGGGACCGTGTTCACCCGGGAGGAGCTGGAGTGCGTCGCCCGCGTGTGCCGCGAGCACGACCTGGTCGCCGTCACCGACGAGGTCTACGAGCACCTCGCCTTCGACGGTGTCGAGCACGTGCCGCTGGCCACCCTGCCCGGCATGCGCGAGCGCACGATCATGATCTCTTCGGCGGGCAAGACCTTCAGCGTCACCGGCTGGAAGACCGGATGGGTGTGCGCCCCGGCGCCTCTCATCGGCGCCGTGCGGACGGTCAAGCAGTTCCTCACTTACACGGCGAGCGCCCCCTGGCAGGCCGCGACCGCGTACGCGCTGCGCGAGGAGATGGACTGGGTCGAGGCCCAGCGAGTAGCTCTTCAGGCCAAGCGTGACCGGCTGATGGCCGGGCTGGAGGAGGCGGGGTTCGGGGTGCTGCGCCCCGCCGGCACCTACTTCGTGCAGACCGACATCAGGCCGCTCGGCTTCACCGACGGGCTCGACCTCGCCCGGCGGCTGCCCGAGCTGGCGGGAGTCGTCGCCATCCCCACCCAGGTCTTCTACGACCACCCGGACCGTGGCCGCCACTTCCTGCGCTTCGCCTTCTGCAAGCGGGACGAGGTCATCGACGAGGCCGTCACCCGCCTCCGCCGCCTCTCCTGAAGGCGCCGCGTCAGTTCAGCAGGCCGAGGTACTGGGCGCGACGCACCTGAACCCGCGTCAGGCGCACTTCCTTGTCGCTGACGAAGTAGACGCTGGACGCAGACTCACCCGGTCCCTTGTGAAATACCTGGCGCTTGTCGCCTAGCGTTCGCCGGCTTCCACCTGTCACCTCAGCACCCGGCGGGTCGAACTCGCCCGCGTAAGGGCGTGGCTGTCCGAAAACCCAATGCCGCCGGACCTTTTTAATGGCAAATCTTGTCGTAGACGGACCGGGCCTCGGGCACGCATCTTGTCACTGACAAGTTCGGTCGGGCCGGGCACACCACCTCGCCGGTAGTGAGAGAGCGATCGAGAGCCGTGAGTGCACCGGCCGCGGGACACCGCCTCCGCTGACAAGGCAGCGCAGCGGCCGGGGCCGAGCCTGCCCGAATCAGCCGAATGTGGAGGAGACCTGAGTGGACGTCAGAAACGGCCTTGAAGTGCGGTGGCTGTCCTGGGCAGACGCCGGGGAGGAGATCCTCGACCTGCGCAGGCGCGTCTTCACCGACGAGCTGGGCTGGCAGGAGGACAGAGTGCGTCACGGCAGGGATGCGGACGGCCTCCATCTCTGCGCCCTGTCGAACGGGAAAATCGTGGCTGCCCTGTCCGCTTATGTCTACGAGCCGGGCGCCCCCGAGCTGGCCGCCATGAGGCTTCCGGAGATACAGGGAGTCACCGTCGAGATCGGTAAGCGCGTAGGTCTCGCGACTCATCGGGGCAACCTCATCAGCGCCCAGATCGCCAGTTGGATGGTGCGTCAGATCTGCGAGGCGCTGCGGCCGTCCCGTTTCTTTCTCATCGTGCGGGTGAGCGAGCATCGGCATCTGATCGACACGTACGCGAGACACGGTTTCACGTATCACACCGAGGTCGGCTCCGGCGATGACGCGATCGGGGTGATGACGACAACGGGAGAGAAAGCCCTGGAGGAGTTCTATCTCATTCACCGGGAGTCCACCCGGGAAGGCGCGACCGGCCCCAGCCCTCTGTCTGTTCCCTCGCTTGTCCGGTTCCTGGCCGATGGCGGGCGCGGAAGTCTCCTGGCGGTGGACCGCCTCGCGACCGAGAACCACTACACGGAGTCGTTCACCCTCCAGACGGAGGTGCCCCGTCTGTCGGCTCAGGGGAAGCTCGTACTGGCCGAGCAGAGACCGCGCCTGGCAGCGACGCCGTTCCCGCCCGCGCCCGCGTCGCTGCTGGACATCGGTACGGGTCCCGGAGACCATCTCGCGGCGGTCGCCGAGGAGGCGCCACTGAAGGGTTACCGTGTGCGAGGGGTCGAGCCCGCCCCTCAACTGCTCGCCAGGGCCCGTTCGGCCTTCCCCGAGTACGACTTCAGCGACGGCAGCGCCTATGCCACGGGGGAGGCGGAGTCGTCGCACGACGTGGTCACGGCGAACTTCGTGTTCATTCATCTTCGCAGCCCGGATCTGGCGCTTCTGGAGATGCGCCGGATACTGCGTCCTGGCGGGCTGCTGTACGTCGTCGACGTCAACGACGCCACCTTCTCCGGGCCCGAGGTGGTCCGGCGAGTCCTGCGTGCCTACGACCGCGACTACCCCGGCGATCGGCAGCTTCTCGGCGACCTTCCCCGGCGCGCGCGTGAGTTCGGCTTCGAGCTCATCCGGCGTTTCTCGACGACACTCCGCGGCGCGGGAGCCCCTGAGCCGGTCTTCGGTCCGGACGAAATCCGGATCGGGAAGGCCCAGGCATGGAGCCTGCTGTCCTTCATCGGCTCTCAGCACGGGATCGAAGAGGCGTTCGAAGAGGCCGAGGACCACTATTTCGCCACTGAGTGTGAGCTCGGGCTGGATCTCGAAACCCACGTCTACCGGCTCTCGGACTGACCGTCGATGAACGGGCGTTGCCGGCGCCTGCCGGCCCGCTCCGGACGCCCCTGAACTCGACGTGATGCTGCGTCGCTGACGGCTGAGCAGCTCGGTGATGGGATCGGTTGCCGAAGAATGGGCGATCGATGGGCGATATTCGCCAATGAAGGCCTGTGTAGGGCTGGATAGTTTCCGGATGTGGGCGGACGCGTACTGATCGCACTCGGCGGCAACGCCATGACGGCTCCGGACGGGAGCGCGTCACCGGCGGACCAGCACCGGGCGGTCGGCGAGGCGATGACCCACGTGGCGGCGCTCATCCGGGCCGGGCACGAGGTGGTGCTGACCCACGGCAACGGCCCGCAGGTCGGCAACATCCTGCTCAAGAACCAGCTCAGCGCGGGCGTCGTGCCGCCCGTGCCGCTCGACTGGTGCGTGGCGCAGACGCAGGGCACGATCGGCACGCTCGTCATGAACGCCCTCCAGCGGGAGCTGGGCCACGCGCGGGTCGCCGCCGTCGTCACGCGCACGCTGGTGGACGCGGACGACCCGGCGTTCCGGGACCCGGTCAAGCCGATCGGACGCTACTTCGGCGAGGACGAGGCGCGCCGGTTCGAGGGGGAGGGCCAGGTCTGGCGGCGCTTCGACCGCGGCTGGCGGCGGGTGGTCGCCTCGCCCCGGCCGGTGGAGATCCTCGACGCCGCCGCGGCCGTCGCGCTGATCGAGGCCGGGTTCACGGTCGTCGCCGCCGGGGGCGGGGGAGTGCCGGTCGTACGCCGGCCGGACGGCGTGCTGACCGGGATCGAGGCGGTGGTCGACAAGGACCTCGCCGCCGCCGCGCTCGCCGTCGCCGTCGGCGCCACCGACCTCGTGATCGCGACCGACGTGCCGTACGCCTCGGTGGACTTCGGCACGCCCCGGGCCCGCCCGATCGGGGACGTCGGCGTCGCCGCGCTGCGCGCGTTGCAGGCGGCCGGTCACTTCGCCGGGGGCAGCATGGGCCCCAAGGTCGAGGCCGCGCTGCGCTTCGCCGAGGCGGGCGGCAACCAGGCGGTGATCACCTCGCTGCACCACATCGGGGCGGCGTTGTCGGGAAATATCGGGACCAGGGTGTCCAGAGGGGTGGAGGGATAGTGCCGGATCCGATCGAGGTACGGAAGATTCCCATCGAGAGCGTCACCGACGCCTCGGGGCTCGCGAAGCTGATCGACGGCGGGGTGATCGAGGCCGACCGGGTGCTGGCGGTCGTCGGCAAGACCGAGGGCAACGGCGGGGTCAACGACTACACGCGGATTCTCGCCGACCGGGCGTTCCGCGAGGTGCTGGCAGCGAAGGGCACCCGTACGCCGGAGGAGATCGCGCAGGTGCCGCTGGTGTGGTCCGGCGGGACCGACGGCGTGCTCAGCCCGCACGCGACCGTCTTCGCGACGATCGACCCGGCGACGGCCGTACGCACCGACGAGCCGCGGGTGAGCGTCGGCGTGGCGATGAGCGAGGTGATCCTCCCCGAGGACATCGGCCGTCCCGCGATGGTCGAGAAGGTCGCCGCCGGGGTCCGGGAGGCCATGAAGCTCGCCGGGATCGACGACCCGGCCGACGTTCACTACGTGCAGACCAAGACCCCGCTGCTCACGCTTTCGACGATCACCGACGCGAAGGAACGCGGGCAGACGGTCGTCACCGAGGACACGCTCAAGTCGATGGACATCTCCAACTCGACCACGGCGCTCGGCATCGCGGTCGCGCTCGGCGAGATCGGGATGCCGTCGGCCGAACAGATCCACAAGGACCTGTCGCTCTACTCGTCGGTGGCCTCGTGCTCCAGCGGCGTGGAGCTCGACCGGGCCCAGATCGTCGTGGTGGGCAACGTCCGCGGGATCGGCGGGCGCTACCGCGCCGGTCACTCGGTGATGCGGGACGCCCTGGACAGCGACGGCATCTGGGAGGCCGTCGCGAACGCCGGGATCGACCTGCCCGAGCGTCCCCGTACGGACGACCTCGGCGGCCGGCTGGTCAACCTGTTCATCAAGTGCGAGGCCGACCCGTCGGGCCGCGTGCGCGGGCGGCGCAACATCATGCTCGACGACTCCGACGTGCACTGGCACCGCCAGATCAAGGCGACAGTGGGCGGGGTGGCGGCGAGCGTGACCGGGGACCCGGCGGTCTTCGTCTCCGTGGCGGCCGTCCACCAGGGGCCGTCCGGCGGAGGCCCGGTCATCGCCATCGCGGACCTGGGCTGACATCCGGGGCCCGGCCCGAAAGGTAGGGTCGGGAGACGTGCCATCGATTCCGCAGCCCCTGCGCCCCGACGACGAGGGCGGCGCCGACCCGGCCGTGGCGGCGGCGCTGTCGGCGTTCGAGGCCGGTACGGCGACCGCCGCCGACGTCCTGGCGGCGCTCGCCGGGAGCCGGCTGCTGGTGCCCGTGGTCGCGCTGCTCACCGAGTCGGAGGTCGGCGAGCACGGCCTGCGCCAGGAGAAGGAGAGCGAGATGGCCCTCCCCAAACTGGTGGGCAAGGACGGCCGCGAGGCGGTGCTCGCCTTCACCGGCGCCGAGCCGATGCGCCGGTGGCGGGCGGACGCCCGGCCGGTGCAGGCGACCGCCCCCCAGGTGTGCCAGGCCGCGCGTCACGAGAACGCCGCCGCCGTGGTCGTGGACGTGGCCGGGCCGGTCACGTTCGTGATCGAGGGCGGCATGCTGCACGCCCTCGCGACCGTGGAGGAGGCGAGGCGCGACGCCGGCGCCGTCGACCGCCTCACCCGGGAGGTGCCGGACGCGACGGTCGCCCGGTTCGGCGCCACGGAGGAGGTCGCGGAGGACGCACCCCGCCGCCGCTGGTGGAGCCGCCGCCGCGCCTGACCCGGCAGCGGGGCCGCGTCCGGTTCTCCACAGGAGTACGGCCGTCCACAGCGCCGCGCGCGGGCCCGGCGGGTCCGGTGTACGGGCGTTAGGGTCGGCCGCGTGCCTCTTCCCGTCATCGTCCTCGCCGCCGTCCTCGGCCTGATCGCGGGCGCCTACGCCCGGGCCTTCGCCACGGGGTTCGACGCGCAGCCCGGGGCGCGGGGCGGGGTGGAGCCAAGCGACCGGTGGGGTGAGGTGGTCCGCGCGTTCGCGGCGGCGGTGCGCGCGGCGCCCCTGCCCCGCCCGCCGTACCTGCTCGAAGGCGTGACCGCGCTCGCCGCGGCCCTGGCCGCCTGGCGGATCGGCGACGGCTGGGTCCTGGCGGCGTGGGCGTACGCCGTGCCGGTCGGCGCCGCGCTCGCGGAGATCGACCGGAGGACCTGGCGGCTGCCCGACGCGATCACGCTGCCGTCGTACCCGATCCTGCTGGTCCTGCTCGCGCCGTCGGGCCGCCTGCTGCCGGCCCTGGCGTCGGGGTGCGCGCTCGGGGCCGTCTACGCCGTGCTGTGGTTCGCCCGCCCGGCCGGTCTCGGGCTCGGCGACGTCAAGCTGGCCGGGCTGATCGGCCTGCTGACCGGCGCGCTCGGCGCGCAGTCCGTGATCGTCGCCGGGATGGCCGGGCAGGTGCTCGGCGCGTTGTACGCCGTGGGGTTGCTCCTGGCGCGCAGGGCCACCCGGACGACCGAGTTCCCGTTCGGCCCGTTCATGCTCGCGGGCGCGCTGGTCGCGCTGTGTCTCAGCAACTGGGCCTGACGAATCGGGCCTGACGAACCCTGCCCGACGAGCTGCGCCCGATCAACTGTGTCCGGCGTACAACGCCCGGCGGACCTGGCCTGATGTGCGGGGAATGCGCACATGGGTGTCGGGGTGACGCCGCAGTCGGGCGCGCATGGAAGACTGGTCGTCATGCTGCGCTGGTTGACCGCCGGGGAGTCACACGGCCCCGAGCTTCTCGCGATCCTGGAAGGCCTCCCCGCCGGGGTGTCCGTGACCACCGCCGACCTGGCCGAGGCGCTGCGCCGACGCCGTCTCGGATACGGCCGCGGGGCACGGATGAAGTTCGAGCAGGACGTGGTGACGATCTCCGGAGGCGTACGGCACGGCCGCACCCTGGGGTCGCCCGTCGCCATCCGCGTCGGCAACACCGAATGGCCGAAGTGGGAGACCGTGATGGCCGCCGACCCGGTGGACCCGGCCGTCCTGGAGGGCCAGGCGCGCAACGCGCCGCGGTCCCGTCCCCGTCCCGGTCACGCCGACCTCGCGGGCATGCAGAAGTACGGCTTCGACGACGCGCGGCCGGTGCTCGACCGGGCCAGCGCACGTGAGACGGCCGCCCGGGTGGCGCTGGGCCAGGTCGCCCGGTCCTTCCTCAAGCAGGCACTCGGCGTCGACATCGTCAGCCACGTGGTCTCGATCGGCGAGGCCGTCGCGCCCCGCGACGTGATCCCCGGCCCGGCCGACCTGGAGGCGGTGGACGCCGACCCGGTGCGCTGCTTCGACCCGGACGGGAGCGCCGCCATGATCGCCGAGATCGACAAGGCGCACAAGGACGGCGACACCCTCGGCGGTGTCGTCGAGGTCGTCGCCTACGGCCTGCCGCCGGGCCTCGGCAGCTACACGCACTGGGACCGGCGCCTCGACGCCCGTCTCGCCGCCGCGCTGATGGGCATCCAGGCGATCAAGGGCGTCGCGGTCGGCGACGGCTTCGAGACCGCCCGCCGCCCCGGGTCGCGGGCCCACGACGAGATCGAGAACACGGCCGAGGGCGTCCGCCGGATCACCAACCGGGCCGGCGGCGTCGAGGGCGGCATGACCAACGGCGAGCCGCTCCGGGTCAGCGCCGCGATGAAGCCGATCTCCACGGTGCCCCGGGCGCTCGCCACGGTCGACGTGCTGACCGGCGAGGCGGCCAAGGCCCACCACGAGCGCTCGGACGTGTGCGCCGTACCGGCCGCCGGGATCGTCGCCGAGGCCATGGTCGCGCTGGTGCTCGCGGACGCGGCGGTCGAGAAGTTCGGCGGCGACTCCGTCGAAGAGGTGGCGCGCAACCTGGCGGGCTACCTGTCCTCCCTGGTGATCAAGTAATAAGGTCAGTGATCATGCAATCGGCGTCCAACGGCCCGGCCGCGGTCCTCATCGGCCCGCCAGGCTCGGGCAAGTCAACGGTCGGTCTGCTCCTCGCGGACCGTCTCGGCCTGCCGTTCCGCGACACCGACGCCGACGTCGAGGCCGCCGCGGGCAAGACCGTCAGCGACGTGTTCGTGGAGGACGGCGAGGAGCGGTTCCGCGAGCTGGAGGCGGAGGCCGTGCGGTCCGCGCTGGCCGATCACCCCGGGGTGCTCGCGCTCGGGGGCGGCGCGATCCTGCACGAGGCCACCCAGGAGCTGCTGGCCGGTCACCGGGTCGTCTACCTCCAGGTCGGGCTCGACCAGGCGGTCAGGCGGGTCGGGCTGGCCTCGGCCCGGCCGCTGCTCGTGCTGAACCCCCGCAGCCGCCTGCGGACGCTGATGGAGGAGCGCCGCCCGATCTACGAGCGGCTCGCCGCGGTCGTCGTGAAGACCGACGACCGTGAGCCGGAGGACGTCGTGGCCGAGATCGAGGCGGCGCTGTGACCGCGACCCGGATCACCGTGCGCGGTGACAACCCCTACGACGTCGTGGTCGGCACCGGCGTGCTGCCGGAGCTGCCGGGCCTGCTCGACCCGAAGGTCCGCACGGTCGCCGTGATCCATCCCGCCGGGCTGCCGGAGATCGCCAGGCCCGTACGCGAGGCCCTGGAGGCCGCCGGGCTGGAGGTCGTCGCGCTGCCCGTGCCGGACGGCGAGGAGGCAAAGACCGTGCACGTCGCGGCCGAGCTGTGGTCGGCCTTCGGCCGGTACGGCATCACCCGGTCGGACGCGGTCGTCGGAGTCGGCGGGGGAGCGACCACCGACCTGGCCGGGTTCGCGGCGGCGACGTGGCTGCGCGGGGTGCAGGTCGTCCAGGTGCCGACCACGCTGCTGGCGATGGTCGACGCGGCCGTCGGCGGCAAGACCGGCATCAACACCCCCGAGGGCAAGAACCTGGTCGGGTCCTTCCACCCGCCCAAGGGCGTGCTGTGCGACCTGGCCACGCTGGCGAGCGTGCCCCGCGACGACTACGTCGCGGGGCTCGCGGAGATCATCAAGGGCGGGTTCATCGCCGATCCGACGATCCTGCTGCTCGTCGAGGACGATCCCGCCGCCGCCCGCACCCCCGAGGGCGAGCACACTCGTGAGCTGGTCGAGCGCAAGATCCGGGTGAAGGCCGACGTCGTGGGCGCCGACCTGCGCGAGAGCGGCCTGCGGGAGATCCTCAACTACGGCCACACCCTCGGCCACGCCATCGAGCGGGTCGAGGACTACCACATCAGGCACGGCGAGGCGGTGGCCATCGGGCTCGTCTACGCCGCCGAGCTGTCCAGGCTCGACGGCCGGGTCGGCCGCGACGTGGTGGACCGGACGCGCTCCATCCTGGAGTCGGTCGGGCTTCCCACCACCTACCGGGCCGGGGCCTGGCCGCGCCTGCGCGAGCACATGCGGGTCGACAAGAAGGCCAGGGGAGCCGTGCTGCGGTTCGTCGTGCTCGACGACGTCGCGCGGCCGGCCCGCCTGGAGAACCCCTCCGAGGAGCTCCTGGAGGCGGCGTACCAGGAGGTGGCCCGATGAGGCCGGTGCTCGTCCTGAACGGCCCCAACCTGGGGCGTCTCGGCAGCAGGGAGCCCGACGTCTACGGCGCGCAGACCTTCGAGGACCTGGCGGCCCTGTGCCGCGACGCCGGCCGCGAGCTGGGCCTGTCGGTCGAGGTCAGGCAGACCGACGACGAGGCCGAGCTGGTCGGCTGGATCCACGAGGCCGCCGACAGCAAGACCCCGGTGGTGCTCAACCCCGCCGCGTTCACGCACTACTCCTACGCCCTGCGCGACGCGATCGCGCAGCGTACGGCGCCGCTGGTGGAGGTGCACATCTCCAACCCGAACGCGCGGGAGGAGTTCCGCCACACCTCGGTCGTGGCGGCGGTGGCCACCGGGACGATCGCGGGGTTCGGCATGCGGTCGTACGAGCTGGCGCTGCGCGCGATCGCCGACATGGGTGAATGACGAAAGAAGGATCATGGGGTACCGGTCGTACGTGGCGGTCGGAGACAGCTTCACCGAAGGGCTGAACGACCCCCTCCCGGACGCGCCGCCTCCGGTGCCGGGAGAGGTGGTCCGTTACCGGGGGTGGGCCGACCGGGTCGCCGAGGGGCTCGCGTCGCTGGAGCCGGAGTTGCGCTACGCCAACCTGGCCGTGCGGGGCAAGCTGATCGACCAGATCGTCGCCGACCAGGTGCCCCTGGCCGTCGAGATGAAGCCCGACCTGATCAGCTTCTGCGCGGGTGGCAACGATCTCATCCGTCCCGGCAGCGATCCCGACCGGATGGCCAAGAAGGTCGCCGCGGCCGTGCGCGACCTGCGGGCCACCGGCGCGGACGTCGTGCTGTTCACCGGCACCGACCCCCGCGACACGCCCATCATGCGGCGCGTGCGCGGCAGGTTCGCGATCTTCTACCTGCACGTTCGCTCGATCGCCGACCTGTACGGCTGCCACCTGGTGGACATGTGGTCGATGCAGGGGCTGCGCGACTGGCGGGCCTGGAGCGGGGACCGGCTGCACATGAACGAGGAGGGCCACCGCCTGGTAGCGGCCAGGGTCCTGCACGTGCTCGGCCTGCCCGGCGAGGACGACTGGCGCAAGACCTGGCCGCCCCGGGAGGCGGTGGACCAGAGGGCCAAGCGTCAGGAGGACGTCCAGTGGGTCAGGGAGCACTTCGGCCCCTGGATCGGCCGGCGGCTCCGCGGCACCTCCTCGGGCGACGGACTCGCCCCGAAGCGCCCCGATCTCAGCCCTCTGCCCCCGTTCACCTCCTGACCACGACGTCTCGACCATGATGCCGAAGTGGCGGCGTGCGGGCTCGCGTGGCGGTACGGCCCGGCGCGGGCGGATGTGGCTGCTCGCCGCGCTCGCGGCGCTGCCGATCACGACGGCCGCCGTCGTGGCCGTGGCCTACCCGTCGCTCGCCGCCACCACCTGCCCCGGCTGTTACGGACTGGAACGGCTGACGGAGGGCGTCTACGCGGAGCCGGGCCTGCCGCCGTACCGGAAGCGGCAGGTGATCTCGGCCGTGGAGGAGGCGGAGCGGCGGGTCCGCGACTTCTACGGCGGCAGGCGGGCCTCCCCGCGGATCCTCGCCTGCCTCAGCGACCGCTGCTACCGGCGCATCGGCGGTGGCGGGGAGCGGGGTGTCGCGGTGCTGAACCGCGCGGTGATGCTGTCGCCCTCCGGCGTGGACCCGGTCATCGCCTCGCACGAGATGTCGCACGTCGAACTGCACGTCCGGCTGGACTCGGGTGCGCAGGTGCCGCAGTGGTTCAACGAGGGCCTGGCCGTCCTGGTCTCCGGCGACCCGCGTTATCTCGCCCCGGACCCGGCGTCCGGCACGGCGGCCGGCGCCCCGGCCGACCGCTGCCTCATGAGTACGGACGCCCCGCTGCCGGTGACGCTGGACGCCTGGTTGCGGGCCGCCGGCGCCGACCGGAACACCTACGCCCAAGCGGCGTGCCGGGTGAGCCGGTGGGTGACCGCCAACGGCGGGCCGCATGTCGTGCTCGACCTTGTCCGGCGGCTCAACGAGGGCGAGACGTTCGGCGCCGTCACAGGCATGTGAGGGAGAGGTCAGAGGTCGGCGGTCAGGCGGCGCAGGGCCTCGCGGACCTTGCCGGGGTCGGTGGTGCGCCAGTAGGGCGGCAGCGAGTTCAGCAGGAACCCGCTGTAACGGGCCGTGGCCAGCCGGGGATCGAGCACCGCGACGACGCCGCGGTCGTCCATCGAGCGCAGCAGACGGCCCGCCCCCTGGGCCAGCAGCAGCGCGGCGTGGGTGGCCGCGACCGCCATGAAGCCGTTGCCTCCCGAAGCCGCGACGTGCCGCTGCCGCGCCGAGGCGAGCGGGTCGTCGGGGCGCGGGAACGGAATCCTGTCGATGATCACCAGGGTCAGCGACGGCCCCGGGACGTCGACGCCCTGCCACAGGGAGAGCGTGCCGAACAGGCAGGTGGCGGGGTCGCCCGAGAACTGCTTCACGAGCTGCCCGGTCGAGTCGTCGCCCTGGCAGAGCAGGGGCACGTCCAGCCGTTCGCGCAGGGCCTCCGTCGCGGCCTTGGCGGCCCGCATGGAGGAGAACAGGCCGAGCGTGCGCCCACCGGCCGCCTCGATGAGCTCGGCGATCTCGTCGACGTACGCCTCCGGCAGGCCGTCGCGGCCGGGCTGGGGGAGATGCGTGGCGACGTAGAGGATGCCGCGGCGCGGGTGGTCGAACGGGGAGCCGACGTCCAGGCCGGTCCACTCGCCCGGCCGCAGGCCCCACTGCCGGGCCAGGCTGTCGAACGTGCCGCCGAGCGCGAGTGTGGCGCTGGTGAGGACGACGGTCCGGTCGCCGAACAGCTTGTCCCGCAGCATGCCGCCGACCGACAGCGGCGCGACCCGCAGGGTGGGCGGGACGCGGCCGCGCCCCTCCTCCAGCCAGACGACCTCCGCCCGGTGGATCTCCTCGGCCTCCGCGTCGCCGCCCGCGCGGCCCGCCGGCCCTTTGGACGCCGCGGCCCCGGAGTCCGGATCATCGGAGTCGTCGGCGCTGAGGCCCGAGCCGGTCCCGCCGGCCGCCGGGCCGAACGCGTCGAGCATCCGCTGCGCGGTGTCGTGGACGTCGTCGAGCACGGTGAACGCGGCCTTGCGCAGCCCGGCGTTCTCCGGGTCGTCCTTGTCCTTGTTGCGCGGCCCGAGCGCCGTGATGCACGCGAACGCGGAGTCCCGCACCAGCGCGAGCGTCATCCCGAGCGACTGCGGCAGCGTGTCGACGCGGCCGGGCGGCGCGGCGGCCAGCAGGGCGCGCAGATCCTCGCCCGCCTCCTGCAGCCGGTCGGCCACCCCCTGCTCGATGAGCCGTCCCGCCCGGCGCACGGCCAGGCTCACGGTGGCCTCCGACAGCTCGCCGGTGACCACGGAGGTCACCCGGTCGGCGAGCTCGTGCGCCTCGTCCACGACGACCACGTCGTGCTCGGGCAGGACGGCGAAGTCCTCCATCGCGTCGATCGCCAGCAGCGCGTGGTTGGTCACCACGATGTCGGCCTCGCCCGCCCGCTCCCGGGCGAGCTCCGCGAAGCAGTCGGCGCCGCTGGGGCAGCGCTGCGCGCCCAGGCACTCCCGGGCGGTCACCGAGAACTGCCGCCAGGCCTGGTCGCTGACCCCCGGCACGATCTCGTCGCGGTCACCGGTCTCGGTGTCGTTGGCCCAGTCCTGGATCCGCTGCACCATCCGGCCGGTCGCGCTGACCTCACGCGGGTCGAAGAGCTGGTCGTCCTCGTCCTCGGGCATGCCCGCCGCCATCTTGTGGCGGCAGAGGTAGTTGCGGCGCCCCTTGAGGATCGCGAACTCGGGGCGGTGCGGCAGCAGGCCCTCCAGGGCGTCGGCCAGCCGGGGCAGGTCGCGGTCGACGAGCTGGCGTTGCAGCGCGATGGTGGCGGTGGACACCACCACGGCCTCCCCGCTCTCGGCCGCGTGCCTGATCGCGGGCACCAGGTAGGCCAGGGACTTGCCGGTGCCCGTGCCCGCCTGCACGGCGAGGTGCTCCTCGCTCTCGACGGCGTCGCGCACCGCCTGCGCCATCTTGACCTGGCCCGGGCGCTCGACGCCGCCCACCGCGGTCACCGCGGCGGTGAGGAGTTCTTCGACGGGCGGAAGCTCGGGACGGTCCTTTGGCACGGCAGAACGCTACCCCCTGCCACCGACATCTCGTGCGTGACGCGTTCACCACATCCTGGCGTTCCAGGAACTCCCTCTCGGCCCGCATGGCACACTGGATACCAGTGCTCTCAAGGTCAACGGCGATCTTCCCAGTGAGGTCAAAGAGGACGAAGCGGATGTTGCGCCAGGGTTCCCGGGATCGAGTGGACGAAAAAGGACTGGTAAAGGCACTATGACTGCCATGTCGGAAGTTGTCCCATTGCCATCGTTCGGCGAGGTGTTCTTCGACGCACGGGGTCAGGACCGCGTGCTCCGGGTCACCTGGCACGACGGCACGCTGGTGCTGAGTCTGTGGCGGGGCGAGATGTGCACGGCCAGTTTCCGTATGCCCATGGACGACGTGGGACGTCTGATCGACACCCTGGACGACGGATACACCGAGGCGGACGTTCCGGACCAGGACGCCGGCACCGGACCCTTCCCCCGGCAGGCGCCCGACCAGGACGGCTACGCCGCCGGCCGGGAGGGATACCCGCCGCACGCCGCCCCGCTCCAGGAGCACGGCCAGGAGCAGGCGCGGGAGGCCCGGGGCCGGGACGCCTATCCCGCCCAGGACCCTTATACCGCCCCGGATCCGTACGCCACGCAGGCCCAGGACGCCTATCCCGCCCACGACCCGTACGCCGCCCAGGTCAGGGACGCGTACGGCGCGCCGGCGCAGGACGCCTACCCCGTTCAGGACGCCTACCCCGCACCGGACCCCTACGCCGTCCCGGCGCGGGACGCCTACCCGGCGCAGGCCGCGGACCCCTACGCCGCTCCGGCGCAGGACGCCTACGCGGCCCAGGCCCAGGACGGCTACGCCACGCCGCCCGACGGGTACGCCGCCGGCCTGCCCGGCCAGGCCGCGGACGGCTACGCTCCGCGCGACCCGTACACCGCCGACGATCCGTACGCCGCGCCGCAGCACTCCTACGGCCAGGCCCAGGACGGCTACGGCGCCGCCCACGACGCGTACGCGCGGGGCGAGAACGGGTACGCCGCGCCGGACACCCACCGGGGACACGAGGCCGGCTACCCCGAGCAGCCCGCGCGTGGCGACTACCGGGGCGGTTACCAGGGCACCTACGAGGGCGACTACCAGGGCGACTACGAGTATCCCGACTTTCCCGGCACGGGGCAGTACGCCCGGCCGCCGGTGCCGCCGCCCGCTCCGGCCGCCGATGCCCACCCCGCTCCGGCCGCGCTCGGCCCCAACGACGTGCTCGTCGCCCGGGGGACCCCCACGCAGGACCGCCTCGTCGCGTCCTCCGCGACCCAGACCGGGCCCCTGGCGGACCCCCGCCAGCAGCCTCCGGCGGTCGACCCGAACGATCCCCTCGGCCTCGGCGCCGTCCGGCCGTACGTGAACGAACCGCCGCTCTATCACACGGGCGAGCGGCTGCGGCCGGACCAGTGGCCGGCGGACCAGGCACCCGGCCCGCACACGGAGCACGAGCGCCCCGGCAGACGGCGTTCCGGGCGGGCCACCGGGGAGAGCCAGGCCCAGTGGCCGGACGACGGCCAGGAGACGTGGGAGGACGCGCGGGGCTGGTAGGCCGATTTACGGGCCGGTGGTCAGCAGGGGTTCCAGCTGTAAGTAATCTCGTCGTCTGATGGACACCTCAACGGCACTGCAGTTCCTCCTCCTTCCCGCCGGCGCTCTCGCCGTCGCCGCCCTGGCCCGATGGCGGGACTGGTCGTCCCCGCTGCTCCTGGTCTTCGCCGGACTGGCCGTCTCGTACCTGCCCGGCGTCCCCGACTACAGGCTCGATCCCCATATCGTCCTGCTGGTCTTCCTGCCGCCGATGCTCTACTCGGCGGCGCTGGACAGCTCCTATCTGCGGCTGCGCGACGCCGCCCGGCCCGTCGGCCTCCTCGCGGTCGGGCTCGTCCTGATGACCACCGTGGTGGTCGGGTTCGTCACGCACGCCATGGTGCCGCAGCTTCCGCTGGCCGCGGCCTTCGCGCTCGGCGCGATCATCGCGCCGCCCGACGCGGTGTCCGCGGTCGCCATCGGACGCCGGCTCGGCCTGCCGCGGCGGGCGCTGACCATCCTGGTGGGCGAGAGCCTGTTCAACGACGCCACCGCGCTGACCGCCTACCGGGTCGCGATCGGCGCCGTGGCCGGCACGGCCGGGGGAGTGCTCGACATCGGCGGGCAGTTCCTCCTGGCCGCCGGGCTCGGCCTGGTCATCGGCCTCGCCATCGCGCGGATCGCGGGCATCGTGCTGCGGCGGCTCGGCGACGCGCTGATCGCCAACGGCGTCTCGCTGCTCGTGCCGTACGCCGCCTATCTCGCGGCCGAGGCCGTGCACGCCTCCGGCGTGATCGCCGTGGTGATCGTCGGAATCTACCTGGGGCACCAGCTCAGCCGCAGCTCGTACGGCACGCGCCTGCTGTCCGGGGCGGTCTGGAGGGTGGCCGACCTGGTGCTGGAGTCGATCGTGTTCGCGCTGATCGGCCTGCAGCTGCGCCCGATCCTCGCCGGGCTGGACGGCCAGCGGCCCGCGCAGCTCGTGACGTACGCCGTCGTGCTGTTCCTGGTGGTGATCCTCGTACGCGCCGTCTGGGTGCCGCCCAGCACCTACCTCCCGCGGATGCTGTCGAAGCGGGTGCGCACCCGGGAGCCGAAGACGCCGTCATGGCAGAACGTGGTGGTGACGAGCTGGGCGGGGATGCGCGGGGTGGTGTCCCTGGCCGCGGCCTTCGCCCTGCCCGAGGACTTCCCCCAGCGCAACCTGCTGCTGTTCCTGACGTTCGCCGTCGTCGTCGGCACCCTGATCGTGCAGGGTCTGTCGTTCCCCTGGCTGATCAGGAAGCTCGGCGTCTCCACGGCCAGGGAGCGGTACGCCGACGACCTGGCGGAGGCGGGCGCCCAGCAGGCGGCCGCGTCGGCGGCGCTGTCCCGGCTGGAGGAGCTCACCTCGGACGGCGTACGCGACGTCCACGAGGAGGTCGTCGACCAGTTGCGCACCCGCGCCGAGCGCCGGGCCATGCACGCCTGGGAGCGGCTCGGCGGCGGCACCGGCCAGGAGGGCGAGGAGACGCCCGCCGCGCTCTACCGGCGGCTGCGCCGGGAGATGCTCGCCGCTGAGCGCGACGTGTTCGTACGGCTGCGCGACGAGCGCCGCATCGACGACGAGGTGCTCCACCGGGTGATGCAGGAACTCGACTTCGAGGAGGCGACGCTCGAACGCGGCTGAGCGGCTATCGGGGCGGCTACTGGGACGGCCTGCCGGCTTACTGACCGAGGCGCTGGTCCAGGTAGCACCAGCGCCAGTTCTCGCCCGGCTCGTAGGAGCGGACCACCGGGTGGTCCGTCTCCTTGTAGTGGGCGGTGGCGTGCTTGCCGGGAGAGGAGTCACAGCAGCCGATGTGGCCGCAGGTCAGGCACTTACGCAGGTGGACCCAGTGCATGCCGAGGTCCAGGCACTCCTGGCAGCCCTGCGGCGTGAGCGCCTCGGCCTCGGCGGTTTCGGCGGTCGCGAGCAGATGTTCACACGTTCCCATGCCGCAGATGCTATGACCCCCGTTCGACCGGCCTGGCCGTGTCCTCCACCAAACCTCTACAAACCCGCCCCCGGAATCTGCACCCCCGGCCCGTAGGTTCCCGGCCATGACGGTCGACATCGGTGACTTCACGGCAGACCCGGCGGCTGATTTCACGGCCTGGTTACGCGACTTCGAGGGCGCCGCGCTGCTCCGCCACACGTGGGGCGACCCAGACTGGAGCCGGGGCGCGCGGCTGGACCCCGCCCTGGTCCGCAGCCTCCAGCGGTTCCAGGTGGGCGAGGACGGCGACGGAGCCTTCCTCACGGGCAAGGCGGCCCGGGCCGGAGACCCGGTGTACGCGGCCGCGGTCCGCCTGTTCGTCGCGGAGGAACGCGAGCACGCCCGCCTGCTGGCCCGGTTGCTCGAGGCGGCGGGCGCGGCGACCCTCCGGGGCCACTGGTCCGACGCCGTCTTCGTCCGGCTGCGGCGGCTTCTCGGGCTGCGCATGGAACTGATGGTCCTCATGCTGGCCGAGGTGGTCGCGCTGGCCTACTACCGGGCCGTACGCGACGGCGCCGGTGATCCGCTGACCTCGGAGGTCGCCGGGCGGATCCTCGCCGACGAGCTCCGGCACGTGCCGTTCCACCGCGACCGGCTGCGGTGGTCCTTCCGGAGGTCGTCCCGGCTGACGCGGGCCGCGGCCGCGGCCCTGTGGTGGGCCCTGCTGGCCGGCGTGGTCACCGTGGTAGTGGCCGACCACGGCGGGGCGCTGCGCGAGGTGGGGGTTTCGGGCGCCGCCTTCGTCCGGGAGGTGGCGGCGAGCTTCGGCGGCGTCGTCGCCGGCGTCATGTGGCCGGCCGGGCGGAAGGCCGGGGCCCAAGCGATTGAGGCTCAGGCGACTGAGGCCCGGACGACTGACGCCCGGACGGCCGGGGCGCCGGCGGCGGGTGAGGGAAACGGCGCCGCTCGGAGCCGCGGCGATCGGGGAACGGTTGGGTAGGGTGATCGGCATGCGACTCCTCCCGCTCGCCGCCGCCTGCGCCGCCGCCGTCCTGTTCGCCTCGGGCTGCGCGACCGCGGACAAGGCCCAGTCGTGCGCCGAGGCGACGAAGGTGATCAGCACCACCGTCAGTGAGATCGGCAAGGTCGCCGACGATCCCGCCGCGATGCGCAAGAAGATCGAGGACGGCGCCGCCGACCTGGAGAACATGGCGAACAAGGCGGCCGACACCACTCTCAGGGACGCCCTGCAGGGGCTGGCCGAGAGCCTCCAGAAGCTGAACGTCGACGACGCCAACGCGGCGGTGGACGCGGCGCAGAGGGTCGCGACCGACGGCGCGAAGTACCTCCGCCAGGTCAGCGAGGCCTGCATCTGACCCGGCCGCCGAAGGGCCGGTACGGCAACCCGGGAAATCTGCCGGAAAAGGGGCAGAATTAGCGTTCTCCCATGAGAGGGAACGAGAACGAGCCAGACCCCCGCTTCGTGCTCGCCAACGAGCGCACGTTCCTCACCTGGATCAGCACCGCCCTCGCGCTGAGCGCGGGCGGTATCGCCATGGCGGTCGTCCCCGAGGACGTCTTCGTCCCGTGGGTGCGCACGCTGCTCGCCCTCGTGCTCGTGCTGCTGTCCGCCCTGGCGGCGGGCTCGGCCTACCCACGCTGGCGGCACATCGACCGCGCGCTGCGCGAGGACCGCGCGCTCCCGCCGCCCGCCCTGGCCCCCATGTTCGGGTACGGCGTCGCCGGGGTGGCCGTCCTCGCCCTGCTCCTCATCCTCGTGCCGAGGTGATCGCTTGACCACCTCCGAGAGTGATGACCCCAGACCGGGCCTGCACGGTGAGCGGACCCGGCTGGCCTGGGTGCGGACGGCCGTCCTGATGTCGGGGTCCGGCATCGGGGCGGCGGGGGCGGCGGTGCGGGACGACCTGCCCGGCCTCGCCGTACCCTTCGGGATGGTGGCGCTCGCCGGGGCCGTCCTGCTCGTGCGCACCGGGCTGCGGCACCACGCCCTGGAGCGGGCGCTGCGGCACGGGCGCCCGCTCGGCGCCGGGCTGGACGCCCGCGTCGCCTGGGCCGGGGCGCTCGCCGCCGCGGCCGGAGCACTGGTCCTGGTGCTCCGCCTCGCCTGACGAGACCCCGGCCCGTGCGCCGGTGCCGGTCCAGCCGGTGTCAGTACCAGTTGTGGGACCGGAAGTGGCCCCATGCGCCGCACGGCGAGCCGTAACGGCCCTTGATGTACCGCAGCCCCCACCTGATCTGGGTCTGCGGGTTGAACCGCCAGTCGCGGGCGACGTAGCCCATCTTGTCGCCGGGCAGCGCCTGCGGGATGCCGTAGGCGCCGGATCCGGAGTTGTAGGCCCGGTGGTCCCAGTTGCTCTCCCTGGTCCAGAGGCTGTCCAGGCATTGGAACTGCTCACCCGACCACGTGCGGCGGGTGACGAGCCGGAAGGCGTAGGCCTTGCTGAGCACTTTCGCCGGCGCCCGGAACCTGGGCGCCTCGGGCGTGGCCCGCATCTTCCACACCCCGAGGTGCGTGACCCGGGCGTTCTGCCCGGCCGACGCACCGGCCGACTCAGTGGCCGACTCACGAGCCGACTCACTGGCCGACTCGCCGGCCCGTGCGACGCCGCCCACGCCACCGGTCAGGGCGGCCGCGATGACCGCGGCGACTGTGCTGCGTAGAACGCTGTTGCTGTCCAAATCGGTCCTTGTCATCGGGTCGCGTGCGGAAGGGGCGCGCGGCGGCGCCCCTCGCGGCCGTACGCCCATGGCGTGGGCGCCGCCGTCCGCTCGGCCCGCACCGGATCACGAAGAGCTTCCGGCGGGCACCGCGACGGGTCCTCACGCGGATTGAAATACGGCGGCCCGCCCCGGCGGCGGCATTCGCGACACGCCGCGGACGGATCTTTGCCGATCCGCCGCCAGACGCCGACCTTTCCCGGGGGCGCAGGTTAACCGGCGGCGACAGGGTAAAGGGGCGACACGGCGCGATCCCGGGGGCCCCTGCGCGGCGTGGCGGGGGAGACGGGACGTATGGTGCGGACATGAGCGTTCTCGAGATCCCCGTGAACACGATCGACGGCGCGGCCACGACCGTCGGCGGCCTGCTCGGCGGGCGGGCCGCGCTGGTGGTCAACGTCGCCTCCCGGTGCGGCCTCACCCCGCAGTACGGCGGCCTGGTCGCCCTCCAGCGGGCCTACGCCGACCGCGACTTCACCGTCGTCGGCGTGCCCTGCAACCAGTTCATGGGCCAGGAGCCCGGCTCGGCGGAGGAGATCGTCGAATTCTGCTCCACCACCTACGGCGTGGACTTCCCGCTGCTGGAGAAGACCGAGGTCAACGGCCCGGGACAGCACCCCCTCTACGCCGCGCTCACGGCCGTCCCCGACGCCTCGGGGTCGGCGGGCGACGTGGAGTGGAACTTCGAGAAGTTCCTCGTCTCCGCCGACGGCGAGGTGGTCGCCCGGTTCCGTCCCCGCGTCGCCCCCGAGTCGCCGGAGATCGCCGAGGCGATCGAGAAGGTCGTCTCCTGACGGGCGTCAGGACGACCGGCGCGGCGCGACCCTGGGCCCGCAACTCGCCCGTACGACGAGCCGCGTCGGCAGCGTGACCGTGGGGGGCCGGCGGCCCTGCCGCAGCACCAGTTCGGCGGCGCGGTACCCGATGTCCTGGGCGGGCTGGGCGATCACCGTCAGCGGCGGGGAGCACAGCTCCGCCCAGGGCACGTCGTCGAACATGATGAGCGACACGTCCCGGGGGATCCGCACGTCCAGCTCCCGGGCGGCCAGCACGGCGGCCTCGCCGAGCACGTTGCCACCCGCGAGGACCGCCGTGACGTCCGAGTGGTTCTGCAGCAGCCCGGCGGCGGCCGCGTAGGCGGAGTCGCGGCTCGCGCGCGCGTGCACGACCAGGTCGCGGTCGACCGGCAGCCCCAGCGACGCCGTCGCGTCCAGGAACGCGGTCACCCGCTGTGACTGCCCGTGCCGGGCGAGGAAGGCGATCCTGCGGTGGCCCAGCCCGGCGAGGTACTCCACCGCCGTGAGCACGCCCGCCCGGTCGTCGGGCACCACGCTCGGCACGTCGGTCCGCACCCGCCGGTCGGCGAACACCACGTTGAGCCCCGCCCGCAGCGCGGGCGCCCACATGTCGCCGTCCCCCGACGGCACCGCGATGAGCCGGTCCATGCTCTGCTCGATCAGCGCGCCGATCAGCTCGGCCTCCCGCTCGGGGTCGTCGCCGGTGACCCCGATCGTCACGGGCTCGCCGTACGAGCGGGCGCACGACAGCACGCCGTCGGCCAGGCGCGCGTAGAAGCTGTCGGTGATGTCGGGGACCAGCAGGCCGACGCCGCCGGTCCGCTGGCGCCGCAGGTTGCGCCCCAGCGCGCTCGGCCGGTAGTCGAGCCTCGCCGCGGCGGCGAACACCTTCTCCCGGGTCTCGGGGCTCGCCGATCCTCCTGACAGGACGCGTGACACGGTGGCCACCCCGACCCCCGCCGCCTCCGCCACTTCCTTGATCGTTATCCGTCGCTGCGCTGGACCACTCATGGAAACGATTCCATCATGATTCCATCCGGCAAGTGACCGAAATCTTGACAATAGGCGGCATTTCACGGGACAGTCATGAAAACGTATCCACTTGCTCTTGACTCGCAAGCGCGAAGGACTGGCATGGCTTCTATCGTTCTGAACAGTGTCGACAAGATCTACGCGGGCGGGGTGAAGGCCGTGAACGGCCTCAACCTCGAGATCAAGGACGGCGAGTTCATGGTGCTGGTCGGCCCGTCGGGATGTGGCAAGTCCACCGCCCTGCGGATGATCGCCGGCCTGGAGGACATCAGCGGCGGCGAGATCGTCATCGGCGACCGCGTGGTGAACCACCTCCCGCCGAAGGACCGCGACATCGCGATGGTCTTCCAGAACTACGCGCTGTACCCCCACATGACGGTCGAGGAGAACCTCGCCTTCGGCCTCAAGCTGCGCAAGATGCCCAAGTCGGAGATCCAGAAGCGGGTCAACGACGCCGCCCGCATGCTCGGCCTGGAGCAGTACCTCAAGCGCAAGCCCGCCGCCCTGTCCGGTGGTCAGCGCCAGCGCGTCGCGATGGGCCGCGCCATCGTCCGCGAGCCCCAGGCCTTCCTCATGGACGAGCCGCTGTCGAACCTCGACGCCAAGCTCCGCGTCTCGATGCGCGCCTCGCTCAACCAGATGCACGAGCGCCTCGGCGTCACCACGGTGTACGTCACCCACGACCAGGTCGAGGCCATGACCCTCGGCGACCGCGTCTGCGTCCTGCGAGACGGCGTGCTCCAGCAGGTCGACACCCCGCAGAACCTGTTCGACAACCCGGTCAACCTGTTCGTCGCGGGCTTCATGGGCTCCCCGGCCATGAACTTCGCCTACGCCGAGCTGGTCCGCGACAACGGCGGCGCCTCGGTCGCCTTCGCCGGCTACCGCCTGCCCGTCCCCGACTCGACCTTCGCCGAGAAGCCGGGCCTCGACCGCTACATCGGCCGCAAGATCATCCTCGGCATCCGGCCCTCGGACTTCGAGGACTCCGGCTCCGCCAGCGGCAACGGCGCCGGCTGGGCCCGCATCCCGGTCCGCGCGACCGTCACCGAGGAGCTCGGCTCGGAGATCAACGTCCTGTTCACGATCGACGCCCCGCCGGTCGAGCACAAGGACACCGTGGCCGCCGCGAACGACGGTGACGACGAGGAGACCACGCTGCCGCTGACCGGCGACAAGTCGCTGTGGACCGCCCGCGTCAACGCCCGCAGCCACGTCCGCCCGGGCCAGGAGATCGAGCTCGTCGTCGACACCCACAACCTGCACTTCTTCGACGTCGACTCGGGCCTGTCGATCGGCCACGAGGCCAACATCGGCCGCTGAGCCCCGGGCTCCGGTCTCTCAGGCGCCGCGGCGCACACCCTGACGCCCGCTCTGACGCACGCTCTGGCGCACACCCAGGCGCACACCGCGGCGCGCGTCCCGTGGCACACCCCCGGGCGCGCCCCGCCGTCCGCCCCCGGCCGACCGCCGGGGGCGGACGCCGTAGAGCCCGGCCCCCAGCACGAGCGCCAGCGCGGGAACCAGCATCCCGGCCGTCATCGCGGCCGGGCCGCGTCCCGCCGCGAGCGCGACCGGAAGGCAGGTCAGGCCGAACCCGGCGAACAGCGCGGCGGACGGCCCGAGACGCACCCTCCCCCGCCTTCTGCCGTACGGGAGGAACCCCAGGCAGGCGCCGGACAGGACGGTCGCGGGCACCGCGAGGGCCGGGTCGGCGAGCAGGAGCGCCGCGCCGGCGAGACCCGCGCCGGTGACGGCGGCGACCCCGGCGAGCGCGCCGCCGCGCCGGTCGAGCAGCGCGTGGGCGTTGGTCATCGCGACGATCCACATCACGCTGACCGGACCGTCCGGCCAGTCGCCCGTCAGCGTGACCTGCACGCCGCACAGCACGACCCCGCCCGCCGCGACCGACTCCACGATCAGGCGCGTGGCGAGCGGCAGCGCCCCCACGTCCGCGATCAGGCCGAGCAGCGCCACCGCCGCGGCGGCCAGCAGGACCGCGCTCACCCGCCGGTCCGGCGGGCCGAGGGCGGCCAGCGTGGCGCCCGCCGTCACCGCCGCGAGCGTCAGCCCGCCCAGATAGGGCACCGTACGGCGGACCGGGCGCAGGGCCGCGGCGGCGAGCAGGCAGCCGGCGGCCCCGGCGAGCGCGGAGGTCAGAAGGGGTGTCATCGGCTGCCCACCTCCGACCGCGCCGCGCCGCGCAGCGTGCGGTAGAGCGCCTCGGTGTCGGCCACCAGCCGGTCCACCCCGAACGCCCGGCAGGTCCACGCGCGGGCCGACTCGCCCATCCGCCGGGTCAGGCCGGGATCTACCAGCAGCCGCACGAGGTGGTCGGCCATCTCGTCCGCGTCGGGCTCGGTGAGGAACCCCGTGCGGCGGTCCACGACGATCTCGGGCACGCTGCCCACCCGCGTGGCCACGGCGGGCAGGCCCGCCATGCCGGCCTCCACGAGCGAGAGCGGCGTGCCCTCGCTGTCGGAGGTGAGCAGCATCACGTCCGCCGCCGCGTACACCGTCTCGACGTCGCGCCGCCAGCCGAGCAGGCGGAAGGAGTCCCACATCGGCATGACGGCCCGCTCCAGCTCCTCTTTGAGCTCGCCGCCGCCGCACACGAGGAACCGCGCGCCGGGCAGCCGCGCGAGGACCGCCCGGGCGACCTCCGCGAGCCGGTCCGGCCGCTTGGCCTTCTTCAGCCGCCCGACGTACGCCACGACCGGCGCGTCGAGCGGGACCCCGAGCGCGGCCCTCGCCCGCCCGCGGTCGGGAAGCGGGCCGAGACGGGTGCCCGGGGGGATGACCACGTACTGCTCCGGCCGGCCGATCCCGGCGGCGAGGAGGTCGTCGCGCACCCGGGCGCCGACGGTGACGATGCGGTCGGTCATCGACGCGAGGCGGCGCTCGGTGCGGGTGTAGACCGCCTGGCGCAGGCGCGAGAGCTGACCGTCCAGGAGATGGCCGTGGTAGGTGTGCACACGGGCCGCGCCCGTGCCCGACAGACGGGCCGCGAGGCGGCCCAGCGCGCCGGCCTTGGTGGTCCGGGTGTGCACGATGTGCGGCCGGAACTCGCGCATCGCGTTCGCCAGCCCGAACAGGGCACGGTAGTCGTCGGCCGGTTTGATGGCCCGGCCGAGGCCCGGCACCCGGTGGACCGGGATCGTCGCGTCGCGAAGCTGCAGATGGTCGCCCTCGCCGCCGTCCACGTAGCCGGTGTAGAGCCGGTGGTCGAACTCCACCGGGCTGAGCCGCTCGCACAGCCCCGTGACCTGGGTGGCGGGACCGCTCACGTTCATCCGGGCGATTATCTCCATGACACGAATCCGGTCGTCCGGTTTCATGCCGCCTGCTCCCTGATCATGTCGGAGAAGCTAGCCCGCCTATCCCGTCGCGACCGGACACCCAGACGGCGCCGGAAGAGACTTTTCCGTATCCGTACCCAAGCCTTACAGCGGTCCGTCCGGCAATCGCGGGGCGGGCGGCGCGGCCGCTCCTACAGTCGTCCCATGGCGGAGAAGCTGGTGGTCGTGGGCCAGGGCCCGGCCGGCCTGCCCCTCGCGACGCGCGCCGCGGAGGCCGGGTTCCGCGTGGTCGGCCTCGATGACGACGAGTGGCGGGTCAAGCGGCTGAACGCGGGGGAGCCCTGCGTGGAGGGCGTCGGCGCGGCCGAGCTCGCCGCCGCGCACGCCTCCGGCCGCTACATCGCCAGCGCCGACCCCGCCGACGCGTCCGGGTTCGACTTCTGCGTGATCACCGTCGCCGTGCGGACGCGGGACGGCGCGCCCGACCTCGGCCCGCTCGGCACGGCCGCCGGCCGCGTCGCCCCCTTCGTCCGCCCGGGGGCGACCGTCGTGGTGGAGACCGCCGCCTACCCCGGCACCACCGAGGAGTTCGCCGGGCCGATCCTGGAACGCGGGTCGGGGCTGCGGGCGGGGGAGGACTTCCATCTCGGCCACAGCCCGAGCCGCGCCGAGCCCGGCAACCCCCGCTGGCGGATCGGGAACACGCCGAAGGTCGTGTCGGGCGTCGGCCCGGCCTCGCTGCGGGCCGTGACCTACCTCTATGGGCGGCTGGTGCGGGAGACCGTGCCGGTCTCCTCGCCCCGCGTGGCCGAGCTGTGCGCCCTGCTGGAAGCCGCCCGCGCGCACCTGGACGCCGCCCTGGCCAACGAGCTGGCGATCTTCGCCGGGCAGCTCGGCGTCGACGTGTGGGAGGCCGCCGAGGCCGCCGCCACCAGCCCGTACGGCCGCTCCGGCGCGCGGCCCGGGCCGGGACTGCCCGGCTCCTGCCTGCCGGTCGACGTGGCGTACGTGCCGTGGGCGGTCAGGGGCCGCGCCGTGCGGGGCTTCCGGCTGGTCGAGGCGGCCAACGACGTCAACGCGCACATGCCGGCGTACGTGGTGGACCGGATCGGCCTCGCGCTCAACCGGCGGTGCCGCGCGGTCCGGGGCAGCCGGGTCCTGCTGCTCGGCCTGACGCCCGTGGAGGTGGCCAAGTCGCTGTGCCGGCTCGGCGCCCGGGTGCGGGCCGCCGACCCCCGCGCCGACTCCCGCGCCGGCGACCTGCTCGTGCCCGCGGGCGTCGAGGTCGTCGAGCCGGACGCCGCCGAACTGGCGCGCGCGGACGTGGTCGTGGTGCTCGGCGCCCCCGACTGCTACGACTACGACCTGGTCCAGCGGGCGAGCAGGTTCGTCTTCGACACCCGGGGCCGCTGCCGCGGCCCGAACGTCGAGCGGCTCTGAGTCACCGGTAGCGCACCCGCGCGATCCGGCCGAGCAGGTTGAGCGGCAGCAGCCGCAGAAGCGCGACGATCGCCTTGTAGCGGGCCGACGGGACGCTCACCCACGTCCCCCGGGCGAGGTCGCGCATCGCGTCGGCGGCGACGCGGTCGGCCGACAGCCACGCGAAGGACGGCAGATGGGACATGTCGAGCCGGGCCCGGCCGTGGAACTCCGTCCGCACGAACCCCGGGCACAGCGCCATCACCCGCACGCCGTGCCGGCCGACCAGAGAGGCCGCCGAGGTGCTGTAGTTCACCACCCACGCCTTCGACGCGCTGTAGGTGCCCCCGGGGAGGAACGCCGCGACGGAGGCCACGTTGACGACCCCGCCGCGGCCCTTGGAGATCATGTACGGCAGGGCCGCCCGGGTCAGCCGCAGCACCGCCTCGCAGTGCAGCCGCAGCATCCGGACCTCGTCGTCCACGGGGGTGTCGAGGAATCCGCCGGGATGCCCGAACCCGGCGTTGTTGACCAGCAGGTCCACGCCCGAGCGCAGTCGCTCCTCGGCGGCCGCCAGCCCCTCCTCGGTGGTCAGGTCGGCGGGCAGCGTCTCGGCCGTCACGCCGTACCGCTTGTGCAGCGCCTCGGCGGAGGCGCTCAGCCGCTCCTCGTCGCGGGCCACCAGGACCAGGGAGAACCCGTCGGCTGCGAGGCGCCGGGCGAAGGCGGCGCCGATCCCGGCGGTCGCGCCGGTGATGAGTGCGGTGGGCATGACGGCAGCGTACCCATCCCGCCGCCGCGCCGGGTCACGCGCGGGCGGTGCGGCAGATCAGCCGCTCCACCTGGGCGCTGAGCCGGGCCGCCCGGGGCCATCCGGCGTACAGGGTCAGGAACACGACGGTCTCGCGCAGCTCGGCCGGGGTCAGCTCGCCCGACCGCAGGGCGGTGTCGAGGTGGCGCTCCAGCGCGTCGTCCATGCCCTGGCCCACGAGGAGGCCCACCAGCAGCAGGCGGCGGTCCCGGCCCGTGAGGACCGGCCGGGACCACACCTCCGAGAACATGCGTTCCGCCGTCGCGCCGAAGAGGCCGTCCGGCCCTTCGGCGACGCCGTCCTCTCCGTGGGCCTGCTCCATGGCGTCCGGTCCCTTCGCGGTGAATCTGACGGCATGCACTCAGGTTGTCGTGTTCCGGCAGCCGAGGCGTTACACCTTCCGTCGAAGAGTTCTCGCGTCAGGACGCCCTCTCATGGGCCGCGGGCCGCTTCCGGCCGCTCTCCGGTGGGTATCGCCATCCGTGACGCGCCACCCTGCCACCGGGCAGGTACGGCGCCATGCAACCTCCATGTAACAGGAGGAGTGCGGATCCGGGAAAGATTCGGTCTAGTTTTCCGAGGCGTCGCGGATCTACCGTGAGAAGGACGATTTGAGAACGGGCACTACTACCTCGTAGACCCGCAAAGCGGAGGTTGGGCCCTGGTGGAAAGACCGCGGGTAAGGACCGGGGTGGTGGGAACGGTCGCAGGGGCGGCGATGGCCGCCTCCGTGCTGTCCGGCTGTGCCGGCCCCCAGTACACCTACGTACACGACGAGGCGGGCGACACCTACTTCAAGGTCCCCGTCTCGTGGCGTCAGATCGACCAGAAGACGATCGACGAACGGCTCTTCGGCGACACGGAGTCGGCCACCGCGCAGCTCGCGAAGCAGGCCTTCTGGACGGCCGCCTTCGACGCCCATGACCAGCCGTCGATCCTGCACCTCGTCCAGGGCCCGGTGCGCGGCGAGGACAAACCCTTCGTGTTCGCCAAGGTGGAGAAGCTCAGCGAGGACAAGCAGAACGCGGCGTCGCTCAACCTGCTGCGCGCGTCCCCGCCGATGCCGGTGCCGCTGACGGAGGACCAGCAGAAGGAACTGGAGGGCGAGGGCCTGTCCGGCTTCGAACTGCTGGACGACGAGGTGCTGCCCATCGTGGACGGGGTCAAGGGCGTCCACACCGTCTACAACTACCGGGTGGCGGAGGGGCCGGTGCAGACGTTCGACAAGACCGCCTACCTGTCGGCCGACGGGACGACGGCCTCCACCCTTCTCATCCGCTGCTCGCCCGCGTGCTACCGCCAGCGGGCGGCGGAGATCGCCGCGATCGTCAAGTCCTTCAAGGTCAAGCGCATCATCAATCCGTGAAGGAGCCCCTCATATGAGCACGGCCCTCCCACCGAAGCACCACGAGGGGCTTCGCGAACCGGGGTCGGGTCCCGAGGACCGCGACCCGCGCACCCGGAAACGACTGCCGCTGTGGGACAGGAGCAAGTTCCTGATCCTGCTCGCCGTCGCGTTCGGCGTGCTGCTCTGGAACGAGATCGCCACGTATGAGGGCATCATCTCCTTCTCCGACGCCTTCCTGCTGACGGTCCGGAACGCGTCCTGGATCCTGTGGCTGGCGGGCCTCGAAGTGCTCCGGCAGATCCACTTCCTGATCAGTGAGCGCTCGGCCGGATACCACCGGTTCTGGACACGCGGCGTCTTCGGCGGCTGGAACCGCTGGACGCACCGCAGGTTCAACGACTGGAACCGCTACCGCATCGCACGGGCGATCAAGTGGGTCGTCTGGATCGTGGTCATCGCGCTGGTGCTCGCGAAGGTGCAGCAGACCTCGCCGCTGCAGGCGCTGTTCAACGTGCCGGCCACGGTGTGGGGCTTCCTCCCCATGGTCCTGCAGGTCATGCTGCTGATGGTGCTCGCCGTCGGGCAGTTCGTCGCGATCTTCTGGTTCCTGTCCCGTGGCGGCGTGGACGTCTACTATCCCGACGACATCAAGACGCGGTTCGCCGACGTGTGGGGCCAGGACCACGTGGTCGAGCGGGTCAAGGAGAACATCGTCTTCCTGGAGAAGCCGGACGAGATCGAGGCCAGGGGCGGCTACGTGCCGAGCGGCATCCTGCTCTGGGGCCCGCCCGGCACCGGCAAGACCCTGATGGCCGAGGCGGTCGCCGGCTCCACCGGCAAGCCGTACGTCTTCGTGGACCCCGGCGCGTTCATCAACATGTTCTTCGGCGTCGGGGTGCTCAAGGTCAAGTCGCTGTTCCGCAAGCTGCGCAAGCTGGCCCTGCGGTACGGCGGCGTCATCGTCTTCTTCGACGAGGCCGACTCGCTCGGCAACCGCGGCGCGCTCGCCCAGGGCGGGCCCGGCGGCTGGGGGCGCTCGGTTCCCGCGCCGTTCGAGGAGGCCGGCTGCCACGGCTTCGCCTACCTCGACCCGCACACCCGCACCGTGCTCGGCCGTCACGCCGCCGGCCCGGCCGGGCCGGCGGAGCCCGCGCGGATGCCGCGCACCGGCGCCTTCGTCAACCGCCTGATGTACGGCGGGGGCATGGGCGGCGGTGGCGGGATGGGCACCCTGGAGGCGCTGCTCACCGAGATCTCCGGCCTGAAGAAGCCGCGCGGCTTCGTCAACCGGTACGTGCGCAGGCTGCTCGGCATGCGGCCCAAGCCGCCGCCGAAGTACCGCATCCTCATCATGATGGCGACCAACCTGCCCGAGGCGCTGGACGAGGCGCTGCTGCGGCCCGGCCGCATCGACCGCATCTACAAGGTCGGCTACCCCTCCAAGGCGGGCCGGATCCGCACCTACCGCGGCTACTTCGACAAGGTCAGCCACCAGCTCACCGACGAGCAGATCGACAAGCTCGCCACGATCACCCCGTACGCCACCGGTGCGACGATCAAGGACCTGGTCAACGAGTCGCTGATCACCGCGATCCGGGACGGCCGGGAGTCCATCACCTGGTCGGACGTGATGCGGGCCAAGCGGCTCAAGCAGCTCGGGCCGCCGGAGGACGTCGAGTACATCGAGCGCGAGCGGCACGCCGTGGCGGTGCACGAGGCCTGCCACGCCGTCGCCGCCTACCGCACCCGCCACCACCTGGAGATCGACCTGGCGACGATCGAGAAGGGCGCCGACTACCTCGGCATGGTGGCCAGCATCAAGCCGGAGGACCAGTTCACCCGGTGGAAGTCGGAGTACGAGGCCGACATCATGGTGTCCCTCGCCTCGCTCGCCGGGGAACGCATGTTCTTCGGGGAGGACAACTCCTCCGGCGTCTCCGGCGACCTGCAGTCCGCCACCGCCATCACCGGCATGATGGAGGCCCACTGGGGCATGGGCATCGGGGTCGCCTCGCTGCCCGCGCTGCAGGAGCTCGGCCTGCGCGAGGGCAAGGCGGCCCAGCCGCAGCCCGGGGGCGGCGGCACGGGCACTCCGGCGGGCCCGCGCGAGGAACTGGTGCCCGACATGCTCCCCGAGCGCATCGAGTTCAACCTCAGCCGGTTGCTGGAGAAGACGGCCGAGCTGCTGCGGGAGAACCGCCGCGAGGTGCTGTCGGTCGCGCACGCGCTGGAGCAGCACAAGACGCTCAACGGCGACGACGTGGTCGCGGTCATCGAGAACAGGATGGGGCCGCTGATCGACGGCACCGCCTACGCCTCGGACGAGTTCTACGAGGAGATCGAGACCTATCACCGGGCCGCGGTGGAGGCGCATCGCGGCCACAGCGAGGTCCCGGTCGAGCTGCCGCTTCCGAGGACGCGGACGCTGGAGGCGTCGGTCGTCGTCACCTCCTCCGGCGGGGGCGCGCCGATGCTCGTCGCGCAGCCGAACGGCGTGGCCGGCGGCAACGGACATCTGCCACAGCCGTTGCAGCCGCCCCAGCCGGACTTCGTGCCGTGGAACGGCGCGCCGCCTCCGGCGTCCGCGACGCCGTTGCCGGGGCAGACTCCGTTCGGGCAGGCGCCGCTCGGGCAGCCGTCCGCGCCGCGGCGCCGGTCGTACGGCGCGCTGTGGGCGGTGATCGGCCTCGCGGTCACGGTGGTGCTGTTCGTGCTGCTCGGCGCGTTGCTGTTCGCCTCGCCGCAGGGCGCGCGGGGCGCCGCCTTCGCCGGCGGCGTCCCGGCGGGCACGGCGGTGCTGCTGACGGTCGCGCTCGTCGCGGTGGTCGGCGGCATCGCGGTGGCGATCCTGCTGGTCCGCACGCAGCAGGCGGGACGGCGCCAGGCCGAGGAGGCGAGGGACCGGGCGGCCGAGCGGGCCCAGCTTCTCGCGGCGGCGATGGACCCGGAGGTCGCCATGCGGCTGCTCGGCTACGACGGCCGGCGGGGCCCCGAGGCCTGACTCCGCGACCTTCCGTACGGCGATCCCCGGTGGGCACTGCCCGCCGGGGATCGCCGTTCTCATCTGCTTCAGTTGCTTAATTAAGTTTCTGATATGTTCTCCGCGTGCCCGACCTCCCCGAGCTGAGCGTGGCCGAGCTGACCCACGTCCTCGAAGACTTCACGCGCATGCACATCCGCCTGCCAGCGGAGCGGCGGCTGAGCTTCACCACGCTGTCCGTGCTGCACACGCTGGCGGGCGGCGGTCCGAAGCGGCTCACCGACCTGGCCGCAGGCGAGCAGGTCACGCAGTCGGCGATCACGCAGATGGTGACCAAGCTGGAGCGCGAGGGCCTGGTGGAGCGCCGTCCGGACCCGTCGGACGGCCGTGCCGTCCTCGTGCGGGTCACCGCGGCCGGCGCCGCGATCGTGGAGGGGCGGCGGAGCGAGCGCACGGCACGGCTCGCGGGCCTCGCCGCCCGGCTCGCGCCCGGGGAACGGGCCGCCATCGCGGCGGCCCTCCCGGCCCTCGCCCGCATGGTCGAGCTGCACCGCACCGGCGAGGGCGTCGCCGGGGCTGACCCCCCCTTCGACGGCTGGAGGAAACGATGACGAGCCATGAGACCGCCGAGACGACCGCGGCCCGCCGCGCCGGGGAGCGGCCGTTCCCGCTGGAGCCGCGGCCGATCCACGTGCCGGGCGACGTGCTCGACGACCTGCGCCGCCGCCTGGAGCTGACCCGTCTGCCGGACGACGCGGGCGACGGCGACTGGAGCTACGGCGTGAACGGCGCCTACCTGCGGGAGCTCGTCGGCTACTGGCGCGACGGATACGACTGGCGGGCGGCCGAGGCGGCGATCAACGCCTACGAGCACTACCACGTGGAGATCGACGGCGTGCCGGTGCACTTCATGCGCAGGCCCGGTGCCGGGCCCGCCCCGACGCCGCTGATCCTCACCCACGGCTGGCCCTGGACGTTCTGGCACTGGTCGAAGGTGATCGACCCCCTGGCCGACCCCGGCGCGTACGGCGGCGACCCGGCCGAGGCGTTCGACGTGATCGTGCCGTCGCTGCCCGGCTTCGGGTTCTCCACCCCGCTGCTGCCCGGCCACCCGGACATGAACTTCTGGAAGATCGCCGACCTCTGGCACGTCCTCATGACCCGCGTCCTCGGTCACGACAAATACGCCGCGGCCGGATGCGACGTCGGCGCCCTGGTCACCGGCCAGCTCGGGCACAAGTACGCCGATGAACTGCTGGGCCTCCACATCGGCTCGGGGCAGAAGCTCACGATGTTCAACGGCGACCGGGCCTGGGACCTCAGCGGGGGCCGGCCCATCCCCGACGGCCTGCCCGCGGACGTCCACGCCCGGGTCGTCGCCCTGGAGAGGCGCTTCGCCGTCCATCTCGCCGCACACGTGCTCGCCCCGAGCACCCTCGCCCACGGGCTGTCGGACTCGCCCGCCGGGATGCTCGCCTGGATCCTGGAACGCTGGGTGACCTGGAGCGACAACGGCGGCGACGTCGAGACCGTCTTCAGCAAGGACGACCTGCTCACGCACGCGATGATCTTCTGGGTGACGAACTCGATCGGCACCTCGATCCGCACGTACGCCAACAACAACCGCTATCCGTGGACCCCGTCCCACGACCGGTGGCCGGTCGTCGAGGCGCCCACCGGCATCACCTTCGTGGCCCACGAGAACCCGCCGGGCGTGAGCACCGGCCAGCGGGTGGAGCACTTCCTCGGCAGCGACAGGGCGGCCTGGTACAACCTCGTGAACCTCACCGCCCACGACCGCGGCGGCCACTTCATCCCCTGGGAGATCCCCGGCGAGTGGGTCGACGACCTGCGCCGCACCTTCCGCGGCCGGCGGTAGGTCGCGGGGTCAGAGCCGGAAGCCCAGGTCGGGCATGATCTCGGCGACGTCCATCTGGGCCTTCTGCAGGCGGCCCGAGTAGTCCCAGTTCATCGCCTGCCAGCGGGTGAACTGGTCGAGCACCCACATGCCGCTCTGCCGGCTGCCGTTGCCCGACTTGCCGTTCCCGCCGAAAGGCAGGTGCGCCTCCGCCCCGGACGTCGAGTTGTTGACGCTGACCATCCCGGCCGACACGCCCTCGCGGAATCGGAACACCGCCTTCGGGTCGGAGGTGTAGATGGACGACGACAGGCCGTATCCCGGGCGGTTGGCGAGGTCGATCGCCTCGTCCAGGGTGGAGAACGTGGTCACGCCCACGATCGGGCCGAACGTCTCCTCCAGGAACAGCCGGTCGTCGGGGCGGACGCCGTCCACGACCACCGGGTGGTAGTACAGGCCCTCGCCGTCGATCCGGCCCACCGGGCCGGGCAGCACGGTGTGGTGCGGCTGGATCCAGCCCAGGTACTCCTCGTACCGTTCGGCGAACCGGTGGTCGAGCAGCGGGCCGTAGAGGACGTCGCCGTTCGGGTCGCCGATCTTCGCGCTGCGCACGGCGTCGGTGAACCGGCGCAGGAACGCGTCGTGCACGTCCTCGTGCACGATGACCGTGCCCAGGGAGGTGCACCGCTGCCCGGCCGTGCCGAACCCGGAGAACAACGCGCCCTCGGCGGCGAGGTCCAGGTCGGCGTCCGGCATCACGACCATCGGGTTCTTGCCGCCGAGCTCCAGGCAGGGCGACTGCAGGTGCCGCCCGCACAGCTCGCCGACGCGGCGGCCGACCGCGCTGGAGCCGGTGAACCCGACCTTCTGCACCAGGCCCTCGCCGAGCGCGCGGTCGAGCCCGGCGTAGGTCTGCTCGCCGTCGGCGAACACGATGCCGAGCACACCGGCGGGCAGCCCCGCCGCGGCGAACAGGCGGTAGAGCGCGTGCGCGGACGCCGCGGCGTACTCGGCGGGCTTCCAGACCACCGCGTTGCCGCACAGCAGCGCCGGCACCAGATACCAGGAGGGCACCGCGACCGGGAAGTTGCCCGCCGTCACCACAGCGGCGACGCCGACCGGCACCCGGAAGGTGAACAGGCTCTTGTCCGGCATCTCCGACGGGATGGTCTGCCCGTAGAGGCGCCGGCCCTCGCCGAGGAAGAAGTCGCAGGTGTCCACGATCTCGCGGACCTCGCCGAGCGCCTCGGCGTACGGCTTGCCGATCTCCTCGGTCACCAGGCGGGCCAGCGCCTCGGTGTTGGCCTCGACGAGGCGGCCGATCGAGGCGATCACCCGTCCGCGCACCGGAGCCGGAACGCGCGCCCACTCCCGCTGGGCGGCCGACGCGGCGCGGCAGGCGTCCGCGAAGCCCGCCGCGTCCGTGAGCGTCACCCGCGCCACGGTCTGCGAGGGCCGCGCCGGATTGACGGACGCGTACGGCGTGCCCGAAGTGAGCTCGTCACCCCCGATGACGGAAACGATCTGCCGAGTCACCGCAACCTCCGCGACTGTTTCTGCTCTCACGCCTCGATTACACAGTATTTCCGTCTCCGGTGCCCGCCAGGCCTTCGTGGAGGGCGACCGCGGCGGCCTGGGTGCGGCTGGAGACGCCGAGCTTGGCGAGGATGTTCGAGACGTGCACGCTGACCGTCTTCTGGGAGATGAACAGCCGTTCGCCGATCTCACGGTTGGGCAGGCCGTCCGCGACGTGGGCCAGCACCTCCCGCTCGCGCGCGGTGAGCGAGGCGAGCCGCCCGGGCTCCCGGCCCGGCCCCGGCTCCCGGCCCGCCGCGGGCCCGCCGGCCTGTCCGGACGCGCCGCCCGGCCGCTGTCCGGACGCGCCGCCCGGCCGCTGTCCGGACGCGCCGCCCGGCCGCTGTCCGGACGCGCCGCCCGGCCGCTGTCCGGACGCGCCGCCCGTCGTGGTGCCACCGTCCGCCGTGCTTTCACCGGCGGGAGTGTCCGGCGCGGGGGCGGCCGCCGTCGGGTCCCGGAACCCGGCGCGCGCCCCGGACTCCCGCAGGGCCGCCAGGAGAGGCCCGGCTCCCAGCGCGGCGGCGACGGTCACCGCCCGCTCCCACTCGGCGTGGGCCGCAGCGTGGTCACCCGTCCGCAGCAGGCTCTCGGCCAGCCGGCGGCGCGACCGCGCCTCCTCGTAGACGAAGCCGAAGCCGAAGGCCTCGGTCGCGCGCCGCCACACCTCCGGGCCTGCCGTGCCGTGCGCGCGGTGCCATTCGGCCTCCGCCCGGGCCAGCCAGGCGAGACCCTCCGGGCCGAGGCGCGCCCGCGGGCCGTTGGGCCCGTTCGCCGCGGCGTACCTGGCCCGTCGCAGCAGGTCGTCGCAGCGCTCGCCGGTCTGGCCGAGGTCGGCGAGCGCCTGCAGGCCGGTCGCCGCGATCCGGATCAGGCCGGGGTCGAACGGTTCGAGCGTCGCGAGGATCGCGTCGACGTGTTCGAGCGCCGCCTTCGGGTCGCCGTGCCACAGGGCGTGCTCGGCGGCCATCCCGCGCGCCATGTAGCTCACCAGGTCGTCGGACCAGAACCGGGACAGCCAACGCAGCCTCTCGTCGGCTCCGGCGCGTCCCCGGCCCACCTCCACGAAGAGGGCGAACGACGAGAGCTGGGCCTCCGCCCGGGTGCCGACCCGCACGCCGAACGCGCCGGCCAGCCGCTCGGCCGCGTCCCAGTCGCCGTCCGCGTAGTGGATGAGGTAGTGCAGGAACCTCAGGTCGGTGCCGAAGGCGCTCCAGGTCAGCCCGGTATCGGCGGCCAGCCGCACCCCCGACTCGGCGATGCGGGCGGCGTCCGCGAGATGGCCGTGCTCATAGTGGATGCGCGCGTGGTTGAACCGTGCCCGCAGGTCGATGGACAGGTCGCCCGTGGGGCGGCGGGTGGCGCGCGTGAGCAGATCGACGGCGCGTTCGACGTCGGAGGACTCCTCCGACAGCGCCAGCACGACCAGGGCGCTGGCCTCGGCGTCGCGGGCGCCGGTCGCCTGCGCGACCTCCAGCGCCCTGGCCGCCGTCGCGGTCGCCTCCTCGACCCGGTAGTTCCACCACAGCGTGCGCGCGTACGTGGCCAGGGCTCTGGCCAGCAGAGGGCTGTGCGGCGCGAGGTCCACCGCCTCCCGGGCCGACGCGGTCGCGTCGTCCCGGTCGTCGTCGGCGTCGGCCAGGTAGTAGGCGAGCCGTTCGCCGATCTCGGCGACGAGGACGGGGTCGTCCGCCTCCCGGCGCAGCCGCCGCAACTGCCCCGCGGCCCTGTGGGAGTCACCGGCGGCCGCCGCCGCGGCGGCGCTCGCCAGCGCGATCCGTGGCCGGCTCTCCCCGGCGGGGCGCCCGGAGTCCGGCACCTGGTCCCACAGCTCCAGCGCCCGCTCGAGGTGCCGGTGCGCCTCCGCCGGAGCGCCCAGTCGGGAGGCCATTCGCCCGGCCTCCACCGACGCCCGCAGCGCCGCCGGCGTGTCGTGCGCGGCGAGGTGATGGTGGGCCAGTTCGGCGGGGGAGCCGCCGCGCTCCGCGAGCAGCGCGGCGAAGGTCGCGTGCAGGCGGGTCCGCTCGCCCGGCAGCAGGTCGTCGTACACCGCCTCCTGGAGGAGCGCGTGCCGGAACGCGTATCCGTCGCTGCCCGCGGTGAGCAGCCGCCGCGAGACGATCTCACGCAGCGCGTCCTCCAGCGGCAGGTCCCCGAGCCCGGCGGCATCGCGCAGCAGGTCGTGGCCGACCCGCCGTCCGGCCACCGCGGCGATCCGCAGCACCTGACGGGCCGTGTCCGAGAGGGCCTCCACCCGCGCGAGCATCAGGTCGGCGAGCGTCCCCGGCAGCCGGCTGTGGTCGGCGGTGGCGGCCAGCAGCTCCTCGGCGAAGAACGGGTTGCCCCCGGCCCGCTCGATCAGGGCGCCGAAGCCGCGTTCCCGCTGCGCGCCCGCCGGGCCGTCGCCGTGCCGGTCGAGGCTGGCGAGGTAGGCCGCCATGTCGTCGTCGCCCAGCGGCGGCAGTTCGACGGCGGTGACCAGCGGCAGGCGCCGCAGCTCGGCCAGGACCGGGCGCAGCGGGTGGCGGCGGTGCAGGTCGTCGGTGCGGTAGGTGCCGACGAGGCACACCCGCTCCCGCTGCAGCATCCGGGTGAGGAAGACAAGCAGGTCACGCGTCGAGCGGTCGGCCCAGTGCAGGTCCTCGAAGACGAACAGCACCGGATGGCGCCCGGCCACCTCCGACAGCATGTCGAGGACCGACCCGAACAGACGCTGCTGGGCGAGCCCGCCGGTGGCCGTCTCCTCGGCGGGGCCCGCGTCGTCGCCGGGCAGCAGCCGCCGCAGGGCGGGGCGGGCGGCGACGGCCTCGCCGACCGGCCCCCCGGGCTCGATGGCGGCGGTGCGCAGCGCGTCGGCCAGCGGGAGGTACGGCAACGCGTCGCCGAGCTCGGCGCACTGACCGGCCAGCGTCACGAACCCCCGCCGCTGCGCGAGATCGCACAGCTCGGTCACGATCCGCGTCTTGCCGATCCCCGCGTCGCCGCCCACCAGGGCGACTCCCGCGAGCCCGGCCGCGGCGCCGTCGAGCACGCCCACAAGCCGATCGAGCTCGGAGGAACGCCCGATCAGCACCCTTTGCGGCGTACGCGTGACCACGTTCGCGAGTATGACACGCGGCTCCGACAGAACCGTGACGACGCCGTCGGCCTCCACCCGGCGACGGGACCCCTTCCTCTCGCGGCCCGGTTCGTACACGCTGTCGTACACGCGGGGCCGCGGCACCCGCGTCACCGGAACCCCATCGACCCGTGAAGGCACACATTGATGCGACTCGTACGTGGCCACCTCCCCGACGACACCGGAGTCCCGGGGCCGGCACGCTGGGCCGTCCGTGACGAGGAGGGCGACCGGCCGCTGCCGGAGGACTTCTCGCTCGGGGAGGCGCTCTCGTCCGGCCTCGACCACTTCCGCCGATCTCTCGCGGCGGCGACCGGCCCGGCCGTGACGCTGGCCTCACTCGCCGCGCCCGTGGACCGGTGGACGGAGGTCTGGGCCGCGGGCGTCACCTACCGGAGATCGCGGGAGGCGCGCAAGGAGGAGAGCCACGAGCCCGACATCTACGAGCGGGTGTACGACGCCCCCCGCCCCGAGTTGTTCTTCAAGTCGCTCGGCTGGCGCGTCCGGGGACACGGACAGACGATCGCCGTACGGCCGGACTCGTCCTGGGACGTGCCGGAGCCGGAACTCGCCGTGGTGGTCTGCGCCAACGGGGAGATCGCCGGATACACCGTCTGCGACGACGTGAGCTCCCGCTCCATCGAGGGCGAGAACCCGCTGTATCTTCCGCAGGCGAAGATGTATCTCGGCGCCACCGCGCTGGGCCCGGGGATCCGTCCCGCCTGGGAGGTGCCCGACCCCTACGACCTCGGCATCCGGCTCGGCATCTCGCGCGGCTCCCGCGAGATCTGGGCGGGCTCGGCGAGCACCCGCCGGCTCCACCGGCGGATCGACGACCTCGTCGAGCACCTCCTGCGCGCCGACCGCTATCCGTACGGTGTGATCCTGACGACCGGCACCTGCCTCGTGCCGGAGTCGGACTTCACGCTGACGCCCGGCGACGAGGTGACCATCGAGATCGACGGCCTCGGCCGTCTGGTCACCCCCGTGAGCGCCGTCGACGGCATCGACCTGTGGCGGGAGCCGCCCGGCCGGTGACCTTTCCGGGCCCGGCCCGCCCGTGCTCGGCCGCGCGGAGCGTCAGTGGCCCGTGGCGCCGTCGATCCGCTCGCGGAGCAGGTCGGCGTGGCCGTTGTGACGCGCGTACTCCGCGATCATGTCGACCAGGATGCGGCGCAGCGCGATCGGCCGCCCGGTGGAGCGCTGGACGCCGGTCTCGTCCAGCGACCGGGCGGCGGCCACGATCTCCCGGGAGCGCTCGCACTCCGCGCGCCACACGGCGAACGCCTCGTCGGCGTCCCCGCCCAGATCCTCGAAGTCCTGGTCGGGGTCGTCGTCGGAGTAGTAGAGGAGCGGGACGTCCTCACCGGCGAACTGGATGCGGAACCACCACCGCTCGACGCCGGCGAGGTGCCGGAGGATGCCGTGGAGGCTCAGCACGGAAGGCGGCACTCCCTTGTCGGACAGTCGTTCCTTCGGCACGCCGGAGCACTTGAGCGCGAACGTCTCGCGGTGCCAGTCCAGTGAGGCCGTGAGGATCTCTCGCTCGTCGCCGACGAGGACAGGAACGGAGCGGGAGTCGCCGTCCCACTTCTTCGAGTAGTTCGCCGCAGGGATCTCGTTCACGCCCCGACCCTGCCAGACGGCACCGACAGTTCCCGAAACCACGGCCGGAGCGGCGTCCGGCCTCACCCGAGCCGTTCCAGGCCCCGCCGAGAGACGGCAGACGCCGAGTCGGGGGCGTTCGCGGTTATGGTCGCAACGTGCCTGACGCGATCTTCGCTCATCCCCGCCTCGCGGCCGTCTACGACGCCTTCGACGGTGCCCGTGACGATCTGACGGCCTACCTCGGCATCGCCGGTGAGCTGGGCGCGGAGCGTGTGCTCGACGTCGGATGCGGCACGGGGTGCCTGGCGGTCCTGCTCGCGGACAGCGGCCGTACGGTCACCGGGGTCGATCCGGCCGAGGCGTCGCTTGAGGCGGCGAGATCGAAGGACCCGGCCGGGAGAATCAGCTGGGTCCACGGCGACGCCACGGCAGTGTCCGCTCTCGGCTTCGACCTCGCGGTGATGACGGGAAACGTGGCGCAGGTCTTCCTCACCGACGACGACTGGACGCGGACCCTCCAGGGGATCCGGTCCGCGCTCCGCCCGGGTGGCCACCTCGTGTTCGAGACCAGGCGTCCAGGATTCCGGGCCTGGGAGGAGTGGGCCGCTGACACCGCTCCGGTCACCCTGGACATCGCGGGGATCGGACCGGTGCGGCGCCGTCAGGAGGTGACCGCGGTCACCCTGCCGCTGGTCTCCTTCCGCTACACCTTCGAATTCCTTACGGACGGTACGGTCGTCACCTCCGACTCCACGCTGCGGTTCCGGGACCGCGACGAGGTGGAGACGAGCCTGCTCGGCAACGGCTACCAGGTGTGGGACGTGCGGGAGGCCCCCGACCGTCCGGGCCGCGAGTTCGTGTTCCTCGTGCGGCGCACGCCCTGAGGCCACCGGCAGACCGCGCCGCGGCCTCTGTTCCCCTCCGGCGCCGGAACAGGAGGTCCGGTGCCGTTCGTGGCGTGCAGGGCAGCGGCCCGACGCCCATCCCGCGACACGGACGTTTTTGTCGGCGGCGCTGGCTAGTCTGCGGCGCGTGACGCAAGGACGGAGCCCGGACCAGGCGATCGAGGCGCCCTCTGCCCCCGCTGTCGCCGGTGACAGTTCCGCAGAGGAGGCCGGGGGGCGGACGGCGGCCAGGCGCGGGCAGGCCGAGCAGCGGGAGGGCAGGGTCGCCGCGGGCCTGTCGGAGCTGGAGCGGTGGCTGGCCGACCAGATCGGGCAGGGGATCGCGCAGGCGCGCCAGACGGGCCCGGCCGGCTGGGACGACCTCGCCAGGCGGCTGGTCGACGCGCAGGCGCCGGGCGTGGCCGGGATGGTCACCCGGCTGCCCCGGGTCCTCGGAGCCGAGGACTGGCCGGGTCTCCTCCTGGGGGAGTACGCGCTGCTTCATCTGCTCGCCGTCGCCCACCGTCGCGCCGGCGCGCTGCCCGGGCCGCTGCGGCAGACCGTACGGACCCGGGTCGGCTTCCCCGTCACGAGGGAGTCGGTGCTGGCCGGCCCGGTGGTGCGGGACCTCTGGGACGTCGTCGGCTGGCGGGACGAGGAGCAGGAGCGGCTGGTCGCCCGGCGCGTCTGGCTGGCGGGCCGCGCGACCGGCCGCGCGGCGATGGTGCTGTCGTTCTCGCCTGTCGGGCAGCCGCCGGAGTCGTTCCCACCGCCGGGCACGACGATCGACGCCGACCTCGCCTTCTATCCGGGCGCGTCGCCGCTGCGCGCCCTGGTGGCCGTGCGGCACGGTGACGTCGAGGCGGGTCCACCGCCGGGGACGGAGATCTCGCGGGTGCCCGCTCTGATCGCGGAGGTGCTCGCGGCAGATCCCTGGGCCGACTCCTGGCCTCTGGTGCTCGCCGGGGTCGTCCCCTGCCCGGACGGCCTCGCCGACGGCGCGGGGGCCGACGTTCTGACGGCCGAGGGTACGGGAGCCGACGGTCTGAGGACCGACGATGCAGGGGCAGACGATGCAGGGGCAGACGGCGCGGGGGCCGACACGGAGGGGGGCGGCGATGCGGGGGCCGACGGTTTGAGGGCCGCGGGTCCGGGGCCCGGCGGTGAGGGGGACGCGCGGCCGCTGCACCTGCCGCTGCACCCTGCCGCGGGGGTCCCGTGGCGGCTGCTGGCCGTCTCCGGAGGGCGGCCGGTGACGGTCGCCGCCGAGTGGACGCCACGCGGGCTGCTCCCGCTGACGGTCTGGGACGACGAGGGCGAGGTGGTGCGCCTATGACGCCGGTTCCGATCGCGGCCGCACCGTTGCCGGCGGCGCCCACGTTCAGGAGTGCGACGCCTGCCCGGCGGCCGGGCCGTCTTGCCGCTTCTCCCGGCCGCTCGCCCCGCTTCCGGAGCGGAGCAACCGGCCCGGGCGTATGCCCATCGGTGGAGGCGGCATCCAGAGGATGGGCCCGTGCGGTTCCCCTGGCGAGAAGGGCCGTCCGATGACCGAATTGTGGGAGGAACTGGTGTCCACCGCGCTGGTGGGCGCCGGCCGCCGCGCCGTCCCGCCCGAGAGCCTGCTGGAGCGGGCGGCCGAGCAGGTGGTCCGGATGCGCGCGGGGCGGCGGCCGGGGAGAGGCACCCGGCCGGTCCCCGCCGCGGCGGAGACGCTGCCGCCCGTGCCCCGCGCCGCCGCGGACCGGTTGGCCCGGATGCTCGCCGGTGAGCAGAGCAGGCTGCTGACCGAGTGGCTGGAGACGGCGGCCGCGCGGCGGGTGCGGGTGCCGGCCGCCACGATCCCCGGGCTGCTCGACCTTGGAGCGCGGGACCGGTCGATCCGCGCGCACCTGGGGGCGGTCACCGGGGCCCGGGGCCGCTGGCTCGCCGGTCTCAACTCCGCCTGGGCGTACCTGCTGGCGGAGCCGGCGCACGTGCCGCCGGACGAGGTGTGGGAGCTCGGCACCAGCGGAGACAGGCGCGCCTTCCTGGCCGCCTTGCGCCGGCGTGATCCGGCGGCCGCGCGGGAACTGCTGGAACGCGGCTGGAGCGCGGAGACGCCGGAGGACCGGGCCGCCTTCGTGGCGATCCTCGCCGACGGCCTCGGCATGGCCGACGAGCCGTTCCTGGAGGCGGCGCTCGACGACCGCCGCCGCGAGGTGCGGCAGGCCGCCGCCGACCTCCTCACCCGCCTGCCGCGGTCGCGGCTGGCCCACCGGATGACCGCACGGGCGTCCCGGTTCGTGACCGGGAACGGTCCCGGGCTCCGGGCGGAGCCGCCGGCGGACTGCGACGGCGCGATGGAGCGCGACGGCGTCAGGGCCCGGCCGCCCGCCGGCATGGAGACGCGGGGCTGGTGGCTGCAGCAGGTTGTGGCGCATACTCCGCTGTCGTTCTGGCCGGGTCATCTCGGCATGCCGCCGGACGAGATCGCCCGGACGAGGATCGGCGACTGGGAGCGGGAGGTGCGCATGGGCTGGACCCGGGCCGCCATCCTGCAGCGGGACACGACGTGGGCGCGTGCCCTGTTCGAGGCCGAGCCGCTGACCGACCTGCTGGCCGTGCTCCCGCCCGAGGAGCGGTCCCGCCGGGCGGCCGAGCTGGTGGCGGGCCATCCGGTGGACGGCCAGCTGGTCATGATGCTGGGCGGAGTGCCGCGGCCGTGGGGGTCCCGGCTCGCGCGGGCCGTGCTCAAGAAGATCGTGGAGACCACGCGGACCCAGCCGTGGAACGCCGGAGAGCTGATCCGGCTCGCGGGCGAGCGGTTCGACCCCGCGGCGTACGCCCACGCGGCGGAGGTGCCCGAGCTGGCCGCGACCCTGCGGTTCCGCTTCGACATGCTGAAGGAGCTTTCGTGACCACCGTTCTGCGCCCGCACGCGGAGGACCAGTTCGCCGACGAGCTGGCGATCCTCGCGAAGACCGACGACCGGCCGCGCCCGCCGGGCTGGCGGCTTTCGCCCTGGGCGGTGACGACCTACGTGCTGGGAGACGGCGGCCAGATCACGCCGAAGTACGTCGGCCCGCGCAGGATCGTCGAGGTCGCGGTGGCGACGCTCGCCACCGACCGGGCGCTGTTGCTGCTCGGCGTGCCGGGCACGGCCAAGACCTGGCTGTCGGAGCACCTCGCCGCGGCGATCTGCGGCGACTCGACCCTGCTCGTGCAGGGCACGGCCGGTACGGCGGAGGAGGCGGTCCGCTACGGATGGAACTACGCGCGGCTGCTGTCGGAAGGTCCCTCCCGCCAGGCGATGACGCCGAGCCCGGTCATGCGAGCGATGGCGGAGGGACGGCTGGCCCGGGTCGAGGAGCTCACCCGCATGCCGTCCGACGTGCAGGACGCGCTGATCACCGTGCTGTCGGAGAAGACGCTGCCGATCCCGGAGCTGGGGGAGGAGGTGCAGGCGGCCAAGGGCTTCAACGTCATCGCCACCGCCAACGACCGCGATCGCGGCGTCAACGACCTGTCGAGCGCGCTGCGCAGGCGGTTCAACACGGTCGTGCTGCCGGTCCCGGCCAGCCTGGAGGAGGAGGTCGACATCGTGGCCCGGCGGGTGGCGCAGCTCGGCCGCTCCCTGGAGCTGCCGGAGACCGTCACCGGGCTGGCGGAGATCCGCCGGGTGGTCACCGTCTTCCGCGAACTGCGCGCGGGAGTGACCGCCGACGGGCGGACCAAGGTCAAGTCACCCACCGGCACGCTCAGCACGGCGGAGGCCATCTCGGTCGTCACCGGCGGGATCGTGCTCGCCGCCCACTTCGGCGACGGCGTGCTGCGCCCGGCAGACATCGCGGGCGGAATCCTGGGAGCCGTGGTCCAGGACCCGGTGTCCGACCGCGTGGTGTGGCAGGAATACCTGGAGACCGTCGTCCGCGACCGCGACGACTGGCGCGACTTCTACCGGGCCTGCCGCGATGCCGGCTGAGACCGCCGCCGCCTCGCCCGGCCCGCACCCGGCCCCGAGCAAGGCCCCGAGCGGGAACCGGGCCGAGGACACGAGCGCGGTCCGGGACGGGGCGCGGGCGTGGGTGCTCGGGGTGCGGCACCATGGGCCGGGATCGGCCAGGGCGGTGCGTGACGAGCTGACCAGGATCCGGCCCGATCTCGTGCTGATCGAGGGCCCGCCCGAGGCCGACGGCCTGGTGGCGCTCGCCGCCGACCCCGGCATGCGACCGCCGGTCGCGCTCCTGGCGTACGTGCCGGGGCAGCCGTCGCGGGCCGCCTTCTGGCCGTTCGCGGAGTTCTCACCCGAGTGGCAGGCCATCCTCTACGCCACCGGAGCGGGCGCCGAGGTGCGGTTCTGCGACCTGCCCGCCGGCTGCGGCCTCGCGCTCGACGCCGACCCCGTGCGCCGCGACCCCATCGGCGAGCTGGCCCGCGCGGCGGGGTACGACGACCCGGAGCGGTGGTGGGAGGACCTGGTCGAGCACCGGGGCGAGGCAGGGACGCTCGACGTCGTCGCCGAGGCGATGCGGGCCGTACGCGACGGGCACGTCGCGGAGGGCACGGAGGCCCGGCGTGAGGCGTATATGCGCCGGACGCTGCGGAAGGCGGCGCGGGAGGGTTTCGCCCGAATCGCGGTGGTCTGCGGGGCCTGGCACCTGCCCGCGCTGACCCTGCCCGAGCTGACACCACCCGGTTCGGCCGGGGCGGGCCCGGTTGCGACGGACGGGCCTGGCCGCCCGCCCTCGGTGGCGGAGGACGAGCGGCTGCTGCGCGGCCTGCCCAGGGTCAGGGTCGAGATGACGTGGGTGCCGTGGACCCACGGACGGCTCGCGGCGGGCGCCGGCTACGGCGCGGGCGTCGCCGCGCCCGGGTGGTACGAGCACCTGTTCACGGCGCCCGATCGGCCGGTGGAGCGCTGGCTCGCCCGCGCGGCCGCGATCCTGCGCGAGGAGGACCTGCCCGTCTCGTCCGCGCACGTCATCGAGGCCGTACGGCTCGCCGAGGGGCTGGCCGCGCTGCGCGGCAGGCCGCTCGCCGGGCTGTCGGAGGTCACCGAGGCGGTCAGGGCGGTGCTGTGCGGCGGCGACGAGCTGCCGGTCGAGCTGGTCCAGCGGCGCATGGTCGTGGGGGAGCGGCTCGGCCGGGTGCCGGACTCCACGCCGATGGTGCCGCTGCGGCGGGACCTGCGCGACGAGCAGCGGCGGCTGCGCATGAAGCCGGAGGCCCTGACCGGGGAGCACGACCTCGACCTGCGCAAACCGCTCGACCTCGGCCGCAGCCGGCTGCTGCACCGGCTCACCCTGCTGGACGTGCCCTGGGGCACCCCGCGACGGGCACGTGGCAAGGGGACGTTCAAGGAGACCTGGTCGCTGGAGTGGCGCCCCGAGCTCGACGTGGCCCTCGTCGAGGCCGCCGTCTGGGGGATCACGGTCGAGGCGGGGGCGACGGCCCGCGTCCGCGACCTCGCGGGCGGTGCGGGCCTGCCCGAACTGGCCGCGCTGGTCGAGCGCTGCCTGCCGGCCCATCTCCCCGGCGCGCTGCCGCACGTGCTGGGGATGATCGAGGACCGGGCGGCGGTCGACGGCGAGGTGCGCCACCTCATGGGTGCGCTGCCCGCGCTCGTGCGGACCCGCCGGTACGGGGACGTACGCGGCACCGAGGGCCTCACGGGCGTAACGGAGTCGATGCTGGCGCGGATCTGCGCCGGGCTGTCCCCCGCCCTGTCGGGACTGGACGAGGACGCGGCCCGCGAGATGGCCACGCTGGTGGACGGCGTCCACGCCGCGGCCGGGCTGATGGGAGACAGCCGGTGGCTCACGACGTTGTCCGGGATCGCCCGGCGCGACGACCTGCCGGGGCTGCTCGACGGCCGGATTGTGCGCATCCTGTTCGACGCCGGGGCCCTGGAGGATGACGTGGCCGCCCGCATGGCGCGGTCGATGTCGCCCGGCAACCCCCCGGCCCGGTCCGCGGCCTGGATGGAGGGCTTCCTGTCCGGGGGCGGCCTGCTGCTCGTCCACGACGCGCGCCTGCTCGCCACCGTGGACGCCTGGCTCACCGGCCTGTCGCCCGAGGAGTTCGTGGACGTGCTGCCGCTGCTGCGGCGCACGTTCGGCGCCTTCCCGGCGCCGGAGCGGCGGCTGATCGGCCGGCGGGTCCGTTCCGGCTCCGCGTCGGGCTTTGTGCCTGGCGGCGACGGGGCGGACTACGACGACGGGCTGGCGGCGGCGGCCGTCCGGACGGTGCGGGAGATCCTGGGCCACGAAATCTCCGGCCACGAAATCTCCGGCCATGAGATCCCCGGTCACGAAATCTCCGGCCATGAGATCCCCGGTCATGAGATTCCGCGTCGCGACGTCCTTGCCCGCGAGGGCACCGGAGGCGAAGCGCCGGGGAGGGGGGTCCCGGGGCCTGACAGCGCGGGGCGCCGAGTCCCGCGGCGCGAGGAACCGGGGCGTGAGGAACCGGGGCGCGAGAGGGATGGGGGAGCCTGATGGGCGGCGAGGAGGAGCGGCTGCGCCGCTGGCGGCTGGCGCTGGGCGGCGCGGCGGCGGAGGGGGCCATGGAAGGGGGCCTGGAGACAGTGCTGGAGGGCGCCGACGCCCGGATGGACGCCGCGCTCTCGGCCCTCTACGACGAGCATGAGCGGCGGGGCGCCGGTCTCGGCGCGTCCGCGCCGCGGGTGGCCCGCTGGCTGGGAGACATCAGGGAGCACTTCCCCGCCGGTGTCGTGCAGGTCATGCAGAAGGACGCCATCGAACGGCTCGACCTGACCCGGCTGCTGCTGGAGCCCGAGATGCTGGAGGCGGTCGAGCCCGACGTCCATCTCGTGGGCACCCTGTTGTCGTTGAACCGGCTGATGCCGGAGCGGGCCCGCGAGTCGGCCAGGGCCGTCGTCCGCACGGTCGTACGGGAGCTGGAGGCGCGGCTGACGCGCCGCACCCTGGCGGCCGTCAGCGGCGCCCTCGACCGCACGGCGAGAACCCATCGGCCCAGAAGGGCGGCCGAGGTCGACTGGGACCGTACGATCCGGGCGAACCTCGGCAACTACCTGCCCGAGCGGGGGACCGTCGTGCCGTCCCGGCTCGTCGGGTACGCCCGCGGGCAGCGGGGTGTCCGGCGGGACGTCGTGCTGGCCGTCGACCAGAGCGGTTCGATGGCCGCCTCGGTGGTGTACGCGGGCGTCTTCGCCGCGGTGCTCGCCTCGATGCGCGCGCTCAGGACCTCGCTCGTGGCCTTCGACACGGCCGTGGTGGACCTCACCGACCAGCTGCGCGACCCCGTCGAGGTGCTGTTCGGCACCCAGCTCGGCGGCGGAACCGACGTCAACCGGGCCGTGGCCTACTGCCAGAGCCTGGTGACCCGGCCGGCCGACACGATCCTCCTGCTGGTCAGCGACCTGTTCGAGGGAGGGCCGAGGGAGGAGATGCTGCGCCGGATCGCCGCCATGACCGCCGCCGGGGTCCAGGTGATCGTGCTGCTCGCGCTGTCGGACGACGGGGCGCCGCAGTACGACCACGAGAACGCGGCGGCGCTTGCCGCGCTGGGCGTGCCGGCCTTCGCCTGCACCCCGGACGCCTTTCCCGAGCTGATGGCGGCCGCCATCGAGCGCAGGTCCTACGACCAATGCCGGATGACGCGACCCGGGCGATGATTTGTAAGGTCCGTATCATGACTTCGGTAATGTCCGCTCCACCCGTCTTCAGCCAGCGTTACCGCTCCCTGAGTGTGGGGATCGTGGCCCTGGTGATGCTCGTGGCGTTCGAGTATCTGGCGGTGGCCACCGCGATGCCGCTGATCGGCCGGGAGCTGAACGGCTACCGCCTCTACGGCCTCGCGTTCAGCGGCGGCATGGCGGCCAACGTCATCGCCACGGTGGTCGGCGGGCGCTGGAGCGACGCGCGGGGGCCGTTCCCCGCCCTGTGGACGGGGGTCGGAGGGTTCGTCGCCGGGCTGGCCGTCTCGGGGTTCGCGCCCTCCATGGAGGTCTTCCTCGCCGGGCGGTTCCTCCAGGGACTCGGCGGCGGCCTGTTCAACGTGGCGTTGTACGTCCTCGTCGCCCAGGCCTACCCCTCCGCCATGCACCCGAGGGTGTTCTCGGCGCTGGCCGCGGCCTGGGTGCTGCCGTCGGTGGTCGGCCCGGCGATCACCGGCTTCGTGGCGGAGTCCTGGAGCTGGCGCTGGATCTTCCTGGGTGTGGCGGTGCTGTCGGCCCCCGCCGCGCTGGTGATGTGGCGCGGCCTGCCCGAGCCGGCCGGGCAGCCGAGGGAGGCGATGGGCCGGGCCTTCCTGCCCCGGTTCGCCTGGGGCGTGTGCGCCGCCGTCGGCGCGGCCCTGCTGCAGTACGGCAGCGGCGCCGCGGGCGCGGGCGTCCTGCTGGCGGGCGCCGGGCTGGTGGTCCTCGCGCTGGCGCTGCCGAGACTGCTGCCCCGGGGCACGCTGCGCGCCGCCCGGGGCCTGCCCACGGTGATCGCGCTGCGGGGCCTGGCCGCCGGGTCGTTCTTCGCCGCCGAGGTGTTCGTCCCGCTGATGCTGGTCCGGGAGCGGCACCTGAACACGGCCGAGGCCGGTCTCGCGCTCACCGGGGGAGCCCTCGCCTGGTCGCTCGGCTCGTGGATTCAGGGGCGCAGGCCCCACGCGCGGGCGCTGACCATCCGTCTCGGCGCGACGCTGATCGCCGCCGGCATCTGCGTCACCACCCTCGTGGTCGTTCCCGCCACGCCGGTCGTCGTGGCGTTCGCGGGCTGGCTGGTGGCGGGCCTGGGCATCGGCATGGTCTTCCCGACGCTGTCGGTGCTGGTGCTGGAGCTCTCCGCGCCGGGGGAGGCGGGCCGCAACAGCGCCTCGCTGAGCATCGGTGAATCGGTCTTCGCGGTCGTCGCCGTCGCGGTCACCGGCGCCCTGTTCGCGGCGTACGGGGGCAGGTCGTGGGTCTACGTGACGTGCCTCGGCCTGCTGGTCGTCATGGCCGTCACGGCCGCGGTCGTGGGCGGCCGGTTCGAGCACCGCCGTGAACCGGGCACCATGGAGGTCTAGGGACTCCCGGAAATCCCGCCGCGGAGCCCGGCCGTCCGGGCGCGAAGCCACGGAACGGCCGCCGGTGGGGACAAGGGAAAGAAACGAGGAGATCCGAGTGCCGCGTGTCCGGGAACTGGAGGTCTTCAGGATGACTCTGCCGTACGGCAGGCGTCCGGAGACCGTCCTGGTGAAGATCACGGACTACGGCGGCATGGTCGGCTGGGGCGAGGCCGTCGATCCGGCCGGAGCCGGGCCGCTGGAGCGGGCCCTGCCCGCGCTCGTCGGCATCGACTGGGAACACCCGTCGGAGCTGGGGGACAATCCGGGCGGCGCGGCCGGTGACATGGCCTGCTGGGACCTGTGGGGCCGCATGAACGGCGTTCCGCTCGCCCACGCCCTCGGCGGCACCCGCACGTCGCTGATCGCGACGGTCAGGCTGACGGCGGACCGTTCGCTGGAGAGCATGGTCGCCCGGGTGAACCGGCACGTCTGCGCGGGCTACGGGCACGTGACGCTGGACGTCCACCCCGGCTGGGACGTCGAGCCGCTGCGGGCCGTACGCGCCGCCTACCCCGGCCTGGCCATCGCGGTGGACGGGCGCGGCGCCTACACCGAGATCTCCCAGCTGGAGGCGCTGGACTCCTACGGGGTGGTGGCCATCGAGCGCCCCTTCAAGGACCTGCTGACCAGCGCCGACCTGCAGGACCGGGTGTCGGCCGCGGTCGCGGTCGAGGTGGCTTCCGTGGCCGAGCTGGACGAGGCGATGCGCCTCGGCGCGGGCCGGGCGCTGCTGCTGCGGCCGGCGAAACTCGGCTCTCTCGGCGCCGCGCGGCGCGCGCACGACCACGCGGCGGAGGCCGGGTGGGACATCGTCTGCGCCGGCGGCCTCGGCGCGGGCCTGGCCCGGGCCGCGACGGTCGCCGTCGCCAGCCTGCCCGGCTGCACCCTGCCCAGCGACGTGGCCGAGCCGCCGCGCAGCGCTCAGGTGGTGCTCCCGCCGGTCGGCGCGTCCGGCGGGGTCGTCGCCGTGCCGCTCACCCAGCCCGGCCTCGGCCACACCGTGGACGAGGACCGCGTGCGCCGCATGGCCCGCGAGTCGTTCCACGTCTGAGAGCGCGGCTGGAGACACTGGGCACGGACTCGGCGATCCAGCGGGTGCGCGGCTCGGCGCTGCGAGGATGGGAGCGGCTGGTGTACGACAAGCCGCTGCGCGCGGGCTTCCGCGAGGAGGACGCGCGGGACCTGGCGACCACGGTCATCAGCACGCTGGAAGGCGCGGAGGTGACAGCCCAGGTTCACCGCAGCGAAGAGCCCCTGCGCGCGGCGGGGCGTCAACTGGCCCGCCTGGTCGACGGCACTGCCCCTGACCCGGGTACTGGTCGCCGTCTGATCGCGGCGGTCAGAGGAGATGTCTGCTCTGGGCGAGGAGGTCGCATTGGTCACGCCAGCGGCCGTCGGCGAATCCCATGACGACGTGGGTGGCGCCTGCCGCTCGGAATTCGTTCAGGCGGTGCGCGGCCTCGTCGGGGCTGCCGACGATTGGAAGGCCGGCGGCTTCGATGCCGTACGCGTTCGCGATGGCGGCGGCGATTCGGTCGCGGCCGTGTACACCGTCGCCCAGCGCTCCCGTGGTTCCGACGGCGATGTCACGGGGTGAGTCGGCCAGTTCGGCGAGCCGGGCGGCACCGGCGGCGACCTGCGCGGGCGGTATCAGTGACGGGAACCAGCCGTCACCGGCCCGTGCGGCGCGCCGGATGGCGATCGGGGAGGCGTTGCCGACCCAGATGGGCGGTCTGGTGACCGCCGGCGACAGTTCGACGTTGTGTGCGCCGATCCGTACCCGTTCACCGGCGAGCAGCGCGGGCAGCAGATCCAGGGCACGGTCGGTCCGTGGCCCGCGTTCGGCGTAGTCGACCTCGGCCGCCGCCCACTGCCCGGCATCACCTCCGGAGCCGACGCCGAGGATCAGCCGCCCGCCAGACAGGTGCTGGAGGCTCGCGACCTGTTTCGCGGCCCAGGCCAGCGGCCGGATCGCCGGGACGAAGACGCCCGCGCCGATCGAGATCCTGTCGGTGACGGCGGCCGCGGTGGCCAGCGCCGCGACGATGTCGAGCGAGGGGCGCCCCGTCATCAGGTGATCGCCGAGCCACACGCTGTCCATGCCCGCGGCCTCGGCGTGACGCGCCGCGACGCGGAGGTCGATACCGTCGCGCGCTTGGACCTCCAGGGACGGCAGAACGACGCCGACCTTGATTTCACCCATGGTTCGCCTAGCCGACGGTCAGGACGAGCTTGCCGCGAATGTTCCGCGCCCGGTAGCGACGATGGGCCTCAGCGGCGTCCGCCAGCGGATACGTCTCGAGGATGTCGAAGGCCAGCCGCCCTTCGGCGTAGTGCGCGACGAGCTCGGCCAGCCGTTCCGCAGACCTGGCCCGAGGGGTGACCCGAATCCCAAGCCGCGGCGCCTTCTCATGCTCCACGAGGGTGAGTGTTCGGCTCCTGTCGGAGATCAACCTCAGACTGTCGTCGAGAGTGTCACCGCCCACACCGTCCAGACAGGCATCGACTACACCACGAGGAGCGGCCTGGCGTACCCGATCGAGAAACCCGGCACCGTAGCCGACGGGCACGGCACCGAGCGAGCGAAGGAAGTCGTGGTGCGCCGGGCGCGCGGCACCGACGACGTCCGCGCCCCGGATCCGGCAAAGCTGGACCGCGACATGCCCGACCGCCCCGGCCGCGCCATGGATCAGTACGGTGTCGCCGGCGCCGACACGGAGCTCCTTCAACGCGATGTCCGCAGTCTGTGCCGCGGCACTGAAGCCACCGGCGACGACCCAGGGCATATTCGCTGGTTTCCGGCAGATCTGGTCGGCGCCCACGACGATGTATTCGCCATAGGCGTTGAGCGTGCCGAACCCAAGCACCTCGTCGCCAACCGCGAACCCGGCCGCGCCGTCACCGACCTCGTCCACGACGCCGGCGAACTCGTTTCCGGGGATCCGCGGAGTCGCCAGATCGCGGTCACCCTCTTCGCGCAGGATCTGTCCCGCCACGACGGCCACGTCGAACGGCTGCACGCCGGCCGCCTTCACACGAACGCGGACCTGACCGGCACCCGCGTGCGGCTCGTCCACCTCAATCAGCCGCAACACCTCCGGACCGCCATACTCGGCAATCGCAGCCGCGCGCATTCCTCTGGTCACCTTCTGCCCCTCGCGTTGACGAAGTTCGCTTGATGTACAGTGAACTTCATCAAGTGGACTTGATGTCAACGCGGTGATCCGCTCAATCCGGAGTGCGGGATGCCCCAAGTCGAACCCGACATGGTCTGGCTCAAACCCGGCCAGGTCGCGGCCCGTGCCGGCGTCGCCGTCTCGGCGCTGCACTACTACGAGAGCCTCGGTCTCATCTACAGCCGCCGCACGCCGGGGGGCCGACGGGAGTACCGCCGCGACACCCTGCGCGCCATCGCGTTCATCCGAGCGGCTCAACGCGTCGGAGTCTCGCTGGAGAGCATCAAGGAAGCGCTCGACCAGCTCCCCGACCAGGGCGTGCCGACCAAGCGCGACTGGGCCCGCATCTCACGGCAGTGGCACGACGATCTGACTCGCCGGATCGAAGAACTCATCGTGCTCCGCGACCGGTTCTCGGACTGCATCGGCTGCGGCTGCCTGTCCCTGAGATCCTGCCCGTACTCCAACCCGGACGACGTGCTCGGACGGGATGGCCCCGGCGCGAGACGCCTCCCCTAGATGTGATGTCTCAGGACGTCGGTTCCACGAAGTCCTCGATCGCCGGTGGCCGCACGAGGGGAGGCGGGGCTCAGCGCGTCGACGCCGTGGGCTGCGCGCCGCAGCCGTCCTCGATCGGGCTCGGCGTCCCCGGCGACGGCGGCACAGGCGCGGGGGAGGGCGACGGCGGAGAGTGCCGATGCCGGAGCCGCCCCGGACCGGTCGAGGGGGTGGCCGGAGGGGTGGTCTGGGAGTTCAGCGAGTCGCGGATCGCCCTCGCCGTGAGCAGCCGGATCCGGTCCCAGTCGGGATAGGCGGTGTTGACCAGCGGTGGCACGAACTGGAGGCTGGTGACCCCGGCGTGCTTGACCTTCCAGGCCAGCGGCACCAGGTGCTCCAGCATGGGCCTCGGCACGTCGGTGCTGAGGATCCTGCGGGTGGCCGCCGCGATCTGGGTGAACCGCGTGAGCACCGTCGCCGGGTCGGCCTGGCCGAGCAGCGCGCCGAGCAGGCACCGCTGGCGGTGCATCCGGTCGAAGTCGTCGCTGAGGGTGCGGGACCGGGCGTACCACAGCGCCTCTGTGCCGTTCAGGCGGCGGGTCCCGGCCCTGACCACCCCCTCGTCGTACCGGCCGTACACGATGTCGCGGTCCACGGTGAGCACGATCCCGCCGAGAGCGTCGATCATCTTCGCCAGGCCCCAGATGTTGACCAACGCGTACCAGTCGATCCGCAGGCCGAGGATGTAGCCGACCGTCTCCTTGAGGACCTGGGCGCCCATGTGCCGGTGGCCGCCGAACAGTTCGGGATGGTCGTCGGCGTACTGCCACACCGAGAACAGCAGGTCCTCCCGCCAGCCGGGACGGTACTCCGGAAGGCGGAACCCGAAGGGGAACCGGACGGCCATCGGGCTGCCCGGAGGGAACCGCACGTGCTCCAGGTTGCGGGGCAGGCCGAGCAGCACGGCGCGGCCCGTGCGGACGTCGACGCTGGCGACGTTGATGCTGTCGGTGCGCATCCCGATCCGGTCGGCGCCCCAGTCGCCGCCGAGCAGCAGCACGTTGACCCGGTCCCGGCCCGCCCACGGATCCTGTGGCCCCGCCCCCGCACCCGCCGGGCCGCCCCCGCCGGGCGTGGTGAAGATCGCGTCGAGTGTCCGCTCGGACAGGGCGACGTACCGCGCGGCGACCGCGAACGGCACCGCGACGACGACCGCGAGCGTGCCCGCGGCCAGCCCGGTCAGGATCTGCCCCGAGCGCGGCAGCGCCGCGGGGCGCAGGACGACGTACGAGTGGACGACCAGCCAGAACCAGGCGACGGCGCAGGCCACGAAGACCAGGGAGATCTGGCTCAGCCACCCCAGGGCCCGCCCGGCGAGGCCCGCGTCGGCCCCGGCGGCGACGCCCGCGACGCAGACGACCGTGGTCAGGTAGCCGCCGAGGAGGATCAGCCCCGCGCGGCGGCGGCCCGCGCGCAGGTGCGCCGCGCCCGGCAGCACCGCCGACAGCGCCACCCAGGCGATGAGCGCGACGGCCCCGCGCGCCGGCCCGGCGCGACGCGCCGCCTGCGCGGCGCCCTTCCGGCGTGCCAGACCAGGGGTGACCACGGCTCAATTGAAGCGACACGGACCGCGGAAAACCCGTGACCGCCACGAGCCGGACCAGCCCTTGCCGAATCTTGACCGGGGCGCGGCCCTACCAGGGGAAGGCGAACAGGCCGTAGTAGGCCGCGGTCAGGAGCAGCAGGGCCGTGCCGCCGAGCACGCCCGCGAGCACGCTCTTCTGCCAGGGCGTCGGCTCCCAGCCGTCCCGCTGGCCGGCGGCGACCGCGGCGAACGTCGCCACCGTCTGCGCCAGCATCGCGACGGCGAGCAGCCGCACGACCAGCCACCCGGCCTGTACGGCGGGCCAGGCGCCCGCCTGGTTCACCGAGAACAGCACGATCAGCGTGATGAACGCCATGACCGCGGCGAGTTCTCCGAGCCCGATCCAGGCCATCCGGCGCAGCCGCCGCCGGATGGCCGGCCACCGCTCGACGTTCGCCTGGAAGCGCAGGTCGCGTCCGCGCAGGCGGACGACCATCTCGGTCACCGGCGCCGCGACGTAGCCCACCGCGGCCAGGCAGAGCGTCAGCCACAGGATCGTGCTGTCGCCCCACCACGGCGCGGCCGGCACGTCGGCCGCCTCGTAGCGCTGCACCGGCGTCGCCCCCGCGATGGGCACCGAGGGTCTCGCCGTACGCGGCAGGTCCCTGATCCAGTTCGCGAGCGTGGGCAGGTAGCCGGCCGCGAACGTCCCGCCGTTGACCCGCATGGCGTGGTCGGCCCCGGCGAGGAAGCGGATGGTGTAGTCGGCGTCGCCGCCCTGCCGCAGCGCCCGGGTGAGGGCCTGGGTGCTCTCCACGAAGGGGATGGAGGGGTCGTCGGTGCCGTACAACGCGAGCACCGGCTGGGTGATCCCCCGCAGGGCGGGCGCCCCGTCGTAGCGCAGGAAGTCGAAGCCGACGCCGCCCATGACCCTGGTCAGCAGGTCGCGTACGCCGGTCGGGGCGTGCAGGCGCAGCAGTTGCTCGTTGAGCGCCCAGGCGACCTGGCGCAGCGGCGAGACGTTCGGCGAGGAGACGAGGACCACGAACGCCGCCCGGGGGTCGCGCGCGGCGGCGATCGGGACGACCCAGCCGCCCTCGCTCACCCCCCACAGTCCCGCGCGCGCCGGGTCGACGTCGGGCCGCTGGCGCAGCACCCGCAGCATGCGCAGGGCGTCGTCGGCGAGCAGCCCGAAGTCGCGGCTGCGGAAGGAGTAGCCGACCGTCCGCTTGTCGTAGGCGAGCGTCACGATGCCCGCCCGCGCGAGCCACTCGGCCTGCTGGGTGAACTCCCCGCCGTCGCCCGAGCCCGACCCCTGCACGAACACGAACGCGGGGTGGCGTCCGGGGGACAGCGGCGACCTGATCGTCGCCCGCAGCGTCTCGTTCCTCGCCGGCACGAGCAGTTTCTCGGTGCGGAAGGGCCCGCCGCGGAAACCCGCTCCGGCGATCGGCCGCACCTCGGCGGCGGGCTGCGCGGGGATGTCCCGGAACTGGGGCGAGGCGGGCAGCGGCGGCGGGTCGAAGGCCGGAGGGGAGAGCACGTGGCCGATGACGGCGAGCATGACCATCAGCACACCGGCGATCACCCCGAGAGTGCCCCGGCCGATGTTCATGAGGCGCTCCCCATGCGATCTCGTATCCCGAACCCAGGTTAAGTCATTACTCGCTTCCTGCGCGGTGCACGGATGTGACGATTGATGCGCCGTTTGTCGGCGGGACCTGTTAGCTTCCTGCGACATGCGTGTCCTGCACACCTCCGACTGGCATCTCGGCCGCTCCTTCCATCGGGAGAGCCTGCTCGGCGCGCAGGCCGCGTTCGTCGACCACCTCGTCGAGACCGTGCGCGCGGAGCGGGTGGAGGTCGTGCTGGTCTCCGGCGACGTCTACGACCGCGCCCTGCCCCCCGTGGACGCGGTCGCGCTGTGCAACGAGGCGCTCGCCAGGCTCAAGGCGCTGGGCGCGCACACCGTGCTGATCAGCGGCAACCACGACTCCGCCGTACGGCTGGGCTTCGGCGCCGATCTCATGGAGCGCGTCCACCTGCGCACCGACCCCGCCCGGGCCTGGGAGCCGGTCACGATCGGTGACGTCGCGTTCTTCGGCATCCCCTACCTGGAGCCCGAGCTCGTCCGGGGGCCGTGGGAGCTCGCCGAGCGCAGCCACACCGCCGCGCTCTCGTACGCCATGGACCGGGTCCGCGCGCACCCGGCCGCGCGCAGAGTGGTGCTCGCGCACGCGTTCGTCACCGGAGGGGAGGCGAGCGACAGCGAGCGGGACATCAGCGTCGGCGGGGTCTCCCACGTGCCGCTGAGCGCCTTCGACGGCGCCGACTACGTCGCCCTCGGCCATCTGCACGGGCGCCAGGCGATGAGCGAGACGGTGCGCTACAGCGGCTCGCCGATCGCCTACTCCTTCTCCGAGGCCGGTCACCTGAAGGGCTCCTGGCTCGCCGACCTGGACGGCGGGCGGACGGAGTTCGTCCCGGCGCCGGTGCCGCGCCCGGTCGCGCGAGTCCGGGGCCGCATCGACGACCTGCTGACCGACGCCCGCTTCGCCCGGCACGAGGACCACTGGCTGCAGGTGACGCTGACCGACCCGGTGCGCCCGCGCGAGGCGATGGAACGCCTGCGCGGGCGCTTCCCGCACACGCTCGCGCTCGCCTTCGAACCGGACGGCGCGACCGGGAGCCCCGCTCGTACCCCGAGGATCGCCGGGAGGGCCGAGATCGACGTGGCGCTCGACTTCGTCCAGGCGGTGCGCGGCGAGCAGGCCGACGACGACGAACGGCGTCTGCTGGAGGAGGCGGTCGAGGCGTGCCGCATCAGGGAGAGCGTGTGAGCGGCCGGCCCGCGCCGGGTGAGGAGGCACGGTGAGGCTGCATCGGCTGAGCATGGTCGCGTTCGGATCCTTCCCGGGAACGGAGGAGGTCGACTTCGACGCGCTCGGCGAGGCGGGCCTGTTCCTGATCCACGGGCCGACCGGCGCGGGCAAGACGACGGTGCTCGACGCCGTCTGCTACGCCCTGTACGGACGGGTGCCCGGCCAGCGGGAGAGCGCCCGCAGCCTGCGCTGTGACCACGCGCCGCCCACCCGGGGGCCGTCGGTGACGCTGGAGGCGACGATCCGGGGCAGGCGCCTGCGCGTCACCCGTTCCCCCGCGTGGATGCGGCCCAAGCTCAGGGGCTCGGGTCTGGTGGAGGAGAAGGCCAAGGCCCTGGTCGAGGAGCTGACCGAGCCCGGCGGGCGGTGGGTCGCGCGCAGCACCCGCAGCGACGAGGCCGGCGACTTCATCGGCACGCTCACGGGGATGAACGCCGCCCAGTTCTGCCAGGTGGCGCTGCTGCCGCAGGGCGACTTCGCGAAGTTCCTGCGCGCCGGGGGCGAGGAGCGGCGCGAACTGCTGGAGCGGCTCTTCTCCGTCCGGGTGTTCGGCGAGGTGGAGCGGTGGCTGGCCGACCACCGCACGCGCTCCGGGCGGGAGGCGCAGGAGCTGGCCCAGCGGGTCGACTCCGTGCTGGACCGTATGCGCGGCGCGGCGGGAGACCTGGCGCTGCCGGAGGACGCGGCCGAACCGGAGGCCTGGTCGGGTGAGGTGCTGAGCCTCGCCGAGGGCGCGCTCGCCCACGCGGCGACGGCCTGCGCCGCGAGCCAGGCCGGCCTGCTGTCGGCCCGGAGCCGCCTGGAGGACGGCCGGGCCCTCGCCGATCGGCAGCGCAGGCACGCCGCCGCCCTGGCCCGGCGCCAGGAGCTCGACGCGGCGGCGGACGAGCGATCCGACCTGGAGGCGATGCTCGACGAGGCCGCGCGCGCCGACCGGGTGCTGCCGCTCGTCCGCCAGGCCGAGCAGCGTGCGGAGGCCGTGGCGAAGGCCCGCCGGGTGGCCGCCGACGCCATGCTCCGCGCGTTCCCCGGCAACTCGGACGGCGCTTCGGACGGTGCCTCAGGTGGAGCTCCGGAGCGCCCGGGCGCGGGGGCTGGCGTGCCGGGCCTGGACCCGGAGCGGCCGGATCCGGAACGGCTGGCCGCGCTGGAGCGGGAACGGCGCGACGAGATCGCCCGGGTGCGCCAGATCCTCCCGGAGGAGGCGCGCCTGCGGGAGGTGCGGGACGAGCGGGCGGGCGCCGAGCGCCTGCTGGCGGAGCTGTCCGGGGAGGAGGCCCGCCTGGCCGGACGGCTTGTCGCGCTGCCCGGGGAGCGTCTCGGCGTCGAGGAGCGGCTCGCGGCGGCGCGCCGCTCGGCGGCGAGCCTTCCGGGCCTGACCGCCGCCAGGGACGCCGCGCTGCGGCTGCGCGCGGTCACCGAGGAGGCCGCGCTGCTCGACGCGGAGCTGACCCGGCTCTCCGGCGACGAGGCGCGGGCGCGGGCCGACCAGCAGGACCTGCCCGCGGCCCTGGCCGACGCCGGGGAACGGCTCCAGGGCCTGCGCGACATGGCCGCGCTGATTCCCGCGCTGGAGGCCGCCGCCCGGACGGCGGAGGAGCGGCTCGGCAGCGCGCGGCTCCGCGACACGCTGACCGCCGAGCTGGACGCGGCCGAGCGGGACCGCCGCACGACGGTCGACCTGGCCCAGGAGCGCCGGGACCGGCTGCAGGAGGTGCGGCAGGACCGCATCGACGGGATGGCCGCCGAACTGGCGGCCGGGCTCGTGGACGGCCTGCCCTGCGCCGTCTGCGGCGCCACCGGGCATCCCCGCCCGGCCGAGCCCGCCGTACGGGCCGCCACGGCCGAGGACGAGCAGGCGGCGCAGGACGCGTTCGACGCGGCGCAGCGCGCCCGTGAGGCGGCGGAGGCGAACGTCGCGGGACTCTCCTCGCGCCTCGCCGACGCGGAGTCGCGTGCCGGGGACCTGTCCCAGGAGGACGCCGGGGCCGCCCTGGACGAGGCCCGGGACGAGCTGTCGCGGCTGCGCTCGGCCGCTGCGGCGGTCGAGGCGGCCGAGGCGGAGGCAGGGCGGCTCGCCGCCGCCCTGGAGGACGCCCGTGAGCGGGCCGTGCAGCTGGCCGGGCTGCTGACCGAGACCAGGACCAGGCGAGACGCCCTGCTCGCCGAGGGAGAGCGCCTCGCCGCAAGCTTGGAGGGCGACCTCGCGGACGTGGAGGCCCGGCTCAGCCGGGCCCGGTCGGAGGCGGAGACGGAGGAGGAGCTCGCCGCCCGCGCCGCCCGGCTCACGGCCGAGCTGGAGGAGCTGGGCGAGCGGGCCGCGCGGGCCGGGGCGGAGCTGGCCGAGGCCCGCGCCCACCGGGACATGCTGGAGACCGGTGAACGCCGGCTGGCCGGGGTGATCGACGCCGCGCGGGGCGCGGACCCGTCGCTCGCCGCCCGTCTCGACCGCCTCTCGGAGGAGGCCGGCCTGCTGCGTGAGGCGGCCGACGCGGCGCGGACGGCGGCGGCGGCCGGGCGCGAGAGCGAGGCCGCGCGGGCCGCGGCGGCCCGGGCCGCGTCGGGGGAGGGGTTCGCGAGCGTGGAGCACGCCGCCGCGGCGGTCCGCACCCCGGAGGACCGGGAGGTGATGACCGAGCGGCTGGCACTGCTGGACGCCGAGCGCGCCACGGTGGAGGGGCTGCTGGCCGATCCCGAGCTGGTCGCGGCGGCCGCCGAGCCGCCCGCCGGCCTGACCGAGCTGAGCGCCGCGCACGACGCGGCCGAGCACGAGCACGGCGTGCGCACTTCGGCCCGCGACCGTGCGCGGAGCAGGCTCGACCAGCTCACCGCGCTCGCCGGGGAACTGGACGCCGCGGTGCGCGCCCACCGGCCGGCGGAGGAGCGGCACCGCCTGGCCCGGCGTCTCGCCGAACTCGCCAACGGAACCTCCGGCGACAACCGCTGGCACATGAGGCTGTCGGCGTACGTGCTCGGCGAGCGACTGCGGCAGGTCGTGGACGCGGCCAACGAGCGCCTCGACCACATGTCGGGCGGGCGCTACCTGCTGCGGCACGACCTGAACCGGACCGCGGGCGACCGGGGCCGGTCGGGCGGCGGGCTGGGCCTGCGGGTGCTCGACGCCTGGACCGGGGTGGAGCGCGACCCCGCCACCCTGTCCGGCGGCGAGAGCTTCATCACCTCCCTCGCCCTCGCGCTGGGGCTGGCCGACGTCGTGACGCAGGAGGCCGGCGGCGCGGAGATCGGCACCCTCTTCGTGGACGAGGGCTTCGGCACGCTCGACGAGGACACGCTCGACGACGTGCTCGACATCCTCGACGGGCTGCGGGAGGGCGGCCGGGCGGTCGGGGTGGTCAGCCACGTCGCCGAACTGCGCGTGCGCATCCCCGCCCAGCTCCGCGTGCTGAAGAACCGCGGCGGCTCCACCCTGTCGCACGCCTGACCCTCGCGGGGGCGAGTGGGCTCAGGGGGTCAGCAGGTAGGCGTTGTCCTTCCACCAGGTCCAGATGGTCTGCCGGTCGCCCGCCTCGGCGACGACCGCGACGTCCTCGCCGTCGAAGGTCCACGCGGCCAGGTAGGAGCCGTTCGCGCCGGGCTTGCAGACGAGCGTCCCCGTGGCCGTTCCCTCGTGGTTCCAGGGGCCGGAGGAGTCGCCGTTGGCGCAGCCGCGCGACCCCAGGCCCGCGGACAGCCCGGCGAGCCACGCCTTCAGCGCCTTCGCGTCGATGAACCGCATCACCAGCGGGTTCCGCGCCGGGCCGGGGCGCACGACCGCGCAGTTCACCGCGGCGATCACCTTGTCGTTCTCCTGGGCGGGCGCCGGGACGCATCCGGCCAGCACCCGGGAGTCGACGCGGTCGACCAGGGCCTGCTGCCCCACCGTGAACCCGGCCGGAGCCGGCGCGATCGGCGTCGGAGGCGCGGTGCCCATGACGGCCAGGCACTCGGTCAGGCCGAGCCGCCGCGCGCCGGCCGTCCAGGACGGCATCGTGGTGCTCGCCAGCGCCTGCATCGCCGTCATCGTGGCCTGGATCTGGAGCGGGGTGCTCTGGCCCACCTGATGGTTCACGAGGAACGTCGCGATCGTGGTGAACGTGGCCGCGAAGTTCCGGGTGTCGCGCAGGAGCCCGTCGATGTCGCGGCGGTCGTATCCCTCCGGCACCGGGATCTCCGCGAAGTCGGCGCTCATCGCGCGGAACGCCGAGGCGACCTCGTCCATCGACGTCACGACCGAGGCCAGTTCGGGGCTGCGCGTGCCGGCGGGCGGCATCGCCCGTACGGCCTGGGCCATCTGGAGCATGGCCGAGTGCAGCGAGGTCTGCATGTCGCCGACGTCGCGCTGGCAGATGTTGTTGGCCTTGAGACGCCACTCGTCGATCGTCGGCCCGGGGGTCCGGTCCACCAGCGCGATCCAGAACGCGCCCACGGTGACGGCGAAGGTGATCAGGGCGCCGGCGCTCTTCCCCGCCAGCACCAGCTTCTCCCGGCCGGTGCGCGGCCGCCTCGCCGGCGGTTCCTCCGGCTCCTGGTCCGGGCTCACGCGACGGTCACCCCTCGCGCGCGGACGTGCCGCCCGCCCGATCGAGGTCCGCCCGATCGAGTTCGCCTCACCACTCGTCCCTTTCCAGCCAGGCCCCGACCAGCAGACGAACCACACGTAACCATAAAAGGGGGATGGCCACGAGCAGAAGAAATCGAATTGTCACCAGGGATTTTCCCTTCCTGGACTCCCCAACGAAACGCGCCCGCGAGAAAGTGCCCGACCAGCTTACGGAGGGCCGAATCGGGATAATTGTCGTGCCCATGGCACAAACGCGCGCAGATTTATCCCATTCACTCCACCGCCCGGCCGCGATTCGATCAGCCATCAGGCGAAGATTTCCCCCACCTTATGATCTACAACGTAAAGGCGCTCAGGCGGATTCGATCACCTGGGCGATGGCCCGCATCGCCGCGGGCGGATCGTCGGCGAAGAAACGCAGCCGCCGGGCGCAGACGGACCAGCACGAACGACAGGGCCGCCATCATCGGCGTCTGCTCCCCGCTGTATCCGATGGCGTGCCTCACCGGGCCGCCTGCCGCGTCAGCAGGTCCATGGCCCCCGTACGACCTCGGCCTGGGCGGGGGACAGGCCGTCCAGGAAGGCGCCGGCGAACGGGTGCGCGGAGCCGGGCATCGCCGTGCGAGCCGCTCCCGCCTGGCCCGGACGGATGGACACCCCGACGAGAGGTCAACTCGTGCTACATCGGCAGCCAGCGGGAGGCCAGAAGGTAGCCGCCGTAGACGAGCGACGCGGTGGAGACCAGCAGAAACAGCAGCACCCAGAGCGTGCCGGGCACGTGGGTCAGCCGGGCGAGCTGGTCGGCGTCGGAGTCCGGGGCGTGGCCGACCCGGCGCTTGGCCTGCAGTTCGAGGATCGGCCGCACGCCGCCGAGCAGCAGGAACCACGCCGCGGCGTAGGCGCCGGCGGACTGCACGTCGGGCGGGGCGAACCAGGACAGCGCGAAGACCGCGCCGCCCACCACGAGCAGGGACACCGCGCCGAAGACGTTCCTGATCATCAGCAGCATGCACGTCAGCAGCGCGAGCACGGCCCACAGCAGCAGGGTGATCCGCCCGTCCGCGACCAGCCAGGCCGCGCTGAGGCCGATCAGGGACGGCGCGACGTATCCCGCCGCGGCGGTGGCGACCATGCCGGGCCCGGTCGGCCGGCCCCGGGTGAGCGTCACTCCGGAGGTGTCCGAGTGGAGCCGGATGCCCCGCAGCTTGCGCCGGGTGAGCACCGCCACGAGCGCGTGACCGCCCTCGTGCGCGATCGTGATCAGGCCGCGGGAATAGTGCCATGAGATCGGATAGGCGACTACCGCCAGAGCGGCGAACCCGGACAGGACGACCAGCCAGAGCGGGGGCGCGACCTGGGTGGCGGTCAGATGGTTCCAGAGGGCCTTGAGGGGGGTCACGCCCGGAATCGTACGGCGGCGGCTCCCCGCGTGCTCGCCGCGGGCGGCGTCGGGTCGTGGGCGGTGGCGGGTCGCGAGACGGCGCCGGATTAGCCGGGGCCATACGGTCCTCGTGCCGGCGGTTGGATCGCCGGAGATCAGCCGCCCTATCCAGGATGTAGCGGTCGTAGGGATCCGCGCGTGCCCGCGCAGGGCGGTGCGTCGGCGGCCTCGGCGGCGGGGTTACCTTCTACGTGTGGCTGAGCGGCGTATGCGCGGACTGCGCGGATTGAGTGGACTCATGAGGACGAAGCCGGAGCAGGCTCCCGAACACTCCATGGACCCTCGGGCCGGCGAGCGCGAGGACTCCTTCAGGCACAGCGTGATCGACAACGCGGTGTACGTGGACGGCGAGCGGGTGGACTCGCCGCTGTCGCTCGGCGACGCGATCGCCTCGCTGCGCTCACGCCCGGGCGCGATGGCGTGGATCGGCCTCTACCGGCCGGAGGAGGCGGAGCTGATCAAGGCCGCCGAGGAGTTCGGGCTGCACGAGCTCGCCATTGAGGACGCCATCGTCGCCCACCAGCGGCCCAAGGCCGACCGGTACGGCGGCACGCTGTTCGTGGTGCTGCGGGCGGCGCAGTACCTCGACAAGCCGGAGAAGGTCGCCTTCGGCGAGTTGCACGTCTTCGTGGGCCCCGACTTCGTGCTGACCGTGCGGCACAGCGAGGCGCCCGACCTGTCGAAGGTGCGCCGGCGGATGGAGTCGGACCCCGACCTGCTCCGCCAGGGCCCGCAGGCCGTGCTGTACGCGATCCTCGACGCGGTGGTGGACGGCTACGCGCCGGTGGTCGCCGGGCTGCAGAACGACATCGACGAGATCGAGGTGCAGGTCTTCGGCGGCGACCCGGCCGCGCCGCGGCGCATCTACGCGCTGTCGCGCGAGGTCATCGAGTTCCAGCGGGCGACCAGCCCGCTCGTGCCGATGCTCGACGGCTTCATCGCGGGGTCGCCCAAGTATGGCGTGAACGAGGAGTTGCAGCGTTACCTGCGTGACGTGTCCGACCACGCCATCACGGTCACCGAGCGCGTGGCGGGCTTCCGGCAGATGCTCCAGGACATCCTCATCGTCAACTCCACCCTCGTGAGCCAGCAGCAGAACGAGGAGATGACCAAGCTGACGACCACGAGCATCGCCCAGGGCGACGAGGTCAAGAAGATCTCCGCCTGGGCCGCCATCCTGTTCGCCCCGACCCTGGTCGGCACGATCTACGGGATGAACTTCGATCACATGCCCGAGCTGCACTGGTGGCTCGGCTACCCCGTGGCGATCATGCTCATGGGCCTCGTCTGCCTCACGCTCTACCTGGTCTTCAAGCGCCGCGACTGGCTGTAGGACCCTCCGCTTCGAGCACCGAGGCACCGGTTCGGGCCTTGTCGTGACAACTATCTAGATATATCGTTCACGTATCTCGATAGTTGGAGGTTCAGATGCACGACGATGGATGGCCCCCGCAGGCATCCCCGCCGCCACCACCCCCGCCTCCGCCGCACCACGGCGCCGCGCCGCCTCCACCGCCGGTCCCGCCCGGTCTCGGCCCGCGCGTACGGCGAGGCGACGTCCGTACGGCTCTGCTGCGCCTGCTGACCGAGGAGCCGCGCAACGGCTACCAGCTCATCGAGGAGATCGAGCGGCGCAGCGGCGGGGTCTGGCGGCCCAGCCCCGGCTCGGTCTACCCCGCCCTCCAGCAGATGGAGGACGAGGGACTGGTGGCGGGGGAGGACGCGAGCGGCAGCCGCGCCTACCGGCTGACCGGGGAGGGCAGGAGCCACGCCGACCCGCGGGCCGAGCCGTGGGCCGACGTCCGCCGCAGCCTCCCCGAGGACCGGCATGAGCTGCGGCTGCTGTGGGGCCAGCTCGGCGAGGCGTTCGTCCACCTCACCCACGTCGCGGACGACCGGCAGGTCGCCGAGACCAAGAAACTGCTGCGGAGCACCCGGCAGGCGATGTTCCGGATCCTCGCGGAGGACACATGAGCGTGAACGGGGGAGATGTGAACGCGGCGGTGGCCGTGCGCGGGCTGCGCAAGACGTACGGCAAGGTCGAGGCCGTCAAGGGCGTCGACTTCGAGGTCGCGCCCGGTGAGGTGTTCGGCTTCCTCGGGCCGAACGGCGCGGGCAAGACCACCACGATCAGCATGCTGTGCACGCTCGCCACCCCGACCGGCGGCACCGCCCTCGTCGCCGGGCACGACATCGTGACCGAGCGCGACGCCGTACGCCGCAACATCGGGCTGGTGTTCCAGGAGCCGACGCTGGACGGCTACCTGACCGCCGAGCAGAACCTGCGCTTCCACGCCGAGCTGTACGGCGTGCCGAAGGACCTGGTCGGCGACCGGATGCGCCAGGTGCTGGACATGGTCGGGCTGTGGGACCGCAGGGACGGCAAGGTCATGACGTTCTCCGGCGGCATGAAGCGCCGGCTGGAGATCGCCCGGGGGCTGCTGCACTCGCCCCGGGTGCTCTTCCTGGACGAGCCCACGGTCGGCCTGGACCCGCAGACCCGATCCGCCATCTGGGGATACATCGGCAAGCTGCGGCACAGCGAGGACATCACGATCTTCATGACGACGCACTACATGGACGAGGCCGAGTACTGCGACCGCATCGCGATCATCGACCACGGCGAGATCGTGGTGATCGACTCGCCGGAGGCGCTCAAGGCGAGCGTCGGCAAGGACCGCGTGCAGATCCAGACCGGCGACGACGAACGCGCGATGGCCCTGCTCAAGGAGAACTTCGGCGTCGAGGCCGCCGTACGGGAGGGTCAGGTGACGTTCGCGGTCCCGTCGGGGGAGGAGTTCGTGCCGCGGCTGTTCGCGGGTCTCGGCGTGCCGATCAGGTCGGTGAGCGTGTCGCGCCCGTCGCTCGACGACGTCTTCATGTCCTACACCGGCTCCACGATCCGCGACGCCGAGTCGTCGGGGACCGGCAACCAGTGGATGCGCGCGATGGCCAGGGGAAGGTGACCTGATGACGACCGATGTGGTCCGGGTGAGCGTGCCGCGGGCGGGCGGAGGCCACGACCTGCGGGCGGTCAAGGTGGTGCTGCACCGGGAGTTGCTGCGGTTCGCCAACGACCGCACGCGGATCGTGTCCTCGCTGGTCCAGCCGGTGCTGTGGCTGTTCGTGATGGGCACCGGGCTCGGCACGCTGGTGCGCGGATCGGTCCCCGGGGTCGACTTCCGGACGTTCATGTATCCCGGCATGATCTCGATGACCGTGATCATGACGGCGATGTTCTCCGCGGGGTCCATCGTGTGGGACCGCGAGTTCGGGTTCCTGCGCGAGATGCTGGTCGCGCCGGTCAGCCGGGGCGCGATCGTGGTCGGCAAGTGCCTGGGCGGCGCCGTCGTCGCCACCCTGCAGGGGGTGATCATCCTCGCGCTCGCGGGGCTGGTCGGCGTGCCGTACTCGCCGGGCCTGATCCTCACCCTGCTCGGCGAGATGTTCCTCGCCGCCTTCACGATCACCGCGTTCGGCGTGACGCTGGCCGCCCGGATGCGCACCATGCAGAGCTTCTTCGGCGTCATGCAGATGGCGATCATGCCGATGATGTTCCTGTCGGGCGCCATGTTCCCGCTGGCCGGCCTGCCGTCGTGGCTGCACGTGCTGACGACGGTCAACCCGCTGACGTACGCCGTGGACCCGATGCGCCGGGCGGTGTTCGGCCACCTCGACGTGCCGCCGCAGGTGGACGCGATGCTCAACCCCGGCGTGAGCTGGTTCGGCCACCGGCTGCCGGTGCCGCTCGAACTCGGCCTGGTCGCCGCCGTCGGCGCGGTCCTGCTCGCCGTGGCCGTGGCCCAGTTCCGGCGTACGGACTGAGCGGCTCCGGGCACGGACCGACCGGTTCGGGTCAGTCCTCCCGGCGCTCCCGGAAGACGGCAACGAGCACGCGCAGCGCGAGGACGGCGCTCACCACCAGCAGGTTGTAGCCGATCAGCTGGTAGAGGGTGACGGCGGCGGTCACCCTGGGCCCGCTCTCCGAGCCGAGCAGCAGCACCGCCATGAGCCCTGCGGTGGCCGCCAGCACCGTCAGGAGAGCCTGGTGCAGCAGGCCGGTCACGTGCCTGCGGTCCCGGGGGTCGGCGAACAGGCGCACGTTGACGCTGAACCTGCCGCTCTCCGCCGCTCCGACGATGCGGTCCACACTCCGGGGCAGCCGCCGCAGCAGGGGCAGCAGGCGCACGGCCTCCTGGACCACCGCCGTACGGATCTCCTCCCGCCCGCCGGGTGGGGCCAGGCGGCGGCCGGCGAAGTCCCGCGCCTCCCGCACGATGTCGAACCCGGGCGCGAGGCGGGTGAGCGTGCCCTCGACCGTGCCGAGCGCCCGGAACACCGCGGCCACCTCTGGCGGCACCGACAGCCCGTGGGCGAAGACCATGCGGAACAGGTCGCCGAACATCCGGGAGTCCGGGGCGACGCCGGGGATCAGGTGCCGGGCCATGAAGCGGCCGATCGCCCGCTCCAGCTCGCGCTCGTCGATCTCGTCGGGCCGGGGCACCAGTTCGAGCAGGGCGTCGCCGACGCCCGCCGGGTCGGCGCGGTCCAGCGCGGCGAGCAGGCGCTGGAGCGCGGCCCGGAGGGCGCCGTCGAGCCGCCCGACGGACCCGTAGTCGAGCAACGCGACGCTCCGGTCGGACAGCAGCATGATGTTCCCCGGATGCGGGTCGGCGTGGAACACCCCGTTGAGCAGGATTTGCTCCAGAAGCGTGTGCAGGAGGGTCCTGGCGATCTCCTCCCGCTCGGCCGCGCCGAGGCCGTCCTGGCCGGCGGCGAGCGGAACGCCGTGCAGCCGCTCCATCACCAGCATGCGGCGGCCGCTCAGCCGCGGGTACGGCACGGGGGCCCGTACGGCCGGGTCCTTCGACGACGCGACGACGGCGGCCATGTTCGCCGCCTCGACCCGGAAGTCGAGCTCCTCGCGCAGCGCCTCGGCGAAACCCCGGGCGAGGTCGCCGAGGCCCGCTCCGCGGGCCCAGCGCGTGCGCCGCTCCGCCGTACGGGCGAGGCGGGCCACAATGTCCAGATCCCTCTCCACGACGGGAGCGATCCCGGGACGCTGGACCTTGACCACCACCTCCTCGCCCGACCGCAGCCGCGCGAGGTGGACCTGCGCGATCGAGGCCGCCGCCAGCGGCTCCCGCTCGAACGAGGCGAAGGACTCCTCCACCGGCCCGCCGAGCTCCCCGGTGACGACCCGCTCGATCTCCGCCCAGGGTGCGGGCTCGACCTGGTCCTGCAGCAGGCGCAGTTCGTCGAGAAACTCGGGTGGCAGCAGGTCACCACGGGTCGACAGGACCTGCCCCAGCTTCACGAACGTGACCCCACCCTCGTCGAGGGCCCTGCGCAGGGAGCGGGCCAGCCGCGCACGGCTGGAGGGTGCGTCCAGATCGGGGTCGCGCCCGCGCATATAGGGGCCGAGGCCGTGCCGGACGAGGATGCGGGTGATGCGCAGGTAGCGCCGCGACCGTCCGACCCGCCGCCGTAGCGCTCCCACCGCCTGCACGGGACCCGGGACCGACCCCGACGGCACCAGGGCTTCGGCGATCACCAGGAACACCATCGAGCCCAGCAGGGCGCAGGCGAACGCGAGCAGGAGGAACCACAAAGGGGTGATGCCGGGCTGGTTCCGCGCCACCGAGCCGACCAGGACCTGCGACACCGGACCGGCCAGCATGACGGCGAGGACGGCGCCGAGCAGGGTGCGGACCCTCCCGAAGCGCAGGCCGAGAAGCCGCCGGGCGGCCAGGGCGAACGCGGCGATCATCACGACGGCCGTCACCGCGAGAGCGGTCACTATCAACGCGTCCAACCGTCGCCCCCGATGCAGCGCCCACCGATGATCATCGACTCTAGCCGCCGGTACGAACCGGTCGTACGGGATTTCCGGCGCCGGTCCGCGATCACGCGGGAGGGTTCGCGCGTGCCGCACCCAACCTCTGTGGCCGGTACAGCTAGGGGGTCCCGGCGTACGGGCCGACCCCGCACACCCGGGGGACGGCGGCGAGCGGGACGTCCTCGTCGAGGGCGCGGACCAGCAGCGACTCCACGCCGAGGAGCATGGCGCGGGCCGTCTCCCGGGGCAGGTAGGCGGTGTCGGCGATGAGGCTGAGCTGTCCGGTGTCGGTGGCCGCGCCCACGGTGAAGAACGCCTTGAACCGGACGCCGGGCCAGGCGTTCGTGACGTACGTGCGGGTGTTCGCGGTCAGATCGGCGATCTCGCCGGACGCGGGCCGGGGCACGCCCGGCCAGGTGCCGACGGTGCGCCGGTCGTTGAAGAACGCGTCGAGGTCCGGCTCCCGGCCGCGGAGGCGGCCGATCTCCTCGCGCATGGCCTGCATGGCGAAGGGGTCGTAGTGCGCGTTGCGGTACGCCGTGAAGGCGGCGCGGTGCGCCTCCCGGCAGGCGTCGGCGAAGCCGTCGGAGGGCGGGTCGAGGACGAACAGGCCGTCCTGGCCGACGTTGCCGATCATGGTCCGGGTGCGCGGGTCGCGGCGGTTGCTGTGCACGAGCTGCATGACCGCCCTCTGGCGGCCGCTCACCGTGGCGAGGACGGTCGCGCACGCGCCGAGCAGGACGCTGGTCGTGCTGATGGTCCACCGCCCGGCCAGCGTCTCGGCCGCCGCGGCGAGCGCGACCGACTCCATGCCGACCTCGATGAACCGGGGGTCCTCCGGCTCGCCCGGAGGGTGGTCGAACACGTCGAGCGGCGCCTCCTCCAGGACGGCCCGCCAGTAGCGGATCGACCTGGCCGAGCGGGCCTGGAACGACTCCTCGCGCTCCAGGGCCGCCTGGTCCATCGGATGCCAGTCGGCGGGCGGCGGATCCTCCCCTCTGAGCAGGATCTTCCACTCCTCCGCGAGCAGGCTCAGGGCCTGGAAGTCCACGGCCAGGTGGGAGAAGGTCAGCGCCAGCGCCATGGGCCGCCCGGCCTTGAGGACGACGGCGCAGCGCAGCGGCAGGTCGCCGTCGTGGACGAAGGCCGTCGTGCTCAGCTCGCCGGCGATCCGTTCGGCCGCGCGCAGGGCCCGGTCCTGCCCCGCCTCCACCAGGTCCACGACGAGGCGGCCGTCGCGTCTCACCCGCTGCACCGGGCCCTCCGGCGTGCCGTGGAAGGTGGTACGCAGGGTCTCGTGCCGTTCGAGCAGCACGCGCAGCGCGTCCAGCACGGTGGCGAGGTCGCGCCTGCCGTACACCGGCAGCACCCAGGGGCAGTTGAGGAAGGACTGACTGTCGCCCATCAGGTGGACGGCGCGCCAGATCAGCCGCTGCCCCCAGGTCAGCGTCGCCTCGCCCTCCCGCGCGCCGTGGAACTCCACCGTCGCGCCCGCGGCCCGCGCCGGGGAGCCCTCCGGCGTCGTCACGCGTCTGCCGCGGTCCGGTCACCGGGCTCGGCGGCCCGGGACACCAGCACGGCGAGGGCGTCGACGCTCTCCAGCGAGGACCAGTCGCCGCCGAGGCCGACCTCGACCCCGAAGGTGTCCTCGATCGCGTCGACGAGCCGGACCCGGGCCACCGAGGTCAGGCCGAGCGCGGACAGCGACCGCTCGCCGGCGAGCGCCTCCTCGGCGCCGATCGCGCCGTCGGACACCTCGGCGACCAGTTCCGCCAGGGCCCGCCTGTACCGCCCGGCCGTCATGCCGCACCGCCCGTCATCTGACATCCTCCGTGGTCGCGGGGGAACCATGCCGACCTGGGATGGAAGCATAGGCAAATCGGTTCGGGTATGACAACGAAACAGAAAAGACGCCGTCCGAAAAGTTTCGGAAACGGGTTCTCTCCTTCGAAACGGAACGGCCCGGGGCGTGACACCCGCCCCGGGCCGATCGAGCGATTTCTCTAGTGCTTCACGCGGACCCGGTCGCTGCGGCTGGACGAGCGACGGGCGTCGTCGCCACCGGGGAAGACCACCTTCCAGCTTCCGGAGCGGGTCGCCTTGGTCTTGCCCCAGAACTTGCCGGAGACGTTCGTCCGCAGCGTCTTGACGTAGTGCCAGGAGCCGCCGGCCTTCTTGAACCACACGGTCACCTTCTGGTGGCCGTAGCCCTCCCAGCCGTCGTCCCACACCTGGAGTGTGCCGCGGAAGGTCAGGTATCTGCCGTACCTGACCGGCTCGGGGGAGGCGTCGAAACGGATCACCCGGGTGTCGGCGGCGGGCGGCGGCACGGGCCGGGGAGCGCGGACCGTGACGTAGTCGGACGAGCTCACCGAGCCCGTCGCGCCGGTGACGGTCTCGAACTCGGCCCGCCACCAGCCGGAGGTCCTCGCCCTGACGTCCGCGGCGAAGAAGCCGCGGTCGCCGGTCCAGGCCGAGGTGACGTAGTGCCAGCGGTAGCCGCCGTCGGGCTTGAAGAGGATCCGCACGCGGTGGTCGGGGTAGCCGCGCCAGAAGTCCCCGCCGTCGATCTCCAGCCGGCCGCGCAGGCGCAGGGTGTCACCGGCGCGTACGGGGTCGGGGGAGGCGTCGAAACCGGTGACGCGGGTGCGCCTGGCCGCGTCCCGCACGTCGACCCGGTCGCTGTCGCTCGTCGCGGGCTCGGCGGCGGTGGTGCCGTCGAACTCGGCGCGCCACCAGCCGGACCCGCCCGCCTTCTCGTCGGCCGAGAAACGGCCGCGCCCGTCGGTCGTCACCCAGCCGACCCGGCCGTAGGAGCCGCCGACCGGCTTGAAGGCGAGGTACACCCGCTGGCCGGCGTACCCGCGCGACGCGCCGTAGGTGAGCGTGCCGGTCAGCCGGACGACGCCGCCGCGGTCGACCACGTCCGGCGAGGCGGCGAAGTCGAGGCCGGTGCTCCAGTGAACCTGGAACTCCTTGGTGGCGGTGCCGCCCCCGGTCTTCACCTCAAGCTTCCAGGCGCCCGGCTCGTCCCTGAAGGTGAAGCCGTACCTGGCCGTGTAGGCGCCGGAGCCGGCGGAGCCGACGGCGAGCGGGACGGCCCGGCCCGACCCGTCGAGGAGCCGGGCAGCGCCCGCGTCCGCCGCCTTGTAGGTGAAGGTCGCGGTCGTGCCCGCGCCGCCGGCGACGATCACGGGGCTGGGGGAGACGGCGAGGTCGCTCGGCGCCGGAGCCGGAGACGGCGCCGTCGCCGCGCCGGCGGTGGCCGGGAGCGCCACGGCTCCGCCCAGGGCGACCGCTCCTCCCATGGCCGCTGCCGCGATCACGGCACGCATGCGTTTCAACATTCCGCTGAACCATCCTTCCCGGTGGTCGAACGGTGAACGCGGCCTGAGGGTGCCACGTCATTGCTCTCAAGTAGACGGGCGATAACCGGCATAGGTTGAGAGTAATGACATTCGTCATCAAATTGTGTCAATTAAGGTGATCAATAGCCGGAACGATGCCGGGAGTTCCCACTGCGCGGGACGGGGAGAGCATCCTGCGACATAATCGGCCGTGTGGTACGGGAAGCAGTGGAGACCCATTTCGCCGAGGCCGTGGGGGCGCTGACCCCGGGGCCCTCCGGGGACCCGGATCTGCCGGTCCGGCCCGGCTCCGGCCTCACCGGCGCCCGGTGCCGGGAACTGTTCGCGGTGCAGCTCGGCAGCCGGCTCCTGGACGTCGCCGCCCGCCTGATGCGCGGGCGCGACGAGGGCTTCTACACGATCGGGTCGTCCGGTCACGAGGGGAACGCCGCCGTGGCCGCGGCGCTCCGGGCGACCGACCCCGCGCTGCTGCACTACCGGTCGGGCGCGTTCTACCTGGCCCGCTCCGCCCAGGCCGGGCGGCTGGCCGAGGAGGGGCTGCGCGACGTGCTGCTGGGGGTCGCCGCGTCGGCCGAGGAGCCGATCGCGGGCGGCCGGCACAAGGTGTTCGGCCACCCCGGCCTCGCCGTCATCCCGCAGACCTCCACGATCGCGAGCCACCTGCCGAGGGCGGTCGGCGTCGGCTTCGCGATCGAGCAGGCGCGCGCGCTGGGGCTGCCGTCGCCGTGGCCGCGCGACGCGGTCGTCGTCTGCGGATTCGGCGACGCGTCGCTGAACCACGCCTCCGCCCTCACAGGCCTCAACACCGCGGCGTACGGCAGCCATCGCGGGCTGCGGGTGCCGGTGCTGTTCGTGTGCGAGGACAACGGCCTCGGCATCAGCGTGCGGACCCCGCGCGACTGGGTCGAGCGGGCCAGGCACCCGGCGCTGGAGTATTTCCACGCCGACGGCTGCGACCTCGCCGACGCCTACGACGCCGCGACGCGCGCCGCCCGCCACGTGCGCGACAACCGCGCCCCCGCGTTCCTGCACCTGCGCACGGTGCGGCTGATGGGCCATGCGGGCTCGGACGTCGAGAGCGCCTACCGCACCCGCAAGGAGATCGCCGCCGACCTGGAGCGCGACCCCCTGGTCCGTACGGCGCGACTGCTGGTGGAGGCGGGTCTCGCCCAGCCCGACGAACTGCTGGCGCGCTACGAGGCCGAGCGCGACCACGTGCTCAAGCTGGCGATGGAGTGCGGGCGGCGGCCCCGGCTGACCTCGGCGGCGGAGGTGATGGCGCCGCTCGCGCCGCGCGACCCTCGGGACGTGGCGGCCGGAGCCCTGCGGGCTGCGCCCGCGCGGGAGCGCGAGCGGGCCTTCGCCGCGCCGCCGGAGTCGGAGGGCGGGCTCACGCTCGCGCAGGCCGTCAACCGCGCGCTCGCCGACGCCATGGCGGCCGACCCGGGAGTCCTGGTGTTCGGCGAGGACGTGGCCCGCAAGGGCGGGGTGTACGGCGTCACGCGCGGGCTGCTGCGCAGGTTCGGCGGCGAGCGGGTCTTCGACACGCTGCTCGACGAGCAGGCCGTCCTCGGGCTCGCGCTCGGCAGCGGGCTGGCGGGGATGCTGCCGGTGCCGGAGATCCAATATCTCGCCTATCTGCACAACGCCCTTGACCAGATTCGTGGCGAGGCGTCGACCCTGCAGTTCTTCTCCAAGGGCGCCTACCGCAATCCCCTGGTCGTACGAGTCGCCTCATATGCCTATCAAAAGGGATTTGGGGGACATTTCCATAATGACAACTCAATTGCCGCGTTGCGCGATATCCCGGGTTTGGTCATCGCGTCTCCGGCGCGGCCCGACGACGCGGCGGAGATGCTCCGCACGTGCCTGGCCGCCGCCCGCGTGGACGGCGGTGTGTGCGTGTTCCTGGAGCCCATCGCGCTCTACCACACCCGCGACCTGTTCGAGGAGGGCGACGGCGGCTGGCTCGCGCCGTACGCGCCGCCGGCCCGCTGGGCGGAGACGCACGTCCCGGTCGGGCGGGCCCGTTCCTACGGCGACGGCCGCGACCTCACCATCGTCACCTACGGCAACGGGCTGCGGATGAGCCTGCGGGCGGCGGCGCGGCTCACGGCGGAGGGCATGGGCTGCCGGGTGCTCGACCTGCGGTGGCTGTCACCCCTGCCGGTCGACGACCTCATGCGCGCGGCCGACCTCACCGGCCGGGTGCTCGTCGCCGACGAGACCCGGCGCAGCGGCGGCGTCTCCGAGGGCGTGATGGCGGCGCTGCTCGACAACGGCTTCACCGGCCCGATCAGCCGGGTGACCTCCCGGGACAGCTTCGTACCGCTGGGCCCGGCGGCCGACACCGTGCTGCTGTCCGAGGCCGAGATCGAGCAGGCCGCCCGCGCCCTCCTGACCAGGGGTTGACAGAACGGCCGGTCACCCGATCTGACACCATTACCCGATCTGACACAGGGCGGCGCGGGCCATGGTGTGCAGCAGGCCGGCCATGGCCTCGGGGGAGAGCTCTCCCGCGCTGTGCGGGGTGGAGTTGAGCAGGCCGAAGACCGCGTGCGCGGCGGCCCTCAGCCGGGCCTGCGGGCAGTCGGGGTGCAGTTCGGCCAGCACGGCCACCCACTCCTCGGCGTACAGCCGCTGGAGCCGCCGGATCGCCCGCCTCGCCTGCTCGGGCACGTTGTCGAGCTCGCGCTCCTGCACCCGGATCAGCGCCGGATGGCGCAGCGCGAACTCGATGTGCCCGGCCAGCAGCGCGTCCAGGGCCGCCTCCGCGGTGTCCGGGTCGGCGGTGGTGGCGAGCCGCGCCCCCTGCTCGCGCAGCCGCTCGCTGATCCCGAGCAGCATCTCGGTGAGCAGGGCCTCCTTGCCGCTGAAGTGCCGGTAGAGCGCCGGCCCCGACACGCCCACCGCGGCGCCGATGTCCTCGATGGACACGCCGTGGAAGCCGCGCGCCGCGAACAGGGCGGCGGCCGCGTCGAGGATCTCGGCCCGCCGATTGCGGGTAGGGGTCTTCACGGCACCATGGTAGACGGAGCAAGTTAACGATGACTAACATTCCAGCATGAGCACAAGCGACTGGCCGGTGCTGGAGAGCCGGTGCGACCCGGGCGGCGAGGCGTACAAGCGCGACGCCGAGGCGAACGAGCGCCTGGCGGCGGAGCTGCGCGAGCGGCTCGCGGCCGCGGCGCGCGGCGGCCCGGAGCGGGCCCGCGCCCGGCACGCCGAGCGCGGCAAGCTGCTGCCCCGCGACCGTGTCGACACCCTCCTCGACCCCGGCGGGCGCTTCCTCGAACTGTCGCCGCTCGCCGCGACCGGCATGTACGACGACCAGGCCCCGGCCGCCGGGATCATCACCGGCGTGGGCCGGGTCGGCGGCCGCGAGGTCGTGGTCGTGGCCAACGACGCCACCGTCAAGGGCGGCACCTACTACCCCATGACGGTCAAGAAGCACCTGCGCGCCCAGGAGGTCGCGCTCCATAACAATCTGCCGTGCGTGTACCTGGTCGACTCGGGCGGGGCGTTCCTGCCGAAGCAGGACGAGGTCTTCCCCGATCGGGAGCACTTCGGGCGCATCTTCTACAACCAGGCGACGATGTCGGCGCGGGGCATCCCGCAGATCGCGGCCGTGCTCGGCTCCTGCACCGCGGGCGGCGCCTACGTCCCGGCGATGAGCGACGAGGCGGTGATCGTCCGGAACCAGGGCACGATCTTCCTCGGCGGGCCGCCGCTGGTGAAGGCCGCGACCGGCGAGACCGTCACGGCCGAGGAACTGGGCGGCGGCGAGGTCCACGCCCGCGTCAGCGGCGTCACCGACCACCTCGCCGAGGACGACGCGCACGCCCTGAAGATCGTGCGGGACATCGTCGGGTCGCTCGGCCCGAGAGGCCCCCGGCCCTGGGACGTCGCGCCGGCCGAGCCTCCGCTGCACGACCCGCACGACCTGTACGGGATCGTCCCCCAGGACACCCGCCGGCCGTACGACGTGCGCGAGGTGATCGCCCGGATCGTGGACGGCAGCCGGTTCCTGGAGTTCAAGACCGAGTACGGCCCGACCCTGGTGACCGGGTTCGCCCGCGTCCACGGCCACCCCGTCGGGATCGTGGCCAACAACGGCATCCTGTTCGGCGAGTCGGCGCTCAAGGGCGCCCACTTCGTCGAGCTGTGCGACCGGCGGTCGATCCCGCTGGTGTTCCTGCAGAACATCAGCGGCTTCATGGTCGGCAAGGCGTACGAGGCCGGGGGCATCGCCAAGCACGGCGCGAAGATGGTCACGGCGGTCGCCTGCGCCCGGGTGCCGAAGTTCACCGTGATCATCGGCGGCTCGTTCGGCGCGGGCAACTACGCGATGGCCGGCCGCGCCTACTCGCCCCGCTTCCTGTGGATGTGGCCGAACGCCCGCATCTCGGTCATGGGCGGTGAGCAGGCCGCCACGGTCCTGTCCATGGTCGGCGACGCCGACCCCGACGAGATCCGGGCCCGCTACGAGCACCAGGGCAGCCCCTACTACTCGACGGCCCGCCTGTGGGACGACGGGGTGATCGACCCGGTGGACACCAGGACCGTCCTCGGCCTGGCGCTCGGCGCCGCGGCCAACGCCCCCCTCGAACCCGTCGGCTACGGCGTCTTCCGGATGTGAGGCAGTGTGATGACTCGGGTTCTCTCGTGATGTTCACCAGCGTGCTGATCGCCAACCGGGGCGAGATCGCCGTCCGGATCATCCGGACGCTGCGCGCGCTGGGCGTGCGCGCGGTCGCCGTCCACAGCGACGCCGACCGCGACGCCCGGCACGTGCGCGAGGCCGACCTCGCCGTACGGCTCCCGCGCGGCTATCTCGACGCCGACGGGATCGTCGAGGCGGCCCGGACGAGCGGCGCCGAGGCGATCCATCCCGGATACGGCTTCCTCGCCGAGAACGCCGCGTTCGCCCGCCGCTGCGCGGAAGAGGGCCTGGTCTTCGTCGGCCCGACGCCCGAGGCCATCGAGGCGATGGGCGACAAGATCCGGGCCAAGGAGACGGTCGCCCGCGCGGGCGTGCCGGTCGTCCCCGGCGGCGCCGAGCCCCGCGACGACCTGACCGAGGCGGCCGGGCGCATCGGCTTCCCCGTGCTGATCAAGCCGTCGGCGGGCGGAGGCGGCAAGGGCATGCTGCGGGTCGCCTCGGCGGAGGACCTGCCCGCGGCGATCGAGTCGGCCCGCCGCACCGCCGTGGCCGCCTTCGGGGACGGCACGCTGCTGCTGGAGCGGTACGTTGACGGCCCCCGGCACATCGAGATCCAGGTCATGGCCGACGCGCACGGCAACGTCGTCCACCTCGGCGAGCGCGAGTGCAGCCTGCAGCGCAGGCACCAGAAGATCGTGGAGGAGGCGCCGTCCCCGCTGCTGGACGACGCGACGCGGGCGCGGATGGGCGCGGCGGCGGTGGAGGCCGCGCGGTCGGTCGGCTACGTCGGCGCGGGGACGGTCGAGTTCATCGTCCCGGCCGCCGACCCGGGGGGCTTCTCCTTCATGGAGATGAACACCCGGCTCCAGGTCGAGCACCCGGTGACCGAGATGGTGACCGGCCTCGACCTCGTCGAACTGCAGCTGCGGATCGCCTCCGGCGAGGCGCTGCCGTTCGGGCAGGACGAGGTGCGCCTGCGCGGCCACGCGGCCGAGGCCCGCGTGTACGCCGAGGACCCCGCCCGCGACTTCCTGCCCACCGGGGGCCGGATCCTGGCGCTGCGGGAGCCCGCCGGGCAGGGCCTCAGGTTCGACTCCGGGCTCGCCGAGGGCATGGTCGTGGGCAGCGACTACGACCCCATGCTGGCCAAGGCGGTCGCCTGGGCCCCGGACCGGGCGGGCGCGCTCGCGGCCCTCGACCGGGCGCTCGGCTCCACGGTGATCCTCGGCGTCACCACCAACGTCGGTTTCCTGCGGGCGCTGCTGGCCGATCCCGAGGTCGCGGCCGGGCGGCTCGACACCGGCCTGGTCGAGCGCCGGCTCGGCGACCTGGTGAACGGCCCTGCGGGCGGTGGCGTGCCGGACGAGGTGCTCGCCGCCGCGGCGCTCGTCTTCCACGCGGACTTCGCCGGGTCCGCCGGCGGTCCCTGGGACGTCAACGACGGCTGGCGGATCGGCGAGCGCGCCTGGACGGTCCACCACCTCGGTGTGCCGGTGCGGATCGCGGGATCGGCGGACGGCGCCGAGGTGGAAGTTAATGGTCGTTCACTCGGCCGGGCGCGGCTGACGCGGCCCGGCGACGGCGAAGCCGTCGTGTCGCTCGGCGGGGTCACCCGCCGGTACGCGGTCGCCCGCGACCGCGGCACGCTCTGGCTCGCCGAGGGCGGCCGGGCCTGGCCGGTCACCCGGCACGAGCCCGGCGACCCGGGAGACCGGGCGGGCGGCGCGCTCGCCGGGGACGGCGTGCTCCGCAGCCCGATGCCGGGAACGGTGCTGCTGGTGAAGGCGGCCCAGGGCGACCGGGTCACCGCCGGGCAGCCGCTGGTCGTGGTGGAGGCGATGAAGATGGAACACACCCTGACGGCGCCGGACGACGGCGTGCTCGCAGAACTGCGGGTGCGGCCGGGGCAGACGGTGGACCTGGACGCGGTGCTGGCGGTGGTGACACCGTGCGAGTGACGATCTACGAGGTGGGGCCGCGCGACGGCCTGCAGAACGAGTCGGCCGTCGTGCCCGTGGAGGTCAAGCGCGAGTTCGTCGCCCGCCTCGCCGAGGCCGGACTGACCACGATCGAGACGACGAGCTTCGTCCACCCCAAGTGGGTGCCCCAGCTCGCCGACGCGAGTGAGCTGCTGGAGAGCCTGCCCCGGGTGCCCGGGGTCCGCTACCCGGTGCTCGTCCCCAACGAGAAAGGCCTCGACCGGGCCCTGGAGCAGGGCGTCACCGACATCGCGATCTTCGGCAGCGCCACCGAGTCGTTCGCGCGGCGCAACCTCAACCGTACGGTCGAGTCGCAGTTCGAGATGTTCGCGCCGGTCGTCGAGCGGGCCCTGGCCCACGGCCTGCGGGTCAGGGCGTACGTCTCGATGTGCTTCGCCGATCCCTGGGAGGGGCCGGTCGCGCCCGCGCAGGTGGCCAGGATCGGGCGCAGGCTGCTCGACCTCGGCTGCCACGAGCTGTCGCTGGGCGACACCATCGGCGTCGGCACGCCCCGCCACGTCGAGGACCTGCTCGACGCCTTCGCCGAGGCCGGTGTGGGGCCGGAGCGGCTCGCCGTCCACTTCCACGACACCTACGGCCAGGCCCTCGCCAACACGCTGACCGCGCTGAGGCGGGGGATCACCGTCGTCGACTCCTCCGCCGGAGGCATCGGCGGCTGCCCGTATGCCAAAAGTGCCACCGGCAACCTCGCGACCGAGGACCTGGTCTGGATGCTCGACGGCCTCGGTGTCGAGACCGGGGTGGACGTCAGGTCGCTGGCCGCCACCAGCCTGTGGCTCGCCGGAATCCTGGGCCGGCCGAGCCCCTCCCGCGTCGTCCAGGCTCTGGCCAAGGAGATCTGAGATGCTCAACGACGAGCACGTCGAGCTGCGCAAGTCCGTGGAGGAGTTCGCCCGCGAGGTGGTCGCCCCCGTCATCGGCGACTACTACGAGCGGTGCGAGTTCCCGTACGACGTCGTCCGCAGGATGGGCGCGATGGGCCTGTTCGGCCTGCCCGTCCCGGAGGAGTACGGCGGCATGGGCGGCGACTACTTCACGCTGTGCCTGGCCCTGGAGGAGCTGGCCCGGGTCGACTCCTCCGTGGCGATCACCCTGGAGGCGGCGGTGTCGCTGGGCGCGATGCCGATCCTCCGGTACGGCACCGACGAGCAGAAGCGGCGCTGGCTGCCGGGCATGGCGGCGGGGGAGATCCTGGGGGCCTTCGGGCTGACCGAGCCCGGCGGCGGCTCCGACGTGGCGGGCGGCATGCGCACCACCGCCGCCCTCGACGGCGGCGAGTGGGTGATCAACGGATCCAAGGCGTTCATCACCAACTCCGGCACCGACATCACCGGGGTCGTCGCGGTGGCGGCGATCACCGGCCGCCGGGAGGACGGCCGGCCGGAGATCTCCACGATCCTCGTGCCGTCGGGCACGCCAGGCATGACGGTGTCGAAGAAGTATTCCAAGGTCGGCTGGTCGGCCTCCGACACCCGCGAGCTCTCCTTCACCGACTGCCGCGTGCCGGAGGAGAACATCCTCGGGGAGCGCGGTCGGGGCTACGCGCAGTTCCTGCAGACGCTCGACGAGGGCCGGGTGGCGATCGCCGCGGTGTCGGTCGGCCTCGCCCAGGGCTGCGTGGACGAGTCGCTGCGGTACGCGCGGGAGCGCCGGGCCTTCGGCCAGGAGATCGGGGGCTACCAGGCCATCCAGTTCAAGATCGCCGACATGGAGGCGCGGGCGCACACGGCGCGCCTGGCCTACTACCACGCCGCCGAGCGGATGGTGGCCGGCCTGCCGTTCAAGAAGGAGGCGGCGATCGCCAAGCTCGTCGCGTCGAACGCCGCGATGGACAACGCCCGCGACGCCACCCAGGTCTTCGGCGGCTACGGCTTCATGAACGAGTTCCCTGTCGGCCGCTTCTACCGCGACGCGAAGATCCTGGAGATCGGCGAGGGCACCAGCGAGGTCCAGCGCATGCTCATCGCCCGCGAACTCGGCCTGCCCACCTGACCCCGTTCCGCCTTGGCCCATCCGAGCTCGGCAACTCACCCGTTGTAAGCCGACCGCGATTCACGCCTCGCCGAGACCGGGCTGATCTTCACTCCGACGTGATCAAATCTGCGACGCTACGAGTTCAATCTCAGGTAGAGCGCGTGAGCTTCTCGTTCGTGCTCCGCGACATCTCCCGGGTCGCCTCCCATGAGCTGGTGCGGCACCGGCCCGGCTCTCGGCCACCTCCGGTGTGATGGGCTGGCCAGGTAGGCGCAGCGGGTGACGGATTCAGCCACGGGGTTTCCTGTCGGCCGGCATCACGTCTTTGATCAGGTCCTAATTCCGCAGGCCTAGTACGGCTTCTGGTCGGCGACGCGGTTGATTGGGATGAGCGTGCCGTCGAGGATGGTGTAGGCAAGCCGGCAGGCCTGGGCCGCAGCGGCGTGGACGTCGTCGGCCAGGGAGGCGAGAAGGTCGACCGACTCGCGCACGTACCGCCAAGCGGTGGCGGTGCCGATCGCAAAGTCCGCGGTCAGGCGAGCATAGGTGCCCCCTTACGCAGGTGAGCCGGTACCAGCAGCGCCTGCTGCCCTGGCTTCAGGCGCCGCCACCGGTTGCGGCGGTCGGCGCGGCGGACGTGGATGAGTTCGGACAGACGGGCAAGGGTGCGGTTCGTCAGGGGAATCGCGGCAGGGATGCTCCTATGGATGTCAAGCCGCCGTTTGAAGATCGCTTGAGGTGGTAGCGGGCGGTATCAGAACGCGATAGACCTCCCGAGCGATATACCGCTTGAGGCACCGCATGATCTCTGGCTTTGATAGGCCATCCTTCGTGCGACGGGCGACGTAGTCGCGGGTGCGCCCGTCCCAGCGCATCCGGCACAGCACGATGCGGTGCAGAGCGCAGTTGGCCTGGCGGTCGCCACCGCGATTGAGGCGGTGGCGGTCGGTGCGGCCGGAGGAGGCCGGCAGCGGAGCCACCCCGCAGAGCATGGCGAAGGCAGCTTCTGAGCGCAGCCGCCCGGCATTCTCGCCGGCGGTGACCAGCAACTGCCCGGCCACGTCAGGGCCGACACCGGTCAATTTCAGCAGGGCGGGATTGATCTGCTCGATGAGCGGGGCGATCAGCTCGTCGAGTTCGGTGATCTCGGCGGTGAGCCGCTGATGGCGGAGGGCCAGAACGCGTAGCGCGATCCTGCCCGCGGTGGCGGGGTCACCGGTGTGGACCCGCTCGCAGCGCCAGGCGGCGCAGGTGACGATCAGTTGCCGGACGGTCAGGCCGCGCAGCTGATCGCGCAGCGGCTCGGGGGCGGTGACGATCAGGGCTTTGATTTGCCGTTGGGTATCAGCGCGCTGGTCGACGGCCGAGCGGCGGGCCACGCGCAGGTTGCGCAGGGCCTCCACGTGGCCGTCGCGCTGCTTGGGGATGCCGGTGCGGTGCTGGGCGAGTGCGGCCCGGGCGGCGGCCACGGCGTCGACGGGGTCGGATTTGCCCTGACGGCGGCGGGTCTTGCGGTCGGGCCGGTCGACCTCCACCATCGCCACGCCCTGGCGGTGCAGGTAGCGGGCTAGGCCGGCACCGTAGGCGCCGGTGCCTTCGATACCGACCAGCATCAGGGTGCCGAAGGTACCCAACCAGGTCAGTAGGGCGACATATCCGGTGGCGGTAGCGGGGAACTGCTCGGTGGCCAGGACCCGTCCGGCGCTGTCGAGCGCAGCGGCGGTATGGGTGTCTCGGTGGGTGTCGACGCCGCCGACGATCTCGCCGGGACCGGTGACCTGAGGTGTAATGGAAGCGATCGCCGTCCTGTTCTCATCCTCTGGGGGAAGGGCGGCACGCACCAGCCGGGCGGGCGGACAAGACAGTGATGGGGCCTCTGGCCAGGCTCCTATGAGGTCACCCCGTCGCGTCGGTGAGTGCAGGTGAACGCCTCCCGAGTGAGGCCGACAGATCCCGTTGAGGACCCGAGGTCAGTAAGACAGTGGGTCAGAGCTCGCCGGGAGGCGTTCATCTACATCGTCACTGTAAGACAGCATCGAGCCTCCTGGGCCCCTCCTGACCAGCATGATCAGGATGAAAATGGCTCAGTGGCCAGGGTCTGCGCCGTCGGCCACAGCCGTCACTCGATCTTCAAATGTCTTCACAGACTCCGAGTGATCACTTAGGAGAGTGGTGGCCATACCGCCGAGGTAAGCGGCCTGAGCTGCATGGACGTCCAGCAAAGCCCAAACCTCTCCCACGATTATCCCAGGCACGCGTCCGCCCATGACTTTGGTGGTGCCCTTGGCCGCCCCCGCCCCCGCCCCCGCCCCCGCCCCCGCCCCGCGGCCACGCCCAGCTCACCGACACAGTGCACGAAACGACATCAAGTGTGCAGAAAAAGACAAGACACTCATATCCGTTCGCTTGCATGCTGGTTCGAGCGGATTCCGGCAAGCGGTCGAAGCGTAGCGTTACGCAGGATGAAAAAGGCTCACTGTGATTAGGCCTGCTGTCGATACGACGAGGTGCACATGGTAGGAGGATTGCGCTCCCTGCCTTAGTTCAAGGGGTTGACTTACGCGCTTTACGTAGGACAGTCTCCATCTGTAAGTGCAAATTAGGCTCATCCGTATCAAATGGACGATTCGCGTCTCGCTCTGCGAAGGAGATTTCCGTGAGAACCACAGGATCCTCACCCTCGCCTACACTCAAGAAGAGCCGTTCCAAACTGACCCGAATTATCGGCGTGATCGGCATGGTGGTCGCCGGCTTCGGTGGCACACTCCTGATGCCAGGTCAGGCAAATGCTGACGGTACGTACCGGTGGCAAAACGTCTGGACGGGCGGTTACCTCGAAATCTGGCAGTCCAGCACAAGCGACGGCGCCCGGGTGATCACCTGGCCGTACAATCCCGACTCGTTGAATCAGTGGTGGAGTGACTACAAACAATCAGATGGATACTACAGGCTGGTCAACTACAACAGCGGGAAGTCCTTGGATCGGTATGACCCGCCAGGCTCTGGCGCCTCCGACTGCAGCGTCTACCAGTATTACTGGACGGGGCAGTCGTGGCAGCACTGGAGGATCGCGAGCGCCTGGTCCAACTCCTACGGCCGCTACTTCGACCAGTGGATCAACAAGGCGGGCTGTAATGGCAACGTCTATTGGGACCATCTGACATCAACATCGAACGGTGATAGCGCAGAGCTCGACTATTCCGACCACTGCGAATACGATATGGGCTATCCCCAAGCGAGGTGCTGGTGGAAGCGGAACGGCGTCTAAGTCTTCGGGAAGGTGACTTGCAATGCCATACAACCCCCGTGTGCTCGCGCTTTCGGTGCTTGCGCTCGTCGGATCGGTCTCAGGGTGCGGTGCTTCAGTTGCTGCAGTGACCGGGGCGGAGCCTCAACCGGTCACGTCCCAGTCGCCGGCGTTATCCGAACTGCCGCCGACCAGCGGCCCGCCCATGGCCACCTCGACTGCCGAACCGTCGGTTGGAGCCATTCCGCACATCAGAGACGCCAGACCGGTACCGATGCCGCTCGACCGTTACATGACAGCCATCGATGACGTCAAGCGAATTGACAAAGCCCGCGACATCGCGGCTGCCGAATGCATGCGCAGGCTCGGTTTCACCAACTGGACGGCAGACACCATCCGCACCTGGGACCCCGCTGACTACACCGAGTACGACTACGTGGAGTACCTCGATCCGGATCTCGCGGCCAAGTCCGGATACCCGCGGCCGGCAGTCGGAGGAGCGAGCGTAAGCGCCCTTCGTGAGGATGGTCGAAGGCGGCATGAACCGACGAAGGAGGAGCGCAATGCCTTCGAGGGCGGGGCGAGGCAGACGGCCGCAGGTAAAGCCATCCCGGCGGGTGGTTGCGTCGAAGATGCAAGCTCACGGATTCACGGAGGCGAAGCCCGCCTTCCGGTCGACCCGCGGTCGCTGGCGGTAGATTCTCGACTGTCGGCATTGCATGACAGCAGGGTCCGGGAGGCCTTTGCCGCCTGGTCCGCGTGCATGGCACGCCATGGTCTCCCGTACCCGGATCCGGTGCTGTTGCGCAACGACCCGAGATGGGCCTCACGAGAAGCGTCGGAACCCGCCGGCGAAGAAGAGCGGAAGACGGCGTTCGCCGATGCGACATGCCAAGCGGAAGTCAACTTGGTCGGCGTTTACAAAACCATACGAGCTGCTTATGAACAGTCCCTGGTCGAGCAGAACAAGACAAAGCTAGCCGAGGCTGGACCCGTTTTCGAGGACTGGGTCGACAACGCGAAGGCTCTGATCGAATCAAACGGCTCCTGACAGGGCGGCCTCTGACGACCTGGCCGACAGGCTCCTGACCTGCGGCTGTTCATCGGAATCTCGCCTCGGAGCTGCTGATGGATGTGAGGAAGGTGCACCTGATCTGCAGGATGCGATCCGCTGGAGATCGCCTCCGCGCGAAGAGGGTGCACCTTCCGATGAACGGTACGGCATAGGGTCGCCGCCTTCGGTGCGAGGAGACGGACAAGATGCTCGTATTCAGACAGACAAGCGCACCTCCACCCCGTGCACCAAGGGAACCAGCAGCGCCTGCCGCCCGGGCTTGCGGTTCCGCCGCCATCGTAGGCCTGCCCAGCCCCAGATGGCGCCGCGCGGCCTGATCCACGCCGCCAACCTTCTCGCGACCAGGGCAGTCGCGTCATCGCGACGGGCACGCTGGCGATGCTCATATCTCCGTACCGGGGTCGCCGTCGGCAAACGCGATCAAAGCGGTCATCGCCGCTCGACCAGGTTCCTGTGCCGAACGCCAAGGAGTTTCCCCCCGGTGTGCGGCAGCCTCCTCTTCTCTGCATCGATGGCAGAAGCAACCGCTGCGGCTCAAGGCCCGATGTGCCGCTATTCCGATGGTCTCGCCTCCACAACGGAAAGCACGGAAAGTCCCAATAGGGCGGAACGGAATTACAGTCAAAAGATAGGGGAGTCAATGATCACGCGCGGTGCCTTACTCGCACGTATCGCGGCCCTCGCCTCACTGGTGGTTCCGTTGTTACCAGTCGTTCCTGCCACCGCAGAGTCCGGCCCTGATCGAATGGGCCCGCAGGCAACGAGTTCGCAGATGCAGTCCAGGGATGACTCCGCCGCCCGAGGTCCCGGGGGCTCGGTGGACAGTTCCCGACGTGACGCGGTGCTGGCCAAAGGCTGGCGTAATTCGCCAGATGTGGCGGTGGCGACCGCTGGGGACGGATCGGGATTCCATGTGCTCATGGCGCGGGCGCGTGATGGGTACGAATGGCGGACGCTGGCGACCTTGAGCGAGCCGGGCATGGACACCGACCAATGGATTGGGAACGCGTGCCTGACCGGAACCGGCAAGCATGTCATGGTCGTCTACGCTCCGCGCCACTTCACCAACCGTGCCCGGCTCTTCGCCCGGGGCGCCTTCGCCGCAAGCGTCGACGTGGACAGCGGCGACGTGACGAAGCTCAAAGATCAGGTCACTTTGGCCTACTTCAACCCTGGTTGCAGTGCGGACGGGACGGTCGCGCTCACCCAGGGGGCGGATGAGGAGCACCGCACCAGCAGGCTCCTCCGGGTGGAGACCCGCAGCGGGAAGGTCACCGATTCGGTTGTGATCCCTGGACAGATCAGTTCGGCCGTGCCGTACCGGGACGGCTTCGTGGCCGCCCGGGGTAATGCGCTGGTGTCGCTGTCCACTGCCGGAAAGATGAAGAGCCTGGCCACGGCAGCTTCCGTGCCGTTCGACGTACACGTGGACGCGGAGGGGGGCGTGGCGTTCGCCGAGCAGGCAGACGGAGACATCACCGTCCGCTATCACGCGGAGGGCAGGACGCGTACGTTGGCGAAAGGCCGGCTTGGAGCATTGTCGGTCCGTTCCGGGGGCGACGGCAGGGTCTTTCTTCTGGGTGAGGCGGACGAGATCCGGAGCCTGCCGGGGAAGATGAGCCTCCTGCCCGGCCCTGCCGGCGGGCAGATCTCTTCGGACGGGAAGCTGGTCGTGAAGAGCGCCGCTCGAAGCGGCCTCAGGGAGGGACTGCGTACGGATCCGAAAGACACCGATATCTCGGGCGTCGGAAAGGACAGCGGGGGACCCGAAGCGATCGACGTGGCGGCGGAGGTCCCGGCGACAGAGGCGAAGCTGGACTTCGAGGTCTCACCGGCGGCGAGGCAGGCCCCCCAGATCCGTACAGGAAGCGTGCCGAACCCTCGTCTTGCGACAATCGCCAAAAGCAGTGCGAAGAAGACCGCGGGAGCGGCGGATAAGACGGCCACCACGTCCGCGAGCGGGGCGGCCCTGGCCGCGGAGAGCCCGATCGACGCGGGCTACACGTGCGCTGTCCCGCGTAACGATCCGGAACTGCAGGTGTACCAGCCGCACTGGCGCCAGGTGGAATGGGCCGTCGATCAGCTGGTCCAGAAGCGCTTGCAGGTGACACGTACCAATTGGAAGAGCCTGAAGCTCACCAACTGGTCTCCGCAGGCGGAGTTCCCCGCCTACGACCTTGAGGGTGGAGGGCGGGTGCCGACGAACATCATGCTCGGCATCCTCGCTCAGGAGTCGAATCTCTGGCAGGCTCAACGGAGGGTCGCCGAGGGCGAACTCGGCAATCCCTTGGTGGGGAACTATTACGGGGTCGACATCTACGACAGCGATCCCTCCAACGACTGGGCCATCGATTTCTCCAAGGCGGACTGCGGGTACGGGATATCGCAGCAGACCGACCACATGCGTAAGGCCGGGTCGGAGCGGCCGGGAGAGACGGCGTGGCCTGCGGACAAGCAGAAGGCGGTGGCTCTGGACTATGTCACCAACATCGCCGCGGGGCTGCGCACACTGACGGAGAAGTGGAACCAGATCTGGACCGACAGCCACGCCACCATGAGGGCGAACAACGGTGCTTCGGCCAAGCTCGAGAACTGGTACTTCGCGATCTGGGCCTACAACTCCGGCTGGCACCCTCAGGCGGAGGCCAACGGCACCGACGCCAACGGTGAACCGAACAACGGTGCCTGGGGGCTCGGCTGGACGAACAACCCCTCCAACTCCTACTGGAAACCGGGCAGGCATCCGTTCCTCGACGGGAACACCTACGCGGATGCGGCGACGCCGCAGTATTGGCCCTACCAGGAGAAGGTGCTCGGCTGGGCGGCCTGGCCCATCACCAAAACCTACTGGGACCCGGCACAGGGCAAGAACGTGGAGCAGGCCGGCTACAACGCAGCGTGGTGGAACCACAACGACTACCGCTCGGCCGTGGTCCCCGTCATTCAGAAGGTGACCCTCTTCGCCGTCGACGCCAACGCCTTCTGCACCGCTGACAACAACTGCCGGCCCGGCACCACAAACTACGAGTCACCGGCCACCAGTACAGCCGGCACCTGCCTGCGCGCCGACTTCAAATGCTGGTGGCACCTGCCGAAGGTCTGGAAGCCCGACTGCGCGACGCAGTGCGGGAACGAAGGCACGATCCGGTACTCGGATGACGTCTGGAAGAGCACTGAACGAGAGGACCCGCAGGACTACTGGTACCCATGTCAGACTCCCGGGCTACCGTCCGGCGCAAAGATCGTCGACGACGTTCCCAGCACGGTGCCGGCGTTCCGCGGGGGCTGTAACAACAGCGGCTGGACCAACTCCGGGACTTTCTCGCTCGAGTTCGGCCGCGATTCCGCCGGCCGCGTGCCGGCCAAGGCGGATTTCCAGCAGCTCGGCAACGGCTTCGGCGGCCACGAGTGGTTCGGCTACGCGCGGAACGCGAGCCACAACGGGGCCGTGATGAGAGTCATCGGCACCTGGACGCTGAACCAGCAGATCAACGGACCGGCACAGGTCTTCGTCCATCTGCCGGATCACTTCGGGTACACCAGGCAGGCGCGCTATGACGTGCACACCGCCCAGGGCATCAGGTCGAGGGTCATCTCCCAGCGGCCGGTGAAGGCGAATGCGGGGCAGCAGGCCAACCGCTGGGTGTCACTCGGCGTTTTCGCCTTCTCCGGATCGCCGAAAGTCTCCCTGAGCACGCTCAACGGCGAGGGCGTCGGAGACGAGAGCGTGGTTTTCGACGCCGTGGCCTTCTTCCCGACCACCTGTCCGTAAGCGCCCACTCGTCTGTCAACGGAGCCTCGAAGGCCGTGGCTGAAGTCTGCGCTGCGACAAGGCTGCCCAGTCCATCTGTTCGTCGTGTCCCCCGATAGGCGGAGCATTGTTACCTCCACATCGAAACCGTCTCCTGACACGGTTGGCGGCGCTGACGGTGGTCGGCGTTCTCGCATCGGTTCTCCAGTCGGCCACGCCGTCAAACGCCGAGGCACCGATGTCGGCTCCGACTCCGGCGGCCGTCTCGCCTACACCGGATCCGATCCTCGGGACAGAGTCACCCCGTCCGTATAGTCCCGTAGAACGGCCGGAGAGCGAACTGCATAAGAAGCTCGCAGCCCGCAAACCCGACTTCGGCGATGACGACAAGATCTCCAAGGCCTGGTCACGAGGAGAGATCGGCGTCGACGAGTACGTCCGGAACACGATCCTCAGAATCGCGGATCCGAGCCGGCTTCCGAAGAGATTCAAGTCGGATGCGAAAACGACCCATGAGGACAGGCTCACGCTGACATATGCGCTTTCGCTGGTGGACAAGACGTCGGCAGAGACGCAAGCCTGGGTGCGGAGCCTCGATGTCCGGCCAGGAGAGAGTCGCGGCTCATCCAAGTCGGCCTCCCCCTGGGTCGACTGCGCCACGCCCTACATCCAGTTCCTGAGCTGGTTCACCTGTAAACGGTCGTTCTCGATGAACCATGAGTTCGATATCTACTACAACATCGACGGGTTCTCCATGAACCCCGACTACAACATTCCGATCGACGGACTACCGAACACCGACGTATCCCCGGCGAACGGCGTGCCCGACGCGATCGACAAGATCGAGGCATCACTACGGGTGGCCTGGGCGCAGTACCAGTCGATGGGGTACAGACTGCCCGGGACCACGACCGAGATATACGTCGGTTTCGATGCCAACAACAATCCCGGCGTGACCTTCCCCTTCGGGGATATCTTGGGCGGCGACAGTAAGGTGGTCATCTTTCTACCGGTGGACCCCGCGGAGTTCGAGGACAACCAAGGCACTACCTTGCGCGACGAGGGTTGGTACACCTATCTTATCCGGCACGAGCTCTTCCACGCGGTGCAGTACCACTACCTCCCGAATCTCCATTTCTTCGGCAACCTCATCTCGATCAACTGGTGGATGGAGGCGACCGCGGAGTGGGCCGCTGATGTGGTGTACCAGCAAAACGACCCCAACGGGCCCGATTGGCACGCTTATGCCCGAACCCTGGATTCGTTCCTCGGAAATCCGGAAAGCGCGGTGAACTCGAGCGACGGCCTGGCCGGAAGCAGACAATATGGGGCATTCATACTCGCGCAATACCTGGCCGAGCGCACCGGTACGGTCGACTTCGTCAGAAAGACCTGGGAAGTGATGGACAGCAAGCTCCCGCTCGAAGCCATCGACCAGGTACTGGCCGGCTACGATCTCAATCTGAAGAACGAAATGTTCGGCTTCGCGGTAGCCAACTACCGGCTAAGCGGCAAAACCGCAAGCCTGTCCGCTTTCCTCGGAAGCGCGGACGGGTATGCGCATACGCACGCATCAACCCTCTGGCGCGACAATGCTAATCAAGACGGGTCCAACAACTCGTCTGACGGTCGACCCACGCGATCCGCGGCGAAAACCATGAGCTGGGGTGATTCGGCCAGCGGGAGCACTAGGATCTGGCCTGGCGGCGCCTCCTACATGGAGTTCACTCCTACCGGAACGGGGGATGGCAGACTGTCCGTCCGCGTCGACGCGTCCGACGACAGCACAGTCGACGATGACGAGATGGAGTTGAGCTATCTCCTCGTCGCGTGGAACAACCACTCCTCAATGACTCCATTGCGCTGGGCACGCGCCGACACCAGCGAAGACGAAAAGACGCACGATATCACCATCAAGATAAGCGCGGGGGAGACCGCGACCTTGATCGCCGTCCGTACCGACCTCAGGGCTGAATCGCTGAAAATTCCGAACGATATCGCCTACGGGCAGCCCGTGAACTGGACCGCCTCGATGGCGAGGGAGGCCAGTGCAGGGCCGGACTCTGCGTTGAACACCATGTGGGACGGGTACGCGAACAACGCCGGTTGTGCCGACTGGAGCGGCGGGGACGCCGCCCAAGCCGTGAAACTCTTATCGGGAAAGCGAGCGTGGTTCTTCTCGGACACTTTCCTCGGCAACCCGAGCAAAAGGTCGACCGGCAGCGAGACCAGCTACATCCGCAACTCCATCGTGATGCAGAACGGGTCCGCGCTACGCACCATCACGGGGGGAAGCACCTGCCGGGAGACGGACACCAGTACGGATTTCTGGTCGCGATACGCGAAGACCCCGGTGGGTGAGGGCGGCCAGTTCTGGACCGGAGACTCGATGGTCACCTACGGAAACGAAGTGATCAAATTCTACTACGAGGGGGTGGGAGACGAGAACACACGCGGCGCCTACGCGCGATTCCCGGGCAGCGATCTGGAGACGAAGACGACGCTCGCCGTCACTCCGACGAGACTGCAGGAATGCTCGGCCCGACCTCCGGCCCCCGTCATCTGGGGTTCCGTCCTGCTCAGCCACCAAGGATATACCTACATCTATGGCTGGGAGGCGAGCGGAGCCGCCGCGGAGAAATCCCTCTACCTCGCCCGCACCGACGGACCGGATTACGACCTCGTCGACCAGAGCAGGTGGCGGTACTTCGCCGGCGTGGGGAGCGACGGATCCGCTCAGTGGACGGCGTCCTGTGCCCAGGCGAAGCCGCTGCAGCCAAAGGCCGAAGTGGACTTCAGCGTAGTCCGGATCAACGGCCTGTTCTGGCTGGTGCGGCACACGCCCGCCTCCGCGGCCCCCGGGAAGATCGTCGCGATGCCGGCCAGGAGTCCGTGGGGATTCGGCTCCGAGCAGGTGGACCTGTACACACCGCCAGAGACGAAGACCAATCCTCAATACTCCAGTGTCTACGGAGCGAGGGTGCAGCCTGGCCTGCTCTCGGACACCACCAAGATAGTCCTCTCGTACACGGTCAGTACGAGCGCCGTGAATCTCAGCTGTTGGACGCGCGGCTACTCGTTCCCTGACAACCAGTACCCCCGCTTCGTCGACATTCCGGTGAGCCAGTTCGTCACCTCCAAGCTTCCTTAGCAGGAGCGCAGCCAGAAGTGCGCGCCTCGCGATCCAGCCGGGGCCCGGCAGGCTCCGGCCGGATCGCAGAGCGGGTAGGAGCTTCCGGGCAGACTGTGGGCGTCATTGCCCGGGTATGCTGAGATTGGGCGAATTGGAAGCGACCGAGTATGACTAAGCGCAATACGGTTGGAGCCATAGCGACCATGAAGGTCCACATGCTGTCTACCGGACTGGTCATCGCTGGCGCTCTGGTCTTGAGTGCGTGTCAACCGCGTGCTGAAGCGATGTTCTACATCATCAACACCACGCAGGAAACCGTCACGGTAAAATGGAGCTCAGGCACCAGGACTCTCTTGACCCTTGATCCCGGGGAAGGATATTCCTATGGCTTCGCGGACAGCAGATGCACCGATCCAGAGCCGGGAGCGATCCTGATCGCGACAAGCGAGACCGGAAAGACCTATACCTACGGCCCGCGAATGTGCAAGGGAACGTCCTGGCTGATAGGGAAAGGGCGCGGGTAAGCAATCAGAAGGTTCTGTGACGCTGGGTGATAGGTGCTGATCAGGCGTTGAGTGCGACGGGCGGCATTCAGAGGTTGCCGGTGAAGGCGCGGTGGATCGCGTTGAAGGCGCTCAGTCCGTGTTTGCGGGCGCTGTCGAGGTAGGAGCAAACGGTCAGCCAGTGCGCGGCGCCATCTTCGGATTGATGGCAGCCGGAGATCTTCACCCGCGGTGGAAGGATTCGAGGTAGATCCGCGCCCGCTCGGGCGGGATCTCGGTCAACCCGCTCTCACGGGCCTTGACGGGGTGTTTGTTCAGCTCGGCCAACGCCCAGCGGATCTGTGCCGGCCACCGCTGTACGGGGTGGTCTTCGGCCGCGGCGGTCAACTCTCTGGCCAGGTGGGCACCGCACAGTCGGTGCCGGGCGTGCGGGTAGCCGTTGTACAGCGGCAGCGAATCGTGCACCAGCACCCCGCGACACTGCGGCAGGTGGTCTTCGACCTCGTCCGGATCGTCCAGCCGCGCCCGCGCCGCGCTCGCCGTCGCCGGGGCGCTGGGACAGTCGGTGGGTGAGGTGACCGGCCTCATCCGGGGCCGGCTCGTCGCGCTCATCATCGCGGACGGCGAGCCTTCGCAGTCGCGTCGGCGTGAGAACCGTGGGAGACTTCCTGATTGGACGTATGTGCCCAGGTACTCCTAGAGTCCCTTTCATGACGTCTGGTGATCTCCAGCTCCGTAAAGCCGAGAAATCCGACGCGGACGAGATTTTCGCACTCGCCCGCGAGTTCGCGGTGACGTTCCGGCCCGAGCGCGCGCCGTTCGACGCGGCGCTGCCGCAACTGCTGGAGAACGAGGACGCCTTTCTCATCGTCGCCACCGTGGACGGGACCGTGCGCGGCTACCTGCTGGGCTTCACCCACATCACGCTCTTCGCCAACGGCAGGGTCGCCTGGGTGGAGGAGGCGATGATCGAGAGCGGTTACCGCCGCCACGGCATCGGGCGCAGGCTGCTGGAGGAGTTCGAGACGTGGGCGCGCTCGCGGCAGGCGGGGTACGTCGCGCTCGCGACCCGGCGGGCCGCCGAGTTCTACGGCGCCCTCGGCTACGAGATCTCGGCGACCTACTATCGGAAGATGCTCAGGCCGAAGGCCTGACGTCCGCCCCGCGAAATTTCTCCGGGACCGTGTCGATCCGTGCGCCGCTCGTTCGACGTACGGGTGCGAGGGCCGAGAGGCGGCCCCGCCGGACGAGGAGAACGCGATGGCGAAGTACATGCTGATCATGCGGGGCACCGACGAGTCGAACGCGGCCATGATGGCCGGCATCGACGAGGCGATGGCCGCGACCCGCCGGTTCATCGAGGAGATGGTCAAGGCAGGCGTGCTCCTCGCGGCCGAAGGGCTGGACGATCCGCGCCGGGGCGTCGTGGTCGACTTCGGCGGGGAGGCCCCGGTGGTCACGGACGGGCCGTACGGCGAGACCAAGGAACTGTTCGGGGGCTACTTCCTGGTCGACGTCGCCTCGAAGGAGGAGGCGGTCGAGTGGGCCACGCGGGTCCCGGCGGCCCGCGGGTCCAAGATCGAGGTCCGCCGGGTGGCCGGGAGCGACGAGGTCCCGCAGGCCGGCGAGTGATCAAGGGGCGCGAGAGCCGGGGCCGGGTCTGATGGGCACGGCCGACGTCGAGGCCGTCTGGCGGATCGAGTCGGCGCGGATCGTCGCGGCGCTGACCCGGTTCACCGGTGACTTCGGGCTGGCCGAGGACGTGGCCCAGGAGGCGGTGGCCGAGGCGCTGGTGTCGTGGCCGCTCGCCCCTCCGGCGAATCCGGCCGGCTGGCTGATGGCCACGGCCCGGCGGCGGGCGATCGACGCGATCCGCCGCCGGACCGCCCTCCAGGACCGGTACGCCCTGCTGGCGGCCGCCTCGGCGGCCGGTTCGGCCGTGGACGAGGAGATCGACCCCGACAGGATCGACGACGACGTCCTGGCGCTGATGTTCGTCAGCTGCCACCCGGTGCTCTCACCCGAGGCCCGGGTGGCGCTGACCCTGCGCGTGGTCGCGGGCCTGTCCACCGAGGAGATCGCCCGCGCGTTCCTCGTCTCCGTGCCGACCGTGCAGGCCCGCATCACCAGGGGCAAGAAGACGATCGCGGCGGCCGGGGTGCCGTTCGAGCTGCCGGCGGCCGGCGAACGCCGGGAGCGGCTGGGCGGTGTGCTCAGCGTGCTTTACGTGATCTTCACCGAGGGGTCGACGGCCACGTCGGGTGACCGGCTGCTGCGCCCCGACGTGGCGTACGAGGCGATCCGGCTGGCCCGCACGCTGGCCGCGCTGCTGCCGGACGAGCCGGAGGCGCACGGCCTGCTCGCGTTGTTCGAGCTGACGGCCGCGCGCTTCCCGGCCCGGACCGGCCCGGACGGTTCGCCGGTCCTGCTGGAGGACCAGGACCGGCGGCTGTGGGACGTCTCGGCGATCCGCCGTGGGCTGGCCGCGCTGGCCAGGGCGTCGGCTCGCGGCCTCGGCCCCTACGGCCTGCAGGCCGCGATCGCCGCCGTCCACGCGTCGGCGCCCTCGGTCGAGGAGACCGACTGGGACCGGATCGTGGTGCTCTACGAGGCGCTCGGCCGGGTCGCGCCCTCGCCGGTGGTCGAGCTCAACCGGGCCGTCGCCGTGGCCATGGCCTCGGGCCCGGAGCAGGCCCTGGCCATCGTGGACGAGCTGATCGCCGCGAACCGGCTCCCCGGTTCGCATCTGGTTCCGACCGTACGCGGTGAGCTGCTGGCCCGGCTCGGACGGCGGCCGGAGGCGCGCGCCGAGCTGGAGCTGGCGGCCCGGCTGTGCGCCAACCAGCGCGAACGCTCGGTGCTGCTGCGCAAGGCGGCCGCGCTGAGCTGACTTCTCCGCTGACCTCTCCGGCCCGCCCGGCCGGGGGTGGTCAGACGGCCGAGGTGAGCTGGGCGTCGAGCCGGTAGCCGTCCACGGTCACGTAGACCGAGTCGCCCGGCCGGGCGTTCAGCCGCATGAGCACCGGCTGGAGCGAGTCGAACACCGGCTGCCGGTCACGCCACACCAGGACGACGGCGTTGTTGCCCGGGCCGGTGACCGACAGCAGCGTCCCCGGACGCATGCCCAGCTGGGCGGCGTACCCCTCGGGGACGGCCACCGGCTCGCCGCGCAGGTGACCGCTGGTGACGTCGATGCGCTGCCAGCGGCGCGGGTCGGAGGCCGGGCCCGAGGTCGGACGCGGGTTCGGCACCAGGTGCGGCAGGGGCACGCCCCCGCCCCGGGTGCCGCTCGCCAGAGCGTTCAGCGCGGCCAGCGCCGTCGCGGCGTCGGGCCCGTTGCCGGCCTGGGAGGGGACCGGGATTCCGCCGCGGCCGTGGTGGTGGCCGTTCGCCCCCGGCGTGCGGCGCGGCAGCGGCGCGGGCTTGGCCGCCGGTCCGCCCGCCGGCCCGCGCCGGGTCGGCAGCGCGCCCGCTTCGGACGGCGCGGCCGCCTGCGGCAACGAGTCGAGCCACGCCTTCGCCGAGTGGGCGCGGATGCCGAGCTGGCCGAGCAGCTCCACGACATCGGCGTCGGCGGGCTTGTTCGCCAGGAGGTGGCGGGTCCTGTCGCGCAGCCCGGCCAGGTCGCCGAGCACGAGCCAGCCGTCCTGCAGGCGGCGGTCGGGCATCAGGGTGACCAGCACCCGCCACAGCGGGGTGCCGAGGGCCGGGACCTCGACCGGGTGGGACGGGTCGGCCGCGATGAGCTGCTCCTGGGTGGCCGCCGTGCCGAGCCACTCGGTCAGCCCGAACAGGTGCCCGGTGAGCGGCGCGGTGTCGGGGGAGCGCAGCCACAGCAGCACCCGCTCCTCGGCCGTGCGCTGCGCCTGGGAGAGCAGATCGCGGTCGACGCCGAGGGTGTGCGCGAGTGCGCGCAGGCTCACCGGCTCGGCGGCGAACAGCCGCTCGGCGGCCACGGCGCGGGCGAGCGGGTCCCAGTCGCGGAACAGCCCCTCGACGACCCCGACCATCGGGTGCGCGGACAGGTCGGCCGGCTGCCGCTCCGGCGCCGCCGGAGCCTCCGGCCGCGCCTCGCCGCGGGCCTCCGTACGGGACTGTGCCGTCGGCTGGGCCGGGGACTGTTGGGCCGGGGATTGGGGGAGCGCGGGGGCGGGCTGCCGGGCGAAGGGCTGGGTGGCCGGCCTGACCTGCTCACCGAGGGGCGCACCCGCCGGAGGCGGGCTCGCGGGCTGTACGGCCGCCTGCTCCGCCTGGCTGGGAGGCATCGCGCCCGGCCGCGCGAAGGGCTGTGAGGGGGCCCCGTTGACCTGCGAGGGCGGCTGGGAGCCGGGTCCCTGCGAACCGGGTCCCTGTGCGGTCGCGGGGAAGGGCTGCGAGGTCGCGCCCGGAGCGGCGGGGAAGGGCTGCGATGCGGGAGCGCCCGGGACGGCGGGGAAGGGCTGGGAGGGCGCTCCGTCGGCCTGCGGGGGCACCTGGGAGGCGGGAGCGGCGGGTCCCTGCTGACCGGCGGGCCCCTGTGGGGTGGGTCCCTGGGCGACGGCGGGGAAGGGCTGTGAGGCCGCTCCCGGGGTGGCCGGGAAACCCTGAGCGGTCGCGGCGGGCTGCTGGGGGAACGGCTGCGCCGTGGTTCCGCGTGCCGGGGCTCCCTGGGCCGGGGCCACCGGCGCCGGGGTTCCGTGCGGCGGGGTCCCCTGGGGGGCCTGCGGGAACGGTGCGGAGACGGGACCGGCGGCGGGCTGGGCCGTGGGGGCGCCCGGGCCCGCCTGCGTACCCGGAGCGGCCTGTGTACCCGAAGCACCCTGCGTACCAGAAGCGCCCGATGCGCCCGGCATGGCGAGAGCGCCCGGAGCACCCGATGCGGCCGGAGCGCCCGGCGTACGCGTGCCCGAGGCGCCCTGTGCGGCCGGAACCGCCGACGCCCCCGCGGTGGCCTGTGCGCCCGGGACCGCCTGGGCGGCCGGAGCGGAGGCCTGCTCGCCGGCCGGCCCCTCCAGGTGCCCGAACACCTCTCGGAAGATCGTGGTGAGGAGGGCCTCCGGAGAGGCCGAGGCGCTGGGCGTCCGCAGGTCGACGGGCGTCATGCGGCGGAGCCGGTACCACCCGCCCAGGTGGGTCACCACCGTACGGACCGGTTCGGGCCACCCGGCCATGGCCGGGTCCACGGTGTGGACCTGGAGCGCGGGGAGCAGGTCGGTGAGAGGCAGATGGTCCCAGCGGCCGACGGCCAGCCGGGCGAGCCGTTCGCAGAGCCAGTCAACTCCGGTCGCCCGCACCGCGTGGCCGATGGCGACGGATGCCCACCACCCGCCCGGCAGGCGCGGGTCGGCCAGCATCTCGGCCACCTGCTGAGGACGGCTCCAGCGCAGGGCCGGGACCAGGTCGCTCAGGCAGATCGTTGACTCGGCGTCCATCGGTATGACCGCACCCTCCCGAGAGTGACGCATGTTGCTAATGGTGCAGCTTACGCCGCAAACCAGCAATTGGTGTCAATAGGGTAAAGTTCCCAGACTTCGGACGGCCGCCCACCTGCGCGACCGCCATCGCCCCCGCCTCGCACCCCGTTCGCAGCGCCTCCTCGGGGGTGCCGCCCGCCAGCGTGGCGGCCAGGAACCCCGCCGCGAAGGCGTCTCCGGCACCCGTCGAGTCGATCACCGCCGCCGGGGGAGCGGGCGCCCTGGCGACTATACGGCCCCCACGGGCCAGCAGCGCGCCGTCGGCCCCGAGCTTGACGACCGCGGTGCCGTAGCGGGCGCTCAGGACCTGCCCGGCCGTGTCCGGATCGGACGCCCCCGAGAGCAGCAGCGCCTCCTCCCGGTTGGGGATCACGATGGACGCCGGCGCGGTCTCGCGGAGGAACCGTTCGGGGCCGAACTCCCGCAGCGGCCCGCAGGAGGCCGGGTCGACGCTGACCGGGACGCCCCGCCCGGCCGCCTCGCGCATGGCCAGCCGGGCCAGCTCCAGCCCCGGCCCGGCGAACATCGTGTACGCCGACAGGTGCAGGTGGCCGACCCCGTCGAGAAGGCCGGACGCCCAGTCGTCCACGCCGATGTGGCCGCTCGCGCCCCGGTTGGTGAGCATGGACCGCTCCCCGCTCGCGTCGACCATCGCGATGACGACGGCCGACGGACGCTCGGAGTCGATCCGCAGGTGCGGCCGTACGCCCGCCTTCGTCAGCTCGGCCGCGTGCCAGTCGCCGGTGTCGTACCCGGCCCGCGCCAGCAGGCGGGTGTCGGCGCCGAGGCGGGCGGCCCAGGAGGCGGTGTTCGCCCCCGAGCCGCCCGGACGCAGCGCGATGTCGGCGGGCGTGTCGGTGCCGGTGGCCGGGGGCCCGTCGTGCAGCGCGACGACGTCCGTGACCACGTCGCCGATCACCAGCAGGCCGGTCGCCGGCGGAGCGCTCACCCGGCCGCCCAGGCGGCGGCGATCCGCCCGGCGAGGGCGGTGTTCCCGCGTACGGCGGCGAGGTTGGCCTCCAGCGACGCCCCGTCCGTGCCCTCGACCAGGTACTCCAGCAGGAAGGGGGTGATGGCCTGCCCGGTGACGCCGCGCTCCTCGGCGGCGCGCAGGCCCTCGGCGAGCACCCGGTCGTGCAGGTCCGGGTCGAGCTGGAGGTCGGCGGGCACCGGGTTGGCCACGATGAGCGCGGTCTCCAGCCCGCCGAGGGCGTCCTGGGCCCGCATGATCCCGGCGGCCTCTTGGGGAGTCTCGACGCGCCAGTCGACCGGCTCGCCCGAGCTGTGCAGGTAGAAGCCGGGGAACTCGTCCGTACGGTAGCCGACCACGCTGACCTGCTTCGTCTCCAGCCGCTGCAGGGTCGCGGGCACGTCGAGGATCGACTTCACGCCGGCGCACACGACCGTGATCCTGGTCCGGCCCAGGGTGTCGATGTCGGCCGACTCGTCCTGCACCGTCGTCCAGCCGCGGTGCACGCCGCCGAGGCCTCCGGTGGCGAAGACCCGCACGCCCGCCCGGGCCGCGAGGAACGACGTGCCGGAGACGGTCGTGGCGCCGCTGAGGCCGAGCGCGGCGGCGGGGGCGAGGTCGCGGTAGCCGAGCTTGCGCAGGCCCGGCTCGGTCGCGATGCGGTCCAGCCCGTCCTTGTCGAGGCCCACCCGGGGGACGCCGTCGAGCACCGCGACCGTCGCGGGCACCGCGCCCGCCTCCCGGACGATCTCCTCCAGTTCGAGGGCGACCTGGAGGTTCCGGGGCTGGGGAAGCCCGTGGGAGATGATCGTGGACTCCAGGGCGACGACCGGCCGGCCGGCGGCCAGAGCCTCGGCGACCTCATCGGAAACGCGCATGGTGCTCCTGTTCGTGTTAGCGGAAAATTGTCCGGCTTCGTCATATTCTGCCCGGGTCCAGAGGGCAATCTTGCGATACCTTTCGGGCACCGCGCCTCGTACGACCCGGGAGAACGCTCCATGCCACGTTCGCACTACGACGTCGTCATCGCCGGTGCCGGGCACAACGGTCTCGTGGCCGCCGCCTACCTCGCCGGGGCCGGACGCCGGGTGCTGGTCCTGGAACGGCTCGGCCACGTGGGCGGTCTCGCCGTGTCGGCGCGGGCGTTCCCCGGCGTGGACGCGCGGCTGTCGCGCTACTCCTACCTGGTCAGCCTGCTGCCGTCGAAGATCGTCAAAGAGCTGGGGCTCCGGCTCGACCTGCGCCGCCGCCGCTTCTCCTCCTACACCCCGGCCGGCGGCACCGGCCTGCTCGTGGACAACGAGGACGCCGCCCGCACCGCCGCCTCCTTCGAGGCCGTCACCGGCGGACGGCGCGACCTCGAGGCCTGGGAACGGTTCTACGCGATGACCGCCCACGTCGCCCGGCGGGTCGCGCCCACGCTGCTCGACCCCCTGCCCGGCCGTACGGACCTGCGCGGGATCGTGGGCGACGACGAGGCGTGGCGCGACCTGTTCGAACGGCCCATCGGGCAGGTCGTGGACGAGCGGTTCGCCGACGACACGGTGCGCGGGGTGGTCCTCACCGACGCGCTGATCGGCACCTTCGCCGACCCCGCCGCCGACCTACTGGCCAACCGGTGCTTCCTCTACCACGTCATCGGCGACGGCACGGGCGACTGGAACGTCCCGGTGGGCGGCATGGGCGCGGTGACCGCCGAGCTCGCCGACGTCGCGCGGCGGCGCGGCGCCGAGATCCGTACGGGGGCCGAGGTGCTGGCCGTCGACCCCGCCACGGGAGAGGTCACGTTCCGGGAGGCGCCCGACGGTGCCGAGCACGTGGTGACCGGCGCGAAGGTGCTCGCGAACCTGCCGCCCGCCGTGCTCGCGCGGCTGCTCGGGGAGGCGCCCGAGACACCTGAGGGCGCCCAGCTGAAGATCAACATGGTGCTGTCGCGGCTGCCCCGGCTGCGCGACCCCGCCGTGACGCCGGCCGAGGCGTTCAGCGGCACGTTCCACATCAACGAGAGCCGCGACCAGCTCGCCGCGGCGTACGCGCAGGCGGCCGCGGGGCGGGTGCCGGACCTGCCGCCCGCGGAGGTCTACTGCCACTCGCTCACCGACCCCTCGATCCTCGGGCCGGAGCTGCGCGCGGCGGGGGCGCAGACGATGACGCTGTTCGGCCTGCACATGCCCGCCCGGTTGTTCACCGACCCGGCCGCCAAACGGGAGGCGCTGGACCGCACCCTCGCCTCGATCGACTCCGTGCTCGCCGAGCCCATCGGCGACTGCCTGCTGCGCGCCCCCTCCGGAGAGCCGTGCCTGGAGGTCAAGACGCCGCTCGACCTGGAACGGGACGCGGGCCTGCCCGGCGGGCACATCTTCCACCGCGACCTTTCCTGGCCGTACGGCGAGGAGGACGGTGAGGGGGACGGCCCAGGCGGTCACGGGCCGTGGGGCGTCGAGACGGCGCACGAGCGGGTGCTGCTGTGCGGCGCGGGCGCGCGGCGCGGCGGCGGCGTGAGCGGCATCCCGGGCCACAACGCCGCGATGGCCGTCCTGACCTCGGCGGGTTGACGCGCTCCGGCTTCGGCTTCGGGTTCGTGTCGCCGGGCGGGTGCGACTCAGCGGGATAAATCCGCCCTTAACCGGATTCTCATGACGCTCGGATAACGTGTGCCGGTGCGTGAGGAAGCCGCGAAGCTGCTGGTGGTGGACGACGAGCCCGCCCTGCGGGAGGCGCTGCGCAGCAGCCTGGAGTTCGAGGGATACGAGGTCGAGACGGCCGGTGACGGGCTGGCCGCGCTCGGGCTCCTCGATCACGCCGCGCGGGGCCGGGAGGCGTACGACGCGATGCTCCTCGACGTCATGATGCCGCGGCTCGACGGGCTGACCACCTGCCGGCGGCTGAGGTCGGCGGGCAACCGCGTCCCCGTCCTCATGCTGACCGCGCGTGACGCCGTCGGCGACCGCGTCTCCGGGCTGGACGCCGGGGCCGACGACTATCTCGTCAAGCCGTTCGAGCTCGACGAGCTGTTCGCCCGGGTGCGTGCCCTGCTCCGGCGCGGCGGGCAGTACGCCGCCCGGGGCGGCGACGGCGACGTGCTCGCCTTCGGCGACCTGCGCATGGACGCCGCGAGCTGGGAGGTCACCCGGGCGGGCCGGCGGCTGGAGCTGACCCGCACCGAACACCTGCTGCTGGAGCTGTTCCTGACCCATCCGCGCCAGGTGCTCACCCGGGAGCAGATCCTCAGCGCCGTGTGGGGCTTCGACTTCGAGCCGACGTCGAACTCACTCGACGTGTACGTCATGTATCTGCGCCGCAAGACGGAGGCGGGCGGGCTGCCCCGCCTCATCCATACGGTGCGCGGGGTGGGCTACGTGTTGCGGCCGTCGCCGTGAGGCGCCGCTCGCTCCGGTCGCGGCTCACGCTGCTCATCGCGGCGGCGGTCGCGCTGGCCGTCGCGGTGTCGGCGGCGGCCTGCTGGCTGCTCGCCCGCGCCGAGATGCGCGACCAGATCGCCCGCTCGCTGACCCGGCTGAGACCGGCGGCCGACCAGGTCGTGATCGCGCTGCGCGACTGCCGCGGCGACGAGACGCAGCGCCGCGGCCCCCGCCCCGACTGGGACCCCTCCGGGCGGAGCTGGCAGATCGTCGCCCCCGACGGCACGGTCTGCGTCTGGGCCGGCTCGGCCCACGTACGGCCGTCCGCGGCGGAACGCACGCTGACCTCCGGCTCGATCCTGCGTGACGCGGTCACCACCGACGGGACCTCCGTGCTCGTCCACACGACCCGCTACGTGCCCCCGCTGCCGGGGCCGCCGGGCCGGTTTCCCGAGCCCGCCCAGCCGCCCGCGCCGGTGACGATCAGCGTGTTCCGCTCCACCGCCGAGATGGACCAGACCCTGGGCATCCTCGCCGTGGTCTTCGGGTCGGTCAGCGTGCTCGGCGTGGCGGGCGCCGCCGTGGCCGGCCTCTGGCTCGCCCGTACGGCCCTGCGGCCCGTGGCGCGGCTGACCGGCGCGGTCGAGCACGTGGCGCGGACGGAGGACCTCACCGTCACGATCCCCGTCGAGGGGGAGGACGAGATCGCCCGCCTCGGCCGGTCGTTCAACACGATGACCGCGGCCCTGTCGAGCTCCCAGGAGCGGCAGCGCCGGCTCGTCGCCGACGCCGGGCACGAACTGCGCACCCCGCTCACGAGCCTGCGTACCAACATCGACCTGCTGCTGCGCAGCGAGGCCACGGGCCGCGCCATCGAGCCCGCGGCCAAGCGGCGGCTGCTGGCGAACGTCAAGGAGCAGTTCGAGGAGATGTCGAGCCTCGTCGGCGACCTGCTGGAGCTGTCCCGCGAGGCGGAGAGCGGCGAGTCGTCGGCCGAGATCGACTTCCACGAGGTGGTCGCGGCGGCGGTCGAGCGGGCCCGGCGGCGCGGCCCGGGGCTGCGCTTCGACGTCGGCCTCGACCCCTGGCAGGTCCACGGCGACGCCCGCGGCCTGCACCGCGCCGCGGTGAACGTGCTCGACAACGCGGTGAAGTTCAGCCCGCCCGGCGGCCTCGTCACCGTGCGGCTCGGCAAGGGCGTGCTGACCGTGCGCGACGAGGGGCCGGGCATTCCCGAAGACGAGCTGCCGCACGTCTTCGAGCGCTTCTGGCGCTCGCCGTCGGCGCGCGGCCTGCCCGGCTCCGGCCTCGGTCTCGCCATCGTGGCCCAGGCCGTACGGGACGCCGGGGGCCGGGTCTCCGTGGAGAACGCCCCCGGCGGCGGCACCCTCGCCACCCTCGAACTCCCCGGCACCGCGCCGAGCACCTGACGGTGGATGCTCCCCGACTCGCCGATCTCGGCGGCGACCAGCGCAGGGCGATCACGCGATGGCCGGGCCGGACGCTCGGCAGTGTGCGAGCGGGGGCACGCGAAGTCTGATCGCCTACTGGGACGACCGGCCTGGTGACGCGGTGATCCTGGCACGCTTGTGGCTCGGGGACGTCGACGCGCGTCGCTATCAGCTGGCTGAGCGCCTCGCTGCCGCCGCGGTGGGCGGGGAAGAACTCCAGAAAGACGTAACCCCGGCGATGTGCCTGACCTTGCGGCCGGTAGGGATCACGCGGCCGCCGCCAAGTGGATCGAGCACAACAGCCGAGTACCGGCAGTACTGGCTCTCCGGTCGTAGACGGGCCTGTCGCAGCGAGCCGTTCGCCCAGATCGTCCCACCACTCCTCCGCGTCGAGCTTTGCCACGCAGGCGCGGACCTCGATGAAGAACTGGACCACGGATCCGGCCCGTGCCGGCTCTGGCGGCTTGCCGCGCACCGGCTTGCGTGCGCGGGGTGTTCTCGTTTCTCCGGAATCACCCGTTGAAAGGGAATACCCTTTTTCCGGGATGATCTCCGTGGATATGGTGCGCTGGACGGTGTGACGGAGGCTGTTCGGGTGGAGTCGGGGAAGCGGTTCGGACGGCGGCCGCGGCGAACGCGGCCGGAAGCGGAACCCGCTGCGCCGAGCTCCCCGCCGGCGCCTCCAGCGCCGGAGGCCGGACCACCTCGCCGCCGGGGAGACTGGCTGCGGCTGTACGGCTGGCTGGCCGCCATCATGGCCGCGGTTCTCGTCGGCGGCTACATCCTTTTCGCCGCCGGGCCGCCGACCGAGGCCGAATTACGCGAGCAGGCCCGGCTGACGGGGAAGAAGAAGCTGTTGATCGGGGTGAAGGACGACACTCCGGGCATCGCCTTACGCGACAAATCCGGCGCCTTCTCCGGCTTCGACATCGACATCGCCTACATGATCGCCGGTGAGCTCGGCTTCCGGCCAGATCAGGTGGAGTTCCTGTCCATCGAGACCGAGGACCGGGCCCGCCGCCAGGCCACCGACGCCGACGGGAACTTCGTCACCGTCGACCTCGTCGTGGCGACGTTCAGCATCACCGCCAAACGGCTGCAGGATCCGTCGGTCGGCCTCTCCAGCCCCTATTTGTACACCGAGCAGTCGGTGGTGACACGGGCCGATCACGCCCGGGTGACCTCTCTCGGCCAGCTCGCGGGCGAGAAGGTCTGCACGCTCGGCACCTCGACCTCGGAGGGTCCGCTGGCCGAGAGCGGCGCCAGGGTGACGGCGGAGAACAAGATCAGTGCCTGCTTCGAGGGACTGGAGGCCCACCTGTACGACGCCGTCAGCACGGACGCCGCGATCATGGCGGGATTCGTCGCCAAGTCCGGCGGCACGTTGACACACCACGACATCGGGCTGGAGACGACCGAGATGTGGGCGGTGAACACGGGCACCAACACCGCCCTGCGCACCCTGGTCGAGCTGGCGTTGTACCGCTCCTACGCCGATCCCCAGAACAGGATGTGGGAGGAGGCCTACGACCGGCACATCCGTCCGATGCTGGCGGCCAATCCCGGGGTGAACGTGGCCCAGAGCACCCAGCCGTGCCTGAGATCGCCGCAGGTGCGCCGGTGGCCGTGGGAGCGAGCCCTCTCCGCCGATGGCTGCTGAGGCCGGGGAGAAGGGAAGGGTCCGCGCGCCGCAGCGCAACCAGGAGTGGGTGCTGACGCTCCTGCCCGCCTTCCCGCTGGTGCTGCTGGTGATGCGGCTCTGGTACGCCAGCCGGCAGGACACGCAGACCCTGCTGCTGCTCGTGCAGTACGTCAGCCCGCTCGGCCTGCTCACCACGGTGCTGCTGACGCTGGTGTGGGTGCTGCCCGCGGTGGTCCTGGCCGGCCGGGTGCTCGGGCCGCTCTACCGGCTCAGCACCCGTCGCTCCTTCTGGGTGGCGCGGGCCGCCGACCGGGTGCCCGACTGGGTGGCCGCGGTGGCCGTGGGCGTCGGGCTGCTGGGCTGGCAGCTCCGTTTCCTGCCGACCCTGCTCATGCTCACGCTCGCGGTGGCCGGGCTGACCGTGCGGGAACGCCGCCCACTGGACCGTACGTGGATCCGGGCCGTCTGCCTGGTGGTGCCGGTGGTCTCCGGCGTGCTCGTCCTCCTGCTGCTCCGCCCGGCGATCATGCAGGCGCTGGCGCAGCGCGACGTCGCCACGCTGATTCTTCTCACCGCGCCGCCCGTGCTCGCCCCGCTGGTCACCGGGCCGGTCCCGGCACCCGCCGCGCCGTTGGTGGTGCACGGCCTGACCTGGACGCTCGCCGTGCTCTTCCCGCTGGTGGCCGGAGTGGTGGTGCTGCGCTCGCCGATCCTGCCGCTCACGGCCATGGAGATCGCCACCGAGCCGAACGGCAAGGCCGAGCAGGTCACGGTCGGCTACGTGATCGCCAGCGACGACCGTCTCGTCACCATCCTCGAACGCTCCGGCGCGGTCCGTTTCGTCCGCAACGACCTGCTGGTGTCTCAGGTGCTCTGCCCGGAGCCGGGCGCGGTCCCGCACACCACCGTCGACCTTTACCAGTGGAACGTCGAGCGGAGCGCCCTTTCCTGGCTGGCTCCCGCGCCTGTGGCGATCCCGCCCGACTCCCGCTGTGAGGGCCGTCCGGCGTCACCGTACGACCTCACCCCCGACGAGGCCGCGGTCTCCGGGGGAGGCCCGCGCCGCTGACGACACCTCAGGTGATCGCCGGTGCGCCAAGGGTCCGGCGGACGGCGTCGCGGAGCCAGCGGTGCGCTCCGTCGGCGGCGTGACGGGGGTGCCAGGCCATGCCGATGGTCAGCGGCGGCAGTGGGAGGGGAATGTCGAGGAGGCGGAGGCCGAGGGCGCCGGCGGGGTCGGTGAGGGGCGAGGGGCCGGCGCCGGGGGGTGCGGTGGGGATGAGGCAGACGACGTCGCTGCGGGCGGCGAGGGTCATCGCCGCCAGGTGGCCGGGGAGGACGGCGACGACCCGCCGGTGGAGGTTCCGCTCGGCCAGGGCGGTGTCGAGGGGGCCGGTGAACCGGCCGCGGCGGCTGACCGCGACGTGCTCGGCGGCGGCGAGCCGGGCCGGGGTCAGGGTTCCTTCGGTGAGGGGATGACCGGGCCGGACGGCCGCCGCCATCCGGAGGGTGACCAGCTCTTCCACCCGGGTTTCGGGGTCGACGTGGTCGATGGATCCGATCTCCAGGTCGATGCGGCCGTCGCGGAGGGCCGGCCCGGCCTCCAGCTCTTCGGCCCGGAACCGCAACGAGACCCCTGGTGCCTCCTGCCGGGCCCGTCGCAGCAGTCCGGGAGCCAGCGCCGCGCCGACGAGGTCGGCGGTCTGCAGGGTGAAGGTGCCGCGCAGGGTGGCGGGATCGACGTCGGCGCCGGGGGTGAGCAGTGCTTCGAGGCGGCGCACCACCGCGGCGGCTTCGTCGCGCAGGGCCTGGGCGCGGGGGGTGGGGACCATGGCCTGCCCCGCCCGGACCAGGAGCGGGTCCTGGAGGATGCGGCGGAGGCGGGCCAGGGTGCGGCTCATGGCGGCGGGGGAGGTGCGCAGGCGGGCGGCGGCGCGGGTGACGCTCTGCTCGGCCAGCAGGGCGTCCAGCGCGACGGCGAGATTGGCATCGATGATCGGCTCTGAGCTGTTCATCAGGGTAATTCCATTTCGGGCAATGATTCCATGCTGAAGTTCCCATTGTGGCAACACTGTGGCCCTCCTCAGGATTGGAGGCGTTCCGATCCGACGCGACCCACGAGGTTCTCATGATCGTCATTACTGCTCCCACCGGGAACATCGGCCGCCGCCTGCTGCCCCTGCTCCTGGAGTCCGCCCCCGCCCGTGGTGAGGATCTGCGCGTGGTCGTGCGCGACCCCGCCAGGCTCCCCGGCCCGGTACGCGAACGCGTCGAGGTGGTCACCGGCTCGCACGGCGACGCCGAGGTCGTCGACCGGGCCTTCGAGGGCGCCGACGCCGTCTTCTGGCTCGTCCCCCCGGACGCCTCCCTGACCCCGGCGGACGCCTACTGCGGCTTCACCCGCCCCGCCGCGAAGGCGCTCGCCGCCCACGGCGTCGGCCATGTCGTCGGCGTCTCCGCGCTCGGCCGCGGCACCCCGGTCGCCGGACACGCCGGACTCGTCACCGCGTCCCTCGACATGGACGACCTCATCGCGGGCACCGGCGTCGCCTACCGGGCCCTGGCCTGCCCCTCCTTCTTCGAGAACCTTCTGGAGGAGGCCGACTCGATCCGCGAGAAGGGCGTCTTCACGGACGTCGTCGCCGCCGACCGCAGGGCCCCCCTCGTCGCCGTCGCCGACGTCGCGGCCGTCGCCGCCCGCCTGCTGCTGGACCGCTCCTGGACCGGCACCGGCAGCGTCCCCGTCCTCGGGCCCCGGGACCTTTCCCCGAACGACCTGGCCCGCATCATGACCGAGCAGTTCGGCCGTCCCGTCCGCTACGAACGCCAGTCGCTCGACGACCTGCACGCCACTCTCGCCGGTTACGGCCTCAACGAGGCGTTCGTCCAGGGCGTCGTCGACATGAAGCGGGCCAAGGACGACGGCCTCGACGCCGGCGTCACCCGTACGCCGGACACCGCCTCCCCCACCACCTTCGAGCAGTGGTGCGCCCGGGCCCTCACGCCCGCCGTCCTCGCCTGGCACCTGCCGGCGCATCCGTGACGTCCACCGGACCAGGACCACCTGCCACCACAAAGGGACCATGTCATGCCCGCTGAGACGACCGAACCGCCGATCACCGCGTTCATGCTCGTCAAGACCACGCCCGAATGGCTCGCCATGACCGTCCGGGAACGGGTGGACGCCTTCACCACCCAGGTCGTCCCCGCGATCGAGGCCAGGACCACCGGCGTCCGGTCACGCTTCTACGACACGGAGTTCTACTCCGCGCGCGTCACCGACGTCTGGGTCTGGGAGGCGGACGACCACCACGCCTATCAGCTCCTCGTCGACGCGCTGCGCGAGACCCCCTTCTGGGACCGCTACTTCGAGGTCGTCGACCTCCTCGTCGGCGTGGAGAACGGCTACGCCCGCACCTACGGCCTCGACCCCGTCGCCACCGTCACCACCTGACACACCGCCGGTCCGGCGAAGTTCACAACCCGCCATCGGAAAAGCCTTTCGACGCTCCGCCCTCGGCGCCCGTTGGGCCGCTTATCGTCCCGGATCATCCTTTTTCGGTCCAGGTCGAATGTCTTCGAAACCTGATCGGCCCTTGCGAATACTGAATATGTCCACGCAGAAGAGTTACGGGGAAAAGGCACCGGACACCCGGTCTCTGAATTCAGCTGCTTGGATGGTCCGCGTCCAATGGGCGCGGTTCTGGGAAAGTTTTCGCACCCGAGGAAGGAACACTCAACCATGCGTCGATCCGCCGCGTCCGTGCTGGCCACCGGAGCCCTTCTCTTCTCCGGTCTGGCCGCCCTCGCGCCGACAGCCGCTCAGGCCGCCACCTGCGATGTGCAGATCGGCAAGACCTACAAGAGCGGCAGTTCCATCGTCGGATACGGCAGCCTCAGCGACTGCCCCAGCGCGTCGACCGCCACCCTGATCATTCAGCGGTGGACGGGCTGGTACTGGAAGGATTACGCCACGGCCACCGCGCACCAGGGATACGACACCTACGTCTACCAGAACTGCAGCGGAACGGGTACGCAGACCTGGCGGACACTCATCACCGGAACGACCATCGGCGGCTCCTACCGGACCAAGGCGTCCAATGAGCTGCGGGTGTCCTGCTAGGAAGCCGTCGTCCTACGTTCGGTTCTCTCGGCAGCGGACCACGGGTTCCGTCAGGTGCCCGTGGGCCGCTGCCGTGCGCTCCTTGGCTGTGCAGCCGTGTACGGCCAAGGAGCCTTCGACGACTCACGGGGGCGGTCATCTCCCCTGACCGGTTCAGGCGTCACATACTTCCGGTAGGAAACAGTCGCCCGCCACGTGGCAGACCGCTCCGGTGCCATACTGGCCGTATGCCCCGGCGACCCAGGACAGAAGGAAGCGGCTCCGAACCATCGACGATGCTCCGGACGCAGCACGCCGAGGCCACTCGCCGCGCCGTGCTCGCCGCCGCCCGTTCTTCGTTCGGCAGGAAGGGCTACGCCCAGACATCGATCGACGAGATCGCGGCCGCGGCCCGGGTCACCAAGGGCGCCGTCTACCACCACTTCGCCGGCAAGGAGGCGTTGTTCCGCGCCGTGTACGCGGAGGTGGAGGCCGAGACGGAGGCGCGTGCGGCCGGAGCCGGAGATCCGGGCGGGACACCGATCGACCAGATCATCGCCAGGATGAACGCCTACCTGGACGCCGCGCTCGACGAGGAGACCCGCCGGATCGGGCTGATCGACGGGCCGGTCGTGCTCGGCCGGGAGATACTGGATGCGGCTGACCAGCAGCGGGGCCATGTGGATCTGCGCTCGTTCATCGCCGCGTCGATCGCGCGCGGTCAGATCGTCGATCTCGACCCCGACCTTCTCGCTCACCTCATCCGAGGCGCGTTCGGGCTGAGCGGCATGCTCATCGCCCATGTCGGCGATCCGGAGAAGACCAGAGCGGCGCTCGGACAGGCACTCGACGCGATGCTTCGAGGTTTGACCGCCGGCAAGGGGTGATGGCGTCGCCGGCAGGAGACGCGGGCGTTCGCGGTCTCACGCTCGCGATGGCGTGAGCACCACCGCGCCGCGCCCAGCGGTCTCCGAATGCCTTCCATCGCACCCGGCACCTGGCCGGAACGTATCACCCGAGGTCTCGTCACCCTCTGATCGCTGATGGAGCGACCGGTCTTGCGGTTTTTGACATACCAAGAGTATGTTTAATACCCATGGGATCTGGAGGACCGTACGTTCCTCGGAGATCGTTCTCGTCCGTCGGCGGCATGCCCGAGGAGATGTCCTCTTCCCGTGAACGCGGGCCCGTCCTGTGCGGGGCTCGCTGATCGGTACGTGGGGGCCGGTTTCGCCGGCGAAGACGATGTCAGGGGGCAGTCGTGGTTTATCGCATTCATTTCACCGTCCAAGATCTGGCGCGGACACGGATGGTCGAGGCTCCGATGCCGGCCGTGGAGTTGTTTCTCGCGATCAGGGCGTTGCAGGACCAAAGCCAGCCGGCCCGGCTGAGAAACTGGCGGCGCCAGGTTCATGGAAAGTTGTCCACGGACGCTCGACTGGTGATGTCGATGATGCCGTCGGCCGGTAATTCGCCGTCGTTCGGGGCTCCCGCCCTGATGGGAGTTCCTGAGAATGTAATGGAAAAGGTGGGGGTCACGCCCCGCACGCGCCTGCGGGAGGACCTCGCGCCATTGGCCGGGCGGCAGCCCCTGCCATGGTGGGCCCGTCACATGGCCGACGACCCCAGCCACCTCAAACGACTTCACGCCGGGCTCGCCAGCCTGTACGAGCTCCTTGTGGCCCCGCACTGGAAGCGGCTCACCCGCCAGTTCGCGGCGGAGCGGGCGGTGCGCATGCGTCAGGTGATCAGTGGTGGCGTCGAGCGGATGCTCACCCAGGCCGATCCGCGATGGCTGCGATGGAACCCACCCGTACTGGAAATCCGTACGCTCGACGGAGCCGAGCATGACCTGTATCTGAGAGGGCGGGGCATCCTGCTCGTGCCGTCCTGGTTCCTCACCCGCGTGATGGTCGGCATCTGCACCGACCCGCCCATCCTCTGCTACCCGGCGAGCCAGGACGGGGCCGTACAGGCCTTGACCACTTCGGCACCCGGAAACGTCAGATCAAGGACCGAGACACTGCTCGGCCAGACTCGGGCAACGGTGTTGGCCACCGTCGCCGAACATCCCGCCTGCTCGACGAAGGAACTCGCCGCCCTGACCGACATCGCACCGGCGAGCGCGAGTGAACACGCCACGGTCCTTCGTGAAGCCGGCCTCATCTGCACCGTCAGGCACCGCAATTCGGTGCTGCACAGTCCCACCGAACTCGGTATCGCCCTGCTGAACGGCCCAGCCGCCTGAAACCGCAGCCGGACTCGCCACCGTGCGGGAGTGGGCCACGGCATAACGCGAGCGAGCACCGACGGGGAAGAACCCGCCGCGAACTCTTCATACGAGCGCGAATCCGAGTGCTTCGGCGGCCTGCGCCTGAAAGCGATCGCGGCTGGCGAAGCCGAGCTTGTCTCCCTCTTCCTCCAGAAGAGGAATCGCCGCGATCTCGGCCAGGGCGAGGTGAATCGCGTCGAGCCCGCGCAACGCATGGGCATAGACGATCTCGGTGGCGGGCCGCTCGACTGCCTCACGTGGAGCGGCGAGCAGCGTGACAGGACCGTCTTCGCCAAGGTCGGACGACAGAGCCGCGAGAGTCCCGTCCAGGTCCATCAGCCGTTGCGTGCGTGCCGCGCGCACCAGAACGCCGGTCACTTCGACCACCGTTAGGGTCCCTGTGACCAAGAGATGATCAGGGTCCAGCAGCTCACGAGCCCGACCATGACCAGGCTCGTCACGGAGGTAGGCGCAGGTGAGGACGGAGGAATCGACGTAAGTGAGCATGGCGACGGTCAGCGACCTTCCGCCCATAGCCGGTCGAGTATGGGGCCGATACCCGCAGTCGTGCCCAGAGCGCGCTCGCGGTCGGCGCTGGTCACCCGTGGAGTCTTGGGTACACAACCTTCCGCGAGGACACCCAGGCGGCGGGCCCGCGCGCGCAGCTCTGCCCGTGCGTCGAGCGCCTCATCGGCGACGTCTCTCGCGAGGATCTCTCCGGCGGTCGCGTTGATGGATCGGCCCGTGCGGTGAGCTCGGCGCGTGATGCGCCGATGCAGGTCGTCACCGATCCGAAGCAGAAGTCGTTTCACCGTTCGATGCTGTCACTGAAGGCCGCCCTGTTGACATCACTTGTGGTGGCCGGCGCGGTAGAGGGTTCTCATGCGGTGTTAATCGACGCCTCAGGGCGGTCCCATGAGGGCGCCCGAGCGTGGGGCCATGAGCGTAACGATGGTGTCCGGGCCGGAGGCGGGGGCGTCCCGCCGGACCCGGCTGGTCGAGGTGGTCGTCCCCGTGCACAACGAGGAGCGCGTGCTGGCCGCGAGCGTGCGGCGGCTGCACGGCTACCTCGCCCGCGAGTTCCCGTACGGCTTCCGCGTGACGATCGCGGACAACGCGAGCGCCGACGCCACGTGGCGGATCGCCGAGCGGCTGGCGGGGGAGCTGCCCGGGGTGCGGGCCGTACACCTGGACCTGAAGGGCCGGGGCCGGGCCCTGCGGAGGGTGTGGGAGGCCAGCGACGCCGACGTCGTCGCGTACATGGACGTCGACCTGTCGACCGACCTGGACGCCTTCCTGCCGCTCGTCGCGCCGCTGCTGAGCGGGCACAGCGACCTGGCGATCGGCACCCGCCTGTCTCCCTGGGCCAACGTGGTGCGCGGCCCGAAGCGTGAGATCGTCTCCCGGGCCTACAACCTGCTCCTGCGGTCGCTGATGGGTGTGCGCTTCTCCGACGCGCAGTGCGGCTTCAAGGCCGTCCGTACGGAGGTGGCGCAGGCGCTGCTGCCGGCCGTGCGCGACGAGGAGTGGTTCTTCGACACCGAGTTGCTGCTGCTCGCCGAGCAGCACGGCCTGCGCATACACGAGGTGCCGGTCGACTGGGTGGACGACCCCGACAGCCGGGTCGACATCGTGAGAACGGCCGTCGGCGACCTGCGCGGCATGTGGCGGGTCGCCCGCACAAGCATGCGCCGTCCACCGCTCGGCCCGGCCACCACATCGGTCAGGAGGCAGATCCCGGCGTTCGCGGTGATCGGCGTGATCAGCACGATCGCCCACCTCGCGCTGTTCTGGACACTGCGCGCGGTCCTGCCGCCGGTGGCCGCCAACGCGGTCGCGCTGCTGGTGACGGCGGTGGCCAACACCGCCGCCAACCGGCGCTTCACCTTCGGCGTACGCGGCCGGGCGGGGGCCCTGCGCCACCACCTGGGCGGGCTGGTCGCCTTCGTGGCGGGGCTCGCGCTGACCAGCGCGGGCCTGGCCGCGCTGCCCGCCGGAGCGCCGCGCGCGGCCGAACTGGCCGCCGTGATCGTCGCGAACGGTCTCGCCACACTGCTGCGCTTCCTGCTCCTGCGATCCTGGGTCTTCGCGCCCGGCAAGGACTCCCGTTGACATCCTCCCCTCCCTGAAGGGAGGGGATTCCAACCCTCACAGGTTGGTCTTCCTGCTTCGCTGCCGGTTGCCCGCTCGGAGGACTCCGTTGAGGTCTTACACCAGCTCCACAGGCGTTTCACCTCTCCGCCAGCCCGGCGGCGAGAATGTTCCTGGCGGCGTTGACGTCCCGGTCATGGACCGCGCCGCAGGCGCACGCCCATTCCCGGACGTTCAGCGGCATCGACTTCTGCAGGGTCCCGCAGGCCGAGCACAGCTTCGAGCTGGGAAACCAGCGGTCGGTCACCACGAGTTCCCGCCCGTACCAGGCCGTCTTGTACTCCAGCATCGACCGCAGCTCCCGCCAGGAGGCGTCGGAGATGGCGCGGGCGAGGGAGTGGTTCTTGACCATCGCGCGGACGGCCAGGTCCTCGATCACGACCGTTTGGTTTTCACGGACGAGCGAGGTGGTCAGCTTGTGCAGGAAGTCCCGGCGCCGGTCGGCGATCCGCGCGTGCAGGCGGGCGACCTTCACCCTGGCCTTGGCCCGGTTGCTGCTACCTGCGGTTTTGCGGGCGAACGCACGTTGAGCCCTGGCCAGCGCGCGCCGGTCGGCCCGCTCATGCCGGGGGTTGGTGATCTTCTCGCCGGTCGAGAGGGTGACCAGGGCGGTGATCCCCGCATCCACCCCGACCGCGTTCCCGGTGGGGTGGAGCGGGTCCATGGTCTGTTCCACCAGGAGGGACACGAACCACCGCCCGGCCGCGTCCTTGCTCACGGTCACCGTGGACGGCTGCGCCCCTTCAGGGAGCGGACGCGACCACACGATGTCCAGCGGCCCGTCCATCTTCGCCAGCGTGAGCCGCCCGTCCCGCCAGCGGAACGCCGAGCGGGTGTATTCGGCCGACGCCCGCGACTTCTTCCGCGACTTGAAGGTGGGGTACTTGGCCCGCCTGGCGAAAAAGTGGGCGAAGGCGGCCTGCAGGTGCCGCAACGCCTGCTGCAACGGCACACAGGACACCTCGGCCAGGAACGCCAGCTCCTTTTCGCGCTTCCATGCCGTCAGCGCGGCCGAGGATTCCGCGTAGGAGACGCGGCGGCCTTCCCGGGTGTAGGCGCGTGTGCGTTCTTCCAGGGCCTTGTTGTAGACGAGGCGCACGCATCCGAACGTCCGGGCAAGCTCGGCGGCCTGCTCGGGGGTGGGGTAGAAGCGGTACTTGTAGGCCCGCTTCACCGTCTGCGCCACGCCGCACATCATGCCACCCGATCAGTTCCCGATCGTGTGAGTTCGTACGACGGTTCGCCTTCCGGCGAAACGCCTATCCCTGCCCTGCTCCGCAGGGAGTCCGATTCCTCCCCCGCTTGAAGGCGGGGATTTCCTCGGAGGCTTTGATGACCGTGCTCACCACCATGACCCCGATCGGCCGGCGAGCCTCGGCCGGCCGCGTCACGCCGCTCCTGCGCTGGGGCCGGTGGGCCGTCCTGGTCCTCGCGGCCGTCCTCTACACGTGGGCGCTCGGCCGCAACGGGTACGCCAACGACTACTACGCCGCCGCGATCTACTCCGGCACCCGGAGCTGGAAGGCGTTCTTCTACGGCGCGCTGGACGCCGGGTCGTTCATCACCGTCGACAAGCCGCCGTTCGCGCTGTGGGTCATGGGCCTGTCGGCCAGGATCTTCGGCTTCGGCACGTGGAGCATGCTGCTGCCGCAGGCCGCCGCCGGGGTCGGGTCGGTGGCCCTGGTCGGCTCGGCCGTACGGCGGTCGCTGCGCGGGCTCGACGAGCGGGCGGCCGGGGCGGCGGCCCTGCTGGCGGCGCTGGTGATGACGCTGACGCCGATCACCGTCGCCATCAACCGGGACAACAACCCCGACACGATCCTGGTGTTCCTGCTGGTGGCGGCCGGGTGGTTCTGCCTGGAGGCGATCCGCACCGGGCGCCTGCGCACACTGTCGGCCGTCGCCGTGCTGGTGGGCCTCGCCTTCACCACCAAGATGCTGCAGGCCTACCTGGTGCTGCCCGCGTTCGCGCTCACCTACCTGTACGCCGCGCCGGGGCGGCTCGTACGGCGGATCGGGCACCTGCTCGCCGCCGGAGCGGTGCTCGTCGTCTCCAGCGGGTGGTGGATGGTCCTGGTCGACCTGACCCCGGCCTCCTCCCGGCCGTACGTCGGGGGCAGCACCGACAACAGCGTGTGGGACCTGGTGATCGGCTACAACGGCCTCGGCCGCGTCTTCGGCGGCGCGGGCAACGGCGGGCCGGGACGTCCTCCCGCCGCGGCGTCCGGCGACCTGCCCGAGGGCCTCACCCGGGCCTTCGGTGGCGGCGGCCCGGGAGGTGGCCCAGGAGGCGGGTTCGGCGGCACGGCCGGGGCCGGACGGCTGTTCAACGACGTCATGGCCGGGCAGATCTCCTGGCTGCTCCCGTTCGCCGTGATCGCGCTCGTCTGCGGCCTGCTCCTGGCCGCCCGGCACGCGCACGGGCCCGCGACGCGGCCCGTCCGCGCCGCGCTGCTGCTGTGGGGCGGCTGGCTGGTGGTCCACTACGCCGTGTTCAGCTTCTCCAGCGGCACCTTCCACCCCTACTACACGACCGCGATGGCCCCCTCGATCGCCGCGCTGACGGGCGCCGGCGGCGTGCTGATGTGGCGGGCGGCCCGTACGTCCCGGACCTGGAGTCTGGTCCTGGCGGCGGCGGTCGCCGTGACGGGCGCCTGGTCGTTCGCCGTGCTGCGCCGTACGCCCGAGTTCGTGCCCTGGCTCGCCTGGATGATCGTGGGCGCGACGGCGGTGGCCGTCCTCGCCCTGGTGGCCTCGTCGTTTTTCGCCGCGAAGCGGAACGTGGACCGCGACGGCCCCGCTGGCCGGGGCGCGGACCGTGATTCCCCGGCCGGGCGTGGACGCCGTACGGCGGCGCGGGTCACGGCAGGCACACGGGTCGTGGCACTCGCATCGGCCGTGGCGGTCGTGGCCGGGCTCGCCGGTCCGGCGGCGTACGCCGTGACGCCGCTCGGCGCGGCGGTGAACGGCACCAACCCCACCGCCGGCCCCTCCGGGCTCTCCGGCCGAGGCGGTCCCGGCGGTATGGGCGTGATGGGCGGGATGGTTCCGCCCGGCGGCATGCGACCGGCGGCGGGCACGGCCGCTTCCGGGGCCCCGGCGTCCGGTGGGGACATGCAGGGCGACCGGGGCATGCGCGGCCCCGGCGGCCAGGTGGAGGCGGGGATGGCCGCCTACCTGAAGCGGAACAAGGGCGACGCCACCTGGCTGGTCGCCGTGGGGAGCGCGCAGAGCGCCTCCTCGCTCATCCTGTCGACCGGAGAGCCGGTCGTCGCGATGGGCGGCTTCACCGGCTCCGACCCGGCGATGACCGTGGACCTGCTGAGGAGGTACGCCGCGGACGGCAGCCTGCGCTACGTCCTGCTCGGCGACGGGCGCGGACCCGGTGGAGGGCCCGGCGGCGGACCCGGTGGCGGGGCCGACTCGTCCGTCACCGCCTGGGTGAAGGCCAACGCGACCCTCGTCCCGGCGTCCGAGTATGGCGGAACCGGGACAAGCACCCTTTACCGCCTGAGCTGAGCGGCGTAAGCGGGCCGATATCCAGGGCCGATATCGGGGCCGGACGCGTTCGGCCGTCACCTTGGCGGGTACGGGAAGGGCCTCTCGATGACGAAAGGACGATCACCCATGGACACGGAGGCCTTCATCGCCCTCCTGAACGAGGATCTGGAGAGCGAGTACCGCTCGATCGTGCAGTACGTCCAGCACGCGGCGACGATCAAGGGCGCGCAGTACCTGTCGATCATCGAGGAGCTCAAGCAGCACCTCGGCCAGGAGCTCAACCACGCGAGCACGCTGGCCGAGCAGATCGACTTCCTCGGCGGGGTGCCGAGCGTCCGCGTTCCCGAGATCCCGGTCGCGACCGACAGCGCGCAGGCGTTGCGGCTCGACCTCGAACTGGAGCAGGAGCAGCTGCGCCGCTACCGTGAGCGGGTGGAGCAGGCCCAGCAGCTCGGCCTGAGCGACGTCGCCGAGGCGTTGCGCCCGCTGCTGCAGCAGACGCAGGACCACGTCATGGACCTGCAGACCGTGCTGGGCGAATGACGGCGCGCTGAATCACGGCACGCCGAGGGGCGGACGGGTGGCCCTTCGGCGGAGCGGACGGGCGGCGGCCCGGCGACGGGCCGCCTGAACCCGTCGGCGCGCTCAGCGCGGCGGGTGGGCGGTGTAGTCGTCGAGGGCGCGGACGATCAGCGCCCTCGCGTCGTCCCGGAAGGCCGCCACCTCGCAGAACTCCTCGAACGCCCGGGCGTAGAACTCCACCTCGCCGGCGTCGCGCAGCAGCAGGTCCCGGGTGCCGGTGGCCACCCCCACCAGGGCGTTGTCGTAGATCCAGAACGAGTTCGTCAGCGCGGACGGCAGCGGCGCCTCGAACGGCAGCAGGCCGAACTCCACGTTCGGCAGCGTCGTCACCGCGATCAGCCGGTCGAGCTGGCCGCGCATCACCTCGGGCGGCGCCAGCCGGTAGCGCAGCACCGCCTCGGGCATGACGAACCGGAACCGCCGCGCCGGGTCGTACAGGATCTCCTGGCGCCGCATCCGGATCCGGATCGCGTCGTCCACGTCGGCGGCCGACTTGTACAGCCGCCCGAGCTTCCCGAAGACGTGCCGCGCGTACTCCGTGGTCTGTAGCAGCCCGATCACCACCCCGGGCTCGAAGGCCCGGAACAGCAGGGTCCGCGTCTCCAGGTCGCGGATGTCGTCCTGCAGGGCGGCCAGGCCGGTCCGGTGCCGCTGCCGCCAGGAGTCCTGCCGCTCCTGGAGCCCGGCCGCCTGCCTGACCAGGGCGTCCATCGTCTGCGGGTCGGCCTCCACGGCCTTCCCCCAGGCGGCCACGTCGTCCTCGGAGGCGGTCTGGCGGGCGTTCTCGATGCGCGAGACCTTCGACGGCTGCCAGTGGAGCCGTTCGGCCAGCTCCTTCCCGGACAGGCGGGCGTTCTCCCGCAGCCGGCGCAGCCGGACCCCCAGGTCCATGCGGGCTTGATGGAAACCGCTCACTTCCACCTCCGCATGCGGGCGGTCCTGCGATTGCGCAATCCTAGAGCGAGATCACGACGGAACCGGTACGCGGACCGCGCGCAGGCGTTCCCCGAGCGCCTTGGCCTGCGCGTCGAGGAGCGGGCTCGCGGCCACGCCCCTGCCCAGCAGGCCGTGGACCACGAAGTTGAGCGCGTGCAGGTTGGGCAGCGCGAACCGCTCCACCGGCAGCAGGCCGACCTCAGGCAGCAGTTCCCTGAGCCGCTCCACGGTCAGGAACGCCGCGAGCCACGGGTAGTGGGCGGGGTCGCGCACCCAGACGCCGAGGTTGGCGTCGCCGCCCTTGTCGCCCGACCGCGCGCCTGCGATCCTGCCCAGTGGCCGGACCGGCCCGCTCGTGAGATCACCCGCGTACGGCGGCGCCGCCCCGTGATCCGCGACGTCGCCGGTCGCGCCGTACAGGTCCGAGGAGAGCAGTGGCCCGGGCGGCGCGTACGGCACCTCGATGCGGACCCCGCCGACGGTCACGACCGGAAGCACGGCACGGGCGTCGACCGAGGACGGCCAGTAGACGCCGTAGGGAGAGGCGTCGGCGGGCGGCGTGAGCGCGAAGAAGCCGGGGTAGCTCGCCAGGCCGGTCTCCACCACCGCCGAGGAGAACGCCCGTCCCGCCTTGCGTGCGTCGGAGTCCATGACCGTGATCCGCAGCAACGCCGTCCCATTCGTCTCCGGAACGCCCTCGTCCTCCGCGTCCCCAGCCCTCGTCTCCCCGGCCCTCGCGTCCCCCGTGTTCTCGCGGCCTGTGTCCGTGTCCAGCGTGACCGGCGCGCCGGCGCGGGCCGTTCCTGTTCCGGGTGTGGCCGGCTCGGCTGGGCCCGGCTTGTATGGGTGCGGGCCGAGGGGGGTCAGCTCCACGTGGACCTGCTCGAACGAGTCGCGGGGCACGCGGGCCCAGATCGCCTCCTGCGCGACCCGGGCCTTCGCGGCGATGTCCAGGCCGGTGAGCACGAGGGTCATCGTGTTGCGGAAGCCGCCGAGGCAGGTGACCGCCACCTTCAACGTCTCCGGCGGGGCCTCGCCGCGTACGCCTGTGATCCTGACCCGGTCCGGACCCTCCTGTTCCAGGCGTACGGTGTCGAACCGGGCCGTCACGTCAGGGCCGAGATAGCGGGGTGAGGCGATCTCGTACAGCAGTTGCGCGGTCACGGTGCCGGTCGAGACCAGGCCGCCGGTGCCCGGGTGCTTGGTGATGACGCTCGACCCGTCCGCGTGCAGTTCGGCGATGGGGAAGCCGCAGCCGGGCAGGCCGGGCACCTCCTCGAAGAAGGCGTAGTTGCCGCCGGTCGCCTGGCAGCCGCACTCGATGACGTGTCCCGCGACGACCGAACCGGCCAGCGCGTCGAGGTCGCCGGGACGCCAGCCGAACCACCACATGCCGGGCCCGGTGACCAGCGCCGCGTCGGTGACCCGCCCGGTGACGACGACGTCCGCGCCGTGCTCCAGCGCCACCGCGATCGGCCGTCCGCCGAGGTAGGCGTTGGCGGTGAGCGGGGTCTCCCGCAGGATCTCGCCGGTGCCGGCGTGGACCGGCGGCTCGGCGAGCGGCATGAGGTCGTCGCCGGTGACGTGGGCGACGTTCACGCGCAGCCCCAGCCGGTCGGCCAGGGCGGAGACCGCCTCCGCGCAGCCGGCCGGGTCGAGGCCGCCCGCGTTGGAGACGACTTTGACGCCCTGGTCGAGACAGGTGCCGAGGACCTGCTCCATCTGGGTGAGGAAGGTGCGGGCGTAGCCGGGGCGGCCCTTCAGCCGGTTGCCGGCGAGGATCGACATGGTGAGCTCGGCGAGCCAGTCGCCGGTCAGGACGTCGATCGGCCCGCCCTCGACCATCTCTTGCGCCGCCGAGAGCCGGTCGCCGTAGAAGCCGCCGCAGTTGGCGACCCGCAGCGGTCCCGGTCGCCCGGCCTCGGCCGTCATCGCCCGGCTTCCGCGCCCGCGGTCTCGTCGGGGACCCAGGCGGCGGAGCGTTTCTCGGCGAAGGCCCGGATGCCCTCCTGCCCCTCTTCGGAGGTGAACCGCTCGGCGGACAGCGCGGCCATCTCCCGCAGGCCCTCCTCGACCGGCATCAGCGGCACCTCGCGGACGAGCCGCTTGGTGATCGCCAGCGCTTCGGGGCCGCCGCGCAGCAGCATGCCCGTGTAGTGCGCCACGGTCGCGTCGAGGTCCTCCTCCGGGACGGCCCGGGTGAGCAGCCCGATCTCCACCGCGCGTGCGGCGGTGAAGACCTCGCCGGTCAGGAAGTACTCGGCCGCGGCCCGGGGCTCCAGGCGGCGCAGGCAGGTGGCCGCGATCATCGCGGGGACCACCCCGAGCCGCACCTCGGTGAAGGCGAACGACGCGCTCTCCGGGGCGATCGCGAAGTCACACGCCGCCACCAGGCCGAGACCGCCCGCCCTGGCCGTGCCGTTGAGGCGGCACACGACCGGCTTCGGGCTCTCCCAGATCCGCAGCATGACGGCGGGGAACGACGCGGTGACCGGCGCCCCTCCGCCGCGTTGCTCCTTCAGGTCCGCCCCGGCGCAGAACACCGGCCCGGCGCCGGTCAGCACGATCACCCGTACGGCGGGCTCGTCCAGCGCCCACGAGAGGGCCTCGTCGAGCCGCGCGAGCAGCCGGGACGACAGGGCGTTGCGGTTGTGCGGCGAGTCGAGCGTGATCGTGGCCACGCCGCCCGCCCGCTCCCACCGCACGAGTTCCCCCGACGGGTCGCCGGTCGCGTTCACCGCTGCCCCACCTCCCCGCTCGGAGCCGTGCCCGGGTCCGCGCCGCTCGAATGCGAGCCCTGCTCCGCACCCGGAACAGCGCCGCTCGGAGGCATGCCTGCGCCAGGAGGCGGGCCGGGGTCGGTGTCCATGGGGAAGTCGCCCCGCGTGTCCAGACGGGGGTTCTCTCCGGTGCCGCCGTCCTGGCCCGCCGCCCAGCCGCGCGCCGGGTCGGTCGCGTCCACGGGTGCCTGGCCGAGGGCGGGGGCGGGGATGGCGTTCGCGGGCGGCGCTGGCAGCTCGACGCCGGCCGAGATGCGGGCCTCTGCGTGGCCCTCGGTGCGGGCTTCGGCGGGGGTCGTGCCCGCAGGGGGAGCCGGCGGCTCGGCGCGGGCCTCACTATGAGCCTCGGTGGGGGCTGCCTCGTAGGCCTCGATATCGGGCGCGCCATCGGTCACACGCGTGGTCTCGGCTGCGGGCGCGGTCTCGGGCGCGGGAGTCTCGGGTGCCGACGTGGTCTTGGGTGCGTGCGTGGTTTCGGGCTCGCGCTCGGGTTCGATGTCGGCGAGGGGCGCGCCCGCCTCGACCCGCGCGCCCGGCGCCACGTGCAGGGCGGCCACGGTGCCTGAGGCAGGGGCCACGATCAGGTGCTCCATCTTCATCGCCTCCAGCACGACCACCGGCTGCCCGGCCTCGACGACGTCGCCGGGCTTCACCTCGACACGCAGGACCGTACCCGGCATCGGGGCGGGCAGTGCCCCTGGCGACGTCCGCGCGGCGGGCTCGGGCAGCCGCTCCACCGGGACGAGCCGCACCGGCCCGAGAGGCGAGTCGACATGCACCACGCCCGGATAGGCCGCCACCTCGAACGCATGCCGCAGGCCGTCCGTCTCCAGCACCACCCGGCCGGGCTCGGCCGACACCAGGGCGACGTCCTCGAAGCCCTCGGCCCGCAGCCCGTCCCTGGTCAGGCGATAGGCGATCTCCAGGCGGCCGCCGTCCTCGGCGTCGTACGCGGTGCGCCGGGGCTGCGAGGGCACGTTGCGCCAGCCGCTCGGCAGCCCGCCGAGCACCCCGTCGCGCCGCGCCGCCGCCCGGTTCGCCGCCGCCCCGGCGAGCGCCGCCGCGAGGGCCGACAGCCGTACGGCCCCGGGCCCGGCGAGCGTCGCCGGAACGGGACGCCGGTCGAGGAACCCGGTGTCGAGCGCCCCGGACAGGAAGTCGGGGTGCCGCAGCACGCCCACGAGGATGTCGCGGTTGGTCGTCAGCCCGTGGATGCGGGCCCGCGCGAGCGCGTGCGCGAGCCGCCGGGCCGCCTCCGCCCGGTCCCCGCCGTACGAGACGACCTTGGCGAGCATCGGGTCGTAGTGGACGCCCACCTCGCCGCCGGAGACCACCCCGGAGTCGAGCCGCAGCCGGGCGCCGAGACCGAACTCGCCGTCCACTCCGGGGATCTCGAAGCGGTGCAGCACGCCGCTCTGGGGGCGTCCCTCGGCGTCCTCCGCGTACAGGCGGGCCTCGATCGCGTGGCCCACCGGGCTCGGCGGCAGCGCGGCGAGCCGCGCGCCCTCGGCCACCTCGATCTGCAGCCGGACCAGGTCGACTCCGTAGACGCACTCGGTCACCGGGTGCTCCACCTGCAGGCGGGTGTTCATCTCCAGGAAGAAGAAGCCCTCGTCCGACACGAGGAACTCGACGGTGCCCGCGCCGGTGTAACCGATCGCGCGGGCGGCCCGGATCGCGGCGTCGCTCAGCTCACGGCGCAGTTCGGGGGTGACGGCGGGGGAGGGGGCCTCCTCGATCACCTTCTGGTGGCGGCGCTGGATGGAGCACTCCCGCTCGCCGAGCGCCCAGACCGTGCCGTGCTCGTCGGCGAGGATCTGCACCTCGATGTGGCGGGCGCCCTCCTGCAGTGGCTCGGCGAACAGCGTGCCGTCGCCGAAGGCCGACAGGGCCTCGCGGCGGGCCGACGCGACCGCCTCGGCGAGGCCGGCCGGGTCGCGCACCACCCGCATGCCCCGCCCGCCGCCGCCCGCCGACGCCTTGACCAGCACGGGAAGCGTCAGCTGGGGTGTGGCGTCCGGGGACAGCGGGATGGTCGGCAGGACCGGCACCCCGGCCTCGGCCATCAGCGCCTTCGCCTCGATCTTCGTGCCCATCGCGGCGACGGCCTCGGGCGAGGGGCCGATCCAGGTCAGGCCGGCGTCCAGCACGGCGCGGGCGAACCCGGCGTGCTCCGACAGGAACCCGTACCCGGGATGCACCGCGTCGGCCCCCGACCGCCGGGCCGCCTCGACCAGGCGGTCCGGGTCGAGGTACGCCAGCGGGGCGCCCAGCCGTACGGCCTGGTCGGCCTCGGCCACGTGCGGCGCGTCCGCGTCGGCGTCGGAGAAGACGGCGACGGTCTCCACGCCCAGCTCACGGCAGGTGCGGAACACCCTGCGGGCGATCTCCCCGCGGTTCGCGACCAGCAGCCGCCCGATCATGAACTACCCCCACAGGTGTGGATGCGGATGAGCATGCCCCGTCACATCCGGAAGACGCCGTAGCCGGCCCGCCCGGGGTCCGGCGCCCCCGCGACGGCCGACAGGCACAACCCGAGCACCGTGCGGGTGTCGCGCGGGTCGATGACCCCGTCGTCGTAGAGGCGGCCGGACAGGAAGAACGCCGCCGACTCCGCCTCGATCTGTGTCTCGACCGCCGCGCGCATCGCCGCGTCGGCCTCCTCGTCGTAGACCTGCCCGCGTGCCTCGGCTGCGGCCCGGCCCACGATCGACATCACCCCGGCGAGCTGGGCCGGGCCCATGACGGCCGACTTGGCGCTCGGCCAGCTGAACAGGAAACGGGGGTCGTAGGCCCGTCCGCACATGCCGTAGTTGCCCGCGCCGTAGGAGGCGCCCATCACGATCGTGATGTGGGGCACGGTCGAGTTGGCCACCGCGTTGATCATCAGCGAGCCGTGCTTGACGATGCCGCTCTGCTCGTACTCCTTGCCGACCATGTAGCCCGTCGTGTTCTGCAGGAAGACGAGCGGTGTGCGCGTGGCGTTCGCGAGCTGGATGAACTGCGCGGCCTTCTGCGACTCGGCCCCGAACAGCACCCCCTGGGCGTTGGCGAGGACTCCGACCGGATGGCCGTGGACGCTCGCCCATCCGGTGACCAGGCTCGGCCCGTAGAGCGGCTTGAACTCGTCGAAGTCGCTGCCGTCCACCACCCGGGCCAGGACCTCGCGGGGATCGAAGGGGACCTTCAGGTCCTCCGGCACGATGCCGAGCAGTTCGTCCTCGTCGAACAGGGGGGCCGGGTAGTCGCGGGCGGCGGCGTGCCCGGCCGTGCGCCATCCGAGCCGCCGCACGATCCGGCGGCCGATCCGGAGCGCGTCGTGCTCGTCGGCCGCGAGGTGGTCGGCGAGGCCGGAGGCGCGGGCGTGCATCTCCGCCCCGCCCAGCGACTCGTCGTCGGACTCCTCGCCGGTCGCCATCTTCACCAGCGGCGGGCCGCCGAGGAACACCTTGGCCCGCTCCCGCACCATCACGACATGGTCGCTCAGGCCGGGGACGTATGCCCCGCCGGCGGTCGCGTTGCCGAAGACGAGCGCGATCGTCGGAATCCCGGCGGCCGACAGCCGGGTCAGGTCGCGGAACACCTGCCCGCCGGGGATGAAGATCTCCTTCTGCGTCGGCAGGTCCGCGCCGCCCGACTCCACCAGGTTCACGTAGGGCATGCGGTTGCGCAGCGCGATCTCGGCGGCCCGCAGCGTCTTGCGCAGTGTCCAGGGGTTGGACGCGCCGCCGCGCACGGTCGGGTCGCTGGCCGTGATCACGCACTCGACGCCCTCGACGACCCCGATCCCGGTCACCACGCTCGCGCCGACGGGGAACTCGGTGCCCCAGGCGGCCAGCGGGGACAGTTCGAGGAACGGCGCGTCGGGGTCGACCAGCAACTCGATCCGCTCCCGGGGGAGCAGGCCGCCGCGCTCGCGGTGCCGCTCGACGTACTTCGGCCCGCCGCCGGCGACGGCCTTCGCGTGCTCGGCCTCCAGTTCGGCGATCTTCGCCAGCATGGCCTCGCGCCGCGCGCCGTACTCGGCGCCGGAAGCGTCCAGCCGGCTCACGAGCACGGTCATGGCGCCACCGAACCGACTTGTGTCACGGTGAGATCCTCCGGGTTGGTCCGCGATCACGTCAACGAGCCGAGTCTGCCACCGGGCGGTGACATTCCTGCCGCACGCCCGTGGCCGGCCAGTGGTCCGGCCGGGGGTCCGGCGTGGTTCAGCGTGCAGTCGTGGTCAGCCGCAGTGGGACCACGCACTGCTCCAGGAGGCGCCCCCGTATCCGCCACCCCAGATGACACATCTACCCTTGGCGGGCAGCCGGAGCGGCCCTGCGTAGACGGTGTAGGCGCCGGCGTCGGCGGCCGACGCGCCGCCCTTCACCTTCAGCACCGCGCTCATTCTGATCTTAGCGGGCAACGAGTAGCGAGAGAGCGTGATCACGCAGTTGCGGCCGGTGGAGGAGTTGTAGAGCAGGTACGTCGTCGCCTGCCCGCCGTAGGAGTGGGAGTCGACGACGGCGAAGCCGGCCCCGCACACGCCCTTCGCCGTGTACGGGTTGGGCTTGGGCGCCGCGGTTCTGGTGGGGGTCGCCTTCGCCGTCGGGCTGGGCCTGGGCGTCGCGGTGGCCCTCGTCGGCGCCGGACTGGCCTTCGGGGTCGGACGTACCGTCGGAGGGACCTCGGTGGGCCCGGTCGCCGGCCCGGTCGCGGTGGGCGACGGCCGTGCCCGGCGGCCGTGCGAGGGCGAGGCGGCGGGCTTCGCGGTCACACCGGGCCGCCGGGTCGCGGGACTCGGCGAGTGACTCCGGCTTCGGTGCCCCGAGGGAGCGACCGGCTCGGACGGCGACGGGATCGGCGGCTCGGCGGGCGCGGACGCCGCCGGGCCGGGGGCCTCCGTCGCGGCGGTCTCGCTCCCGGCCGCCCGCGTCGAGATCCAGGACGGCGCCACGAGGGCCGCGGCCACCAGAGCGGGCACCCCGATCCCGGCCGCCGTCCAGGTCAGCACCGTACGGCGGGGTCTCCTCGCCGCGCCGGGCACGGTGGCGTGCCCGGCGGAAGCCACCGCCCGCGCCGGGGGAGCGGAGGAGGCGGGCGTCTGCCCGGTGAGGGGCGGCGCGGAGGCGCCGGCCTGCCCGCCGTCCCCCGTGCCGGCCGGTGCGAAGGGCGCGGCGATGGAGTGGGACTGGCCGGTGAGCTGGGCGACGATCTCCTGGGCCGAGGGACGCGTCGCGGGGTCCTTCGACAGGCAGGCGGCGACGATGTCCCGCAGGGGCGCCGCGAGGTCGCCGAGGTCGGGCTCGTCACGCAGGATGCGGGTGATGACCGAGGGGATCGAGTCCGCGCCGAAGGCGGGCCTGCCGGTGGCGGCGAACACCATCGTGACGCCCCAGGCGAACATGTCGGCCGGGGCGCCGGCCGTGCCCCCCGACAGCACCTCGGGGGCCAGGTAGGCGGGAGTGCCGATGGACGCGCCGGTCGCGGTGGCCTGCGGCGAGTCGAACGCCCTGGCCACCCCGAAGTCGATCACGACCGGCCCCTCCGGGCCCATCAGCACGTTGGCCGGCTTGAAGTCGCGGTGGGTGATGCCCGCGCGGTGGATGGCGGCCAGTGCCGTGGCCGTGCTGATGGCGAGCCGTTCGAGCGCGGCTCCCCGGCGCGGCCCCTCGCGGTCCACCAGTTGCCGCAGCGACGGCCCCGGCACGAACTCGCTGACGATGTACGGCTGGTTGCCGGCGAGGTCGGCGTGCAGCACGGGGGCGGTGCAGAACGGCGCGACCCGCTGCGCCAGCGCCACCTCGCGCAGGAAGCGCTCCCGCGCCTCGGGATCCGCCGTCAGCCGCGTGTGCAGCAGCTTCACCGCAACCTGCTCGCCCTGCGGTCCGCGGCCGAGGAAGACGACCCCCTGGCCACCCTCCCCGAGCCGGTCGAGGAGCGTGAACAGGCCCAGGCGGGCCGGGTCCCCAGCCTCCAACGCCACCATCGCCCCCGATTACCCCATGAACCCCAACAACGGTGCCAAACGCTACCGGATCGGGGACGGCGGTCAGATGGCCTTTCCGGGGTTGAGGATGTCGAGCGGGTCGAAGACCTGCTTGATGCCCTGGTGCAGTTCGGCGGCCACCGGCCCGGTCTCCAGGCCGAGCCAGCGCTTCTTCAGCAGCCCGACGCCGTGCTCGCCGGTCAGCGTCCCGCCGAGGGCGAGCGCGGCGCGGAACACCTCGTCGGCCGCGGCCCAGACCTCGGGCGGCGGCTCGGCCAGGCCGCGGTCGAACACGAACACCGGGTGCACGTTGCCGTCCCCCGCGTGGGCGACCGTCGAGATCAGGACGCCGTGCCGGGCGGCGGTCTCCTCGATCGTGGTGATCATCTCGGGGAGCGCCGAGCGGGGCACGCACACGTCCTCGACCAGGCACTGGCCCAGGCGCTCCTTGGCCGGGTAGGCCAGGCGCCGGATGCCGACGAGCTCGGCCGCCTCCTCCGGCGTGGACGACACCGCGACGAACGACGCGGCGGCGCACAGCTCCGCCATCCGGGCGGCGGACTCCTCGGCCGGGCCCTCGGCCTGGGCGATGAGCATGGCCCTGGTGGACGGCTCCAGCCCGATGTTCTTCCAGTCGTCGATGGCCCGCAGGGTCGTACGGTCGAGGAGCTCCAGCATCGACGGCTGACAGCCCTCGGCGATGATCGCCGCGACCGCCTCGGCGGCGTCGCGCAGCGAGGTGAACTCGGCCGCGACGGTGGACAGCTCGCGCGGCGCCCGCCGCAGCCGCAGCGTCGCGGCGGTGATCACGCCGAGCGTGCCCTCCGACCCGACGAACAGGCCGGTCAGGTCGTAGCCGGTGACCCCCTTCATGGTGCGGCGGCCGGTAGTGAGCACCCGCCCGTCGGCCAGCACCACCTCCAGCCCGAGCGCCGAGTCGCGGGTCACGCCGTACTTGACGCACCGCAGCCCGCCCGCGTTGGTCGCCAGGTTGCCGCCGATCGTGGAGATCTCGTACGACGAGGGGTCGGGGGCGTACATCAGCCCGTGCGCGCGGGCCGCCCGGTCGAGGTCGGCGGTGATGACCCCGGGCTCCACGACCGCGATCTCGTCCTGCGGCGACAGCTCCCGGATCGCGGTCATCCGTGCGAGGGAGAGGACCACGCAGCCGTCCACGGCCGTCGCCCCGCCCGCCAGGCCGGTGCCGGCGCCGCGCGGGACCACCGGCACCCGGTGCGCGCTCGCCCAGCGCAGCGTGGCCACGACGTCGTCGCGCGACTGGGCGAGCACCACCCCGAGCGGCTTGCCGGGCGGCGCGAACGTGCGGTCCCGCGCGTACGCGTCCATGACGTCGGGATCGGTGAGGACGCGCCCGTCCGGCAGCGCCGCGGACAGCGAGGAGATCGGCCCAGAAGTCGGTGCGGTCACGTCTGGACTGTACGACACGACCCCGTATCGGCTCTCAACCGGAATTACTAACGGATATTGGTACAGATTACATTTTGACAACCATGCTTGGCGGCTCTTTACGATCCCTTTACCCCCTCGTCTAAGGTCCCGCATGCGCGCTCATCCCGGCGCGCTGTGCATGGTGTCCGGGGAACCCGGACGGGAAGGGATCTCGTTGTCCAAGAGAATCCGGCGTCTCGCCGCGATCGTGCCCGCGCTCGGGCTGGCGGCAGGAGGTCTGGCCGCGGCCGGTGCGGCGGCGGCGCCTACGGCGAGTTACCAGCCGTCGGCCTCCGACCACTACATCAACTACGCGCCGCCGCGTGTGCAGGGCGACTTCACCACCACCGAGGAGAAGGTCCCGCCGAAGGGGGCCAAGCGCACCGCCGCCCTCGCCGCGGCGATCGACCACAAGTTCGCGGCCGGCAACCCCGTCGCGGCGCGCGTGCTGGCGCAGCACGAGAAGCAGGCGATCAGGACCGGCAAGAACCCCTTCGACTTCATCTACAAGAAGGCGAAGACGACCCGCACCGCCAAGCTGCTCACGCTGCTGGTCGAGTTCAACGACCAGGCCAACGACGACTTCTCCGGCTGGTCGCACCCGAAGACGACCGACGACGTCAACGACTGCGTGACCGAGCCCGCCGGCACCAAGCTGAACGGCCCGCTGCACAACAACATCCCCAACCCGGCGACGGCCGGCGGCGGGGGCAAGGACAACAACTCCATGTGGGTGGCGGACTTCAACACCGCCCACTACAACAACATGCTCTACACCTCCAAGGGGATCACGACCCGGGTCCGGCCGGACCTGAAGGACCCCCGGGACGGCAAGAAGGGCATCGACATCTCCGGCTCCACCATGAAGAACATGTACGAGGAGCTGTCGAAGGGCGCCTACACCGTCACCGGCCAGGCGGTCGGCTGGCTGAAGGTCCCGCACTCCGAGGCGTGGTACGGCGCCGGCAAGTGCGGCACCTACCCGCAGGACATGACCGGCCACCCGGACAACCCGCGCGGCGCCGCCCAGCTCGCGGTCGACGCGGTCGACACGCTGGTGAAGTCGAACCCCTCCTTCCCCTGGGCCGACTACGACGTCGAGGACGTCTCCGACGCCGACGGCGACGGCAACTTCGACGAGCCCGACGGCGTCATCGACCACCTCGTGCTGATCCACGCGGGCGAGGACAAGTCCGGCGGCGGCGGCAACGAGGGCACGTTCGCCCTGTGGGCCCACTCCAGCGACGTGGCGGGCGGCTACACGATCCCCGGCACGAACAAGAAGATCTCCAACTACATCCTCCAGCCCGAGGACTCCGGCGTGGGCGTGTTCGCCCACGAGTACGGCCACGACCTCGGCCTGCCGGACCTGTACGACACCTCCGGCGCGGGCGACTCCGACGTCGACTTCTGGGACCTGATGTCGAGCGGCTCGCACTCCGGGCCGATCTTCCAGTCCCTGCCGACGCACATGAGCCTCTGGGACAAGTGGGTCCTCGGCTGGGCCAACCCGAAGATCATCGAGCCGGGCGCGGCCAAGCAGCTCGCCGTGATCGGGCAGGCCTCGCGGACGCCGAAGGGCACCGAGGACGGCGTACGGATCAACCTGCCGGACAAGCTGAACATCATGTCCACCCCGCACAGCGGGTCGAACATGTGGTGGTCCAACAGCGACCAGAACTGGGCCGACCAGAAGCTGGTCAGGACCGTCGCCGTGCCGGCCGGCTCGGACGTGAAGTTCCGCTGGTGGAGCGACTGGGGCATCGAGGCCGACTGGGACTTCGGCTTCTTCGAGGTGTCCGCCGACGGCGGCGCCACCTGGGCCGAGCAGAAGATCTTCGACGAGGACGGCACGCTCGTCAGCACCGGTGACGACTACACCGACCCCAACGGCCGCCTGAAGGACTACGGCAACAAGAAGTACGGCCTGACCGGCGAGAGCGACGGCTGGCACCACCTGTACGCCGACCTGGCGCCGTTCGCCGGGAAGACCGTGCAGATCCGCTTCCGGTACAACACGGACGCGGCCTCGGTGGAGCGCGGCTGGTTCAACGACGACTTCTCGGTCACCAACGGCGCCACGGCGGTCTGGACCGACGACGTCGAGGGCGGCGCCAACGGCTGGACGACCGTCAAGGGCACGTTCACCGACTCCACCGGCGCCGGCTGGATCATCCACTCCGGCCGGGTGCAGGCGGCGCAGTACTACCTCGCCGAGTGGCGCAACTTCGACGGGTTCGACCAGGGCCTGAAGTACGCCTACGACACGACCTGGCTGCGCGACGGCGCGTGGAAGGTCGAGAAGGTCGCGTACAACGCCCCCGGTCTGCTCGTCTGGTACCGCGACACCTCGCAGGGCGACAACAACGTCTCCGACACGACGTTCGACCTGCCGTCGGTGGGCCCGAAGGGCCAGCTGCTCCTCGTCGACTCGCACTTCGAGCCGCTGCGCCGTACGGGCGAGGCGGCGGCGCACGACCCGAGCACGCTGAAGAACCTCCCGTCGCGCCCGCAGTCGTCGAACGCCGCGTTCAACTTCGCCGGGACGTACCCCTTCAAGGAGTGCGTCGAGGGCGAGCCGTTCACGGAGTACTGCACCTCGTTCGGCAAGCAGTCCGCGGTGAAGGAGTTCACGGACGCGAAGGGCTGGTACCCCGGCCTGGAGCTTCGCAACGGCAGCCTGTACTACCGCCACCGCGACGCCTCCGTCGTCATCCCGTCCAAGGACAACCAGCCGTACTCGACCAGGATCGTCAACCCCGACGGCACGCCGGTGACGGACCTCTACGGCACCGACATCGGCGGCGCGATCCTCGGCAGCGGCAACCCCGGTGACGAGGGCAAGCAGCTCGGCGTCCAGATCAAGCTGGTCAGCCCGCTGCCGCTCAACATGGGTGCGATCGTCCAGATCACTCCCGCCAAGAAGTAACGGCCCCCGGGTGGCGTGAGGCCACCCAAGGGTCGCAGTGCACGACACCGTGCCCGGCCGCCGTCCGCTCCCGGACGGCGCGCCGGGCACGTCCATGTCCGGAGGCGTCCCGATCCGGGGCCGGGTACGGCCGGCGGCGATGCGCGCCCGCGCCCGGCGGCCCCTAGCATGTCAGCGTGCGGAGCAAGGCGAATCACACCGCGGCCATCCACCGGGACCGGAAGGCCGCCGTCGTCGTGAACACCAGGTCCAGGCGAGGCCGCCGCCGTTACGCGGAGGTGCTGCGGCTGCTGAAGGAGGGAGATTTCCGGCTCACCGGCGTCCATCCGGTGACCGACCCCTCCCGGCTGCGCGACGTGCTCACCCGCGCGCTCGACGCCGGGCCCGACCTCCTCGTGGTCGGCGGCGGAGACGGCACCCTGAGCAGCTCGGTCAGGCATGTGGCCGGCCGCGACGTCGCCCTCGGCGTGCTGCCCCTCGGCACCACCAACAACTTCGCCCGCAGCCTCGGGCTGCCGCTCGACCTCGCCGGGGCGGTCGGCGTGTTCAGCGGGGGCAAGGTGGCCGACATCGACCTCGGGATGTGCGGCGACCGGCCCTTCGCCAACCTCGCGAGCTTCGGCGTGTCGGTCGAGGTGGCCGGCACCGTCAGGCCGTGGGTCAAGCGTGTGCTCGGCCGGGCCGCCTACCCGCTGACCGCGCTCACCATCCTGCCGGGGCACCGCCCGTTCCGCGCCTACATCACCGTGGACGGCAAACGCCACGAGCTGCTGACCCACCAGCTCAACATCGCCAACGGCCGGTTCCACGGCGGCTGGCAGATCGCCCGGGACGTCAGCATCGACAACCGCAGGCTCGTCGCCTACCAGCTCGGCTCGGGCAAGCGGCTGCGGCTGCTCGGCGAGACGCTCGTACGGGCGACCACCGGCAAATGGACCAGCCTCGCGGGCGGCCCGTTCGTGACCGGCCAGGAGATGCTGCTGGAGACCGACCCGCCGCTGGCCGCCGACATCGACGGCGAGGTGCGGCTGCGTACCCCGCTGGTGCTGAAGACCATCCCCAACGGCCTGCGGGTGATGGTCCCGCGCGACTTCGTCGACACCTGACCCGGCGCGTCCCTACGCGTCGTCCTCGGCGGCGAAGGCGCGGTACGCGGGCCGCAGCAGGTCGAGGAGCGGGATGTGCCTGGCCTTGACCGGTGGCGGGTCGAGCGCGCGCAGCAGCAGGTCGGAGGGCGAGCCGGGATCGGCCGGCGGGCCGAGGCGGGCCGGTGAGGCGCCTGTCTCGTAGAAGTCGCCGACGCGCTCCGCGAACGGGACGTCGGCCACGTCGAGCAGGGCCGGCCTCCCGCCGCCCTTCCCATCGGCCCGCCCTCCGGTGTGGCGAAGGGCGTCGAGCAGCGCGTCCCTGGCCATGCCGCGCCAGGCCAGCACCAGGAACGGATCCTCGTCGAACGCCTCGGCCAGCAGGTAGAGCACCGCCGACAGGTGCTTGCAGGGGAACCCCCAGTCGGGGCAGGAGCACTCCATGTCGAGCCCGCGCTCGCCCGGGAAGAGCGGCAGCCCGCACTGTTCGAAGACGTCCTCGATCTCCGGCGGCATCTCCCCGGCGAGCAGCTTGGCGCGGTGCACGGCCCGCGCACCCAGCGCCCCGGTCAGCTCCGCCCACTCGTCCGCGCCGTACGCCGTGATCCGCACGCTCACGTCGTACGGCTCGGGGCGCGAGCCCTGCACCCTGGCCTTCACCAGGCCGGGACCGAGGTCGAGGCCGAGCACCTGGCCCCGCCGCGCGTACGCGCGCCCCCGCTGCAGCCGGCCCGCGTCGCAGACGAGTTCGAGGAGGTCCACGAACCGCCGCGACCACCACTGCTCGCCGATGGACCCCCGCTTCGAGCGCGCCCGGATGCCGCCGTCGACCCTGATGGGCCGCGCGGCCTCGAACCAGCCGTCCCGTCCGGCGGGCACTCAGCTCACCGCCTCGGGGGACAGGCGGAACAGCTCGCGCAGTTCCGCCGTGGACAGCCCGGCGATCCAGTCCTCACCCGTCCCGACGACGCTCTCGGCCAGGGTCTGCTTGCGCTCGATCATCTCGTCGATCCGCTCCTCCAGGGTGCCCGTGCAGATGAACTTCCTGACCTGCACGTTCCGGGTCTGCCCGATGCGGAACGCCCGGTCGGTCGCCTGGTTCTCCACGGCCGGGTTCCACCACCGGTCCACGTGGACGACGTGGCTGGCGGCGGTGAGGTTGAGCCCGGTGCCCGCCGCCTTCAGCGACAGCAGGAAGATCATCGGCTCGTCGCCGGTCTGGAACCGCTCCACCAGCGCGTCGCGCGTCTTCTTCGGCAGCCCGCCGTGCAGCCAGAGCACCGGGCGGTCGAGACGCGCCGCCAGGTAGGGCTGCAGCATCGAGCCGAACTCGGCGTACTGCGTGAAGACCAGCGCCTTGTCGCCCTCGCTGACGATCTCCTCGGCCAGTTCCTCCAGCCGGGCGAGCTTCCCCGACCGCCCGGCCAGCCGCGAGCCGTCCTTGAGCAGGTGGGCGGGGTGGTTGCAGACCTGCTTGAGCCGGGTCATCGCGGCCAGGACGTTCCCGCGCCGCTCGATGCCCTCGCTGCCGGCGATCCGGCCCATCATGTCCTCGACCACCGCCTGGTAGAGGCTCGCCTGCTCCGGGGTGAGCGTGCACCAGACCTTCATCTCCATCTTGTCCGGCAGGTCGGAGATGATCGTCTTGTCGGTCTTGAGGCGCCGGAGCACGAACGGGCCCGTGGCCCGCTTGAGCGCGGCGGTCGCCGCCTCGTCGCCGTGCCGTTCGATCGGCTCCTGGTAGCGGTCGCGGAAGGCCCGCGCCGGTCCGAGCAGACCGGGATTGCAGAACTCCATGATCGACCACAGCTCGGCCAGATGGTTCTCGACCGGCGTGCCGGTCAGCGCCAGCCTCGTGCGCGCCGGGAGCGAGCGCACGGCCTGCGCCTGCCGCGCGGCCGAGTTCTTGACGGCCTGCGCCTCGTCGCAGACGACCCGGGCCCAGGAGAACCCGGCGAGGACGTCGCGGTCGCGCAACGCCGTGCCGTACGTGGTGAGGACGATGTCGGCTCCGGCGACCCGCTCGGCCAGTTCCTCGCCGCGCAGGCGGCCCGGGCCGTGGTGGAGGTAGACCTCCAGCGACGGCGCGAACCGGGCGGCCTCCTTCTGCCAGTTGCTGAGCAGCGACATCGGGCACACCAGCAGCGTCGCCCCCACCCGTCCTTCCTGCTCGCGTTCGCGCAGAAGAAGAGACAATGTCTGAAGCGTCTTACCTAATCCCATGTCGTCCGCGAGGATGCCGCCGAGTCCGATTTGGGACATGAAGGTGAGCCAGGCCAGGCCGCGCTCCTGATACGGCCGGAGCGTCCCGTGGAAGGCGGCCGGGGTAGCCACGGGTTCGAGACGGCGGTCGGCCTCGCCCGACAGCAGGTCGCCGAGCAGGCCGTCGGCGTCCACGCCGACGAGCGGCAGATCGTCGTCCCCGCCGTGCACCACCTCGCGGACGACCTCGCCGACCGTCATCTGACCCGACCCGTGGCGCTCCACCGCCTTCAGCGCGGCCCCGATCTGCCGGGCGTCCAGCTCGACCCACTGCCCCCGCAGCCGGACCAGCGGCACCTTGAGCCGGGCCAGCTCGGCCAGCTCCGCCTCGCTGATCGTCTCGTCGCCGACGGCCAGCTCGGCCCGGAAGTCCACGAGTTGCTCCAGCCCGAACCCCTGACCGGCGACGGCGCCCGGCCCGGAGCGCGACCGCGCGGTGAGCTTCAGGCCCAGCCGGGCGCGGCCCGCCCACGCGGGCAGCTGCACGCCGAACCCGGCCGACTGGAGGAGCGGCGCGGCGTGGCGCAGGAAGTGGAAGGCGCCCTCCACGTCGAGGTCGACGTGCGCCGGCCGGGCCTCCCGGAGCGCGTCGTCGATCCTCGGATAGAGGCGGGCCGCCCGGCCCAAGCCGGCGAGCAGCGTCTCGTCCGGCCGCCCGGGCAGACCGGGCACGGTCTCGCCCGCCCAGACGAGGGAGGCGGGCAGATAGAGGCTCGGATCCTCGGCCGACTGGAGGGCGAACTCCACCCGCCACCTGCCGCCGCCGGCCTGGGCCGCGGCGTCCGCACCGGCCACTGCTCCGGCGGCGTCCGCCTGGACGGCGGCGTACTCGGCGGCGATGTCCGGGCCCGCGCCCGTTCCGCCGCCGGGCTCGTACTCGGACTCGGACTCGGACTCGGACTCGGGCTCGGGCTCGGGCTCGGGCTCGGGCTCGACGAGGCGGAAGCACACCCTGACCGGGCCGTCGAGCCGGCAGGCCGCGCGGAACCAGTCCTGCAGCGGCCGGGCCAGCGCCTCCACCTCCTCCTGCCTGGCCCCCGGGAGGTCCGCCGCGTCGCCGGTGAGCGCCACCGTCCACCGGTCGGCCAGCGGAGAGCGCCGCCCCGGACGGTGCCCGCCCAGCAGGCGCTCCGGCAGTGCCTGCCGTACGGCGGCGTCGGCCAGGCCCGCCAGCGCGTCGATCAGCACGCGTGCGGACGGACGCTCCTCCTCCACGGCCCGGCAGACCGGCGGCATCGCGGCGGCGAGCTCCCGGAAGCGGTCGGCGTACGGCCCGGTCAGCACCGGCCGCCAGCGCGCCGCGTAGCCGCCGTCCTCGGTGACGAGCTGGGGCAGCACCCTGCCCCGCCGCACCAGCTCCCGCGCGTGGGCCGCGACGACCGCGAGATAGCGCAGGGACGACCCGGGCAGCAGGTCGGCGGGGCGGTCATCCGGTTCCGGCGACTCCGCCGTCGGGTGGTCCGCCTCGCCGAAGGCGGTCAGCAGGCGCATCGCCGCGCCGGCGCCGACCAGCAGCGCGGGCACCCGCCACGGCCTGATCCCGGGCCGGCGCGCGACGACCCGCAGCCCGGTCTCCGGTGAGGGCAGGGGACCGGACGCCGAACCGGGCAGGAGCAGCACCACCTCACCCGGCACGGCCTTTCCGGCCGCCTCGGCGGCCGCGTCGCCCCAGCCCGGCAGCGCGGCGATGAGAGCGCTCGCCGGGGCGGCGAAGGGATGGGGCCGAACTTTGGCCCGGGAGGTCACCGGCTCCGCGCCGGCCGCCTCCTCCGCCCAGAGCACGAGCCGCCCGCCGTCCCAGGCCGCGTGTAGCACGAGCACGCCGTCTCCTCCCGCCACCCCGGAACGCTAGCAGCGGTCCCGGAGCCCTCAGACCGCATGACACCGGCCACCCGGAAGGCCGCTCCCCGGCCCGTTTCGCGGGATCCTCGTCCTCGGGTCCGCCGGTGGCGACGCACAGCACTCCGGTCACGGTCGTCGCGCGGCCGAGGCCGGCGGTCAGGTGGGCGGAGGGGCGTCGGCCGTGGTGTAGCGGCGCAGGGCGTCGGCGTCGAGCGCGGCCCCGGGAAGAGGTGACCCCCGGTCGGCGCGCAGGCCGTCCAGCATGATCTCCACCATCCGCGCCAGGGCCTCCTCACCGGGCACGGCCGGTGGCGTGTAGACGTGCAGGGTCATCAGCAGCGCGATGTCGCCGGGGCCGATGTCGGGGCGCAGCGCGCCGTCGGCCTGCGCCCGTTCGGTGAGCCGCAGGACGGCGGCGACCACCCCCTGCCGGATCTCCCGCAGGTCGGCGCCGACGCGCAACCGCTGGTGCAGGAGGGGATCGAGCTTCGCGGCGAGGACGCCCAGCCGCAGGGCGACCGCACCGCGCAGGAAGCGGCACAGCGCGTGCCACGCGTCCGGCTCCTCCCGCCCGGCGGTCTCCACCAGGTCCGCCAGGCGGCGCAGGCTCTCCTCGCCGACGGCGCGCAGCAGCGCGTCCCGGTCGGGAAAGCGGCGGTAGAGCGTGCCGACGCCCACACCCGCCCGGCGGGCGACCTCCTCCAGCGGCACGTCGACGTTCTGCTCCAGGAACAGCTCACGGGCCGCGGTGACGATCAGATCCCGGTTGCGGCGCGCGTCGGCGCGCAGCCCCTTCTCCACGGCCACCTCACAGGGATCTGGACGATTTTCCTCCGGTTAGGATACCGTCTGAATGCGGAGGAAATTCCTCCGGTTAGGGGTGTGTCATGAGCACGGTGCTGATCTCGGGGGCCGGGGTCGGGGGACCGACGCTGGCCTACTGGCTGGCCAGGCACGGGTTCCGGGTCACGGTCGTGGAACGCGCGGACGAGGTGCGGTCCAGCGGAAACCCGGTGGACGTCAGGGGGCCGGCCGTCGAGGTCGCCGAACGGATGGGTGTCCTGGCCCGGCTGCACCAGGCCGCCACGGGGACGACCGGGCTCAGCTTCGTCGACGCGGCGGGCAGGCGGATCGCCCGGATGGACATGCGCGCCGTACAGCGGCCGGGCGAGGTCGAGGTGCCGCGCGGCGACCTCGCGTCGATCCTGTACGAGGCGAGCCGCGCCCACGCCGAGTTCCTCTTCGGCGACTCCATCGCGACGCTCGCCCAGGACGAGCACGGGGTGGACGTCACCTTCGAGCGCGCCGGCCCCCGCCGCTTCGACCTGGTGATCGGAGCCGACGGCCTGCACTCGGTGACCCGGCGCCTGACGTTCGGCCAGGAGAGCGGCCTCGTACGCCACATGGGCCTCTACGTCGCGACGACACCGCTCGGCGGCGAGGAGGTGGCCGGCGAGGGCCGGGACATCCTCATGCACAACGCTCCCGGCAAGGCGGTCGCCGTCAGCCCCATGTCGGCGGGTGCGTTCTTCCTCTACCGGAGCCCGGCGGAGCCCGGATTCGACCACCGCGACACCGGGCAGCACAAGCGGATGCTGACCGCCGCCTTCGCGGACGTGTCCTGGCGGGCGCCGGAACTGCTCGAACGGGTGCGTACGGCCGACGACCTCTACTTCGACTCCGTCAGCCAGGTGCGCCTGCCCCAGTGGTGGAAGGGCAGGGTCGCGCTCCTCGGCGACGCCGCCTCCTGCGTCTCACTGTTCGGGGACGGCTCCACGCTGGCGATGACGGGGGCGTTCACCCTCGCCGAGGCCCTGGCCGCCCATCCCGGCGACCCCGGCGCGGCCTTCCGCCGGTACGAGACCGTCCACCGGCGCCTGGTCGAGCCCAAGCAGCGCGCCGTCGGGCAGGCGTCGGCACTCCTGGTCCCCGCGACGCGCGGCGGCATCCTCGCCCGCAACCTGGCCACCCGCATGTGGCCCGCCGTGACCGCCACCACCCGCCTCAGGCAGGCCCTCGCGCGTTGACGCTGTTCGCTTCCGCCTGCCGAGCGAGCGCCTCGGCGCCGGTCTCGCCGTCCGCCGGCGGCGCGGCTGGACCATTCCGGCGCTCGATGCCGGCGGGCGTCGGCGAGACTGTGGGCGTGGAGTACGTGTCCAGAGTGCCGCGACCGCCGCTGGACGGGCTGATCGACGACCTTTACTACCTGGAGGGTGCGCCGCCGTACGCCCGGCTGACGCTGCCGCCGATGCCGGCGGCGTTGCTCATCGTCAACCTCGGGGCGCCGTTCCGCATCCGCGCCGGCACCGACATCGAGACGGCTGAGTACGCCGACGGCTGCGTGGTCACCACGCCCACCCGTGCCTTCGAGTTCGGCTATCCGCCGGGGACCCGGTCAGTCGGTGTGCACTTCAAACCGTGGGGGCTGGCGCCGTTCCTGCCGATGCCCGCGGCCGAGCTGTGTGACCGGCCGGTGACAGTGGAGCAGGTTTGGGGCCGGCCCGCCATCGCCGAGCTGCGGGACCGGCTGGCCACGGCGGCCGGGCCGTACGAGATGCTGACGCTGCTCGAGGAGGAGCTGACGCGACGGCTGTGCGAGAGCGCCGGTCTGGGGCTGGTCCGCCATACGAGCAGCGTCATCGCGGCGACCAGCGGGGCGGTGGCGATCGGCGGCCTGAGCGTGGCAGCCGGTGTCAGCAGCACTCATCTGGCGCAGCGGTTCAAGGAGCTGATCGGCGTTACGCCGAAGCGGCTGGCCCGCACCTACCGCTTCGCCGCCACCGTGTTCGCGATCGACCCCGCCGGACCGGTCGACTGGGGCGAACTCGCCGGTGGCGCCGGCTACTTCGACCAGGCCCACTTCGGCCACGAGTTCCGGGCGTTCACCGGGCTCACGCCGACCCGGTACGTCGAAGTCCGGCGGCGGTTCCTGCGTGAACATCCCGGCCACGTGCTGGACGGCTGGCCGCTGCCGGCCGATTGATTTCGTACAAGAGCGACAGCTCACGACACGTTAATTTTGGGGCACCCCAAAGCAGAGGAGAGCCCCATGGGCAGGGTGGTCATGTACAGCTCGGTGTCGGTGGACGGCTTTGTCGCGGACGAGAATGACCAGCCCGGACCGCTGTTCGACTGGTTGTCCAGCGGTGACGTCCCGTTGGACGAGAGTGGCGAGCTGAAGGTGTCGCAGACGTCCTACGACTACACCCGGCCGTACTGGGACCAGATCGGAGTCACGATCGTCGGCCGTCACGTCTTCGACATGACGGACGGCTGGGACGGCAAGCCTCCGGGCGGCATCGACCACGTGGTCGTCGTGTCGCACCGGCCGATGCCCGAGGGCTGGGACCCCGGGGCGCCGTTTCATTTCGTCGATGGCGTCGAGGCAGCCGTGGCCAAGGCGCAGGAGCTTGCGGGTGACCGCATAATCGAGGTCGCCGCGGGCGACGTCGGTGGACAGGTGCTTGCCGCGGGCCTGGTCGACGAGGTGCGCATGGACGTCGTACCCGTCGTGTTCGGGTCCGGCAAGCGCTACTTCGGGTCGGTCCACGCGCAGAACCTGTTGGAGGATCCTGACGTGGTGATACAGGGCGACCGGGTGCTTCATCTGCGCTATCGGGTGCGCCGTTGACCGATCTGAGCGGGCGCGCGAGGAAGTCCACTGCGAACGGTGACACAAGATCGGGCCGCTGACCGCCGCCTGCTGATTCAGTCATCGCCTCGGTGCCGGCCTCGCCGTCGACGACGGTGGGCGTACGGCGAAGGTGCCGGCAAGGTCAGGCCGTGACCCGGGGGTGGAAGCCGGAGGTGTGCCAGGTGGCGCCGGAGGGGGTGACGGCGAAGGCCTCGTAGCCGTGCAGCCCCTCCACCCAGTCTCTGGCGGCGGACCCCATGGCGAAGGCGCTCGTGGCGTACGCGTCGGCAAGGGTGAGATCGGGCCCGACCACCGTCACCGAGGCCAGCCCGGTCGCCGGGCGGCCGGTGTGCGGGTCGACGACGTGCGTGCCGCGTTCGGCAGTGCCCGAGGTCGCCACGGCGAGGTCGGTCGCCGACACCACGGCGGCGAGTTCGCCCGGCCGGAGCGGGTGGGCGACGCCGACCCGCCAGGACCGGCCCGGAGCGGGCGAGCCGGACAGCCGGATGTCCCCGCCGCCGTTCACGCAGTGGTCGGAGGCGCCCGCCTCGCGCAGGATGGCCGAGGCGCGCTCGACCGCCCAGCCCTTGACGAGGGCGGAGGGATCGAGGCGGCCCCCGGGATGAAGGGTGAAGTAGCCGTGGGACACCAGCGCCACCGACTCGCAGAGGCGCAGGACGTCCGCCACCTCCTCGGGGCAGCCTGCCAGGGTGATCTCACCCCGGGCCAGGCGGCTCACCGCGCTGTCCGGCCGGTACGTCGAGAACACCTCGTCCACGTGGTGCAGCCAGGCCACCGCCTCCGCGACACACGGCCCGGGGTCGGAGGCGCGTACGTCGAAGGAGAAGACGGTGCCCATGACGTGCTCGGTGTGGCGCATCAGAGACCGGCCTTGTCGAGGGCGCTCTGCAGCGAGCGGATGTAGCCGTCACTCGTGTAGGTGGCGCCGGAGACCACGTCGATCTGGGCCGACCCGGCCGACAGCGCCTCCTCGTCGAGGATCGGCAGCGCCTCGTTGTTGATCGCGATGTCCCGGTGGTTGTTCTGCGGAGCGACCAGCACCCTGATCCCGGCCATCTTCCCGCCCGAGATCACGATCTCCACCTGCACCGGCCCCCACCGGGTGTCGGCGGAGTCACCGGTGACGGTCTTCTCCCCGCTGGTGGCGCCGGCGGTGGCGCCCGCCCCGGTCCAGCTTCCCCGTGTTCCCTGGGATCGTGTCTCCTGCGACTGCGTTCCCTGCGGCTGCGTTCCCCGGGACCCGGGAGGGGCCGGGAATCCCCGGCCGAACCGGTCCCCGTCCTCGTCCCCGTCGTCGTCTCCGTTCCCCTCTCCGCCGTCATCGTCATCGTCGGTCCTGGGGTGCGGGTCGCCGGGGCCGGAGTCGGTCCCCTCGGTCACGGCGGCGGGGCGCGCGGCGGGCGAGGTCACCTCGTGGGGCTTGAACGACAGCAGCAGCACGAGGCCGACGGCGGTCGCGAGCACGGCCAGAATGGCTCTGCGCATGGAACTTCCAATCCGGGCTGGTCAGAACTCGAACGACTCGTGGTGGACGCGGCGGCGGGGCACCCCGGCGGCGCGCAGCGCGGCGATGACGGCGGCGGTCATCCCGTCGGGCCCGCAGACGTACACCTCGTGGTCGCGCAGGCCGGGCACGAGCGCGGCCAGCGTCTCGGGCTTGAAGGGGTCGCCGACGAGGGCGCGCGGGCCGACGCAGTAGTGCAGGGTCGCGCCCCGCGCCGTCGCGATCTCCTCCAGTTCGGCCCGGAAGACCATGTCTCCCGCGTCACGGGCACGGTAGAGGAGGGTCAGGTCGCCGGGGGCGGCGGGCAGCGCCTCGAACAGCGCGCGCATCGGGGTGATGCCGATGCCGCCCGCGACGAGCAGGACCTTGCGCGCGCGCCGCGCCCGCCCGGTCAGGGCGCCGTACGGGCCCTCGGCGAGCACGCGGGTGCCCGGCCGCAGGCCGGCGAGTGAGCGGCTCTGGTCGCCCAGGTCCTTCACGGTGATCCGCAGTTCGCCGTTCCGCGGCGCGGCCGACAGTGAGTAGGGGTTGGGGGACCACCACAGGTCCCTGGTGAGGAACCGCCAGCGGAAGAACTGGCCCGGCTCGGCCCCCAGCCGGTCGAGCCGCCGGCCCGTGACGTGGACGCTGACGACGCCGGGCGCCTCCCGCACCACCCGCGCCACCCGGAGCCGGTGGCGCAGCGCCAGCCGTACGGGCGTGAGGAAGCGGTACCAGACCAGCAGCGCGGCGACGCCCAGATAGAGGGCGTACCACGCGACCTGGGCGGGCCGATCGCCGATGAACTCCTCGCCGGTGGCCAGCTGGTGACCGAAGGCCAGCCAGGTGGCCAGATAGGTGTAGAAGTGCAGGTGGAACCACGTCTCGTACCGCATCCTCGGGCGGATCCTGCGGGCGGAGACGACGCCGACGCCCACCAGGAGCAGCAGCGCCGCCGTGGCCTTGAGCACGTCCGGATAGGTCAGGTTGAGCGTGACCGTCTCGCTCACCACGTCGGTGTGCTCGGTCACGGCGTAGCCCCAGGTGATCAGCAGCACGTGGGCGACCGCCAGGCCGACCACGTAGCGGCCGCCCATCGAGTGCCAGCGGGCGAGCCTGTCCGCGCCGACCCCGCGCTCCAGCGCCGGGACGCGGGCCATCAGCGCCAGCAGGACGGCGATCGCGTAGCCGGCGAGCAGCCCGGTGACCCGGCCCGCGTTGGTCAGCCAGCCGTCGAGGCCGGCGACCGCGGGCGTGTGCGCCCACCACAGGCCGATGACGGCGGTCGCCCCCGCGGCGATGACCGCCAGGACCGCCTCCGGGCGGGCGCGCACCCCCCGGGGCGGGGGCTGCGCGTGCCCGGTGGCCGCCGCCCGGCCGGCGAAGGTCGTGGTCAAAGGTGCCTCCCTTTCCTCGTACGCGACTCACGCTGCCAACCGAACCTCTCGTTTTCCTATGAACGGGGGCATACCGACACCCCTCATAGGATTTCCAGAGCGTTCTCAGAGGAAGCGCCGGAGCGGCGGGGGGGACCCTGGCATCATCATGCGTACGACTTCGAACAGCCTGCCTGATCTGGTCCGCCCCGACGGGACGCCCGTGCGCGTCCTCGTGGTCGACGACGAGCCCGACCTCGTCGAGGTCCTGGGCGCTGTCCTGAAATACGAGGGGTGGGACGTGCGCACCGCCGGCGACGGCGCGTCGGCGGTGCGCACCGCCCGCGAGTTCCTGCCCGACGCGGTGCTGCTGGACGTGATGCTGCCCGACTTCGACGGGCTGGAGGTGCTGCGCCGCCTCCGCACGGAGACCCCGGACGTCTGCGTGCTGTTCCTCACCGCCCGCGACTCCGTCGAGGACCGCATCGCGGGCATCACCGCCGGCGGGGACGACTACGTGACCAAGCCGTTCAGCCTGGAGGAGGTGCTCGCCCGGCTGCGCGGGCTGCTGCGCCGCGCGGGGATGGCGCGTACGGCCGAGGGCGACCGGCTGACGGTCGGCGACCTCGTGATGGACGAGGACGCCCGCGAGGTGACCCGGGGCGGGGAGCTCGTCGAGCTCACCCCGACCGAGTTCGAGCTGCTGCGCTTCCTCATGCGCAACCCCCGGCGGGTGCTCAGCAAGGCGCAGATCCTCGACCGGGTCTGGTCGTACGACTTCGGCGGGCAGGCCCACGTGGTCGAGCTGTACATCAGCTATCTGCGCAAGAAGATCGACGCGGGCCGGCCCGCGCTGATCCACACCGTGCGGGGCGTCGGATACGTCCTCAAGCCGTGAGGGTGCGGGTGGGGCCGCCGCGCACGCTGCGGGCCCGGCTGGTCGCCGGGACGCTCGTGCTGCTCGTGCTGGCCTGCGCGGCGGCGGGCGCCGCGTCCTCCCTGCTGCTCGAACGCTTCATGGTGGACCGGGTGGACCAGCAGCTCGCCATGCAGGCCGGCCGGTACGCGGCCAGCCTGGAGCACGAGGAGCGGGAGGAACACCCCCGCGGGTACGACGGGCGGAGCCCGTTCGACGACGAGCGCGGGGACACCCGCGGTCAGGCGCCCGGCACCCTCGGTGTCCGGGTGGTGGACGGCCGGGTGGGCACGCCCGCCGTGGTGGGCCAGGCCGACCCGTCCCTGCCGGCGGCCGACGAGAGGGCGCTGGCCTCCGTGCCGCCCGACGGCCTGGGGCACACCCTGGCCCTGTCGCGGCTCGGGCGGTACCGCCTGATGGCCGTGCGGAGCTCCGGCGGGGCCGTCCTCCTCACGGGCCTGCCGCTGGCGGACGTGCACGCCACGGTCCGTCGTCTGCAACTGGCGGAGATCGCGGTGTTCGCCGTCGTCGTGCTCGTGACCGGCGTCGCCGGGGCCGTGTGGGTGCGGCTCTCGCTGCGCCCGCTGGACCGGGTCGCGGCCACCGCCCGGCGCGTCGCCCGCCTGCCGCTGTCGGACGGCGAGGTGGCGCTGCCCGACCGGGTGCCCGACGAGGACCCCCGTACGGAGATCGGGCAGGTGGGGCAGGCCTTCAACCGCATGCTCGGCCACGTCGGGCAGGCGCTGGCCCACCGTCACGCCAGCGAGGAACGCATGCGCACCTTCGCCGCCGACGCCAGCCACGAACTGCGCACCCCGCTCGCGACCGTCCGCGCCCACGTCCAGCTCGCCCGGCGCGACCCCGCGGAGGTGCCTCCGAACGTGCGGCACGCCCTGGAGCGCGCCGACGCGGAGTCGTCCCGCATGGGCAAGCTGGTCGACGACCTGCTGTTGCTGACCCGGCTCGACGCGGGCCGGCCGCTCGCCCGCGAGGAGGTGGACCTGACCCGGATGGCGATCGACGCCACCGGCGACGCCCGCGTCTACGCTCCCGGCCACCACTGGCGGCTGGACCTGCCCGAGGAGCCCGTCATGGTCCCCGGCGACCCCGACCGGCTGCACCAGGTGGTCGTCAACCTTCTGGGCAACGCCCGCGCGCACACCCCGCCCGGCACGACCGTCACCGTGGCGCTGCGGGAGCGTGCCGTACGCGAAGGGGCGCCGTCCGGCTCCGGTTCCGGACGGGCCGAGCTGACCGTGGCCGACGACGGCCCGGGCATCCCCGCGGACCTCCAGGGCGAGGTCTTCGAGCGCTTCGTCCGCGCCGACAAGGCGCGCTCGCGCGCCTCCGGCGGCAGCGGCCTCGGGCTCGCGATCGTCCGGGCGGTCGTGGCCGCCCACGGAGGAACGGTCGACGTCGAGAGCCGCCCCGGCCGCACCGTCTTCCGGGTGAGCCTGCCCTCCGCGTGACACCCTGCTGACCCGAACCCCCATTCGAGGGGGTCGCCTGAAACATATGTTGCATATGAGGAATACTTGGACGAATGGGGGGCAGGGGGGTCTTTCTGAGCGGGGGTCCCCGCGATAAGAGAGGTGTGCAATGACCGCGACCGCTATCGAGCGCCGCACCCTGGACGGGCTCGCCCATCCGTGGCCTGACGACCGCTACGAGGTCAGGTGTGACAGGGAGAGCCCGTACACCGGTAGCCGTGACCGTTACCACTACGCGAAGAACGCGGTGGAGTCCGCGAAGGCGCTGGAGAGAGCGGGGCTGGCCCGCCGTGTGGTGGTTGTCAGGCTTGCGGACGAGACTGTCATCTACGACCGGGTCGGCGACGTGAACCTGCCGCCGGAGGCCTGGTGAACGAGGCCCGCGCCTGACCTGTGGCCCGACAGAGCGCATGACGACGATCCCCCAGGGAGGAGGCCTCCCGGGGGGATCGTCGTGTGACCGCCGCCTTCAGGCGCCGGTCATGAGGGCGTGCAGGTGACGGCCGGAGCGGCGCTGCCGCCCCCGCTGGTCAGCAGGCTGAAGACGGCCGAGCCGCCCACCGGGAGGGCGCCGTTGTAGCTCTCGTTGCCGAACGCGTACATGCCCGGCAGGCCGATCACCGGAAGTGACACGGCTCCGCCGACCTGGTTGACGACCGTGCCGTCGGTGTAGCGCCACGACACGCGCCAGCCCTTGATGGCCGACGACCCGCTGTTGCGCACGGTCACCTGCACGAGCGCGCCGTGGCTCTGCGAACCACCCCACACGCTGCTGATCACATAGCTCGCCGTGCAGCCGATCGAGTCGGCGGAGGCGGGAGCGGCCGTGGCCGCCGTGACTACCGCGGACGCCAGGGCCAGCGCCGCCGCGGCGATTGTCCTCCTGAACATCGAGCCTTCCTTCCCTCGGTCATGTCCGTATGGGTGGTGCCGGCTTGCCTGGAAACATCTCAGGAAAAAGGTGGATGCCCGCCTTCCCCAGAGAGGGGTCCGACTGGGGAAGGCGGGCGATCAGGGCGAGCCCGGGACGGGGGCTACGCGGGTGTGCAGGTGACGGGGGACGGGACGGAGCCGTTGCCGTTGCCGGTGAAGCCGAAGCTCGTGGTGGCGCCGGGGGCCAGCGATCCGTTCCAGGACAGGTTCTTCACCGTGACGCTCGACCCGCTCTGGCTGAGCGTGCCGCTCCACAGCTGGGAGATGCTCTGACCGCTCGGCAGCGTCCAGCCGACCGTCCAGCCGGTGATGGCCGCGGTGCCGGAGCTCTTCACGGTGACGTCCGCCTGGAAGCCGCCCTGCCACGAGCTAGTGATCTTGTACGTGGCGGTGCAGGCCTTGCCCTGCTGCGTCGGGCTCGCCGACGGGCTGGCGGACGGGCTCGCCGAAGGGCTGGGAGACGGTGACGGGCTGGGCGAGGCGGAGGGGCTGGGCGACGGAGACGGGCTCGGCGAGGCGGAGGGGCTGCCGGACGGGCTGGCGGACGGGCTCGGCGACGGGGACTGCTCCGTGCCGGGCGCGTTGCCCCAGATCTTGTTCGAGCCCGAGTACAGCGTGATGTTCTCCACGGTCACCGGCGTGGACCCCGGCGTCGTCGCGACGCCCTTGTACGACCAGTCGTTCGACGGGTCCCAGGTGCCCGAGCTGGCGATCCGGAACTGGACCTCGCGCCGCGACTGCGACTGCCCCTGCGGGGCGACGACCTGCCCCGAGCAGTCGATCGTGACGTAGTAGATCTTCCCGGAGAACTGCGTCGGGCCGGTCGGCTGCTTGCACTGGGTGTACGCCGAGCTCAGCGTGATCTGGCCGGGCGTGGTGTCGCCGTCGAGGGTGAAGTAGTAGCGGAACGAACCGTCGCTCAGCGCCCGTGCGGGCCAGGCCGAGTGGTTGACGACGAGCGCCTTGATCTCGGTGAAGGTCGAGCCCGTGGCGTTGACCGACGCCTGGAGGTAGATCTCCGGCCCGTCCGGGGTCTCCGTGCCGGGGAAGCCGGCCAGCGGCGTGCCGCCGTACTCCTTGACCAGCCGGACCAGCGCGCTGGTGAACCCGGCGTTGTAGTCGGTGGCGACCTCGTTCATCGTGTAGTCGCTGCGGCTGTCGGTGTAGGCGTCGTTGGCCGACGTCGGGCCGCCGACGAGCGCGCCGTACAGGATGTGGCGGCTCTGCGCCGGCTCGTTGAGGTTGTCGGACCAGGAGCCGTGCGCGGTCCGGTGGTGCGGGTTGCGCGGCGGGTTCGCCCCGAAGCCCACCATGTACGACGACTTGCGTGGGTTGTCGCCGAGCGCGTAGTTGATCTGCCGGACGGCGAAGTCGTGGTAGCGCGCCTTACGGGTCGCGTCGGTCAGCCAGTCGCTGTAGTCGAGGGCGACGAAGGCGGTGTTGGCCGCGTAGCGCAGCGACCCCCACTGGTCGAGCACGGCCTCGCCGCCGGGGGAGTACGCGACCTTCTGCCCGTTGACGCCGACCGTCCACCAGTCGAGCCAGCGGTTGGCGTCGTCGGCGTACTGCTGCTTGCCCGTCAGCTTCGCGAGCAGCGCGTAGCAGCCGTAGGACTTGTCGTCCCAGGCGATCGTCCACTTGTACGACTTGGTGGTCGACTGCGGCTCGGTGCCGAGGCCGGAGTAGGCTGACTCGGCCTTCGCGAGGTAGGAGGAGTCGCCGGTGGCGCGGTAGAGCCAGATCGCGCCCCAGACCAGCTCGTCGTTGTACCCGCTCCAGGACTTGTAGTAGCCGGCCGCGTCGGTGATGCAGTCGCTGTACTTGCCCCGCACGGTGTCGGCGAAGGTGTAGAGCTGCTTGGCGTGGGTGAGCAGCTTGTCGGCGTACGCCGCGTCGGTGGGCCGGAAGACCATCGAGGAGGCGGCCATCGCGGCGGCGGTCTCGCCGGCCAGGTCGGAGCCGCCGCACGAGGCGTCGATCTTGTAGGCGGGCCGGGCCATCGGCAGCACCTCGGCCGGTCCCCACCACTTGTGGTCGTCGCCGCCGTTGCCGACCTGCCCGTACAGGACGTTCGCGGACGGGTGGGCCTTGATGAAGTAGTCGTTGACGAAGCGCAGGTTGTCGAGCAGGTAGGAGATCTGCCCGGACGAGGTGTAGGCGTCGCGGTAGTCGACCGCGCCCCAGGCCAGCATCGTCGTGCTGAACGCCATCGGCAGGCCGAACTTGACGTGGTCGCCCGCGTCGTACCAGCCGCCGGTCAGGTCGAGGCCGACGTCCTTGCCGTCGTTCAGGGCCGAGTCGCCGCGCCAGGAGACGCGGTTGGTGGACGGCAGCTTGCCGGACTGCTGGGCCTCGTAGAAGAAGAGCGACTTCTGCAGGGCCTCCGCGTAGTTGTACGCCGGGGCCGCCGCGGCGGTGGAGGGGACGGCGGCCGGGACGACCGCCGAGGAGATGATCAGCGCCGCCAGAGCCGGGAACGTACGCCGCATGGAGATGTGCCTCGCATAGGTGGGGGGATCGGTGGCGCGGCGGCGGGTCAGGCGCCGCCGCGCCCCGGCTTACTGGGGGTGCGGTGAAGGGTCAGGCGACACCGCACCCCGGTCTACAGGGCGTGCTCAGCCATTCGGGAAGAGCAGGCCGTACTGTCCGAGAGCGGTGGCGACGTCGGTCTGCGCCCAGAAGCGGTGGTAGCGGAAGACCGGCGCGGAGCCGCCGTTCAGGTACGACTGGACCTTCGGCCAGTCCGGGTCGTTCTTGTACCAGGACCGGATGGAGATGAAGGTCGAGTTGCTGTTGATCGGGTCGCCGTTCGGCATCTTGCCGCTCCAGCCGGACGGGACGTAGATCGGGTCGTCGAGGCGGTTGTAGTCGGCCTTGGTCTCGTTGACCGACACGCCCTTGGCGTCCTGGTTGTTCTTCCAGATGCCGTCCAGGAGAGCCTTGGCCGTGGTCTTGGCCTGCGCGTTGCCCGACTTGGCCGCGTAGAACATCAGGACCTTGGCGTACGAACCGGCCACGCCGATGTCGTCGGTGTAGTCCCGGATGCTCACGTGCAGGCCGGTGTTGGCCGCCGGCATCCCGGTGCCGCTGAAGCTGGAGTCCGGCTGACCGGTCCACACCAGCGTCGAGGGGATCTGGAAGGTGCCGTCGGAGTTCACCGTGGTGCCCGCCAGCGCCCAGGCGACCCACTTGTCGAGGATGGCCTTGGCGTCGGTGTTGCCGCTGGCGTAGTAGAGCTCGGCCACGCGCTCCATGCTCCAGGCCTGGAAGCCGAACCACTGGTTGGACGGCGGGTCGTGGTAGACCGGCTGCCAGTCGTAGGCCATGCCGAAGAACTTCGGCAGACCGGACGGCGGGGCCGCGTAGTGGCCCTCCCAGCTGTTGGTCGCGCCGCCGGCGATGCCGCCCTCGGCCGACTGCAGCCACTTGTAGAACTGCAGCTGGCGGGTGAGGCTGGTCGACCAGTCGGTGACCGCGGTCGAGCCCTTGGGCTTCAGGGCGTTGACGTTGGACAGAGCCCAGGCCGCGAGCGGGTTCTGGTAGCCCGAGTGGTTGTGGCTGGAGCCGATGCGCCACGCCCAGCCGGCCGACGTGTCGTACGCGCCGCCCCAGGCGTAGTACCAGGACAGCAGGTAGTTCGACGCGTTCTTACCGGTGCCCGCGGGGCAGGAGGTGCTGGTGCAGTTGGGCTGCTTGAAGTACTTGTCGTACATCGAGTAGCGCAGGTAGTCGCCCATCTTCGCCGCGTTCGAGACGGAGGTGGAGATCTGCGACTGCTTGCCCTGCTCGGTCGCCCAGGTCAGCGCCCAGTAGGCGGCCTGGACGGCGCGGGCGTCGGCGTCCGGCGCGTTCGTGTACTTCCACTGCTTCGCGTACGACGCGTCACCCGTGAACAGGTCGAGGAACCCGTTCGGACCGCCGAACTTGAAGGTGTCGCAGGACGGCTGCGGGATGGTCTCGAAGACCGACTCCTCGGGGCCGCGCTGGTAGGTGTTGATGTACGCCGGCTTGGTGGTGCCGTCGCCACAGCGGCCGAAGCCGTAGGTGTTGTCGACGTCCAGCAGCCAGTGCATGCCGTAGATGTCGGAGGTGCCGTACGCGCTCTTCAGCTCGTTCGCGATCGGGTCGGTGCCGACGCTGACGCCGCTGTCGAGCTTGGACGGGTACCCCGAGATGTCGTTCCACTCACCCGCGTACGTCGCCGGCTTGCTGGGGTCGTACTTGTCGTTGGTCGGCTGGTCGGCGCGCGCCGGGATGATGTACTTCTCCATCGACTGCCACGCGGTGTTGAACTTCGTCCAGTCGCCGGTGACCTTGCCGTACATCGCCTCCAGCCACAGGTAGTAGCTGTAGGCCTCGGACGTCGTCTCGTGGCCCTGGTCCGGCGCCTCCACGAGCAGCGTCTCGACCGAGTGGTACGGCACGCCCTGCGGCGAGAAGTACCCGTTGGCCGGGTCGTGGATCTTGTTGTACATCGTGAGGAAGTTCTTGACGTACTGGTTGTCCGTCCCGGGGCTCGTCGACGGCGACGCGGAGGGGCTCTGCGACGGCGACTGCGAGGGCGACTGCGAGGGGGACTGGGACGGCGACTGCGAGGGGGACTGCGAGGGCGACTGCGAGGGGGACTGGGACGGCGACTGCGACGGGCTCTGGGTGGCCCCGCAGGTCACCCCGTTGACGGAGAACGAGGCGGGCTTGTTGTTGCTGCCGGTCCACGTTCCCTGGAACCCGACGTTGGTCGTCGCGCCGGACCCGAGGTTGCCGTTCCAGGACATGTTCGTTGCCGTGACGGTCGTGCCGCTCTGGCTCCAGTTGGCCGACCAGCCGTTCGACAGCTTCTGCCCGTTGGGGAAGTTGAACTTCAGGGTCCAGCTGCTGATCGGGTCGCCCAGGTTCTTGATGTCAAGGCTGGCGGTGAAACCGCCGGAGCCCGAACCCCAGGAGTTGAGCGCGTACTGGACATCACAGGCCACGGCGGCGGACGCAGGCGTCTGCGTCAGCCCGACGAGGAGGCCACCGGACACGGTGGCGGCCGCCAGCAGGGCGATCCGTCTCCGCGATCGTGGGAGCGCTCCCGTGCTAAGAGCTCTCGTTCGCATTTGCGGGGGGTCTCCAAAAAGAATAGGGGTGGGAAGCATCGGATGAAGAAATGCCAGGTAGCGGATTCGACAGCCGATGCGGGCAGGGGTGGATCTGAACCGATACGATGGGAGCGCTCCCACCTCAGGATTGTGGATTGGGCCCCCCGTATGTCAATGACGCGTTGCGGGAGCCTCACGCTGTAACCGTGCGGTGCGGTGAGCCGAGGCCCCTTGCTGGCCTTTTGCCGGTCCGTGACAAAAAACGTGTGCGTAAGGAACTGAAACTTTCATCTGTTCCGGTCTCCCCGTTCACCCCGGGGACGGCGGTGGTTAGGGCTCTTGGCTGCGGGTAGGCGCTTCCCAACCTGGAAGGGAGGCAGGCCATGACCATCCAGAAGGAGTCGCCGTCCACAGGCGATCTCGTCCGCCGGTTGTCCGAGGACGTCTCCCGGCTGATCCGCGACGAACTGCGACTGGCGCGGCTGGAGATGACTCGCAAGGGCAAGCGCGCCGGCATGGGCGCCGGCCTGCTCGGTGCCGCCGGCGTCGTCGCGTTGCTCGGCGGGGGTGCCCTCGTGGCCACGGCGATCCTGGCGCTCGCGTTGATCCTGCCGGCCTGGGCCGCCGCGCTGATCGTGGGCGCCGCGCTGCTGGCGATCGCCGGGCTGCTCGCCCTGGTGGGCAAGGAGCAGATGTCCCGGGCGGCGCCGCCCACCCCCGACGAGGCGATGCGCAGCCTCAAGGCAGACATCGACGTCATGAAGGAGAGTGCGCGCAGATGACCGAGACCGACCCCGGTGCGGCCCGGCCCAACGCCGGGACCGTGGGAGTGCACAGACAGGACGTGTCAGAGCCGGTCACCGAGCCTGAGTCGCTCAACGCCGTACGGCAGGCCAGGCCCGGCCCGGAGCCCGTCGAAACGGCGAGGGACACGGCGGGGCACACGGAGACCAGGAGAACCGGCGAGCACGAGAAGGGGCACGACGAGATCTCGGAGGTGCGCCGGGACATCGAGCGCACCCGCGACGACCTCGGTGACACGATCGAGGCCCTGGCCGCGAAGGCCGACATCAAGGGGCGGGCCCAGGAGCGCGTGCACGCGACCATGACCGCGGCGCGGGCCAGGGCCACCGGAGTGGCCGGGCGGGTGCGCGAGGCCGCCCCGCCGCACATGCGCGAGGCGGCAGGCCGGGCCGGTGAGCAGGTGAGGACCAGTCCGGGCCTCGTGGCCGCCGCCGGAGCCGTCGTCGCCGCAGGGGGCGCGGTGCTGCTGCTGCGCCGGATGACCGGGGGCAGAGGCCGTCCGGCGAAGACCACCGGGCTGAGCATGCCGCTCTTCCTGAGCGGGACGGGTCTGGGCAAACGGGGTGGGATGGTCAGGCGGAGCCTCTCCGAGAAGGCCGGCCTGCCGGCGCGGATCCGCCTGTACGGCAAGAAGACCCGCATGCGCGGACGCCCGGCGATGTTCCGCACGACGCCCGGCAGGGGCGTGTTCGGGAAGAGCATGCTCGGCGGCAAGGGCATGTTCGGCCGCGGCGGTGTCTTCGGCGGAAAGGCCATGTTCGGCAAGGGCACGTCCGGCAAGGGCACGTCCGGCAAGGGCACGTCCGGTAAGAGCATGTTCGGCAAGGGCATGCTCGGCGGGAAGGGCATGTTCGGGAAGAGCGCGTCCGGCAAGGGCGTGTTCGGCGGGAGCCGCACGACGCGCGGAGCCCGGATGTTCCCGACAGCGAAGCACAACAGCACGTTCACCCGGAGGTTCGCCCACCGATGACCGACCCCGAGGACGGGCAGGGGCCGCTGGAGAGGCTGTCGCGACGCGACTGGATCGGGGTCGCCAAGCGCACGGCCAAGGAGTTCAAGGAGGACAACGTCCAGGACTGGGCGGCTTCGCTGACCTACTACGCCGTCCTTTCGATCTTTCCGGGTCTGATCGTGCTGGTGTCGATCCTCGGCCTGCTCGGCCAGGACGCCATCGGCCCGCTGCTCGACAACGTCAAGTCGCTGACGCCGGGGCCGGTCCAGGAACTGCTGCAGACCGGCCTCGCCAACGTGCAGCAGCACCAGGGGACCGCCGGCGTGTTCGCGATCGGCGGTCTGCTGCTCGCGCTGTGGGCCGCCTCCGGCTACATGGGCGCCTTCATCCGGGCGGCCAACGCCATCTTCGACATCAGGGAGGGCCGTCCGTTCTGGAAGGTCACCCCGCTCCGGGTCGGGCTGACGCTCCTGCTGGTGGTCCTGATGGCGGCCTCCGTGCTCGCCGTGACCTTCACCGGCCGCCTCGCCGAGATCGCCGGGGGGATGCTCGGCCTCGGGCCCGCCGCGGTCACGATCTGGGGCATCGTGAAGTGGCCGGTCCTGGTGCTGCTCGCGACCGGCATGATCACGCTGCTCTACTACGCCGCGCCCAACGTGCGCCAGCCCGGCGTGCGCTGGCTCAGCCCGGGCAGCCTGCTGGCCGTCGTGGCGTGGGTCGTGGTCTCCGCGGGCTTCGGGCTGTACGTCGCGCGGTTCGGCTCCTACAACAAGACGTACGGCACGCTCGCGGCGGTGGTCGTCTTCCTCATCTGGCTGTGGCTGTCGAACATCGTCATCCTGACCGGGGCCCAGCTCGACGCCGAGCTCCAGCGCGGGCGCAGGATCGCCGACGGCGAGTCCCCCGCGGAGCCGTACGTCGATCCCCGGGATCCCCCCAAGGAACCCGAGCCCGAAGAAGGTCTCGACGAGGCCCCCGCCGGCCGAACCTGAAACCCTGCCCTGCGGACTGTCATTGACGTTGTCTGCGCGGTTTTTCTCGGTTCATGCGCAGCCGTCGTCGTACTGCACGGAATTCCGGTAATCCCGGGGAGACGTGCCGTAGGCGGCGCGGAAGATCCGGCTGAAGTGCGCGCTGTCGGGGAAACCCCAGCGGGCCGCTATCGAATGGATCGGACGCGAGCGCAGGTGGGGGTCGCCGAGATCGCGCCGGGAGCGCTCCAGCCTCTGCCGGCGTATCCATCCGGCGACGCCGAGGTCCTGGTCGTCGAAGAGCGTGTAGAGGTAGCGGGTCGAGATGTGGTGAGCGGAGGCGATGACGTCCGCCGTGAGGCTGGAATCGCCGAGCCGTCGCTGGATGAAGTCGCGAATCTGCGCGCGCAGGACCTGCCGACGCGCCTCCGGCCCCAGCCCGGCGCCGGGCTCGGCATGGAGGTGGTGAGCGCACAAGGCGCCCAGTAGGTCCAGGGTGAGAGAGGACAGGCGAGCGGCCTCGGCCGGGGTCAGATCGCCGGCCTGCCGGGCCGTTTCACGGAGGTGGTTCGACAGCAGGGCGCCGATCCCTTCCCGGGCGGGCAGGCGGACCGCGGCGAGCCGGCCGAGCTCGGCGGAGGACTGTGGCAGCGCGTCCCTGGAGATCTGGACGACCATGTGTGAGACGTCGCCGCCGTCGCGGGGGGCGATCCGTCCGTGGAAGGGCCGCGAGGTCTCGTAGAACATCAGATCCTGCGGGCCGCATTCGGCTTCCCTGCCGGATTGGGCGAATCGCAGGGTGCCGCGGAGCGGAAGCGCCAGGCAGTACGTGCCGGGATCGGACTGCCGGATGCCTTTCCGGGTTCGCTCCACCCGCAACGACGGGTGGGTCAGTGAGGACATCTGTATCGTGCCGAGTCGAAGCACGCGCAACGTGGCCCGGAAGTCCTTCTCGTGTTCACTGCGGACCATGGTGGGCACATGGGCCTGGCAGGCCATGTCGCGCCACCTCGTGAACCGGTCCGTCACGGGGAGATCCTCGCTCCGGAACACCGTTTCCTTCATCACCGATTCCCTCACCCCGTCAGTCGTGGGCCGCATCTGCCGCGGACAGTTGCCAATGGCCTGAATCTCCGCGCCGGGCAGGAACACGGCGCCGTCGCCCCGAACGCGGCCATTCGTCTCCGGTGACCTCGCACCGGCGCTCCCCCATTTGCCGATCATCTGGTTGACAGCTTCGGCGTGGCACCCGAGCGGTCACAAGGAACGCCGGCCGTCCCGGACACAGCGCGGACAGGATCCCCTGGTCACGGTCGTGTCCGGCGATGGTCCCGGACAGCCCGGACAGGACGCCGCGGTCCGCGGTTGACGCCGGCCACAGTCGACCAGAAGCATTGCGGGGATGACTGCGGCAACGGGGGACCCGCGCCAGGCGGGTAGCGCGGCTGAGTTCGTCGCCTTACTACGGCAGCTCAAGGAGCGGTCGGGGTTCACGTACCGGCAACTGGAGGAGAGGGCCGCACGCGGAGGAGAGGTCCTCGCGCGCAGCACCGTCGCCGACACCCTGCGCCGGCAGGCGCTGCCCCGGACGGAGACGCTGGTCGCCTTCCTCCACGCTTGCGCGCCCGCTGAGGATGTCGCGATCTGGCTGGAGGCAAGAAGCCGTCTCGCCCGCCAGGCCCCGCCTGCCCGAGGCGACTCGGCCGCCTCGGGCCCGTACGCGCCGGACGCGTCGCAGCACACGGGGAGAGGTCCGGGCGCCGACCTGCCGGCGGTTCCTCGCCAGCTTCCGGCGCCGCCCGCGTTCTTCGCGGGAAGAGCCGATGAGCTCGCTCATCTGGACGAGGCGGCGGAGAACCGCGGTGAGACCGTTGTCATCTCCGCGATCGGTGGCGCCGGTGGCATCGGCAAGACATCGCTGGCGCTGCAATGGGCACACCTGCACCTCGATCGTTTTCCCGACGGGCAGCTCTATGCCGACCTTCGCGGCTTCGGTCCGGAACCGGCGCCGGTGGCGCCACAGGTGTCGTTGCGGAATTTCCTTGAGGCACTGGGCGTTCCGCCGGCTTCCGTGCCGAAAGACCTCGACGTGCAGGCGGCGCTCTACCGGAGTGTCGTCGCCGGGCGACGGATGCTGGTCGTATTGGACAACGCCCGGGACACCGGTCAGGTCGTCCCGCTCCTCCCCGGCAGCCCCACATGCACCGTGCTGGTGACCAGCCGCCACCGGCTACGAGGCCTCACCGTGACTCACGGCGCGCGCCTGCTGACTCTGGACCTCCTCTCGGTCCGCGAGGCCCGGGACATGCTGGCGGGACATCTGGGCCGGCGGCGCGTGGCCGACCAGCAGCAGTCACTCGACACGCTCGTCGAGCACTGCGGCGGCCTGCCTCTGGCGCTGGGCATCGTCGCCGCGAGGGCGGCAGCGAATCCCGCCCATCCCCTTGACGCGCTCGCTCAGGAGCTCCGGGATGCCTCCGCCCGGCTCAGCGCCCTGAGTGCCGGCGAGGCGAGAACCGACCTGCGCGCGGTCTTCTCCTGGTCCTATCGTGCGCTGGAGCCGCAGGCCGCGACGGTTTTCGACCTGCTCGGCGCGGTTCCCACCGTGGACCTCGGCCTTGCCGCCGTAGCCGGCCTGACCGCCACCCCCTTGGCGACGTGCCGGGAGCTGCTGCAGCAACTGGAGGACACATCGCTGGTGCACCAGTACGTACCGGGCCGGTACCGCATGCATGATCTGGTTCACCTGTACAGCGCGGACGGGGCGCGGCCGAGGTCGCGGAGTAAGAGCCGCGACGCGGCGCTGCGCCGGTTGGTCGATCACTACCTGCACACCGCCTACGCCGCGGACCGGCTGCTGGACTCACGCCGTCCACCGGTCGCCCTTGCCCCGCCGGCGACGGGATGCGCGCCTCAGCCGCTTCGCGACACGGCGGAGGCGATGGCCTGGTTCGACCTCGAACACCCCCGCCTCATCGAGATGCAGCAGGTCGCGATGCGCCGAGGGCGGTATCCGCAGGTATGGCAGCTGGCTCGCACACTGGTCACCTTTCACGCGCGTCGCAGGCGGAGCCGCGATCAGCTGGCCGTCTGGCAGCTTGCGCTGCAAGCGGCGGAAACAGGAGAAGACCTGGCCATGCAGGCGATGGCGCATCGGTATCTCGGTCAGGCATACACGGCGGAAGGTCAGGACGACGATGCTTTCGAGCAACTTGACCTGGCCCTGGTCTGCGCCAAATCGGGCGGTGTGACGGGAGAGGAGGCCCGAACCCATTACGCGCTCGCAGTGGGGTGGGAGCGGTACGGCGACCTGGAACGGGCGCTGGTCCACGCGCGTCAGGCGCTCGCACTCTTCCGGAGCATCTCCGATCTGGTGGAGGAGGCGCGGGCCCTGAACGCGATCGGCTGGATCTGCGCCGGACTCCGGCGCTACGAGGAGGCCGAGGCGAGCTGCCGGCGGGCTCTCGCCCTGTTCCGCCGGCATGAGCATCCGGACGGCGAAGCGGACACCCTGCACAGTCTCGGCCTGATCGCGCAGAACAATGGGAAACACGCCGAATCCTTGACCTACTACGGTCAGGCATTGACGACGTATCGCGGAGTCGGCAACACCAGAGGGGAGGCGGAATCCCTCGCCAGCCTCGGTGACGTCTATGCCGCGCTCGGCCGATACGCTGACGCCCTCCAGGTCTGGCAGGGGGCACTCGACCTGCTGCAAAGGCAGCAACGGGTCAAGGAGGCTCTCCTTCTGCGGGAGCGCATGAACGACTTCGCCACCCTTGTCTGATCTCCCGTCCATCGCGAGTCGGCCCCGCATATCGCCACAGGGCGGTCCTCCTACGGCAAGATGCCGCTGCGGCCAGGCCGCGTACGTCGAGCCGGATGGCGACCGCGGCTGCGGACAATGAACAGGTCCGGGCCGGCCGGTAAAGGACAGGGGTGCGATTACAAGAATCCATCATCGCTGTAAAGAGCGATTGTTCACGAACGTGCGCCGTGATCTCGATCTGGTCTGGCGCGAGAATTTCCGAATACATGGGCTCATTGTTGGGCGGTGGCAGATTCCTGCCGTGAGAGCACCCCCCACCCAAAGGCAGAGCCCATGGTCAAACGCGCCCTCACCGCCGCCGCCCTCTCCTTCGCCGCGTTGCTCGCGTCGCCTCTCCCCGCACACGCCGTGACCCTCGAACAGAAGCTCGCGGCACTGTCCACCTTCACCCAGGCCACGGCCTCCAGCGCCGCCAGTTGGCGCTCGGCCTGGCAGAACCAGTCGGGCTGGGCCGACTACGCCTTCGACTGGTCGACGGACCTGTGCTCCAGCAGCCCCGACCAGCCGCTCGGGTTCGACTTCAGGATGCCCTGCCGCCGGCACGACTTCGGCTACCGCAACTACAAGGCCGTGAACCAGTTCTCCGGCAACAAGTCGCATGTGGACGACGCGTTCTACTTCGACATGAAGCAGGTCTGCGCGGGATACTCCGGCGTCAGCAAGAGCACCTGCGACGGCCTCGCCTGGACCTACTACCAGGCGGTCAAGCAGTTCGGCGCGCTGAACGTCACTCAGGCGCAGATCGAGCGGGTCCAGAAGGACGCTCAGCGGGCCGCGAAGAACGCCGAGGAATAGGTCCCTTGGGGTGCCGGGCATCCGCCGTACGCCGGCCCGCACGGGGACGGCGGCGGATGCCCGGCCTCCGCGCGGCGCCCCCCGGCGGTTGATCCAGAATGGTGTCCGTGGACGGCTGCGTGTTCTGTGAGATCGCGGCGGGGGAGCGGCCCGCGCGGGTGGTGCTGGACGACGAGGTCGCCGCCGCGTTCCTCGACACCCGCCCGGTGTTCAAGGGGCACGTGCTCGTCGTCCCGCGCGGCCACGTCGAGACCCTCGCGGACCTGCCGCCGGAGGAGGTCGGGCCGTTCTTCGCCCGGGTCCGGGCCGTCACGCGGGCGGTCGAGGCGGGCACCGGCGCGGCCGGCACGTTCGTCGCGATGAACAACCGGATCAGCCAGAGCGTCCCCCACCTGCACGTTCACGTCGTGCCGCGCAACCGCAAGGACGGCCTGCGCGGCTTCTTCTGGCCCCGGGTGAAGTACGACGGCGACGCCGAGATCGCGGACTACGCCGCTCGCATCCGCGCCGCACTGGACGCCGGTGACGATCTCTGAGTGAGATGTCGGAGAGGACGGTGCCCGTGCGCCCCCTCGTTCGCCTGATCCTGACGGCCGTCGTCGTCATGGTCACGACGGCCGGAAGCGCGGCCGACGGCCCACGCCTGTATCTGAACAGCTCCCCCTACACCGACGACGAGGTCTCGATCGGTGTCGCGCTTCCCGACGTCGTCGCCCACCGGCCCTATTCACTGGGCGGCTGGGTCATGTGCGTGGACGGGCCAGGTGCGGCCGTCATCGACAGGATCGACCTGATCAACCCAAGTGGTGGAATCGTCCTACAGGCGTTCTCGTTCCGGCGGCGAGGTGACCACCCCATGCTCGGCAACGCCGAGCGGCCGCTGACCGAGCTCGGCTTCCCGGCCCGCGGTTCCGCCGTCACCACGGTCTGCGCGAAGAACGGGGAGTCCCTCGGCACGGAGCTCGGCCTGCAGTACGGGAAGACCGGTGAGGTCACCGCGCACGCCGAAGGCGTTCGCGTCCACTACACGTCGGCGGGCCGCCGGCGCACCGTCGACTTCGCCCTGGACGTGCGGCTGTGCGCTCCCGGCGACATGAGTACGGAGCAGTGCCGGGAGATGTACGAAAGCGACGAGTAGCCGCGCGCTGGTTGCCGTCGCGCGCGGATCTGTCACCACTGCCTGTACGGCTCCCACAGGACCGCGAGCGCCGCCACGGTCGTGAGGGCCGTGAGCTGTATGATCACGATCTCGTGGCGTCCACGCCGCCGGCCGACGACCAGACTGACGATCAGGATCGCGGCCATGACGGCGAAGGAGCCGTAGGCGACGGCGGAGCGGAAAGCCATCTCCGCCTGCCACTGCGCGAAAGCAGGGTCCCCGCCCGCGCAGAACACCGTGCCGCCGTCACACAGCACGCCGCGGTCGCGTGCCCGGCGGATGGCGAACCCCGCGGTCATCAGCAGGACGAGATCCATGATGAGCACCGCGGCGGCGGTGATGACACGATCGACGAACCCGCCCGTCTTCACGAGGACGAGCCTAGAAGGCACGCGGCTCCGGCGTGCTCGCCCTGGTGTTCCGGCGACCGATGAGGACCGCTCACCGCCGCGCGAGCGGGCGTCCGGCGGACGGGGGGTAGGCTGCGGCGGCGTGGAACCGGTCGTCACGGCGCTCGTCGTCGCCGTCCTCGTCAGTGTGCCGGCCGTCGTGCTCTGGCGGGTCCTGCGCGGCCGGCGCGACCTCGGCAGCAGCCCCGCGGAGCGGGCGACCTTCGAGACGCTGCACACCGCGTCGCTGGCCGCGCCGCCGCTGCGGGCCGGGCTCACCCAGGCCGGCGCGCTCAAGGCGTCGCGGCACCTGCGCGAGCTGCTCGGCTCCCCGGCCATCGCCATCACCAACGGCGAGGAACTGCTCGTGTACGACGGCGCGGGCGACCACCATGCCGCCGACGCGTTCGAGCACGCCGCCGAGACGCTGAAGGACGGCCGCACCCAGGTGCGGGCGCTCGCCTGCGCGCTGCCCGAGTGTCCCGTCCGGCACGTCGTGGTCGTCCCGCTCACCACCGACGACCGGGTGGTCGGCTCGCTCGCGGCGTACGGCGACCACGCCTCGGCCGGTCTGGTGCGGGCGGCCCAGGAGGTCGCGCGGTGGGTCGATTCCCAGCTTGAGCTGGCCGAGCTCGACCGGTCCCGGACGATGCTGATGGAGGCCGAGGTGCGGGCGCTGCGGGCGCAGATATCGCCGCACTTCATCTACAACTCGCTGACCACGATCGCGTCGTTCGTCCGCAGCGACCCGGAGCAGGCCAGGGAGCTGCTGCTGGAGTTCGCCGACTTCACCCGCTACTCCTTCCGGCGGCACGGCGACTTCACGACGCTGGCCGAGGAGCTGCGGTCCATCGACCGCTACCTCACCCTGGAGCGGGCCCGGTTCGGCGACCAGCTTCTGGTGACACTGCGCATCGCCCCGGAGGTCCTGCCGGTGGCGGTGCCGTTCCTGTGCCTGCAGCCGCTGGTGGAGAACGCCGTACGGCACGGGCTGGAGGCGAAGCCCGGCGCCGGCCGGATCACGATCATCGCCGAGGACGACGGCGCCGAGTGCGGCATCACCGTCGAGGACGACGGCGTCGGCATGGACCCCGAACGGCTGCGGCGCGTGCTCGCCGGGGAGGACCGCTCGGGGGCGGGCGGCATCGGCGTGGCCAACGTCGACGAGCGGCTGCGCCAGGTCTACGGAGACGAGTACGGGCTGGTCGTGGAGACCGGCCCCGGCGCGGGCACCAAGGTCACGGTGCGCATCCCCAAATACCACCCCGGAGTGTCGGTGCTCTGACACCGTCTCGTGACACGCGCAAACGTTGACTTCCGGTCGTCCTGGTCATCACTCTCTAGAGCATCGGCCGGTGAAAGGGGTGATCGTGAGCGGCCTGCGGGTCCTGGCGGTGGACGACGAGCAGCCCGCGCTGGAGGACGTCGCCTACCTGCTCAGAGCGGACCCCCGCATCGGCGAGGTGCTGACCGCCCGTGACGGCGCCGCAGCGCTCAAGCTGCTCGACCGCGCCATCGCGGACGGCAGGCCGGTCGACGCGGTGTTCCTCGACATCCGCATGCGCGGGCTCGACGGTGTGGTGCTGGGCCGGCTGCTGACCCAGTTCACCCGTCCGCCGAAGATCGTGTTCGTCACGGCGTACGACGACCACGCCGTGGACGCCTTCGAGCTCAAGGCCGAGGACTACCTGCTCAAACCCGTACGGCCGGAGCGGCTCGCGGAGGCGATCCGCCGGGTCTGCGGCAGCCGCGGCGAGCCGGGGGAGGGGCCGCAGGCCGACACCATCCCGGTCGAGCTGGGCGGAGTGACCCGGTTCGTGGCGAGCACCGAGGTGCGGTACGTCGAGGCGCAGGGCGACTACGCGCGGCTGCACACCGCGACCGGCAGCCATCTGGTCCGCATCCCGCTGGCGACGCTGGAGGAGCGCTGGGCGACGGCCGGGTTCCTGCGGGTGCACCGCAGCCATCTCGTCGCGGTCAGGCACATCGACGAACTGCACATCGACTCGGGCAAGTGCGTGGTGCGTGTGGGCGACACCGAGATCCCGGTGAGCCGCCGGCACACGCGGGAGTTACGCGACCTGCTCGTCCGCCGGGCCCGCAAGGGCCAGGCCCGATGACGGGCAGGCCGCGCCGGGTGACGGTGACCAGCCCGCGCACGGCGGCGGCCCGCCGGCCCCGCCATCCGCTCACCCGGGAGATCGACGAGCAGACCCGCCTGGGTGAGGTCTACATGCGCTCCCTGGTGCGTACGCAGTTCCGGCTCGCGCTGTTCGTGTGCACGGTGCTGGCGTGCGTCGTGGGCGGGCTGCCGCTGCTGTTCCTGCTGGCTCCCGAGCTGCGCGCGGCCGAGCTGTTCGGGCTGCCGCTGCCGTGGGTGGTCCTGGCCGGGCTGATCTATCCCGCGCTCGTCGTCGGGGCCTGGCTGTACGTCCGGCAGGCCGAGCGCAACGAACGCGACTTCGCCGACCTCATGGAACGCCGGTGAGGACGTGCGCCGGTGAGGACGGAGCGTAGGTGAGTCAGATCACCGCGGTCGGCGTGGTGCTGCTGGCGACCGTTCTCATCGGCGCGTTCGGCATCCGGATGTCCCGCACCACCTCGGACTTCTACGTCGCGTCCCGCACCGTCTCGCCGTTGTGGAACGCCTCGGCGATCGGCGGGGAGTATCTGTCGGCGGCCTCGTTCCTCGGCGTCGCGGGGCTGATCCTCACGTTCGGCGCCGACATGTTGTGGCTGCCGGTCGGCTGGACCGGCGGCTACCTCGTGCTGCTGGTGCTGGTGTCGGCGCCGCTCCGCCGTTCGGGGGCCTACACGCTGCCCGACTTCGCCGAGGCGCGGCTGGAGTCGATGGCCGTGCGGCGGCTGTCGAGCGTCCTCGTCGTTTTGATCGGCTGGCTCTACCTCATGCCGCAGTTCCAGAGCGCCGGGCTGGTCTTCCGTACGATCACGGGGGCGCCGCCGTGGGCGGGCAGCCTGCTGGTGGCGGCGGTGGTCGCGGCGAACGTGCTGTCGGGCGGCATGAGGTCGATCACCTTCGTGCAGGCGTTCCAGTACTGGCTGAAGCTCACCGCGCTGGCGCTGCCGCTGGTGTTCATGCTGATGGCCTGGTGGTCCGGCGGCGCGCCGGGGCTCGCCGCCGGAGACGAGTGGGCGCTGCCGCTGCACGGCCGCGACCACCCGGTGTACGAGACGTACTCGATGATCCTCGCGACGTTCCTCGGGACCATGGGACTGCCGCACGTGCTCGTCCGCTTCTACACCAACCCCGACGGCCGGGCCGCGCGCCGCACCACGCTCGTCGTGCTCACGCTGCTCGGCGCCTTCTACGTGATGCCCGCCGTGTACGGCTACCTCGGCCACGTCTACGGCGTGCCGGCGGGGGACACGGTCGTCCTCACGCTCCCCGGGCGGCTGGTGGGCGGCCCGGTGGGGGAGTTCCTCACCGCGCTGGTGACGGCGGGGGCGTTCGCGGCGTTCCTGTCCACCTCGTCGGGGCTGACGGTGTCGGTCGCCGGGGTGATCGCGCAGGACATCCTGCGCGGCGGGGTGCGCTCGTTCCGCTACGCGACCGTGCTCGCGGTGGTCGTGCCGTTCGCGCTGGCGGGGGTGGCCCGGTCGCTGCCGGTGGCGACCGTGGTGGGGCTCGCCTTCGCCGTGGCCGCCTCGTCGTTCTGCCCGCTGCTCGTGCTCGGCATCTGGTGGCGCAGGCTGACCACGACGGGGGCGTTCGCCGGGCTGCTGGCCGGGGGAGGGCTGGCCTGCACCGCCGTGGTCGTGACGATCAGCGGCGGCCCGCACACCGGCTGGGCGGGGTCGCTGCTGGCCGAGCCGGCCGCCTGGACGGTGCCCGTGTCGTTCACCGTCATGGTGACGGTGTCGCTGCTGACGCCCTCGCGGGTGCCGCGCGGCGTGGCCCGCACGATGGTGCGCCTGCACACGCCGGAGACGCTGAACGTCGACCGCGGCGACTGGCGTCCTCGTCACATGTAGCCCGGCGTCTCCCTGTGGTCCGGCGTTCTCCTGGGGGCTGAGGGACATCGCAACGAGAACCGGTTTCGCACGATCACGCCCCGCCGCTCGGTGTACGAGGCTGTTCCAAACACACTTACATGTGTAAGTTACTACTGACACGTGTCAGCACGAGCTAGAAGGGAGCGTCATGGGCTCCGATCTTGTTGGGGTGCTGGCAGTGCTGGCGAGCCCGCAGCGGCTGCGGTTGATCGCGGCGCTGGCCGGTGGCAGCAACTACGTCAGTCAGTTGGCTCGTGAGCTCCAGCTGAGCCGGCCGTTGGTGCACATGCACCTGCGCCGGCTGGAAGAGGTGGGGCTTGTCGTCGGCCGGATGGAGCTGTCCGCTGACGGCAAGGCGATGCGGTTCTTCGATGTCGCGCCGTTCGCCTTTCAGCTCACCCCGGAAGCGATCCAGGACGCGGTACGAACAATGGAGGAGAAGTGACTCAATCGGTGGACGAGAGCATTGATCTGGTTGCTTGGCAGGGCACCTTCGGATTTGTGATCACACTCGCCGTGGTAGCCCTGCTGGCGGTTTACGTGACCAGGCAGTGGCGCCGCGCGTGGGAGGCCCGGGCCGCGGTCGACCGCGACAACGCGTTGCGTGATCTCGCGGTGAAGTCCCTCGCCGCCCAGCAGGCACAGGCGGATGAGATAGCTGCGCTGCGCTCAGAGTTGGCTGCGGTGAAAGCGGACACGGGCGGTATCCACGAGCTGCTCCGCAGCGTGAGCTGACATGCGAAGAGTTCTGCTATGGGCGGTCGTGTCCTTGCTGGTGGCGGCCTCAACGCTCGCGCTGCTGACGTTCACCTACTTCTGGCGGTCGCCGGCCTATTACCCGCAGCCGCCGGCGACATCCCTCGCGGAAGCGCGCATCATTCCACGGTCGCAGTACTCCGAAGAGCACCGCCGTCCCTACACCTACCGCCATGGCAACGTGGTCGTCTTCGGGGCTGAGCACAAGCCCGCATCCGTCGATCGGCAGCTCCGGCAGATCGACGAGATGTGGCGGGAGCTGCGCCCCACCGTTGCCCTGGTCGAAGGCAGGTTGGGATTCCTCGCACCGGGTTTTATGGATCCGGTGGAGCACTATGGCGAGTCGGGTCACGTGTACGCGCTGGCGAAGAAGGACGATGTGCAGGCGTACACGTGGGAGCAGCCGCTTGACGAGCACATCGCCTATCTCGCCCGCGTGCACGCGAAGGACCGGGTAGCGCTCTTCATGGTGTTGCGGCCCTACTTCAGTAAGCTGCGGTTCGGCAAACCTGAGTCGCCGGAGGCCTTCGTGGAGGAGTTCCTCGGCCGGGCGGATCACCCGGCGATACGCGGAGAGATCAATAGCGTCGCCGACATCGACCGCATCTGGCAGCGCGATTTCGCCGGCGGCAAAGACTGGCGGGACGTGTCCGACGAGACCGTTCTCCCCGGTTATCTCGAGCGGCTGACCGAGGATTCCAACGATCAACGTAACAGGTATCTGGTCCGCCTCGTCTCCCATCTCAGCGCCCAAGGCGAACGAGTGTTCGTGATCTGCGGCTCCAGTCACGCCGTAGTGATAGAGCCGGCCTTGATGTCGCCTTCGCACCGCGACGGCTGAAGCGTTTCACGTACCGCGGTGGCGTGACCGTTCGGCGCGTGCAACCGACCATTCGTCGCATCGCCGCGCCATGTGAACGATCCGGCGACACGGCTGGGCGACGCGGCGGTCCCCGGGGCTCGTCGGCGGGCGCACCACGCTCCTACGTTGTGGTGATTCAGATCACTTGCCCAAGGAGATCTTGTGACCGCCCAGCACGATCCATCGGTCTACGAACGTATACAGGCGGGTGAGCAGTTCCAGGAGCTGCGCCGCCGCTACCGGTCCTGGGCCTTCCCCATGACCGTCGCCTTCCTGGTCTGGTACCTCCTCTATGTGCTTTTGTCCGGCTTCGCCCGGGATTTCATGGGCACCAAGCTGTTCGGCAACATCAACGTCGCCCTCGTCTTCGGCGTGCTGCAGTTCGTCTCGACGTTCCTGATCGCCTGGGCGTACTCGCGGCACGCGGCGGCGAAGCTCGACCCGCTCTCCGAAGAGCTGCGCGCCGAGGCCGGCAGCCGCGACGAGGTCGGGGAGGGCGCCAAGTGAGCCACGAGACCCTGTCCACGATCCTCTTCGTGGTCTTCGTCGCCCTCACGCTGGGGATCACGTTCTGGGCCAGCCGCAACACCAAGAGCGCGGCGGACTTCTACGCCGGGGGCCGCTCGTTCAGCGGCCTGCAGAACGGCCTGGCGATCGGCGGCGACTACATGTCGGCCGCGTCGTTCCTCGGCATCGCCGGCATCATCGCGCTGTCGGGCTACGACGGCTTCCTCTACTCGATCGGCTTCCTCGTCGCCTGGCTGGTCGCGCTGCTGCTCGTCGCCGAGCTCATGCGCAACTCCGGCAAGTACACGATGGCCGACGTGCTGGCGTTCCGGATGTCCCCGCGCCCGGTCCGTACGGCGGCCGGCGTCTCGACGATCGTCGTCAGCATCTTCTACCTGCTCGCGCAGATGGTCGGCGCCGGCTCCCTGGTCGGGCTGCTGCTGGGCGTCACCTCGCAGGCCGGCAAGATCTGGACGATCATCGCGGTCGGCCTGCTTATGATCGTCTACGTCGTCTTCGGCGGCATGAAGGGCACCACCTGGGTGCAGATCGTCAAGGCCGTCATGCTGATGGTCGGCGCCGCGCTCATCACCCTGCTCGTGCTCGGCAAGTTCGGCTTCAACCTGTCGGGCCTGCTCGGCGACGCCGCCGGCGCGAGCGGCAAGGGTGAGGCGTTCCTCAAGCCCGGCCTCAAGTACGGCACCGAGGCCCAGGGCATCTGGGGCAAGATCGACCTGATCAGCCTCGGCCTGGCCCTGGTTCTCGGCACCGCCGGTCTGCCGCACGTTCTCATCCGCTTCTACACCGTGCCGACCGCCAGGGACGCCCGCAAGTCGGTCCTGTGGGGCATCGGCATCATCGGCGTCTTCTACCTGCTGACGCTGGTCCTCGGCTTCGGCGCGGCGGCCCTGGTCCACGGCAAGATCGACAAGTCGGGCAACACGGCGGCGCCGCTGCTCGCCCAGGAGATCGGCACGCAGGTCTTCGGCGACGTCGGCGGCACGGTGCTGCTGGCGGTCATCGCGGCGGTCGCGTTCGCCACGATCCTCGCGGTCGTCGCCGGGCTCACGCTCGCCTCGTCCTCCAGCTTCGCCCACGACCTGTACGCCCACGTGTTCAAGCGCGGCCAGGTGACCGACCGACAGGAGGTCGTGGTCGCCCGGATCGCCGCCTTCGTGATCGGCGCGGTCGCGATCGCGCTGAGCATCTTCGCCCAGTCGCTCAATGTGGCCTTCCTCGTCTCGCTGGCCTTCGCGGTCGCCGCCTCGGGCAACCTGCCGGCGATCCTCTACAGCCTGTTCTGGAAGAGGTTCAACACGGCGGGCGCGGTCTCGGCCATCTACGGCGGCCTGATCTCCGCCGTGGTGATGGTGATCTTCTCGCCGGTCGTCTCCGGCGCGAAGACGGCGATGTTCCCCGACGTCGACTTCCACCTGATCGCGCTGTCGAACCCCGGCATCTTCTCGATCCCGATCGGCTTCCTGTGCGGCTACCTCGGCACGATCCTGAGCAAGGAGTACAACGCGTCGAAGTACGCCGAGATCGAGGTCCGCTCGCTCACCGGCATCGGCGCCGAGCAGGCCACCGGTCACTGACGCGAGCCACTGAGGTGAACCGCTGAGGTGAACCACTGACATGGGACGCCGGCCGCACCCCGCCGGCGCCCCCGTACGCCCGGCCGCGGGCCACCCGCCCGCGGCCGGGCGTATGACTGCCCTGTCCCTCGCGTCATGGTGCTGGAGCACCCGCTCTGGTTAGGGTTCGGTCCGTGGACCACCCCCTCCAGACCGCCAAGGCCTGGTCGCGTACCCGGAGAAGGGCGCGCCCGCAGGACGGCGACGCCCGCACCCGCATCCTCGACGCGGCCGAGGAACTGTTCGCGGGCGGCGGCTACGAGGCGACGCCGACGGCGCGGATCGCCGAGCTCGCCGGTGTGCCCAAGGGGCTGGTCTTCCACTACTTCCCGCGCAAGATCGACGTGCTGGTCTCGCTGGTGGACGAGCGCACGGTCGTCACGGAGGAGGAGGTCGAGGCTCTGCCCGGCGACGCGGCGGGCACGCTGTCGCGGCTCGCCCGCCGGTTGCCGCTGCGGGCGTCCCCCGCGATGCGGCGCATCCTGTTCCGCGAGGCCGACACCCATCTGTCCGTACGGGAGCGGCTGGGCCGCCTGAACAGCGAGATCATCCGCAGGGCCAGGTTCGCCCTGGAGCTCGCCCTGCCGGGCGGGCGCGGTGACGCCGCCCGAGTGGAGGCCGCCGCCGCCACCTTCGCCGCGGTCCTGCTCTACCAGGAGAGCATCTGCCTGCTCACCGGGCACCACATCGACCCCGACGCGGTGGCGGAACTGATCGCCAACGCGCTGCACTGATCAGACAGCGACCAGCCGCTGGTCTGTCGTCGGCCGGTCACCGGTCAGCGCACCCCTAAGCCGCACCAGTCGCCGGCCCAGATCAGCGGTATCGGCCGATCGCACCGGACGGCCCTCAGGCGGGCACCTTCTCCTCGCGCTCCTCCACCTGTTCGAGCTCCTCCGGAGACTCCCGCTCGCGGTTCCCGCGCGGTGGCGCCTCGTCGAGCAGCGTGACGAGCTCGTCCATCGCCTCGCGCAGGTGGCCGGTCACGCTCCACACGTCCGGCACCCGGGTGGGGCACACGACGACGCCGAAGTCCAGCCGGTCGTCGTACGACGCGCAGGTGATGCTGATCCCGCCGGTGGCGTCGGTGACCACCGACAGCGGGTGATAGGAGAGCATCCGCGCCCCGCACAAGTAGAGCGGCACGCGCGAGCCGGGCACGTTCGACACGATGAGGTTCACGCCCGCCCCCGCCACTCCCGCGAGCCGGAACACGAGCGGCGTGGCCAGCGCGGCGAACGCGTTCGGCACCAGCGCGCACACGTCGTCCAGCCAGCTGCGGTGGGAGACGGCGAAACGCCGCTTGGCGGCGGCCAGCGCGGACCGTACGGCCGCCAGGCGCTCTCCGGGACGGGCGACGTCGGTGGCGAGCGGCGTGATCATCGCCGAGATGCGGTTGCCGACCCGCCCGTCCGCGGGGCCGGGCGACGATCCCGCGGTGCGCAGCGCGACCGGCACGGCGGCGACCAGTGGCCGGTCGGGCAGCGCGTCGTGCGCGAGCAGCCAGCGTCGCAGCGCCGAGGCGCACAGCGTCATGACGACGTCGTTCGGGCCCATGCCGAAGGCCCTGGCCACCCTCCTGACCTCCGTGAGCGGCACCGACCCGAAGGCGACCGCACGCGCCCCCGAGATAGGGCCGTTGAACGGCGTGCGCGGCGCGGCCAGCGGCGGCGTCTCCGGCAGCGTGCGCGAGTCTCCGGCGAGCGCCCGGGCGGCCTGGGCCACCAGCCGCGCATCGGGCAGCGCCGACACCACCGGGATCGTGTCCAGGTCGGCGGCGGCGCGGGCGAGCGAGCACAGCGCCTCCACCGGCTGCACGATCGTGCGGGTGAGCGCCCCGGCGAGCATCGCGAGCAGCCCCGGCGGCGTGGGCGGCTCGGGGCGCGGGCAGGCGGGCGCGGGCGCCGCCTCCGCGAGACGCGGCTGCGGCGAGGGGTCGAGCAGCGCCGTCAGGATCTCCGACCCGGTCACGCCGTCGATCGCGCAGTGGTGCACCTTCATGTAGAGGGCGACCCGCCCGCCCGCGAGGCCGTGGATGAGGTGCGCCTCCCACAGCGGACGTGTCCGGTCGAGCCGCCGCGCGTGGACGTCCGCCACATACGCCGCGAGCTCCCGTTCGCCGCCCGGCGCGGGCAGGGTTGTCTCGTGCACGTGCGCGCCGAGGTCCACGTCCGGGTCGTCGATCCAGTACGGCCGGTCCAGGCCGAGGGGCACGTCGGCCAGCCGCATCCGCAGCGGCGCGGCGAGGTGCAGCCGCTCCCGCAGCAGGGTGAGCAGGGCCTCGCGGGTCAGGCCGCCGGAGGGCGAGGTCGACGGGTCGAAGACGGCCACGCCCGCCACATGGGCCGCGGTCGTCGCCGACTCCACGGACAGGAACTGCGCGTCGAGTGCCGTCAGCTGGCGCATCTCGTCATCCTCCTGGCACCCCTCCCCGGCGCTCGGCGATCGTCCGCCTGCGCACCGTGACCATCATGGCAGCGGCGCGTTACCGCCGCATTTCTCCCCCGTGCCGCCGGGGGATGTCGAGGTGCGGCCGTGACCCGCGCCAGACGATCGCCGCCGGCCCCGTTCCGATGCAACCGGTTGCATCCGGCACCCCACGAACAGTGATCCGATGTGGCATGGTGTTCGAAAGCGTGTACAAGCGCATCACTTGACCATGAACCACATGTGAACCGAGGAGAGGACAGAGATGATCTCGGCCGGAGCGGGGTCTGCGACCTACCCGGACGGACGACCGGGGCAGCCGCGGGGCGGACCGACGGTTCTGCGCATCATGCTCGGCGGGCAGTTACGCCGGCTGCGCGAGAGCAGGAACATCAGCCGGGACGAGGCCGGGCGGGCGATCCGCGCCTCCAACTCCAAGATCTGCCGGTTGGAGCTCGGCCGCATTCCGTTCAAGCAGCACGATCTGGCCGAACTGCTCACCCTCTACGGCGTCACCGACAGCTCCGAGCGGGAGGCGATGCAGGCGCTGGCGCGGCAGGCCGGCGTGCCCGGCTGGTGGCACCAGTACAACGACCTACTGCCCAGCTGGTTCGGGCCCTACGTCGGGCTGGAGGAGGCCGCGTCCACCATCCGCACCTTCGAGGCGCAGTTCGTCCACGACCTGCTGCAGACCGAGGAGTACGCCCGCGCGGTCTTCCGTGTACGCCACAGAAGGGCGTCGGCGTACGACATCGAGCGCCGGGTGGGCCTCCGCCTGCGGCGCCAGCGGCTGCTCGACCACCCCGACGGGCCCCGGCTGTGGTCGGTGATGGACGAGGCGGCGCTCCGCCGCCCCGTCGGCGGCCGTGCCGTGCAGCGCGGCCAGATCGAGCGCCTGATCGAGGTCGCCGCGCGCCCGGACGTCACCCTGCAGATCCTGCCGTTCCAGGCCGGTGGTCACGCCGCCGCCGGCGGCTCCTTCACGATCCTGCGCTTCGCCGAGCCCGATCTCTCCGACGTCGTCTACCTGGAGCAGCTGAGCGGCGCTCTCTACCTCGACAAGCAGGAGGACGTCGACGACTACACCCTCGTGATGAGCGAGCTCAGCGTGCAGGCCGAGCCGGCCAGGAACACCGAGTCCCTGCTCCACGCGATCCTCCGGGAGCTGTGAGAGCGCGTTCCGGAAAATGTCGGTGGCGCGCGGCAGGATCGAGGGATGACGCACTTCCTCATCTCCTTCCCCAGCGCCGCCATGGTGGTCTCGGACGAGGATTTTCCTGACGTGGTTCGCGAAGCTCACGCGGTCATCCAGGAGGCCAAGGATGCCGGTGTGTACGTCTTCGGCGGCGGGATAGACGAAGACGTCGCCCCCGTCCTCGTGGCCGGTGACGGCACGGTGACGCAGGGCACCTATCCGCAGGCCACGCGGTTGGACGGCGGATACACCATCCTGGACCTGCCCTCCCGCGAGGCGGCGCTGGAGTGGGCGAAGAAGATCGCGGCCTCTTGCCGCTGCGCGCAGGAGGTGCGGGCGTTCCAGTACGACCCGCTCGCCTGACGGCGTAGGGCCACCCCCGCGCCGTCCGCATGCTCTGGCTTCTCCCGTCCGGATGCCCCGGTTGCTTTCGGTCGGGCGGCGCGGACACGGTCGGCGGCGCCGACGCGGCCGAGGCGTTCGTTCAGGGCGAGGAGGTCCTCCAGGGCGAGGAGGTCCTTCAGGGCGTCGCGTGGTCCCCGCCGAGACGGGCCAGCAGCCGGTCGAGCGGCCAGGTGTTGACGACGTCGTCCGGAGTGAGCCAGGCCCGCTGGGCGATCCCCACGCCGAACCTCTGGTGGGCCAGATGCGGGATCGCGTGGGAGTCGCTGTCGATGGAGAACGTCACGCCGTGGTGGCGCGCGAGCCGCACGAGGTCGGAGGGCAGATCGGCCCGGTCGGGATAGGAGTCGATCTCCATGATCGTGCCGGTCCGGGCGGCGGCGCGGAAGACGGCGTCCCAGTCGGCGTCCACGGGGGGCCGCTTGCCGATCTTCCGGGTGGTGGGGTGGCCGATGACGTGGACGTGCGGGTTCTCGCACGCCGCGACGAAGCGGCGGGTCATCTCCTCCCGCGACTGGGTGAAGTGCGAGTGCACCGAGGCCACGCAGACGTCGAACCCGGCCAGCACCTCGGCCGGCCAGTCCACCGAGCCGTCGGGGGCGATGTTCAGTTCGCTGCCGTGCAGCAACCTCATGTCCGGATATTTGGCCTGAAGGTCGGCGATGCGGGCCCGCTGGGCGAGGGCCTTGTCGAGCGTCATCCGCTGCATGACCAGGTCGGGCGCGTGGTCGGTGACCGCGTAGTAGGAGTAGCCCCGGGCGGCCGCGGCGGCGACCATGTCCTCCAGCGAGGCGATCCCGTCGGTGAGGTCGGTGTGGGTGTGCAGGTCGCCCCGCAGGTCGCCCAGCTCCACCAGGCGTGGCAGCCCGCCGCGCAGCGCGGCCTCCACCTCGCCGCCGTCCTCACGCAGCGCCGGAGGCACCCACTCCATGCCGAGCGCCTGGTAGATCTCCTCCTCGGTTTCCGACGCGATCAGCCGCTCGCCGTCGAACAGGCCGTACTCCGACAGCTTCCAGCCCTTCCTGACCGCCATCTCCCGGATGCGGACGTTGTGCTCCTTGCTGCCGGTGAAGTAGACCATCGCGGCGCCCCACGACTCGGCGGGGACCAGCCGCAGATCGACCTGCAGGCCGCGGTCGGTCCGCACCGAGGTCTTCCGCTCGCCCTTGGCGATGACCTCCGTGACGTACGGCTGCCGCGCGAACAGGTCCATCAGGCCGGGGTCTCCGACGGCGAGGACGTCGATGTCGCCGATCGTCTCGCGCATCCGCCGCAGCGAGCCCGCGACGGCGATCCTCTCGGCGGGCAGCGAGCCGACGACCCGCTCGGCGAGGTCCGTCGCGATGCCGAGGTGGACCCGGTCGCCCGACCGCTCCATGTGCTCGATGCCCTTGAGCAGGTTCTCCTCGGTCCTGGCGCCGAAGCCGCGCACGCCGCCGAGGCGGCCGGCCCGGATGGCCTCGGCCAGGGCGGCGGGGGAGTCGATGCCCAGCTCCTGGAACAGGAACAGCGCCTTCTTCGGGCCGAGCGAGGGGATCCGGGTCAGCCTGCGCACTCCCTCCGGCACCCGCGCACGCAGGTCGTCGAGCTGCCGGAAGCTGCCCCGCGCGAGGAACTCCTCGACCTTCTTGGCGATGGCCTCGCCCACCCCGGGGATCGACCGGACGTCGGTCTCCCCGAGGTCGCCGGGGAACCCCGCGATCGACTTGGCCGCCTTCTGGTAGCTGCGCACCCGGAACGCGTCCCCGCCGTTCAGCGCGAAAAGCTCGGCGTACTCCTGCAGCGCCGCGGCTGCCTCGTCATTGGCCCGTCCCATGAGTCTCAGGGTAGGAGAAGCGGCAGCGCGCGTTCGAACGAACGTATCCAGTACGGCCAGGTGTGGGTGCCCTTTCCGTAGAAATCCGTCGTCACCTTCACCCCGGCCTTCTCCGCGGCCCTGGCGAAGTTCCGGTTCTGCCGCATGATCGCGGCCTCGGTGCGATCGATCGCCCCGTCGCCCCGGTCCAGCGGACCGGGCTCCCCGTCGCCTGAGGACGCGTAGAGGCGCACACCCTTCAACCGCCCGACCAGGTCGGCGGGATTGTGCTCCGGCCAGGCGCCCGGGTCGCCCCACAGGTCCTCGGTGTCCACGCCGTTGTCCGCCATGAACGCCCGATATCCGGGGACGTCCTCGCGGGTGTCGAGCACCCCGGAGAACGACGCCGCGGCCTCGAACACACCCGGATGCCGGGCCGCGTAGCCGAACGCGCCGAGGCCGCCCATGGAGAAACCGGCGACCGCACGGCGCGTCCCGACGCCGTACCGCGGCTCGACCAGGCGGGGCACCTCGGTCATGTGGAACGTCTCCCAGGCGAGGCCGTCGCGCCAGTCGGCGTACCAGCCCATCGAACCGCCCTCGGGGACGATGACGACGGCGTTGAGCCGGGAGGTCAGCCGAGCCACCTCTCCCGTCCTGAGCCAGTCCCAGCCGCCGCCGGCGCAGCAGCCGTGCAGCAGGTACAACGCGCGCCAGCCGGTGGAACCCGGTTTCCAGGCCGCGGGTTTCAGCACCCACACCGATCGCCGCCCGCCCGTGGCTGGGGAGTCGATCACGAGTTTGTCCGTGCGCCCGTCCACGGCCTCCTGCTCGACGACCTTGGCCGGGTAGCCGGCGGGCACCGGTGTCGCGGACTCGGCGGTGCTCTGGCAGCCGGTCACCGTGACGACGAGGACGAGCCACGTCAGGATCTTCTTCACGAGGAGCTGCATGTCATACCGATCACCCGCCGTCAACCCTGGAAAAGGGCTCCGCGTAGGTGAAAGGCCCGCGCGGCGCGGACCGCTCGAAGACGCGCACCTGGAAGAACTCGCCCCAGGACGGGTCCGGCGCCGCGACGCCGTGCGCCGAGGCGGGCTCGAAGCCGAACCGCCGGTAGTAGGCGGGGTCGCCGAGCAGCCCCACCAGCGGCTCGCCGAGCGCCTCCGCCGCCCCGAGCGCGGCGTGCACCAGCGCCGACCCCACTCCCCGCCGCTGGTGGGCGGGATGCACGGACAGCGGGCCGAGGCCGACCACGGGCACGGTCCCCACGTGGGCCCTGGTGCACAGGACGTGACCCGCGATCCCGCCGTCCGGCGCCGGCGCGACGAGCGACAGCTCCGGCAGCCAGCCCGGGTCCGTACGCAGCTCGTCGAGCAGGACGACCTCGACCGGCGGCACCTGCGGCCGGCCGGGGTGGCGGGCCTCCTGGTGGGGAGCGAAGGCGGCGGTGACCACCTCACGCACGGCCTCGACGTCGCCGGGGTTCTCACGTCGGATCAGCACCCGTACAGCCTGCCGCCCGCCCCCGGCCCGGGCAACGGATTTAGGTCACGACCCGCACGCCGCTCCGGGACGGGCTTCAGTACTGCGGCGACCTGGCCTGGTACGGCTCCTCCAGGAAGGCGATCTCCTCCTCGGTCAGCGTGAGGTCCACCGCGGCGAGCGCGTCGTCCACGTGGTGCTCCTTGGTCGCGCCGATGATGGGGGCGGTCACGCCCGGACGGCTGAGCAGCCACGCGAGGGCGACGGTCGCGGGGGAGACGCCCCTGTCGGCGGCGGTCCGCGCCACCCGGTCCAGGATCGTCTCGACGGCCGGCCCGCCGTACAGCTGCCGCTGCCGGGCGCCGTCGCCGGTCTGCCGCGCGGTGTCGGCCGGCTGGCCGGCGCGGGCGAGCAGGCCGCGGGCGAGCGGGCTCCACGGGATGAGCCCCACGCCCTGGTCGAGGCACTGGGGGATCATCTCCCGCTCCTCCTCGCGGTCGAGGAGGTTGTAGTGGTTCTGCATCGAGACGAAGCGGGTCCAGCCGCGCCTTTCGGCGATGTGCTGGGCCTTGGCGAACTGCCAGGCCCGCATGCTGGAGGCGCCGATGTAGCGGGCCTTGCCTGCCTTGACGACGTCGTGCAGCGCCTCCATCGTCTCCTCGATCGGCGTCTCGTCGTCCCACCGGTGGATCTGGTACAGGTCGACGTGGTCGGTGCCCAGGCGGGTGAGGGAGGCGTCCACGGCCGACATGATGTGCTTGCGGGACAGGCCCCGGTCGTTCTCACCTTCGCCCATCGGGAAGTAGACCTTGGTGGCGAGCACGTAGTCGTCGCGCCGGGCGAAGATCTTGCGCAGCAGCCGCCCGGTGACCTCCTCGCTGACACCGGCCGAGTACATGTCGGCGGTGTCGAAGAACGTCACCCCGCCTTCGGCGGCCCTGCGGACGATGGGCTCGGCGAGATCCTCCTCCAGGGCCCAGCCGCCCCACTTGGAGGCCTCCCCGTAGCTCATCATGCCGAGGCAGAGCCTGCTGACCTTCAGACCAGTGGTGCCAAGTCGTCCATATTCCATGGCAGCACCTTATTGCTCCGGCCTGACCTCACCTGGAGGCGTTCCAGATGTTCGACGGGCCCCGGCCGGTCGGCACGGTCGGGCTGAACCGTACGGGCAGGGCCTCCAGGCTGCGAACCCACAGCGAAGGGCGCCACCGCAGCGCGTCCGGTTTCACGGTGAGATAGACGTCGGGCAGCCGGTCGAGGAGGACCTCCACGGCCGTCTTGGCGATGATCCCGCCGAGCTCGGGCGCGGGGAAGGGACAGCCGTACTCGCCGTGGCCGAAGGCCAGGTGCGCCCGGTTGGCGCCGGAGCCGGCATGGGCGGCCGGTTGCACCTGCGGATCGGCGTTGGCCGCGGCGACGCCGAGCACCAGCATGTCGCCCCGGCGGATGCGCCGCCCGGCCAGCTCGCAGTCCTGCACGGCCCAGCGTGAGGGCATGTTCGGCGTGGGCGGATCCTTCCACAGCACATCGTTCAGCGCCTCGCCGACGCTGCTGCGGCCGCCCTGCAGGCTCATCGAGAAGTGGTCGTCCATCAGCATCAGCCGCAGGGTGCTGCCGATCCAGTTGGAGCAGTTGTCATGGGAGGAGATCATCGTCATGATCAGGTCCTGGACGATCTCCTCGTCGGTGATCCGCGCGTGGTGTGCCAGCATGTGCGAGGTGAGGTCGTGGCCGGGCAGGGCGCGCTTGTCGGCGATGAGCCGGCTCACCTTCTCCAGAATCCGGGTGATCGCCGAGGGGGCCTCCTCACCCCCGCCCAACACGATGTTGACGTCCTCGACCAGCTCCGGCAGGTCGGTCTCCGCCAGCCCGAACAGCCGGGTGATGACCTGAGCCGGAATCCGGTCGGCGTACTGGGAGATCAGGTCGGTCTGGCCGTCCCCGGAGATCTCGTCGATCGCGCGGTCGGCGATCTGCTCGCAGATCAGGGCGAGCTCGGTGCGGTCGACGCTGTCCAGCGCGTCGCTGATGGCGCCGATCCGCCGCTGGTGCTCGGCTCCCTCGGAGTACATCACGGACGGTTGCCATGTCACGTACGGGCGCGCCGGCCAGTCCGGGGGGAGGTGGTCCTGCAGGTTCCAGCGCCTGGGGTCGCGGCCGAACAACTGCGGCTGGCTGGTGACATGGTGCAACTCGCGATAGCCGATCACGTACCAGACGGGCATGCCGTCGAGGAGAACGGGGACGACGGGGCCGTGCTCGCGGCGCATCTCCTGGAACAGCGCGGTCGGGTCGTCGCCGATCAGTGACGCGTGCAGTCGTACGGCATCGGCGTGGTCGTCGTATCCCTCCAGCGGCTCCCGTCTCCGCTCGGGATGCTGCGATGCGGGCGCGGCGGACGGGTCTGTGGAGTCGGGCAGGGGAGGGGAGTTCGTCACGGCATGCTCTCTCGGGCGGGCAACTGGTCGTAGGTGCGGGTGAGGTGCTCGATGAGCGTGATCAGCACGTGCTTGGCCGAGGACCGCTCTCTCGCGTCGCAGTCGATGAGCGGGACCTCGGGCGACAGTGCCAGCGCCTCGCGCACCGCATCCAGGGTGGGCCCGTCGGTGAAGCGGTTGACCGCGACGACGAACGGGGTCCGGTGGTGCTCCAGCCGGTCGATGGAGTACCAGGAATCCTCCAGGCGGCGGGCGTCCACCAGGACGACCGCGCCCAGGCTGCCGGCGAACAACTGGTCCCACAAGAACCAGAACCGCTGCTGACCGGGCGCGCCGAACAGGTAGAGCACCCTGCTCGCGTTCAGCGTGATCCGGCCGAAGTCGAAGGCCACCGTGGTGGTCGACTTGGTCCGTACCCGGCTGGCGTCGTCGATGCCCACGCTCGCCTGGGTCATGACCTCCTCGGTGCTCAGCGGGCGGATCTCGCTCACCGAGCCGACCATGGTCGTCTTTCCCGCTCCGAACCCGCCGACGATCACGATTTTCAGGGCGTCCGCGGCGGTCGTGCGTAGCGGCGTTCGCATGGTGTCCGCTGTCTGGTCAGAGGTTGTGGAGGGCAACGAGCACCTGCCTCAGGATTTCGGGATCCGGTCGTCCGGCCTGCGCGGCGATCGACGGATGACGGACGGTGATGCGACCGGTGTCCAGCAGGTCGCACAGCAGGATCTTCACCACGCTGACCGGCAGGCGCAGTTCCGCCGAGATCTCCACCACCGCCGTCGGCCGCTGGGCCATCCGCAGGATCTTGATGTGCTCGGACTGCATACCGGGGGTGGGGGCGCTCTCGCTGACGATGAGGGAGACGGAGTCGAAGGTCTTCTCATCGGCGCTGGTGCGCCCACCGGTGACCGTGTAGAGCCGGTCAGGGTCTTCTTGGTCGATGGCTCGCCGTGTCATCCGCGGTCGTCGCTGTTCTCCGTCTGCCGCGGCGCCGCAGTGAGGTACACCCCGATCTGCTCCACCAGTTCGTTCATGTTGTGCGCGATGAGCCCCACCTCGCCGTCCTCCTCGGCCACCACGGCCAGGTGGGCGCCGTCCCCGGCCGGCACGATGAGCAGCAGTCCGCCGGCGAACTCCACCATCGCCTGCCCTGCTCCGATGCCGTCCCCGAACTCGGCGGAGGCGCTCAGCGAGAGGCTCTGGATCCCGGCGGCCAGAGCGGAGAGCTGGTCGGCCCCGTCCCGGCCGAGGCCGGCGGTGAAGCTCATCTTCAGGCCGTCCCTGGTCAGCACCAGCACATGCCTGATCCCCGGGGTCTTCTGCTTGAGGTTCTCCAGCAGCCAGTCGAAGTCACGATCGGTGGTGTGCGAAGCGTCGGTTGTGCTCATAGAAACGACGGGGTGCCCCTTCGGCGCGGGAGGGACGCCCCTGCCTCCTCGTCTGTGAATCCAAAGATGTCCGGTGGTCGGCGGACGCGTGTCAGGAGTCGCCCGGGGCCGGGGGAGGGGCTGAAGAGGAAGTACGCCCACGGCCGCCGGCTTGGCGGAACGCGGCGAACCTCGCAGCCGAGTCAGGCCCCTCGCGCGCGGGCTTGGCCGGCGATGCCTGCCGCGCCCTGGTCGCCTCGGCCAGCGTCTGCCCCCGGCGCCGCCTGGGCAGCAGACCTTCGGACTCGTCGGCCGGCCCCTCCTGCGCGGGTACGGCCGGTGCCTGCACGGCGGTCCGTACGGCGGCCTGCACGGGGTGGCGGACCGACGCCTCGGCGCCGGGCGGCACGGTGGCCGGCAGGGGCTGCGTGATCAGCAGGCGCGGGATCAGCATCACGACTCCCGTGCCACCGCGGGCGGACGACCGGAAGCTGACCGTCAGGCCGTACTTGTCGACCAGACGTCCCACGACCGCCAGGCCCAGGCGGGTACCGGACAGCGTCCGCAGGTCGAGCGGCTCGGACACGAGCCTGGTGGCGTGCTGCCGCTCGCGCGGGCGCATCCCCAGGCCGCCGTCCTCGATCGTGATCACGACGCCGGCGTCCTCCTCGTCCACGTACACGTGGACCTCGGTGCCGTGCGCCGAGAACGTGGCGGCGTTGTCCATCACCTCGGCCAGCGCGTGCATCACGCCCTCGGCCGCGTACCCCGCGACGGCGACGGTGCTGGTGGAGTGCAGCCGGATGCGCCGGTAGGCGCTGATGCGGCCCATCGCGCCGCGCAGGACGCTCTCCATGACGATCGGCCGGGTCCATCGCCGCCCGGAGCGGCCGCCGCTCAGCAGCGCGATGTTGTCCGCCAGCCGGCTCATCTGGGAGACGCGGTGGTCCAGGTCCAGCAGGTCGGCGAACACCTCCTCATGATCGCCGTACTGCTCCTCCAGTTCGCGCAGCCGGGCGAGCAGGCTGGTGGCCTGTGCCTGTACCCGGGCCGCGGCCCCGGCGCACGCCGCCATCACGGCGGTGCCCCTGCGCTCGCTCTCGGAGAGCTGCCGCGCCGTCTCGCGCAGCAGGTCGCGTAGCGGGTCCTGCTCCGGCTGGCGTATCTCGGCCAGTGCGGCGCTCACCGGCATCCGGTCCGTCTGGATCCGCCGGAACAGCTCCGGCAGCGTTTCGTCGATCAGCCGGGAGATCTCGTCCTCGGTCGCATCGCGCGACACCTGGGCGACGGCGCGCTCGCGTTCGAGCAGGTCGAGCTCGTGCCCGGCCGCTTCGAGCAGGTGCCGCAGCGGGCCGTCCGGAGGCTGCGGCATCCGGGAGAGCGCGTCGGCGACCGAGGCGCCGTCCCGCACCTGACGTCCCAGCGAGGGCAGCGACTCCTCGGCCGTTCGCAGCGTTTCCCGCTCCAGCCAGGTGAACCGCGCGCCGGCCCACTCGGCCCGCTCACGCAGCCGGCGACCGGTGCCGGAGTAGTGGACAGCGGTCGCGACGGCGCCGGACAGGAGTACGGCCGAGACCCCGCCGACGAGCGCCATCAGCGCTCTGGCCTCATAGGGGGCGGCGGACATCGCCCACAACCACGCGCAGGCTGTGATGATCAGGGTGCCGAGAGAGGCGAGGGCCGCCAGTTCCCTCGGTGAAAACCTTCTCCGCGCCCGGTGGTGTACATCTACTGACATCGGCGTCCTCGGGGTGGCGGCAGAGCATGACAAGGCCGCGTCGAACCTGCTGTTCTCCCTGTAAGGCGGGACGGCCACGTGGTGCCGTTTCACAGCAGGGCGTGAACAGGCAGACACCGTAGCACCATGCCTACGACTAAGAACAGACAGTCACTCTGGAACCATGTGTTTCAGCTTTAATCAACCACGAGTCAATGCATCCATTGACTAATACTCACTTTCTGGACATTTATGGATTTATAGTGACGATTTTCCGTCGTGGAGATAGGGTACGGTGAGTACCTAATAAGGTGGCGTTCGGAGGGCTTCATGCGCGTGTTCGGCATCAACTACGACGTCGGCTTCTCGACCGGCGGGACGACAACCCACGAACCCTTCGATCCGGACGTCGTGCGCCGCGAGATGCGGATCATCCGCGAGGACCTGCGCTGCGACGCCGTACGCGTCACCGGGGCGGACCCGGACCGCCTGGAGATCGCGGCACGTCACGCCGCCGAGGCCGGGCTGGAGGTCTGGTACTGCCCGTTCACCAACGGGCCGACCTCCGACGAACTGCTGGAGCTGCTCGCGGACGGAGCCGAGCGCGCGGAGCGGCTCCGCCGGGAGGGGGCCTCCGTCGTGTACCTCACCGGCTCCGAGATCAGCCTGTTCAACGGCGGATTCCTCCCCGGTGACACCCACGAGGAGCGGCTACGCGCGCTGACCGACCCGGAGCGCAGGACGGTCACCATCCCCGAGGCGCGTGCCCGCGTCAACGCCTTCCTCGCCCGGGCCGTCGCCGAGGTCCGGCGGCGGTTCGGCGGCCCGGTGAGCTACGCCTCTCTGCCGTTCGAGGGCGTGGACTGGACCCCGTTCGACGTGATCGCCACCGACGCCGGTTATCTCGACGGGGCCGCCGACCCCGGTTTCCGTGCCGGAGTGCGCGCGCAGGCCACGCAGGGGAAGCCCTTCGCCGTCACCGAGTTCGGGTGCGCCCCCTACCTCGGGGCCGGCGACCGCGCCTCTCGCGGTTACCAGATCGTCGAGTACGACGAGCGCGCGCGCCCGGTCCGCCTCACCGAGGTGGTCGTACGGGACGAGGACGAGCAGGCCCGCTACGTGCGGAGACTTCTTGAGATCTACGACCAGGAGGGCGTGGACGCGGCGTTCGTCTACACGTTCGCCCGCTGGGACCTGCCGACCTCCGCCGACCCCGAGCGCGACTTCGACCTGGCCGGTTACGGCGTCGTCAAGGTCCTCGGAGAGGGCCGCACCGGGACGGCCTATCCGGGACTGCCGTGGGAGCCGAAGGCGGCCTTCCACGCCCTGGCCGAATACGGAAGCGCCAGGGCCGCCACCCACGGAACGCGAACCGCGTGACGTGAACCGGACCTCTGCCGCTCCACCGGCTCCGGCGCGCGGGCCGTGACGCTGTCGCGCGTACCGCCCGCCCGTCGGATCTTGTCGTCGGCGGACGGGGATGGCATCGTGTGCGGCATGAACGAGAGAATCGAGTTCGTCTCCGGCCGGTGAGCCTGGCCCCCGAGCGCAGGGCGCTCGGCAACCGGCCGTCTCTTTTCGACCACGCGTCCCGCCTGCACGCGCTGACACCCGACGCGCCCCTTCCCGACGGCGGACGCCCCTATCCCGACGACGCCGACCACCGGGGTCCCCGGCCCAGTGGCGGCTCCTTCTCCGTCGAGCAGGCCAGAGCCGCGCTGGCCGCGGTGCTCCGCGCCCGCTTCGACGACCCCGGCCGCTCCCTCGACGAGCTGCACGAGGACCTCCGCGCCCTGGACGTCCCCTCGTGGGCGATCAGGCCCGACGTCCTGGACGGCCTGCCGTGGCTCGCCACCGAGCCCGCCCGCGAGACGGGCCTCTGGCTGGCCCGGCACGCGAAGGACCGCCGTCCCGCGCTGACCGGCCTGTGCCTGCTGGCGGGCAGGGCACGCCCGGAGGACGTCCCCCTGGTCCGTACGCTCGGCCTGCTGCGGTGTCTCGGGCCCGTGGCCGTGGACGTGCTGGAGACGATCCCCGGCTCGGCCGGGGCGCTGGTCTGGCTGGCGGAGCGGTCGGCACAGCTCACCCTCAGCCGTGCCATCGAGGCGATGTGCCGGGCGGAGGATCCCGTCGCCGTCGCCTGGCTGCTCCGGCACGCCACCGACCCGGGCCCCACGGCCGGTGGGCACGCGCAGCGGGTGGCCCAGGCCGTACGCCTCGCGGACGTCCTCGAGGACGGCGAGGCCGACGGCGGGGTGGTCCTCCTGGCGGGCCGGCTCCTCCAGGCGATGGCCGGGGAGGACTTCTCCGCGCTGTGCGACTACGACGACGCCTGCCGGGCCCTCGCGGCCTTCGCCGTACGCGCGGGGGCCGTGCCTCCGGTGCTGGACTCGCTGGCCTCGGCCGTCGCTCTCGCGGAGGACCTGACCAGCGGTCACGCCGCGTGCCTGCCGTGGCGGCCGGGCGTCCGGGAGACGACGCTGGAGCGGCTGCGCCGCCTGCTCACCTCGGCGCGCGCGGCGGAGGCACTCGCGGAGGCGGCACGGTCGCCCGACCCGGTGACCCGCCGCCGGGCGGCCTGGGCGCGCCGGGCGATCGCCGCCCTGCCGGTCGTGTCGCGGTTCCCCTCGCGGCTCCCCGAGGACGGGCGGGACCGGCTGGCGATTCACGTGGTCGTCTCCGATCCGGCGCTTCCGGGCCGCGTGGAGACGAGGCCGCTGGTGAACGGCCGGCCGGTCGTCGCGCGGGCGTTCCGCAAGGGCCGGCCCCACCCGCCGGAACACGTGCTGAGCGATCTGGCGGCGTCCGGGGAGCCCCGGGAGGTACGGCTGGCCGAGGCGTACTGCACCGAGGGGTGCTGCGGGGCCCTCTACGTCACGGTCGTCCGTGACGGTGACACGGTCGTCTGGCGCGGCCGGCGCGACCCCGATACGACGGCGGTCGGGCTGGAGCCGTTCCGCTTCGCCGCCGGCCCGTACGACGAGGTCGTCGCCCGGGCCGTGGACGATCACGGCTGGGAGTGGCCCGCCCGTACGGTCGCCCGTGAGGTGCGCCGCTCGCTGCGCGAGGATCCCGGCCTCCTGGCGGCCTGGGAGTGCGAAGCGGGCTTCGTCTACGCGGAGGCCGATCGGCAGGACGAGACGCACGTGGTCTTCTGGCATCCACGTGAGCCGTCGTCCGACGGGGAGGACCGGCCGGACGACGAGCCGTGGGTGCAGCTTCAGTGGACCGTCCCCATCGACGACACGGACCCGGGCGGCCAGGCGGCGCGCGTGCTGGACTGGCTGCGCCACAACGACCCCAAGTCCCACGCCGAGGTCGTCGGCGGCAGCCGGGAGCTGGTCGAGAGGCTCGGTCTCCCCTGGCCGCACTGGGGCGACGACTACGAGGAGTGAGCGGGGTCCGGGGTGCACCGGTGGGGTGTCAGGTCGGGGGTGGCGGATCCCGGCGAGGCGGCATGGAGCACCAGATGGCCGTCACGGTCGTAGAGCTGCTCGTAACCGCAGTCGCGCAGCAGCCGTACGTCGGCCAGTTGAGCCGGCCGCGACGCGATCATCGGCTGCGGGCCGCCGGTGTCCGCGATCACCCACGGGGCGCGTAAGCGCCGCCCGGCCTGCCACCGCTCGAAGAGCAGCGCGGTGAGCAGCGGCATGAAGGCGAACTCGTGGAACTGGAACGCGGCCGCCTCGGCGATCGGCCGGCTGAGGGCGTAGGCGCACGCCATCGCGTAGGCGCACGTGGTGCCCAGCATGCGCCGCCCCACGACCCACAGAACGGGGACCGCGGCGGCGAACAGCACGGCCTGGGCGACGAGCAGCGTCGCGGGCCCGTCGTGTTCCAGTACAACGGCCCCAGCAGGGCGAGAATCGGCGAGACGTGGTCACTGAAAATCGGCAGGGGAATGCCGATGTGGTTCCACTGGCCCTTGACGAGCGACCCGGGCAGCGCGAACTCCGCGACGGGCCCAATTTTCAATTGTCAGCAGGACTGATAACCGTGCCGGGTTAGGCGGCGGTGCAGCTGATGGGGGACGGGACCCGGTTGGCGCCGGACCAGCTCGCGTTGAAGCCGGCAGTCGTCGAGGCATTCGGGGCCAGTGCGCCGTTGTAGGTCTCGTTCGCGACGGTCACCGTGGCGCCCGACTGGGTGAAGCGGCCGCTCCAGGACTGCGTGACGCGCTGACCGTCGGGGAAGGCGAAGGTGACGGTCCACGAGGTGATGGCCGCCGTCCCGGAGTTGCGCACCGCGAGCTCGCCCTGGAAACCGCCCTGCCACTGGTTCACGATCCGGTACGTCGCGGAGCACGCGCGGGGGCCGGCCGACGGGCTCGCGGACGGGCTGACAGACGGGCTCGGCGACGCCGAGGGGCTGCGCGACGGGGAGGCCGACGGGCTGGGCGAGGCGCTGGGAGAGGGGCTGGGTGACGAGCCGCCGGCCGGCGGGACCCGGAGGATCCGGTCGTCGCTGGAGGCGGGGGTCCCCCTGCCGTCGCGGTTGCTCGTGCCGACCCAGAGCCAGCCGTCCGGCCCGACGGCCACGGCGCGCAGCCGGCCGTACGTGCCCTGGAACTCGGCCACCGGGTTGCCGGTCCTGCTGCCGCCGCTGACCGGCACCGTCCAGAGCCGCTTCCCGGCCAGGGCCCCGGCGAAGAGCGTGCCGTTCGCGTACGCCAGGCCGCTGGGCGACGCCTCGGACGTGCTCCAGGTGACGATGGGGTTGCGGAAGCGCGAGTCGGTGCACACGCCCTCGCAGGTGGGCCAGCCGTAGTTGCCGCCGGGGACGATGTAGTTGAGCTCGTCCCAGGTGTTCTGGCCGAACTCGCTGGCGTACATCCGGCCGCCCTCGTCCCAGGCGAGCCCCTGGACGTTGCGGTGGCCGTAGCTGTACACGCGGGTGCCGTACGGGTTGTCCGGCGGAACGGTGCCGTCGGGCCGCATCCGCAGGATCTTGCCGGCGAGGCTGTTCAGGTCCTGCGCGTTGGCGGAGGTGCCGGCGTCGCCCGTGGAGAGATACAGCATGCCGTCGGGGCCGAACGCGATCCGCCCGCCGTCGTGGAACTGCGCCTTGGGCACGCCGGAGAGGAGCACCTGCTGGGTCTGCGGAGCGCTCAGCCTGAACCTGACCAGCCGGTTGTCGGAGGCGCCGGTGAAGTAGGCGTAGATCCACTGGTCCTGGGCGTAGGTGGGGGAGACCGCGATGCCGAGCAGGCCGGCCTCTCCGCCGGGGGACACGTTCGGGACGGTCGCCACCCGTACGGGCGACGAACCGGGACGCACCTGCATGATGTTGGCCGTGTCTCGTTCGGACACCAGGGCGCTGCCGTCCGGGAGGAAGGTCAGCCCCCAGGGCGTCTGCAGGCCCGTGGCGGCGACCTGGGCCCGCGTGAAGTCGAACCCGCCGGTCGCGGCCACGGCCGCCGTCGGGCGGGCCGTGGCGAACGCGGCCCCGGCGGCGAGCGCGGCGACGGCGGTCGCGAGCGCCACGGCGGGACGTACCCGGAGACGCGCCGCGAGACTCGCGGTGAGGTGCTTGGACATCGATGCTCCCGGGACGGCGGGCCGCCGTGCGGCTCGTGAACCATGCGACCGCCTCCGACTCCCTGCGGCCGCCTGTCACTGCGGGACCATGGAATCCAGACCCTCGCGCCCGGATCAACCGCGACGCGGATGTCTTTCGGTATCGCCCCCTCTGATCAGCGCCTACGATGGGCGCTTCGCCCACGTGACGCCCTGGGCGCGGGAAACTTTCATGAGAACACAAGGCTCCGGCAAGTCCCCCACAAGTCACGACACGTACAAATGCGATGTGAACGACTACGAAATCCGGCGACCGGCGGTCGCCGACGCGGCGACCGTGCACGAACTGGTCGCCGAGCACGACATCGAGGTGACCGGGGGACCCGACTGGACGCTCGACGACATCGCCGACACCCTGAAGGAGCTCGACCTGGACCGCGACAGCTGGCTGGTCCGCTCGGACGGGCGGCTCGTGGGCTGGGGCTACGCCAGGCGCAACGGCTCCAGCGAGAACGTCGACATCGACGTGCAGGCGCGGGAGCCCGGCGCGGCGACCCTGCTGTGGGACATGGTGCTCGGCCGGGCCGCCGATCTCGCCCGTGAGGCGGGGCACGACCACGCGGTGGTGGACATCAGCCTCTACGAGCAGGACAAGCCCATGCGCGAGGCCGCCGAGCGGCGCGGCTTCGCCCCGGCCACCAGCTTCCACCGCATGCGGACCGACCACTCCGGCGTACGGCCCGTCTTCGTGCCCGGGGTCGAGGTCGAGGCCGGCTCTCCCGGGCAGGACGGTCACGAGGAGGTGCTCCGGGCGGCGCACCGGGTTCACCAGGAGGGCTTCGCCGAGCACTTCGGGTTCGTGCCGAAGACGTTCGATGAGTGGACCGCCGAGATGGAGTCGTCCAGCGCGAACGACTGGGGGCAGCTTCTGCTGGCCCGCGTCCACGGCGAGCCGGCGGCGATGCTGCTCGGGACCGACCACTTCGTGTCCGACGAGAACTGCGGATACGTCCGCACGCTCGCGGTGCGGCCCCGCTTCCGCGGCCTCGGCCTCGGGAAGCTGCTGCTCACCAGGGCCTTCGCGGCCGACGAGCGGCGGGGGCGGGTGGGGACGATCCTGCACGTCGACTCCAACAACGTCACCCCGGCGCTCGGCCTGTACGAATCCGTCGGCATGCGGCCGGTCCTGGTCATCGACGTCTGGCGGGCCGTCGTCCGTCCCAGCGGATGAGACGGTCATTCTCACAGCTTTGACATCGTTACAGTGAGAAGGGATAAATCAGGCACAAACGAGGAGCGGTCGAGTGCTGCACGAGAGGCTCGAGGGCGTCTACGAGAACATCTTGCGGCGCAACCCGGGGGAGGCCGAGTTCCACCAGGCCGTACGCGAGGTGCTGGAGAGCATCGGTCCCGTCCTCGGCAAGCATCCGGAGTACGCCGAGCACAAGATCATCGAGCGCATCTTCGAGCCCGAGCGGCAGATAATCTTCCGCGTGCCCTGGGAGGACGACCAGGGTGAGGTGCACATCAACCGGGGCTTCCGGGTGGAGTTCAACAGCGCGCTCGGGCCGTACAAGGGCGGGCTGCGCTTCCACCCGTCGGTCTACCTCGGCATCGTCAAGTTCCTCGCGGTGGAGCAGATCTTCAAGAACGGCCTGACCGGCCTGCCGATCGGTGCGGGCAAGGGCGGCGCGGACTTCGACCCGAAGGGCCGCTCCGACCGGGAGATCATGCGCTTCTGCCAGAGCTTCATGACCGAGCTGTACCGGCACCTGGGCGAGCACACCGACGTGCCCGCGGGGGACATCGGCGTCGGGCGGCGGGAGATCGGCTACCTGTTCGGCCAGTACAAGCGCATCACCAACCGGTACGAGTCCGGCGTCATCACCGGCAAGGGGCTGAGCTACGGCGGGGTGCAGGTGCGCACCGAGGCCACCGGCTACGGCTGCGCGTTCTTCGTCGAGGAGATGCTGAAGGCGAAGGGCACGTCGTTCGACGGCAGGCGCGTGGTCGTCTCGGGCTCCGGCAACGTCGCCGTGTACGCGATCGAGAAGGTGCGCGAGATGGGCGGCGTCGTCGTGGCCTGCTCCGACTCCTCGGGCTACGTGGTGGACGAGAAGGGCATCGACCTCGACCTCCTGAAGCAGGTCAAGGAGGTCGAGCGGCGCCGCCTCAGCGCCTATGCCGAACGCCGCGGCGCCGAGGCGACGTACGTGGCCGGGCGCGGCGTGTGGGAGGTGCCCTGCGAGGTGGCGCTGCCGTCGGCCACGCAGAACGAGATCACCGGCAAGGACGCCGAGGCGCTGGTGCGGGCCGGGTGCGTCGCGGTCGGCGAGGGCGCCAACATGCCCACCACGCCCGAGGGCATCCGGGTGTTCCAGGAGGCCGGAGTGGCCTTCGGCCCCGGCAAGGCCGCCAACGCGGGCGGTGTGGCCACCAGCGCCCTGGAGATGCAGCAGAACGCCAGCCGCGACTCGTGGACGTTCGAGTTCTCCGAGCGGCGGCTCCAGGAGATCATGAGCGACATCCACGCCCGCTGCCTGGAGACGGCCGACGCGTACGGCATGCCGGGCGACTACGTGGCCGGCGCCAACATCGACGGCTTCAGGAGGGTGGCGGACGCGATGCTCGCCCTCGGCCTCGTCTGAGCACTCGCCGAGTGCTCATCGGTTGACCCGGCGGGTGCGCAGGAGGGGAAGCGCGCACCCGCCCGCGGCCAGCGACACCGCGGCCAGCCACAGCGATGTCACCGTGGCGGCGTGCGCGGACGGGGCGAGGCTGAGGAACAGCGTGCCGAAGACGGCCACGCCGACGACCTGGCCGAGCTGGAGCATCATCGCCAGCAGGCCGCTGGCGTCGGCCGCGTCGGCGGGCGCGACCCGGGCCAGCGCCACCGCCATGAGCGGGCTGAACGTGCCCGCCATGCCGGCGCCGACGGCCACGAAGCTGATCTCCAGCAGCGGCTCGCCGTGGCCGCCGCCGGCCAGCGCCGCCGCCAGGGCCAGCTCGCCCGCGGCGGTGACGACGGCGGACGCGACGATCACCGGCCGGTGCAGGCCGGCCGGCAGCCGCTTCCAGTTGAGGCTGGTCAGCCCGAAGGCGGCGGCCGCGGGGACGAACAGGCAGCCCGCCCGCAGGGCGCTGTCGCCGAGGCCGCCCTGCAGGTGGAGGGCCATGGCGAACAGCCAGCCGCCGTACGCCGCCATCACGAGGAAGATGCTCGACGCGGCGACGGCCACCCCGGGGGCGTGCAGCAGGCGGCCGGGGACGAGCGGATGCGCCGCACGCCGCTCCACGAGCAGGAACGCGCAGAACGCGAGCACCGACAGGCCCATCGCGATCCACCCCCACAGCGGCCAGTCCTCCTCGTGCCCGAGCACGAGCGGCACGACCAGCAGGCAGACGGCGAGCGACAGGGTGACCAGGCCGGGCACGTCGAGCCCCCGCTCACGCCGCACGTGCACGGCGGGCAGCGCGCGGGCGCCGACGGCCAGCAGCGCGAGCCCGATCGGCACGTTGACCAGGAAGACCGGCCGCCAGGCCGTGCCGAACAGGTCGGCGGTCACCAGCAGCCCGCCGAGCACCTGACCGACGACCGCGCCGGCCGAGATGACCGTGGCGTAGACGCCGAGCGCCCGCCCCCGCGCGGCGCCGTCGTAGGTGACCTGGATCAGGCTGAGCACCTGGGGCACCATCAGGGCGGCTCCCGCGCCCTGCATCAGCCGGAAGGCGATCAGCACACCGGCCGAGGTGGCGAGTCCGCACATCAGCGACCCGGCCGTGAACACCACGAGCCCGGTGAGGAACAGCCGCCGGTAGCCGAACAGCCCCCCGAGGCGTGCCCCGGTGATCAGCAGCATCGCGTACGCCACGGTGTAGCCGGAGATGACGAGTTGCAGTCCGGAGCCGGTGGCCCCGAGGTCGGCGCGCATCGTGGGCGCGGCGACGTTGACGATGGTGGCGTCGAGGACGGCCATGAACTGCCCCGCCAGGATGACGGTGAGCAGCAGACCCGGCGAGGTTCGCCGCGCGGCCGGCGCGCGGGTGGTGACAGTGGTCATGGCGGCAACGATGCGGCCGTCGCGATACCGGTAACGAGAGCCTGCCGATACTGGTACTGACACCACCTGGCAACGCGGTCACGCACTCGCCAAGATGGGGAGGTGACGACGGGGACTCGCACCAGGAACACCAGGCGTGAGGAGCTCGCGGCCTTCCTGCGCAGCAGGCGCGAGCGCATCCGGCCCGAGGACGTCGGCCTGCCGCCGGGCCTGCGCCGCCGTACACCGGGCCTGCGGCGGGAGGAGGTGGCCCAGCTCGCGGGCGTGGGCGTGACCTGGTACACCTGGCTGGAGCAGGGCCGCCCCATCAACGCGTCGGTGCAGGTGCTCGACGCCATCGCCCGTACGCTGCGGCTGGACGCGGCCGAGCGGGAGCACCTCTACCGGCTCGCGGACCTGCCGGAGATCGCCGATCCGGCGGGCGACGGGGAGGGCCTCGACGCCGAGGTGCACACGATCCTGGGCCAGCTCGACCCGCTGCCCGCCTGCGTCTACAGCGGGCGTTACGACCTGCTCGCCTGGAACACCGCCTACGGGACGATCTTCGCGTCCGTGGTCGACCGGCCACGGCTCGAGCGTAACGTCCTGTGGCGGGTGTTCACCATGCCGGACTGCTGCTGCCCGCTCGTGAACAAGGACGAGGAACTCCCGCAGATGGTCGCGATGTTGCGGGCCGCCTTCGGCAGGCATGTGGGAGAGCCGGCGTGGACGGGCTTCGTCACCCGGCTGTCGGCGGCCAGCCCGGAGTTCGCCCGAATGTGGGCGATGCACGACGTGGCCAGACCGGGCGTCCGGATGAAGCTGTTCAAGCACTCGTCGGTGGGCCTGATCCGCCTGGCGTCCACCAGCATGGCGCTGGCCGCGCCGCCGGAGACCCGCATCGTGGTCTACACGCCCATGGACGACGAGAGCAGGCAGCGGATCGAATGGCTGGCGCTCCATCCGGAGGTCGCCCACTGCCCGCTGCATGGGGAGCCCGTCCGCGGGTAAAGCCGCAGTCATGGCCTGTCGTATCAGTGAGCTCGTCGTCGACTGTCACGATCCCGAGCGGCTCGCCGCCTTCTGGTGCGAGGTGCTCGGCTTCGAGGTCATCCAGCGTACGGACGGCTGGATCGAGATCGGCCCGCCGGGCGTGGGCTTCGGCGGCCTCCAGCCGACGCTCATCTTCGCGCCCGTGCCGGAGCGCAAGCGCGACAAGCTGCGCCTGCACATCGACGTCAACCCCACCGACCGCGACCAGGAGGACGAGCTCGACCGCCTGCTGAAGCTCGGCGCCGTACGGGCGGACGTGGGCCAGACCGGCGAGGAGCAGTGGCACGTGCTCGCCGACCCCGAGGGCAACGAGTTCTGCCTGCTGCGCCGCCGCCTGTGACCTTCCGGCGGGCCGATGCGGTAGCGTCCGGAGCGTGGCGAGGATCTTCACGCTGGACGAGGCCGGATCGCTGATGCCGGAGGTGCTGGAGCACGCCCGCGCGTTCGTCGCCGTCCGCGCCGACCTCGCGGAGCTCACCCTCGACCTGCGGCAGGCCGGGACCTCCGCCCTGGGCGGTCTCGCCGAGGCCAAGGGCCTGGAGGCGCGGATGGACGAGATCCTCAGCTGGTTCGACGCCGAGGAGATCGAGATCAAGGGCGTCGCCCCGCTGCTCGTCGACTTCCCCGCCGTGCTCGGCGGCGTGTCCGTACGGCTGTGCTGGCTGGAGGGGGAGACCGCCCTCGGCTGGTATCACCGCAGCGACCTCGGCTTCCCCGGCCGCCGCCCGCTCCCCTGAGCCCACCCGCCGGACGAACTCGGTGAGGAGTTCAGTCCGACAGGTCGTCGAAGCCGTCGAAACCGCCGAAGGCGGCGCCGTATCGGACGCAGACCATGCGGGCCACCGACTCGTGGGCGCCGAGGGGCTCGGCGCAGCCGGCGCCGATGGCCTCGGCCGCCGTCGTGATCCGCTCGCGGTCGGCCTCGGGACCGATGACGTACGGCACCACGGCGAGGCGGTTGGCCCCGATCTTGCGGAGCCGCTCGGCGGCGTCGCGCACCGTCGGCACGCCGTCCAGCGCGGCGGGGACGACGGGAAGCGTCAGGCGGGCGGCCAGCAGGACGGCCGTCGCGTCGGCCCCGCGGGCGGCCTCGTCGCCCCCGGCGGTCGCGACGATGATCCCGTCGACGGGCGAGGAGACGTTGAACAGCCGCATTCGGTCGGCGCGGGCCAGGCCCGCCTCGGACAGCCGCACGTGCAGGGCCTCGGCCAGCAGCGGATGCGGGCCGAGCGGCTCGGTGATCCGCACGGCCGCGCCGCTCTGCGTCACGGCGTCCCGTACGGCGCGCCGGACGCGGGGATGGGGTCCGGTGACGAGCGGCACCACCACCGCCGCCGGTCCTCCGGCCGGTCGCTTGGCCGCGATGTCGGCGAACTCCTTGGTCAGGTCGGTGCCGCCGTCGGCCAGCGAGACGATGCGAAGGTCGAGTTGCGGGTTGTCGATCCGGACGATGGAGGCGACCTCGGCGGCCACGTCCGCACCCTGGCCCGCCGGATCTCCGGCCCTGCCCGGCACGGCCAGGACCAGGGCGGGGGCGTCGGCCGGCAGGTCGGCCGGCAGCGGCCGTCGGTGGCGGCCGGTCCCGGGCCGGGAGGATCGCTCCCGGGTGGGGAGCTTGGGCGGGTCCTCGTGACCTTCGTTCACATCGGCGGATTCTAGGGCGAAACCGGTCGAAGAGCAGAACCAACGCGCGGCTTGTTGCGGCTTGGTGATCTAGATGTTTTACGTCGCGGTCACTTGACGCTGCTGGTGGCCGTCGCTTTGATAAGGGCCGTCCACGCTGAAAACGTTTACAGCTCCCGCGTGCTGCGACGCGTGGACGACTACACGAGAGTCTCCCCAGAGTGAGGTGGCCGTGACCGAGGGTCCCACGATCACCACGATCGCGCAACGCGCCGGCCTGTCGATCGCCTCGGTGTCGCGGGTGCTCAACGGGCTGCCGACGCGAGAGGACACGGTGCGCCGGGTCATGCGCGCGGCCGACGAACTCGGCTACGTGCCCAACTCGGTGGCCCGTTCGCTGCGCAACCGCCGCACCCACCAGATCGCCTTCGCGCTGTCCGACATCGGCAACCCCGTCTACGTGGCGATGGTGCGGGAGATCCAGGCCGTGCTGAAGGCGGCCGGATACCGCCTGCTGCTCCACTCGACCGAGGGTGACCCGGAGGACGAGGTGTGCGTGCTGCGCGGGCTGCGGGAGCGCTACGTGGACGGCCTCATCATCAGCCCGCTGCGCGGCGTCGGGGAGGAGCACATCGAGGCCGTCACCACGGCGCGGGTCCCCGTGGTCGTCGTCGGCCCGGTGCCGGAGGGCACGCCGGTGGACACCGTGCGGGGCGACTCGCGGACCGGTGTCCTGCTCGCGATGGACCACCTGCACGGGCTCGGCAGGCGGCGGATCGGCCTGCTCAACGGCCCGCTCGGCACGGCGCCCGGCGCGGCCCGCGCCGCCGCCTACCGGGAGGCGCTGGAACTGCTCGGCCTGCCGTACGACGAGAGCCTGGTCGAGGTGGGCGACTTCACGCGCGACCGCGGCGCGCGGGCCGCGCGGGCGCTGCTGGCCCGCGCTCCCGGTCTCGACGCGCTGATGTGCGCCAGCGACCTGATCGCGCTCGGCGCCCTCGACGTGCTACGGGAGCAGGGCAGGGATGTCCCCGGCGACGTCGCCGTGGTCGGCATGGACGACACCGAGCTCGCCTCGGTCGCGTGGCCGTCGCTGACCAGCGTCTCGCTCGGCTGGGCCGAGCGCGGCAGGGCCGCCGCGAGGCTGCTGCTCGACCGCCTGCGGGACGGCTCGCTGCCGCCGCGTGTGGTGACCGTCGAGCCGGGCCTGATGGTCCGGTGCTCGACCGGAGGCGGACCGAGGACCGCGTTCGCCACCCGTGCCCTCGCCCGCGCCAGTGCCCGCGCGCTCGCGCTCGCCGGGGGCGACCGGCCGTGATCTCGGTGTTCGGCAGCGCCAACATGGACTTGGTCGCGTACGTGACGCAGGCTCCCAAGCCGGGGGAGACCATCACGGGCCGGGCCTTCCGCACGATCCCCGGAGGCAAGGGGGCCAACCAGGCGATCGCCGCCGCGCGGGCGGGCGGGCGCGTCGCGTTCCTCGGCGCGGTGGGCGACGACGCGTTCGGGCCGGGGCTGCGCGCGGCGCTCGCCGGGGCGGGCGTCGACACGAGCGGGGTGCGGACCGTCCCCGGCCCGTCCGGTGTCGCCCACATCGTCGTGCAGGACGACGGCGACAACTCGATCATCGTCGTGCCGGGGGCCAACGGCGCGCTCACCGGCCCCTCGGCGGAGGACGCGGAGACGATCGGGCGGTCCCGCGCGCTGCTCCTGCAACTGGAACTCCCGATGGAGGCCGTGGTCGCCGCCGCGCGCCTGGCCGGCGCCGTGACCGGTGCCGTGACGGGGGCGGAGGTGATCCTCACCCCCGCCCCGGCCGTGCCGCTGCCCGCCGAACTGCTGGCCGCGGTCGGCGTCATCGTGCCGAACGAGCACGAGGCGGCGGTCCTCACCGGCCGGGACGACCCGCGCGACGCGCTGGAGGCACTGCTCGAACTCGTTCCCGAGGCCGTCGTGACGCTCGGCGCCCGGGGCGCGTTGTACGGCTCCCGCGACGGCGTCCGCCTCCACGAGCCCGCCGTGCCGGTGCGGGCGGTGGACACCACGGCGGCGGGGGACACCTTCGCCGGCGCGCTCGCGGTGGCCAGGACCGAGGGACTCGGCCCCGAGAGGGCGCTCCGCTTCGCCTCGGCGGCGGCGGCGCTGTCGGTCCGGCGCGAGGGCGCGAGCACCTCGATGCCGCACCGGCCCGACATCGACCGGCTCGTCCGGGACCGAACGTAAAATCTCTGCATACGGAGTGTGATTGAGGGGTAGCTCTGCGTTGCATTCGTCAACGCTTCGCAGAGAAGAGGTATCCGTTGATCAGATCACTGGAGCGCGCCGGGATCGCGGCGTTCGCCGCCGCCCTGTTCGCGGCCCCGGCGGTTCTCACGGCGCCGGCCGCCCACGCCGCCGCCGGACGCCCGGCCGGAGACGACGTGTACCGCACCTGGTTCACGAGCCACGCGCGCTGCGTGGCGGAGGGCCAGGGCGGGATCGACCGCGGTCACTGGGAGCACTACACCTGCTCCGAGGGCGACTGGTTCTGGCATCTGTGGACCAACCGCTGAGCTGAGACGCGATCCGGCCCCGGCACCCACCCCGCCGGGGCCGGCCCGCGAAATCACCGGGCCGGATCACGCTGCCAGATCACGGGGCCGGATCACGGGGCCGGATCACGGGGCCGGATAACGGGGCCGGATCACGGGGCCGGATAACGGGGCCGGATCAAGAGAGCGGAGACCGCAGGGGAGGATGAGGGGCGACCGGCCGACATGATTCTCAAGGAGTGCGCATGCAGGTCCACGACCTGTCCGGCGGCGGAGACGTCCTCATCCGCGTCGAGGGGGTCGCCCGCCGTGCCCTGGAGCGGTACGGGCTGCCCCCCGACGCCGCCGTGACGTTGCTCAACGTGTCGGAGAACGCGACCTTCACCGTGGACGTCGGCGGGACGGGGAGCGGGGCGCACGGCGGTGTTCCCGGCGGTTTTCACGGCATTCCCGGCGGTTTTCACGGCATTCCCGGCGGTGTTGACGGCGTGACGCGGGCGATCCTGAGAGTGCACCGGCTCGGCTACCAGTCGCCGGCCGCCATCGCCAGCGAGCTCGCCTGGCTGGAGGCGCTGCGCGAGGAGGCGGGCGTCGTCACGCCCCGCGTGATCCCGGCCCGCGACGGGTCCCGTGTCGTCACGGTCGAGGACCCGGGCGCCGAGCCCCGCCACTGCGTGATGTTCGAGTTCCTCCCCGGCGCCGAACCGGCCGAGGACCGGCTGGTGGAGGAGTTCGGGCGGCTGGGCGCGCTGACCGCCCGCATGCACCGGCACGCCCGGGGCTGGACGAGGCCGCCCTCCTTCACCCGCTTCCACTGGGACCTCGACGCCGCCTTCGGGCCCACGCCCCGCTGGGGCCGGTGGCAGGACGGCGTGGGGGTCGACCGGGAGGCGCACGCCGTGCTCGCCCGCCTGGAGGCCGAGCTGCGCCGCAGGCTGGAGCGGTACGGCACGGGCCCGGACCGGTACGGGCTCATCCACGCAGACCTCCGCCTGGCCAACCTGCTGGTGGACGGCGAGACGGAGGCCAGGGTCATCGACTTCGACGACTGCGGCCTCGGCTGGTACCTGTACGACCTCGCCGCCGCCGTCAGCTTCATCGAGCACCGGCCCGAGGTGCCGCACATGGCGGAGTCGTGGGTGCGCGGCTACCGCACCGTGCTCGACCTCCCGGAGGAGGACGAGGCCGAGATCTGGACGTTCATCCTGTTCCGCCGCCTCCTCCTCGTCGCCTGGATCGGCTCCCACCCGGCCGCCGCCGGGGCCGCCCGGCTCGGCGCCGGCTACACGCGCGACAGCTGCGAACTGGCCGAGCGCTATCTGAGCGGCTCACTGAACGGATCACTGAGCGGATCACGCTGAGGAAAGTATTCGAAAAGGAACCGGTCAGTTCGGGCGAATCTGGGATCAGAAGGACATTGCGCCGGGTACGGGGAGCGTCGTTCACACATCGTCACCGCGGAGGTGCCAGGTGCTGGACCGGATCGCCGATCCCAGGGGGCGGCGCACGCCGTACGGACCTCCCGACGCGGTGGAACGGCTGGCCGCGGCCCTGCCGGGACGCATGCGCGACGCGCTTCCCCCGGTCATCCGCCTGGGCAGCCCGTGGCCGGTGCGGGTCGACGTGTTCCTGGAGGACGGCGTCGCGGAGGACGACGTCGAGTGCTGGGTTCCCGCGGCCTCGGCGGCCGGTTCCCACGGGGAGGCCGTCGACCTGGCGGTGCGCGGCGGGCGGGTGGTGGGCGTACGCGGCCGGGCCGGTGACCGGGTCAACCACGGCAGGCTGGATCCGCGCGAGTGGCCCGCCTGGCAGCCGCGCCCGGGACGGCTGACCCGCCCACTCGTACGCGAGGGCGGGCGCCTCGTCGAGTCGACGTGGGACGTCGCGATGGACCGCGTCGTCACCCGGTCGAGGCACCTGCTCGCCGCGCCCGGCGGCTGGGGCCGGATCGCCTTCCATACGGGCCCCCGGCTGTTCCTGGAGGAGCACTACACGCTCGCCGTGATCGGCAAGGCGGGCATCGGCACCCCGCACATGGACGGCGACACCCGCGGGTGCGCGGCGGCGGCAGCGGCCGCCCTCGCGGCGAGCTTCGGCACCGACGGCCAGCCCGGTTCGTACACCGACGTGGACCACTGCGACGCGCTCGCGCTGTGGGGGCACGACTGCGCGGCCTGCCACCCCGTGCTGTGGGAGCGGATGCTCGACCGGAGGCTCGGCCCCGGGCCGCCCGCGATGATCGTGGCCGATCCCGACCGGACGCCCGCCGCCAGGGAGGCCGACGTCCACCTCGCCGTGCGCCGCGGCACCAACGTGGCCCTGCTCAACGGCCTGCTGCACGAGCTGCTCGCGAACGGCTGGCACGACGCGGCCTATGTCGCCGCGCACACCGTCGGCGTCGAACGTCTGTGGCGCACCGTCGAGGCGTACCCGGCCAAGCGGGCGGCGGAGATCTGCGGGGTGCCGGTCGCGCGGATCGAGCAGGCCGCCGAGATCCTGGGCGCCGCCGAACGGCTGGTGTCGACCGTCGGCCCGGCCCTTCTCGGCTCCAACCAGGCGACGGCCGCGGCCTGCCAGGTCGACAACCTCCACCTGCTGCTGGGCATGCTGGGCAGGCCCGGGGCCGGGCTGTTCCAGCTCGGCGGGCCGGGCTGCGACGCGCTGGAGACGGGCTCGGCCGGGGACCTGCCCGGTCTGCGCAACTGGGCCGACCCGGGACACGTGCGCGAACTGGCCGCGCTCTGGAACGTCGACCCCGCCGTCATCCCGCACTGGGGGCCGGCCACCCACGCGACCCAGATCTTCGGGTACGCCGAAGAGGGCTCCGTCGGGCTGTTGTGGATCACCGCGTCCGACCCCGTGAGCGCGACTCCCGGGCTCGACCGGGTGCTCGCCCGCGAGGACCTGTTCGTCGTCGTCCAGGATCCGTACCTCACCGAGACCGCGCTGCTCGCCGACGTCGTGCTCCCCGCGGCCGCCTGGGGGGAGAAGACCGGGACGGTCACCGGCGCCGACCGGACGGTGCACCTGTGCGAGAAGGCGGTGGAGCCCCCCGGGGAGGCGAGGGCGGACCTCGCCGTCCTGCTCGACTACGCGCGGCGGATGGACCTGCGCGACCGCGACGGCCTGCCGCTCGTCGGCTGGACCGACGCCGAGTCGGCGTTCGAGGCGTGGAAGGCGTGCTCCGGGGGCCGTCCCTGCGACCACACCGGCATCACCTACGACCGGCTGCGGGCCGGCGGCGTGCAGTGGCCCTGCACGCCGGCCGGCTCCTACGGCGCGGAGCGCCTGTACGCCGGGGGGAGGTTCGCCACCGAGCCGGGGCGCTGCCAGACGTTCGGGGCCGACCTGGCCACCGGCGCGGAGTACGGCGAGGAGCGGTACCGCGCCGACGGACCCCGGGGGCGGGCGTTCCTCCACGCCGCCGATTATGAGCCGTCTCCTGAGGTGGCCGACGACGAGTATCCGCTGGTTCTCCTCGTCTGCCGGGCGCCGCGCCTCTCACCCGCTCCGCCGTACCTGGAGGTCCATCCGGGTGACGCCGCGGCGTACGGCGTGGAGGAGGGCGACCTCGTGCGGGCCGAGTCGCCCCGGGGCGCGCTGGAGGCCGTCGTGCGGCTGTCGGGCGTACGCCCCGGAGCCGTGGTCCTGCGGCTCGGCGGCCGGTCCGAGGCCGAGGCGCGGGCGGCGGCGGAGCTCACGCTCACCTCGTGGGACCCGGTGTCGCGGCAGCCGCTGCGCACCGCGGCGGCGGTGCGCCTGGTGCGGGTCGCCCCCCGGCCGGGGGAGCCCGCCGAGGAGCTCACGCCCGTGGAGGGCGTCTGCTCCGCCGCCACGCCCCTCGGGCACGGCGTCGCCGTACGCGAGCGGTACGAGGAGGTCTGACGTCCGCGATCACCGGAGAGGGGTGGGGGCCATGGGCACTGGCACCGCGCGTACGGCCGGCGGGGAGGCCGCCCCCGGGTGGGCCGATCGGTGACCGTCCACCTGGCGGACTACCTGGCGCTCCTGGTACGGACGGAGCAGGAGCTGTCCGGCGGGTTCCACGCGCTGTGGCGCGCCCATCCCCGGGAGCCGGACCTGTGCGGCGTGTGCGAGCGCCTGGCCGCGCAGTGCCGGGCGCACGCGGAGCGGCTTGAGCCGTACCAGCGGCGCTACCGGGGCCCTCAGCAGGGGGAGCGCCAGATGGAGCATCGGATGGAGCCGTGGGTGCCGGATCCGGTCATCCTGGACGCGACGAGGACGGAGCTCCAGCGGGCGGGCCCCGAGGGGGTGGGTCTCGTGACGTCGGCGCGCCCCAGGCTGACGCCCGCGGGCGCCGCCGGGAACGGCGGGAACGGCGGCGGTCTGGTCCTGCTGCGCGAGCTGCACCGGTTGTATCTTCTCGCGACCGAATGCGATCTCTCCTGGAGCGTGGTCGCACTGGTCGCCCGCGGCCTGAAGGACGACGACCTCCTCGACCTGGCCGGCCGGTGCGCTCCCGAGACGGCTGTGCAGTTGCTCTGGCTGCGGACCCGGATGCGGCGGGCCGCGCCGCAGGCCCTCGTCGTCGCGTCCTGGTGAGGTCCGTATATCGCGCGGATTCATACAAACGCGGAGAAGAATCGTCCGGAGGGCGCGGTCTCGTTCTCGTCTGTCGTCATTGTCGCGATTCACGACAGGCGTGGGCAGGGCTGATTCACCGACAAATGTCGCCATGTAGACAATATTGAGATCATGTCGCGGGATCGTTGCAGAAATTAGATTGTGCCCGGATGGTAGTAATTGATAGAAAATGATTACGACGAGGGATGGGTGCGCCCATCGACGACGCCGGTGCTCATGGCGGGGGCCGCACCGGCGGTGCGGAACGCCGGGAAATCGGGTCCGGCGCCGCGGGTCGTTCACATATATCGGTGCCGACGCCTGCCGCGGCCGGCGTCGGCACCACCGATTTCCGCACCGTGAGCGCGGTTTCCGCGAGGTGAGAACCATGAGCGGTGTAAGCACGGCACCCCTGCCGCCTGCCCGGCGCGGCCACCCGTGCCACTGTGCGCGCCTGCTGCTGTGTACGGGCGTCGCCGCGTGGATGCCACGGTTGGGAAGTCGCCGTGCGGATGTCTCGCCGTACGGATGCCGCTGCCTGGGATCGGCTACCTGTGAGGTGGGATGACGGCCCGCGCGGCCGATGAGGCACCACTGCATGGGTGCCGGGATGGGGTGGTGGGCGATACTGGGATTGAACCAGTGACCTCTTCCGTGTCAGGGAAGCGCTCTCCCGCTGAGCTAATCGCCCGTGCCCGGATGTCGTCCGGGCTCCGAGCGGAAGACGGGATTCGAACCCGCGACCCTCACCTTGGCAAGGTGATGCTCTACCACTGAGCCACTTCCGCAGCCATCGCTCGGGTTTCCCCGGCGACGCGTGCTCAACTCTAGCGGATCCCCGGGGGTACCGGTGCCATCTGTTCCCACCCGGAGAGCGATCCGAGAGCGCCCGGCGCGGCCCAGGGCCGCCGCGAGGCGTTGACCCGCCGGAGAGGGCGTGCACAGGATGGGGCGCGACCGTACGTGCGAGAGGAGTTACCCACCATGACGAAAGTGCTCATCATCACGGGCGACGCGGCCGAGGACCTGGAGGTGATGTATCCGTACCAGCGGCTTCTCGAGGAGGGCTACGAGACGCACATCGCGGCGCCGTCGGTGAAGAAACTCCAGTTCGTCGTGCACGACTTCGTCGACGGCTACGACACCTACACCGAGAAGCCGGGCCACGCGTGGGCGGCCGACGTGGCCTTCGCCGACGTGAACCCCGAGGAGTACGACGCGCTGGTGATCCCCGGCGGGCGCGCGCCCGAGTACCTCCGCGGCGACCGCGACGTCCAGGAGATCGTGCGGCACTTCGCCGGCGCGGGCAAGCCGATCGCCGCGCTGTGTCACGGTCCGCTGATCCTGGCCGCGGCCGGGGTGCTGAAGGGCCGGGAGAGCAGCGCGTACCCCGCCTGCGCCACGGACGTCGAGAACGGCGGCGGCACCTGGGTCGACAGCGAGGCGCACGTCGACGGGAACCTGGTGACCGGGCGGGCCTGGCCCGACCACCCCGCCTGGATGCGCGCGTTCATGAAGGTGCTGCGTTCCTGAAGGTGCTGCGTTCATAAGGCGCTGCGGGCCGCCGCCACCGTGGGCTGAGTCTTCCGCCGGCTCGTGGACACCGCTCCTCCACGAGCCGAGCGAATCGGCGGAGTCGCTTCCGCACTTATCCTGCCCGAAAACGGGCAGGAAACTTGTTAGTCGACATCCGCGCTGCGTTAGGGTCCTGCTCTGTGTCCACGGCACGGCATCCCTTCGAGGATCTGATCGGCCACCTCACCCGGACCACCTCGCTGGGCCCGGGTGAGGCGGCCCGCGTGGTGGCCGACGTCCTGGCGTACTTCGGCGAGCCCGCGGAAGAGTACGTGCGGCGCCGCCACGGCGAACTCAAGTCGAGGGGGCTGACCAACGACCAGATCTTCCCCAGGATCTCCGCCGAGCTCGCGGGGAGGCGTGTCGCGGCACCGGAGCTGACCCTGCGCCAGCTCCGGAGGATCGTTTACGGATAGGAGCGGTTATGTGCGGAATCGTCGCTTACGTCGGGCCGAAGGACGCGGCGCCCATCCTGCTCGAAGGTCTCCAGCGGCTGGAGTACCGGGGCTACGACTCGGCAGGCCTCGCCGTCGTGAACTCCAGGAGTCTCAAGACGCGCAAGGTCAAGGGCCGGGTCGCCGACCTGGCGGCGGCGGTGCCCGCGAAGTTCAAGGGCGGGATCGGGATCGGGCACACCCGGTGGGCCACCCACGGCGCGCCCAGTGACGTGAACGCGCACCCGCACCTCGACCAGGAGCAGCGGATCGCCGTCGTGCACAACGGCATCATCGAGAACGCCGACGAGCTGCGCCGCCGCCTGGAGGGCGACGGCGTGAAGTTCGAGAGCGAGACCGACAGCGAGGTGCTCTCCCACCTCGTCGGGCGGATGGTCAAGGAGACCGACTCGCTGCGGGAGGCCGTGCTGCGGGCGCTGAAGAGCGTGGTCGGCACGTACGGCATCGCCGTCGTCGACGCGCAGCGCCCCGGCGAGATCGTGGTCGCCCGCAACGGCAGCCCGATCGTCCTCGGCCTCGGCGAGAAGGAGATGTTCGCCGCCTCCGACGTCGCCGCGCTCATCCGCTACACCCGGCAGGTCGTCCACCTGGAGGACGGCGAGCTCGCGGTCATCAAGGCCGACGGGTTCAACACCTTCACCAGCGACGCCCGGGAGACCGCCAAGGAGCCGTTCACGGTCGACTGGGACGCGGGTCACTACGACAACGGCGGCTACGAGCACTACCTGCTCAAGGAGATCTCCGAGCAGCCCGACACGGTCGCCCGCACCCTGCGCGGGCGCATCGACGACCGGTTCCACATCGCCCACCTCGGCGGCCTCAACATGGACGCCCGCGAGACCCGGTCCTTCCGCCGCGTGAAGATCATCGGCTGCGGGTCCGCGTACTACTCCGGGCAGATCGGCGCGCAGCTCATTGAGGAGCTGGCCCGCATCCCCGCCGACGCCGAGCCGGCCTCGGAGTTCCGCTACCGCAGCCCGGTCGTCGAGCCCGACACGCTGTACGTCGCCATCAGCCAGTCGGGCGAGACGTACGACACGCTCGCCGCCGTGCAGGAGCTCAAGCGCAAGGGCGGCCGGGTGCTCGGCATCGTCAACACGGTCGGCAGCGCCATCGCCCGGGAGACCGACGGCGGCATCTACCTGCACGCCGGGCCCGAGGTCTCGGTGGCCTCCACCAAGGCGTTCACCTCCACCGCCGTGGCGTTCGCGCTGCTCGCCCTGCACCTCGGCCGTGTACGGGACCTGTCGCCGGCCGACGGCCGCAGGATCTGCGACGGCCTGCGGCGGCTGCCCGAGCAGATCAAGGAGATCCTCACCCTGGAGGACCAGATCAGGGAGCTGGCCAAGAAGTACGCCGACGCTCCGGGCATGATGTTCGTCGGCCGGGTCCGCGGCTACCCGGTGGCCCGCGAGGGCGCCCAGAAGCTCAAGGAGATCTCCTACGTCCACGCGGAGGCGTACCCCGCGAGCGAGCTCAAGCACGGCCCGCTGGCGCTGATCAGCCCCGAGCTGCCGACCGTCGCGGTCGTGCCGGACGACGAACTGCTGGACAAGAACCTCACCACGCTGGGCGAGATCCGGGCCAGGGACGGCCGCATCCTCATGGTCGGCCACCGCACCTCGGAGGCGGCCGACGACTGCATCGTGGTGCCGAGGAACGAGGTGGAGCTGGACCCCATCCTGCTCACGATCCCGCTCCAGCTGTTCGCCTACCACGCCGCCGTCGCCCTCGGCCGCGACGTCGACCGCCCCCGCAACCTCGCCAAGAGCGTGACGGTCGAGTAAGCCCGTACGGCACCCACGGCTCGCGTCCCGGCGACGCGAGCCGTGCTCGCGCGAGCCGTGCTCGCGCTAGGCGTTGAGGAGGGCGTGGACCTCCATGTCGTGCCAGCCGTCGGCGTGCAGAAGCGCCGCTCTGAGGACTCCCTCGACGGCGAAACCGGCCTTGTCCGCCACCCGGCAGGAGGCGTGGTCGCGCGTGGAGTGGTGCAGTTCGAGCCGGTGCAGCCCGAGTTCCTCGAAGCCCCACCGTACGGCCGCCGACACGGCCCGCACGGCGACGCCCCGGCCGCGCGCCCGTGGCACCGATTGCCGCATCCGTAACGTCCGTTATGTCCTGACATGGGGTGGTTGCTCATAGTCTGTCCGCATAAGGGACTCTTCGGGGGGAGGGTGCCGCATGCGACGCCGTACGGTTCTCGCACTGGGGGTCCTGGCCCTGGCGGGCGGGTGCGGCACCCCGGCGCCTCGGTACCGCGGGGAGATCTCCCTCCTCGTCCCCGGCCCGCCGGAGTGCTGGGGGGACGGCGTCGCCCGGAGCCTGAAGTCCCTCATCGAGGCCCGGCGCTGGGCCCGGAGGGTGCTGATCACGCGGGACGTCCGGAGCGGCGCGCCGGCCGTCGGCCGCTTCGCCATGGGGCGGACGGACCGGCTGCTGGTCGCCGACCCTCTCCTGCTCGCCGACTGCGCACTCGGTCACGCGCCCGTTGACACGCGCGGCGACGTGGGGTCGTTCGTCGCCCGGACTGTGCCGCTGGCCAGGCTGGCGGGGGAGTGGCAGGTGCTCGTGGCCTCCCCCGGCTCGGGTTACCGCACGTTCGAGCAGGTCGCGGCGGCCCTGCTGAACACCCCGGAGCGGGTGAAGGTGGCGGGCGGCCCCGACCGCGGGCCCGGCCACCTGCTGCTCGGCCTGACCGCCCGGGGGCTCGGGGCCGACCCGCGCCTGGCGGCGTACGAGGCCTTCGACAGCCCCGCCCGGGCCGTCGCGGCGGTGGCCGAGGGGACGACCGCGCTCGCCTTCGGAGGGCGCGGCGACGTCGCCGCCCACGTCAGGGCCGGGCGGCTGCGGCCGCTCGCCGTCTCGTCTCCCGAGCGCCTGCCCGGCCTGGACGCGCCCACGCTGGCCGAGTCGGGGGTGCGGGTGGCGTACGCGAACTGGACCGGCCTGCTCGCCCCCCTCGGGGTGACCGCCATCGAGCGCGACGCGCTGACCGATCTGTGCCGGGCCGTCGTGGACTCACCCGCCTGGCTCCGCCTGTGCGAGCGCAACGGCTGGACGCCGATGTGGCTCGCCGGTGAGGAGTTCCGGCAGTGGCTGACGGGCGAGGCGCGTCGTACGGCCCTGCTCCTCGACGATCTCGGAATCCGGTGAGCAACACAACTTGTAGGGCTGCTTGCGTGATCGCCCACTAGATGTAGGATCCATCGCGTCGCTGGTTCACCTCGGTGAGGCAAGAGGGAACCCGGTGTGAATCCGGGGCTGCCCCGCAGCGGTGAGCGGGAACGACCGCCGTCATTGGAGCACTGGTGCGCGAGCGCGCCGGGAAGCGACGGCCAGTAGGTCCGGCGGGTGTGTCCCGCCGGCCGCCCGCGAGCCCGAAGACCTGCCCGCGACCGCGCGCGGAGCCACCGCGCGCGCCCGCGCCGTGCCCCGAGGGAGGGCCCGCCGCCCGTACGCCGTGCCGTCACGAGCGTGCGCCGCGGTGTGCCCTCCCCTCCGGCCGGCCGGGTCAGGAGACGAGGAGGAGAGGGCGACCGATGACGATCACCGACCCGGTCTCCGCGCCCGCGCGCCCCGGCACCGGGGCGCGCGGCACGGAGACGGCCGCGGATGTCTGGCGGGCCATCGAGGAGGCGGCGGCGGGGGTCGTCGCCGACCCGGAGAACTCCCGGCGGGCGGCGCGGCTGCTCGCCCGGGTCATCGAGGAGGAGACGGCGGGCCAGGGGGTGCGCGCCTTCTCCGAGTCGGTCGCGGCGGCCCACGCCGCCGGGCTGCTGGGCGACACCGTCGCCGCGTTCGTGGCCGACGAGGCCGCGGCGCTGGACGCGCTGATCGACCCGGCGGCCGACGACCGGTTCGAGTACTTCGGGCTGCGCACGGTCTACGACCGCTACCTGCTGCGGCATCCGGTCACGCGGCGGGTGCTCGAACGCCCGCAGCACTTCCTGCTGCGGGTGGCCTGCGGCCTGGCGGCGAGCGTCGGCGAGGCGGCCGAGCTGTACCGGCTGATGTCCGCGCTCGCCTACCTGCCCAGTTCGCCGACGCTGTTCAACTCCGGGGCGCGCCGCCCGCAGTTGTCGTCGTGCTTCCTGCTCGACTCGCCGCGCGACGAGCTGGAGAGCATCTACGAGCGGTACGGCCAGATCGCGCGGCTGTCGAAGTACTCCGGCGGGATCGGCGTCGCCTGGACCCGGGTGCGCTCGCGCGGGTCGCTGATCCGGGGCACCAACGGCCTGTCCAACGGCATCGTCCCCTGGCTGCGCACGCTCGACGCGTCGGTGGCGGCGGTCAACCAGGGCGGCAGGCGCAAGGGAGCCGCCTGCGTCTACCTGGAGACCTGGCACGCCGACATCGAGGAGTTCCTGGAGCTTCGCGACAACACGGGCGAGGAGTCGCGCCGCACTCACAACCTCAACCTGGCCAACTGGGTGCCCGACGAGTTCATGCGCCGCGTCGAGGCGGACGGCGTGTGGTCGCTGTTCGACCCCAAGGAGACCCCCGAGCTGACCGACCTGTGGGGCGAGGCGTTCGACGTCCGATACCGCGAACTGGAGGCGGCCGGGCGGTACGTCCGGCAGGTGCCCGCGCGCACCCTCTACGCCCGCATGATGCGCACCCTCGCCCAGACCGGCAACGGCTGGATGACCTTCAAGGACGCCGCCAACCGCGCCTCCAACCAGACCGCGCTGCCGCGCAACGTCATCCACCTGTCCAACCTGTGCACCGAGATCCTGGAGGTCACCAGCGACGGCGAGACCGCCGTGTGCAACCTCGGCTCGGTCAACCTCGCCGCCCACCTCACCCCCGAGGGGGACGGCGTCGACTTCGGCCGGCTGCGCGCCACGGTCCGCACCGCCGTACGGTTCCTCGACCGCACGATCGACCTCGGCTTCTACCCGACGCCCGAGGCGGAGGCGGCCAACCAGCGGTGGCGGCCGGTGGGCCTCGGCGTCATGGGCCTCGCCGACGTCTTCTTCGCGCTGCGCCTGCCGTTCGACTCGCCGGAGGCGCTGGCCCTCTCCACCCGGATCGCCGAGGAGATCGCGCTCGCGGCGTACGGCACCTCGGCCGACCTCGCCGCCGAACGCGGGCGCCACCCGGCGTACGAGGAGACGCGGGCGGCGCGCGGGGTCCTGCACCTCGACCACTTCCCGTGCGCCCCGGCGCACCCGGAGGAGTGGGCGGCGCTGCGCGCGCGGATCGCGGAGACCGGGCTGCGCAACTCCCTGCTGGTCGCGATCGCGCCGACGGCCACGATCGCCTCGATCGCGGGCTGCTACGAGTGCGTCGAGCCGCAGGTGTCGAACGTCTTCAAGCGCGAGACGCTGTCGGGGGAGTTCCTCCAGGTCAACCGGTATCTCGTCCGTGATCTCCAGGCCCTCGGGCTGTGGACGCGGGCGATCCGCGACGCGATCAAGCTCCACGACGGCTCGATCCAGGACATCCCCGCGATCCCCGGCGAGCTCAAGACGCTCTACCGCACCGCCTGGGAGCTGCCGCAGAAGGCGCTCGTCGACCTCGCCGCCGCGCGGCAGCCGTACGTCGACCAGTCGCAGTCGCTCAACCTCTTCATGGCCGCGCCCACCATCGGCAAGCTCTCGTCGATGTACGCCTACGCCTGGCGGTCGGGCCTGAAGACCACCTACTACCTGCGCTCCCGCCCGGCGACCCGGATCGCCCAGACGACGGTGCCGGCCGTCACCCCCGAGGAAGCCGTCATCCCCGACGAGGGGGCGGTCGCCTGCTCCCTGGAGAACCCCGAGATCTGCGAGGCGTGCCAATGAGAACGATGCTGCTCGACCCGGGCATGGACCTGACCCTGCGCCCGATGCGCTACCCCGGGTTCTACGAGAGGTACCGCGCGGCGATCAGGAACACCTGGACGGTCGAGGAGGTCGACCTCGCCTCCGACCTCGCCGACCTGGCGACGCTGGAGCCGGGGGAGCGGCACCTGATCAACCGGCTGGTGGCGTTCTTCGCGACCGGCGACTCCATCGTGGCCAACAACCTCGTGCTGAACCTCTACCAGCACGTCAACGCGCCCGAGGCCCGCCTCTACCTGAGCCGGCAGCTGTTCGAGGAGGCCGTGCACGTCCAGTTCTACCTGACCCTGCTGGACACCTATCTGCCCGACCACGACGAGCGGGTGAAGGCGTTCGCCGCCGTGGAGCACATCCCCTCGATCCGCGACAAGGCCGAGTTCTGCTTCCGCTGGATCGACTCCATCAGCGAGCTGTCGCGGCTGGAGACGAGGGCGGACCGGCGGGCCTTCCTGCTCAACCTCGTCTGCTTCGCGGCCTGCATCGAGGGGTTGTTCTTCTACGGCGCCTTCGCCTACGTCTACTGGTTCCGCTCCCGGGGGTTGCTGGGCGGCCTCGCCACCGGCACCAACTGGGTGTTCCGCGATGAGTCCATGCACATGGAGTTCGCCTTCGAGGTGGTGGACACCGTACGCCGGGAGGAGCCGGACCTGTTCGACGACGAGCTGGCCGGTCAGGTCGTGCGGATGATGGAGGAGGCCGTCGCCGCCGAGCTGGCCTTCGCCCGCGACCTGTGCGGCGACGGAGCCGGCGGGATGACCGCGGAGAACATGCGGCGCTACCTGGAGTACGTCGCCGACCGCCGGCTCGCCCGGCTCGGCCTGCCCGCGCGGTACGGCACGGCCAACCCCTTCCCGTTCATGGAGTTCCAGGACGTGCAGGAGCTGGCGAACTTCTTCGAACGCCGGGTCTCGGCCTACCAGGTGGCGGTCGAGGGAGAGGTCGCCTTCGACGAAGCCTTCTGATCCTCGTTTAAAGGGGTTCCACTACCGGGCAAAGGGAACCCCATGACGACGAACGGGGGCGCCGTCACAGCGGCAGCGTGGAACTGGGCGACATTGGCGATCGCGGTGGTGACGGCGATCGTGGCGGTGGAACTGGTCCGGCGGGTGCTCAGGTCGCGCCTGATCGGCGACCGGTGGGCGCTCGCCGGGCCGTTCGCGCGCCGCTGCACCTGGCCGGGCTTCGCCTCGGCGGTGGTGGGCACCGTCAAGGCGGCCTACGACCCGGACATGCCGGGATCGGGCTCCCACGGCTTCCAGCGGGTGCTGTCGCTGCTGCTGATCGCCTGCGTGACCTGGCTGCTGATCCAGGCGGCGTACGCGGTGACGGACGTGGTGCTCGACCGGCTCACCCGGATCGAGGGCGAGCGCAACCGCCGCGCCCGGCGCATCCGCACCCAGATCGCGCTGGTACGCCGGGTGTCGGCGGCGGTCGTCGTGGTGATCGCGCTGGGCGCGATGCTGTTCACCTTCCCGCAGGTGCGGGCGCTGGGCGCGGGGCTGCTGGCCTCCGCCGGGATCGCCGGCGTCGTGGGTGGCATCGCGGCCCAGTCCACGCTCGGCAACATGCTGGCCGGGCTGCAACTCGCCTTCAGCGACGCCCTGCGGCTCGACGACGTGGTCGTGGTGGAGGAGGAGTGGGGCCGCATCGAGGAGCTGACCCTCACCTACGTGGCCCTGCGCCTGTGGGACGAGCGCAGGCTGATCCTGCCGGTGTCCCACTTCACCAGTAATCCCTTCCAGAACTGGACCCGGCACGAGAGCCGCATCCTCGGCAGCGTGTACCTCCGGGTGGACTGGTCGGTGCCGGTGGAGGAGGTGCGGACCGAGCTGTACCGGGCGCTGCGCGACAACCCGCTGTGGGACCAGAAGGACTGGACGCTCCAGGTCACCGACGTCACCGCGAACGGGCTGGTCGAGCTGCGCGCGCTGATGAGCGCGGCCGACTCGGCGAGCGCCTGGGACCTGCGGTGCGACATCCGCGAGCACCTCGTGACGTTCATCCGCGAGAAGCACCCCGAGAGCCTGCCACGCCTGCGCGTCGACGCCCCGGCTTCCTGACCGGCGTCAGGAGCCGCAGTCGCAGGAGCAGCCGTCGCCGCAGCAGCACCCGTCACCGCAGCAGCAGCCGTCGCCACTGCAGCAGCCGTCGCCACTGCAGCAGTCGCAGCATCCCGAGCAGTCCGGACAGTCGCAGCTGTCGCAGAAGCAGCGGTCGGTCCACGGCGCCTGCCGGTAGGGGCTCCACGGCGGACGGTAGAGCCCGCACGTGACGAAGGTCGCCACCCCGGCCACCGCCGTGAAGGCGACGCACGGCGGCTCGCCGTGCTCCCCGGCGGGCGACGGGAGGTGGTGGGGGCGCGTGGCCGGTGGGGGAGTTCCGAAGGCGCGGGTGACCGCGCGGCGGGTCTCGCCGCACAGCAGCGCCTCGACGAGGTGGCGCTCCTCCAGGTCGAGGTCGGCCACGGCGAGGCGCAGCCCGTGCAGCGCCTCCTCGCACACCCGCCGCGCCTCGGCCGGGGAGGTGCCGGTCGCGTCGAGCGGGTTGAACGCGCCGCGGGCCCGGTCCTCGGCGAGGTCCTCCACCGCGTCGAGCACGTGCGCGAGGCGGCCGAAGAGACGGCCGGCCTCGCGCAGGCTCTCGGCGTTGCCCGGCCGCCCCGCGAGGACGGCCGTGTGCGCGAAGGCCGCCGCCGCGGCGGTCTCGGTGGGCTCGGTGAGGCCGAGCAGCGTACGGCCGGCGGAGGCCTCCAGCAGCGCCTGGCGGCCGGCGACCTCGGTCAGGACGGTGGTGTCGAAGCCGATCGCCTCCCCGCCGCGGCGCGCGGCCGAGGTCCACGAGGCGGCGGCCACGCGCAGCGGGGCGCCGCGCACGCGCCGGCCGGCGATCCCGTCCCCGTCGGCCGCGTGGTCGCGGATCTTCTCCGCGGCGAGGGCCAGGGAGACCACCGCGGCCAGGCGGGCGCCCCGGTCGGCCGAGGGCACCACCTCCGCCGGCCGGAAGCCGCGCAGGGCGCAGGGCCCGGCGGTCCGCCGGCTCGCCCCGGGGCGCACGCCCGCCTGCGCCTCGGTCAGGACGGACAGGACGAGCCCGTCGTAGTTGGTGGCCGTCCGGGCCAGCTGCCCATGGTGGTCCCGCAGCGTCAGGCACAGCCCGCACAGGTGCGCGCGCCACGCCTCGTGGACCGAAGGGCAGGAGTGCCGGGCACACGGCCGAAGGATCCCGAACACCCATACTCCCTGAGATCGCGCGTACGGGATCGTCCCGTCGCGCGGTGATTATGCCATCAGGGGGCGGACCCCGATGGCGGGTGGAAGGGGGCGAGCCGCACAATCGAGGAGTGGACGGTACCGACGGGTACGAACTGGGTCTCGATGCGCACGTGGCCACGTTGACGATCAACCGGCCGGAGAAGCGCAACGCCATGAGCGCGGCGATGTGGCGGGCGCTGCCGGCCATCCTGGCGGACCTGGCGGCCGATCCGAAAGTGCGGGTCCTCATCCTTACCGGGGCGGGCAAAAATTTCTGCTCCGGTGCCGATATTTCGGAAATTAGTGAGCTTGGAGATAACGGAGATGACACCGGTCTGACCATCCTCGCGGAAGGCGCACTGAGCGCCTTTCCGAAACCCGCGATCGCGATGATCGAGGGCTACTGCGTCGGCGGCGGATGCCAGCTCGCGCTCGCCTGCGATCTGCGCGTCGCCTCGTCCGGGGCCCGCTTCGGCGTCACCCCCGCGAGGTTCGGGGTCGTCTACCCGTTCAGCTCCACCCGGCGGCTGGCGGAGATCGCCGGGCCGTCCACCGCGAAGCTGCTGCTCTTCTCCGCCGAGCTCATCGGCGCGGACCAGGCGTTGCGTACGGGCCTCGTGGACGAGGTCTGTCCGCCGGACGGGCTGCGCGAGCGCGTGTACGGCCTGGCGGCCACCATGGCGGGCCGGTCCCGGCTGACGCTGGCGGCGGCCAAGCGGGTCGTCGACGGCCGGGCGGACGAGGCCGAGGTACTCGCCTGGCAGCGGGAGGCCCGGGAGAGCGGCGAATTGGACGAAGGTCTTCAGGCATATCGGGAGGGGCGTTCCCCTGGATTCTCTTGGGATGCAAAATAGGCATAAACGGGACTCGCAGTGGTAATGACCCTGTGAGGTGTGAGATGTCGCAGAATCCATTCGCCAGGTTCGCCCGATGGCTGGGCCTCGACAGGAATCCGCTCCGACGCCGGTGCGACCGGGTCGAAGCGGTGGTCCGGCTTGCCGCGGTGCTGGGCGTCGTGGCCGCGGTCGTGTTCGGCGTGCTGCTGGGCGTGCGCGAGTACGGCGCCGGGCTGAAGACCGAGGCCCGGCAGGCGCACGACCGCTATCAGGTGGTGGCCACGCTGAGCGGCGACGTGGCGACGCCACGGCTGTCGGTGGCCGGAGCGGCGGTGGGCCATGCCCAGGCCGTGTGGCGGGCCCCCGACGGCACGCCCAGGTCCGGAGTGATCGAGGTCTCGCCGAGCCGGCGGGCGGGCGAGACCGTGCGCGTCTGGACCGACGCCGGCGGGGTGATCACCCCCCGGCCGCAGGACAGGGAGACCACGGTGGTCGCCGCGATGACCGTCGGCACGGGAGTGCCGCTGGCCGCCGCGGCCCTCCTCGCGCTGCTGGTGACCTGCACCCGCGTGGTCAACCAGAGGCGGGCCCGCCGGGTGTGGGAGGCCCAGTGGACCGTCGTCGAGCCCATGTGGCGCATCAACGGCCGCTGAGCGCCCCTGGCCGGGCGCGGAGCGCGGTCAGCGGTCGATGATCTCGTTCTTGCCGATCACCACGACGCCCTCGTGGGTCACCGCGAAGCGCTGGCGGTCGTACTCGGGGTCGAACCCGATGCGCGCGCCGTCGGGGATGACGACGTTCTTGTCGACGATGGCCTTGCGGACGATCGCGCCCCTGCCGACCTTGACGCAGCCCATCAGCACCGAGTCCTCGACGTGCGAGTGGGAGTGCAGGACCACGCCGGGGGAGAGGATCGAGCGCAGCGCCGTGCCGCCCGAGACGATGACCCCGGGCGACACCAGCGAGTCCAGCGCGTGCCCCACCCGGTCGCCCTCGTTGTGCACGAACTTGGCCGGAGGCAGCGGGTCGTGGCCCGAGTAGATCGGCCACCGGTCGTTGTAGAGGTTGAAGACCGGCTGGACCGAGACGAGGTCCATGCTGGCCTCGTAGTAGGCGTCCAGCGTCCCGACGTCGCGCCAGTAGCCGCGGTCGCGCTCGGTGGACCCGGGCACCACGTTGTGCGCGAAGTCGTACACCTCGGCGCCGCCGCTCTTGACGAACATCGGGATGATGTTGCCGCCGAGGTCGTGCTTGCTGCCGGGGTCGAGCGCGTCCTCGCGCAGCGCCTCGATCAGCGACTGGGTCTTGAAGACGTAGTTGCCCATCGAGGCGAAGATCTGGTCGGGCGCGTCGGGCAGGCCCACCGCGTCCTTCGGCTTCTCGCGGAACGCCACGATCCGGCGGCCTGAGGGGTCGGCCTCGATGACCCCGAACTGGTCGGCCAGTTCGAGGGGCTGGCGGATCGCGGCCACGGTCACGTCCGCGCCCGAGTCGATGTGCTGCTCCACCATCTGGCGCGGGTCCATCCGGTAGATGTGGTCCGCGCCGAAGACGATCACGTGGTCCGGCAGCTCGTCGTAGATCAGGTTGAGGTTCTGGAACAGCGCGTCGGCCGACCCGGAGAACCAGTGCGGCCCGAGCCGCTGCTGCGCGGGGACCGGGGTGACGTAGTTGCCGAGCATCGACGAGAGCCGCCAGGTGCGGGAGACGTGCCGGTCGAGACTGTGGTTCTTGTACTGGGTGAGCACCACGATCTGCAGATAGTGGGCGTTCGCCAGGTTCGACAGCACGAAGTCGATGAGGCGGTACATCCCGGCGAAGGGCACGGCGGGCTTGGCCCTGTCCGCGGTAAGCGGCATCAGCCGCTTCCCCTCACCACCCGCAAGCACGATCGCCAGGACCTTCATAGGCAGGACCTTAACCCGCCGAACGCCCAACAAACACCATGCGCACCGGCAAATAGTGAACATTTCGGTCGTGACCGGGCGTCGCATGACCTCCCGGGCACCCTGCCCGGCGGTCCCCGGCCTAAGCTCCTCGTATGCGTGTCGATCTGCTGAGCCGTGAGTATCCGCCCGAGGTGTACGGCGGCGCCGGAGTCCATGTCGAGTACCTCGCGCGGGAGCTCCGCCGGCTGGCCGACGTCCGGGTGCGGTGCTTCGGCGCGCCGCGCGAGGAGCCGGGCGTCCGGGCGTACGAGGTGCCCGGCGGCCTGTCCGGCGCGAACGCCGCCCTGCAGGTGCTCGGCGTCGACGTCGAGATGGCGGCCGGCTGCGAGGGCGCCGACGTCGTGCACAGCCACACCTGGTACGCCAACTTCGCGGGTCACGTCGCGAAGATGCTGTACGGCGTGCCGCACGTGGTCACCACGCACAGCCTGGAGCCGCTGCGCCCGTGGAAGGCCGAGCAGCTCGGCGGCGGCTACACGCTGTCGTCGTGGGCGGAGCGGACCGCGCTGCACGCCGCCGACGCGATCATCGCGGTCTCCGAGGGCATGCGCCGCGACGTGCTGACGGCCTACCCCGACGTCCCCGCCGACCGCGTGCAGGTGATCCACAACGGCATCGACACCGAGGAGTACGCGCCCTCGCGCGGCACCGAGGCGCTGATCCGGCACGGCATCGACCCGGCCGTGCCGTACGTCGTCTTCGTCGGCCGGATCACCCGGCAGAAGGGCCTGGTCCACCTGCTCCACGCGGCCCGGTCGTTCGCCCCCGAGGCGCAGATCGTGCTGTGCGCGGGCGCGCCGGACACCCCGGAGATCGCCGAGGAGGTCACCGGGCTGGTCCGCGAGCTGTCGGCCTCCCGCAAGGGCGTGGTGTGGATCTCCGAGATGCTGCCCCGGCCCGAGGTGATCCAGATCCTGACCCACGCGGCCGTGTTCGTCTGCCCCTCGGTGTACGAGCCGATGGGCATCGTGAACCTGGAGGCGATGGCGTGCGAGACCGCCGTCGTCGCGACCGCGACGGGCGGCATCCCCGAGGTCGTCGCCGACGGCGAGACCGGCCTGCTCGTCCCGATCGACCAGGGGCGGGACGGCGAGCCGCGCGACCCCGAGGCGTTCGCCGCGGCGCTGGCCGAGCGGGTGAACGCGCTGCTCGGCGATCCCGGCCGCGCGGCCTCGATGGGCGAGGCCGGCCGCGTGCGCGCGGTCGAGCACTTCTCCTGGGCCCGCATCGCCGAGCGGACCCAGGCTCTCTACGCCGGTCTGGCCTGACCGCCGTCTAGTAGGTGTAGGGCAGGAGGCCGTCCAGCCGGCATCCGTCGGTGGTCTTGCCGTTGTTGCAGTGGTTGAGCTGCAGGCTGTCCAGCACGTAGGCGAAGGTCTGGCCGGACGGGCTCACCACGGAGAGTTGCGCGGTGGCCGCGCCGCTCGGAGCGACCGCCGAGACGCTGTACTCCTGCCAGTTGGAGTTGAGGGCGTAGGTCGAGCTGTCGCTGTTGGAGATCAGCGCGTTGGAGGAGTTGTACCAGGACAGTCGGAGTTTGACGTTGCCGGAGGTGGCGGTCGTCACCCGGGCGAAGAACTTGTACCGCTGTCCCGCCGTCACCGCCGGTTTGCGGGTGAGCGACAGGACCCCCTCAGACCACGACTGGACGTTCATGGTCAGGGATCGGCGGCCGTCGAAGTACCTGGCCGACACCTGGGCGTCCGGCCCCTGTGGGGTGACCTGCATCCAGCCGCCACCGGAGAGGGTGAAGCTCGCCGGGTAGCCGGACGGCGCCACGGACTCGATCCCGCGTTCCTCGGCGGTGAGCAGGTCGTTGCTGTAGCCCACGTCGCAGCAGACGGGCGAGGTGAACCACGGGGTGGTGGCCACGTTCACCGCGAGGCCGTAGTTGGGGAACCTCGCGGTGAGCTCGCTGGGGTCGTAGTAGCTGTTGAACTCCTGGTCCAGATTCCAGTTGTCCCACTGGCTGGACATGACGTCGGAGACGTCGACGGTCTCGGGCACCTCAGTGGCCTTGGCGTGATCCGCGTCGGACAGGTGGACCAGTTCGTGCAGTATGGTGCCGCTGTCCCATTCGTCCGCGGTGGCCAGGCAGACCTGGCCGCAGTGCCCCTGCGCCGTACCCTCGCTGAAGTCTTCGAAGACCACGTACCGGCGGTTGGCGTTGTCGTAGCCCGCCGCCGCCAGGTCGTCGGCGACGACGTCGGCGGCGATCTCACTGCCGATCGTCCCGCCCTCGATCTTCTCCGGGATCACCAGGGCCTGGGCGTAGCCGGAGTAGGTGCTGGTGTTGTAACCGGTCCGGCAGCTGAAGTTGATGTGCTGGTCGTAGTTGGTCGACTCGTCCACCGACCAGTCCATCCGGTCGACGATCTTGGCGATCTGCTCGACGACGTCGTTGTAGCGGTTCCCGTACCCCTCGTGCCAGGCGTAGATCACCTGAACCGCTGGGATGCTCGCACTGGCGTTGGTGGGGTCGGACAGTGTCGTGGCGCAGCCTCGCTTCGGGACGTTCGCGTCCACCGGCTGGGCGTAGGGGTAGGCGGGCTCGGTGCCGGTGGTGGCGAAGTCGGCGTGCGCCGGCCCCGCCATCAGAACCACGAGACCCGCCGCGACCACCGCAGACGCCAAGCGGCTAAGCCGTGATAACGACAAAGAAGTTCCCTTTCCTAGATGACCGTACGGCGAACCCGGCCACGGGCCGTGGAAGTTATCCGGGAATCGCCCGCCGCGCTTACTGACGCGACTTTCGGTGACTTGTCGATGAGGAGGCCCGGCCCCGGCGGCATGGCCGTTCGGCGGGAACGGGACGTGCCCGACACTAGGGTCGGACGGGGTGTTCAGGTTCGCCCTCGGCGCCTGAACAACAAACCACGAACAAACGAACATCGGCTCTGGTGCTCGCGTGTTCACGGAAGGTGAGATTTCGAGGTCTCGCCGGCCGCGGTGAAGAATGCCCGAGGGCGATATCGGGGTGGGAAAGGGTGGCGATGCCACGTCAGGAACGCCCGCTGGGCGCTGAGGACACGCCGTTGCTCCGGTTCGCCGGCGACCTGCGGCGATTACGGCAGCAGGCCGGGCAGCCGCCGTACCGCGAGCTGGGTAGGCGGGCCCGCTATTCGGCGGCCGCGCTGTCGGAGGCCGTGGCCGGGCGGAGGCTGCCCAGCCTCGCGGTGACGCTGGCGTTCGTCGCGGCCTGCGACGGCGACGTCGACGCGTGGCGGGACCGGTGGCGGGACCTGGCCGCGTCCGACGCCACGGTGGACGAGCAGGCGCCGTCGCCGTACGTCGGGCTGGCGGCCTACCAAGTCGAGGACGCCGACCGGTTCTTCGGCCGGGAGGCGCTGACCGAGGCCCTGGTGCGCCTGGTCGACGAGCGGCCGTTCGTGGGCGTCTTCGGCGCGTCCGGCGCCGGCAAGTCGTCGCTGCTGCGCGCCGGGCTGGCCGCCAAGTCCAAGCGCACCGCCCTGGTCCTCACCCCCGGACACGACCCCGTGACGGAGGTGGCGACGGTCGTGGCCGGGCTCGTCGACGAACCGCTGGCCCCCCTGCGCGAGCAACTCGCCGCCGACCCGCACGCCCTGCGCCACCGGCTGTCCGAGGTGCCGGGCGAGCTGCTCCTCATCGTCGACCAGTTCGAGGAAGTGTTCACTCTCTGCGCCGACGACGACCGGCTGTGGTTGGTGCGGGCGCTGACGGCCGCGGCCTCTCCGCGCAGCAGGGTGGTGCTGGGCGTGCGCGCCGACTTCTACGGCCACTGCAGTCGCCACCCCGAGCTGGTCGCCGCCCTCTATCGCGCTCAGCTGCTGGTCGGCCCGATGTCGGCCGACGACCTGCGCCGCGCCGTCACCGAGCCGGCGGCGCGAGCGGGTGTTTCCGTGGAGGGCGCCCTGCTCGCCCGGCTGATGTCCGATGTCACCGGGCAGCCGTCGGCGTTGCCGCTGGTGTCGCACGCACTCGCCGAGACGTGGCGGCGCCGCCGCGGGATGACGCTGACCCTGGCCGGGTACGAGGACGTCGGTGGCGTGGAGCACGCCCTGGCACGCACCGCCGAGCAGACCTTCCAGCAGCTCGCGGGCGAGGAACGGGACGCCGCCCGGCTGATGTTCCTGCGCCTGGTCACTCCCGGCGACGGCACCGAGGACACCAAACGGCGGATCCGGCGTGACGAGCTGGCGGAACCGCGCGGCCCGCTCGAGCGGTTCGCCGCGGCTCGGCTGGTCAGCCTCGACGACCACGGCGCCGAACTGGTCCACGAGGCGCTGCTGCGCGCGTGGCCGCGGCTGGCCGCCTGGATCGCCGAGGACCGGGACATTCTCCGGTCGCACCACCGGGTCATCGAGGCGGCCGCGGCCTGGCAGGGGCATGGACGCGACCCCGACCTGCTGTGGCGTGGGGAGCACCTGGCCCTGATCCACCGCCTGCGCGACCGGCTCAACCCGATCGAACACGACTTCCTCGACGCCGGTCTGACGGCGCAGGTGCTCCGCGCGACCGAGCTCCGCCGGCGGCGACGCCGGCTGAGGATGCTCATCGCGGCCCTTTCCGCGCTGGTCGTCCTGCTGGCGGGAGCCGTCGGCCTGGGCGTTACGGCGAAACGCGAAGCCGACCGCCAGAGGAACGACGCCATAGGACTGCGCGCCGCGGATGCCGCCCGTGCCCTCCTGCTCACCAGGCCGCGCGATGCGGCGGCGCTCGCCCTGGCCGCCTACCGGATCAGCCCGACGCCCGAGACCCGTGCAGCGCTGATCCTCGCCGATGCCGCAACGGGGGCGAGCGTCCTCGGTGAGGGTTACATCGACTCGCCGGGCCGGATCGCCGTCACCATACGGGCCGACGAGTCCGCGGTGCCCCCCGGCTATCGGCTCTGGCGTCGGGACGGCACCGGCTGGCGGCCCGCCGGTGTGCTGCCTGGCGGCTCCTTCTACTACGCCACCAGCGCCGACGAGAGCCATGTGATCACCTGGAACGGGACGGCCTTCACGTCCCACCTGTGGGACGTCTCGGACCCGGACCACCCACGCGAGATCGCCCTTCCCGCCGGCCTCCCGATGGTGAGAGGCGTCACCCGGGACGGCAGCCTGGTGATGGCCACGGGAACGGACCGTACAGCCGTGGTGTGGCAAGTCGCCGGCGGAGCGGTCCGCCGGCTCTCGGCCGGCGATGTGGAGGACGCGTCGGTGGTTCCGGACGGTTCGGAGGGGGTGCTGATCCGACGCGACAGCGGGGCGTACGCCGCCGAGCTGTGGAGACTCGACGGTGTGCGGATCGCGACCCTGATGCGCACTCCGGACGTGGTGTACCCGATCGCCGGTCCGGCCGGCACGGTGGCCGTGCTCGGCAGAACGTCGGGGAACCTGACCCTGCTGAAGGCCACCGACCCGAGCTCCCCGCGTACGGTGGTCGAAGCCGGCGGCGTGAAGTTTCCCGCCAGGGTCGCCTTCGACCCGCAGGGCCGGATGGCCGCCGTGGTGGACGACGCCTCGATCCGTATGTGGGATCTCGCCTCGGGAGCGGAAGTCATGTCCCTCCGCGTCGAAGGCCTGGACCTCACCAACCCCCGGTTCCTTCCCGAGACCGGCGAACTGCTCCTCATCAGCATCCAGAAAGGCGCGCTGTGGCGGCTGGACCCCGACGTGCCCCGCGTGATCGGCGACATCTGCGCCGGCCCGGTGGAACTGGACTGGGATCGCTACCTGCCGGACACGCCGCGGTTCCCGCTGTGCCCGACCACCCCGAGCCCCACCGCCCGGCGACGTTGAGCCGGGACTTGCCGATTACAGGCGAGCACGATCTTCGCCCGCAGGGCCGGCGCCTGGGCAGAGGTAGGGCGACGCGCCCACCGCTCCAGCGTCGCCGTCGGGCGCCCCGCACATCGAGCCATGCACCCGGATAGTCATGGAATTCACGACTCAGGACACTAGGTCGCCCTGGCGGGCTGCGGGAGGATCACCGTCACGCCGGCGGACGTCCCGGGCCGGGTCAGCACCTCCGGGGCGTCCTCCAGGCCGATTGTCCGGGTCACGAGCAGGTCGGGCCGGAGCACGCCCTCCGTGATCAGCTCCAGCATCGGGGGATAGGCGTGGGCGGCCATGCCGTGGCTGCCCGCGATCTCCAGCTCGTGCGCGATCACCCGGCCCATCGGCAGCGCGGTCTCCCCGGGCAGCAGGCCCACCTGCACGTGGCGGCCCCTCCGGCGCAGGCCCCCGATCGACGCGGCGCACGTCGCGGGGTCGCCCAGGGCGTCGACGGAGATCTCGGCCCCGCCGCCGGTCGCCGCCCTGACCAGGGACGCCGACTCCTCCGGAGTGGAGCCGCCGCGGAGCAGGACGCACTCGGCCGCGCCGAACCGCCGGGCCAGGTCGAGCGCGGCGGGGGAGACGTCCACGGCGACGACGCGCGCCCCCACGGCGGCGCCGATCATCACGGCGGACAGCCCGACCCCGCCGCAGCCGTGCACGGCGAGCCACTGGTCGGCCCGCACCCCGCCCTGCTCCACGACGGCCCGGAACGCGGTGGCGAACCGGCAGCCCAGGCTCGCCGCGGTGGCGAAGGACATGCCGGCGGGCAACGGGACGAGGTTCACGTCGGCGTAATCGATCGCCACCAGTTCGGCGAACGACCCCCAATGGGTGAAACCGGGCTGGGTCTGACGCTCGCACACCTGCTGGTTGCCGCTCAGGCACTCGCGGCAGCTTCCGCAGGCGCAGATGAACGGCACCATCACCCGGTCGCCCGGCCGCCAGCCGGTCACCTCCGGGCCCGCCGCCTCCACCACCCCGGCCAGCTCGTGCCCCGGCACGTGCGGCAGCACGGTGATGTCCGCGTCGTGCCCCATCCACCCGTGCCAGTCGCTGCGGCACATCCCGGTCGCCTCGACCCTGATCACCACGCCGTGCGGCGGCGCGACCGGGTCAGCCACCCGGCGCACCTCGGGCCGCCCGCCGAACTCCTCGTACACCACCGCGCGCAATCCCGGCTCCTTCCGTCGGCCGCAAACGTACTGCCACGTTCCAAGATCCCTATCGGCGAGTCCCCCGGCGCGGGCCGTAGGCTGATGCCGTGATTGCGATCGACGGCGTCAGGATGGCCTTCACCGACCGGCACGGCGGCGTGAGCACCGGGCCGTTCGGCACGCGCAACCTCGGCGGGGCGGTGGGGGACGACCCGGCGGCGGTCGCCGAGAACCGCGCGAAGACCGCCGCCGAGCTCGGGCTCGAGCGGGTGGTTTTCATGCGCCAGGTGCACGGGACGGACGTCGCCTACGCCGGCGCGCCGTTCGGGGCGGAGCCGCCGGCTCTGGACGGGATCTTCACCGACCGGCCCGGGCTCGGGCTGGCGGTGCTGGTGGCCGACTGTGCGCCCGTGCTCCTGGCCGACCCGGTGGCCGGCCTGGTCGGCGGCGCGCACTCGGGGCGGCCCGGCACCGAGGCGGGGGTGGTGCCCGCCCTGGTCGAGGCGATGGCGGCCCGGGGCGCCGAGCCGGCGCGGATGGTCGCCGTGATCGGGCCCTCGGCCTGCGGGCTGTGCTACGAGGTGCCGGAGGACCTGCGCGAGCGGGTGGCCGCCCGGGTGCCGGAGACGTGGTCGCGCACCCGGAGCGGCACGCCCGCGCTCGACATCCGGGCCGGGATCGCGGCCCAGCTCGCCCGCGCCGGGGTGACCGACGTGCGGCACGACGCCCGGTGCACGATCGAGACGGCCGATCTCTACTCCTACCGCCGCGAGCGGGTCACCGGCCGCTTCGCCGGATACGTCTGGCTCACCGGCTCCTGACGGCCGTCCGCCCGAGGCGCTGCCGCAGGAGATCGCCCTCGGTCCTCGTCCGGCGCGGCAGGGTCGTCGCGTACGGCCCCGGCGTTTCGCACCACCTTCGACTACCGGCTCCTACCAAGGGATTCTCCGTGGACGCTCTCTATCCCCGTGTGCTCGCCTCCCGGTTCGCCGAGTGCTTCCGCTTCTACGACGGCCTGCTCACCGCGGTCGCGGGCGCGCACCTCGTGAAGGGCGACGAGGCGGGGCCGTACGCCAACTGGGACCGGGACGGGGAGGCGGTGCTTGCCCTGCTCGACCGGGAGATGCTGGCACGCGTCACCGGCGTCGCTCTCGGCACGGCTGCCGGCGGTGAGGGCGGCGGTGGGCGGGACGGGACGATGCTGGTCCTCACGGTGGACGACGTCGACCGGGCCGCGGCTGTGGCGGCCGCCGGCGGAGGCCGGGTCGTGGCGCCGCCGGTCGCCCGGCCCGAATGGGGGCCGACCTGCCGCACCGCGCACCTGCGCGACCCAGACGGCAACCTGCTGGAGATCCAGTCCTACTGAGCGTCTCCGGAGGGCGCCTGTGCGGGTGCCTCCGGGGCACTGCCGGAGGCGCTTGCTGGGCGCTTGCGGCGGCTCACGGCCGCTTCCGGCAAGCGGGTGTCAAGAGACGTGCAGGCGGGCGCGCCTATCACTGAGATGCACCCTCCCGGCGGCGACGGCCGGACCGGGAGATCCGAACAGCACCCGCATCCGGATATCTCAGGAGATTGTCATGAAGCGCACCCTGCTCGGTCTGGCCGCCGCCACGATCGCCGGTCTGGCCGTCACCGCCCCCGTCACGCTCATGGCCGGCCCGGCCGCTGCGACCGGCGACTTCGGCCCGGACACCTGCCTCCAGGGCTACGTCTGGCGAGAGGCCCGCACCGGCGACGTCGTCTGCGTCACCTCGGCGACCCGGACGCAGACCCAGGCCGACAACGCCGCGAAGGCCTCCCGCTGGACCTCCGGCGCGTACGGCCCGCACACCTGCACCACCGGCTATGTCTGGCGTGAGGCCTTCACCGGCGACGACGTCTGCGTGACCCCGGCCGTCCGGTCGCAGGCCGCCGCCGACAACAGCAGGGCCGCCGACCGCAGGGTCTCGGCGCGGCTCTGGATCAGCCGCTACACCGTGCCGCCGGTGGACAACGGCGACGGCACCTCCACCAGCACCTCCGTCGACGACATCCCGCGCCTCAAGATCAATGGTGACCACTACAACCTCGGCCAGGTGCGCCTCTACATCCGCTACAACACCGGCCGGCTCTACTGGAGCGGCACGGTGAACGCCAGCGCCCACAGCGGCTACGCCGGCGGCAGCTTCGGCAAGAAGACCGGTGTGTTCGACTGCGCCGCGGCCGGCCGGCCGGCCAACGCGTACGCCCAGGCGCAGGACGTGATCTCCGGCCGCTGGTCGCCCCGCATCGCCGTCCGGGTCGGCTGCGCCGTCCTGTGACCGTACGCCCGCCGCGGCGGATGATGTTCCGAGCGTCGTGATCGGGGTAGTCGGTGGGCCTCGGGGACCGCCGGAGGCCGGCCCGCGACCCGGCCCCCGGTGGTCCTCCCCCTGACGACGTGAGGACTCACATGGGAACCGCGACCCCGGTACCGGAGACCCGGAGCATGAGCGGCGAGGAGTTGTCGGCCGACGACGCCTACGTCGCGATGCGGCACTACGGCGGCTGGCACCTGATCCGCGACTCGTTCGTGCGGTTCAGGTACGGCGACGGCACGAGCAACGCCCGCGCGCTGGCGTTCCAGGTCTGTCTCGCGATCATCCCAGGGGCCATCGCGATCGTGGGGCTGAGCTCGGTGGTCCACCAGGAACACCTGGGACGGCTTCTTGAGCTCACTCTGCGGCGGCTGACCCCCGGTGCCGGCTCGCAGGTGATCCGGGAGACGCTCGACCAGAGCCATCACGCCTCGGGTATTGGGGGCAAGCTCGCGTTATGGTTCGGTCTGCTGACCGCGCTGGTGGCGCTGACCACGGCCATGGGCCAGTTCGAGCGCGGGGCGAACCGCATCTACGGCATGGAGCGCGACCGCCCCTTCAAGGCGAAGTACGGCCGGGCGCTGCTGATGGCGGTCACGGCGGGCGTGTTCATGAGCGTCGGGTTCGTCATCCTGGTCGGCGGCGGGGCGGTCGGCGACGCGGCGGCCCAGGTGTACCACTGGAGCGACACGACGCAGCGCCTGTTCGGCTGGCTGCGCTGGCCGATCGGCTTCCTGCTCGCCGTCCTGTCGATCTCGGTCCTCTTCGGCTCCTCGCCCCGGCGAAAGCAGCCCGGCCACACCTGGCTGGCGGTCGGCGCGACGGTCGCGGTGCTGCTGTGGACCCTCTTCACCTGGCTGCTGGCCCTCTACACCGCGAGCAGCGGCACCTTCGGCGCGACGTACGGCCCGCTCACGGCGGTCATGGCACTCCTGCTGTGGTCGTTCCTGAGCTCGATGGCCCTCTTCCTCGGCCTCGCCTTCAGCGCGCAGCTGGAGGCCTGCCGGGCCGGCTGCGGCGATCCGGCCGCTCCCGACCCCGGCACCGCCGTCCGGGCCCCGGTGCGTGAGCGGCAGCCGGTGGGGAGCGGCCGATGAACTGGTTGCGCAGGCGGTTCGACCCGCAGAGCAGGCTGGGCCTGCGGCTCACGGTGGCGGTCGCGGCACTGGCGTTGATCGGGGTGCCGTTCACGGTGCTGCTCGTCTTCGTGAAGACCTCCTTCGGCCCCCTCACCCGGATCGACGAGGGCGCGGCGCACAACCTGCACGCCTACGCGTACTCGAACCCGGGTTTCGCCCACTTCATGCGGCTGGTCAGCGACGTCTTCCAGCCGTGGACCTGGCGGATCGCCGTGGGCGCCGCGGTCGCGTGGCTGGTCTGGCGCCGCGCCTACCACCTGGCGACGTGGGCGGGCACCACGATCACCGTCGGCGGGCTGCTCGGCCTCGCGCTGAAGGTCGTGGTCGCGCGGGCCAGGCCGCACCTGCCCGACCCCGTCGCCATCGCCCCCGGCGCGTCGTTCCCCTCGGGGCACACGGTCAACGCCGCGCTCGGGGCCGGGATCCTGCTGCTGCTCGTCCTGCCGCTCGTACGGCAACGCGGGCGCGTGGTCGCGTGGACGCTCGCGGTGCTGATCCCACTGCTGGTCGGCTTCAGCCGGATCGCGCTCGGCGTCCACTGGTTCAGCGACGTCATGGCCGGGCTCGTGGTCGGCGTGGCCGTGGTCGCGGCCACCTGCGCCGCCTTCGAGACCTGGCGACGAGAGGTCGGACGCCGGCCCGCCCAGCCCCTGCGGGAAGGCGTCGGGCCGGAGACGAAGAGGGAGATCACCCCCCAAGGAGGACGAGTTGGTCACCGTTCGTGAACGCCGCCCCGCCGCTCAGACGCCGTCGTCATCGACGGCGGTCGAGGTGGCACGGCGTATCCTGCTTCCGCTCACGCTCATGGCCCTGGTCACCCTCGGGCTGGGACTGCTGTTGACCCGGGTCCTGGAGCACTCGTCGCTCATCGCGCAGGACGAGGCGGTCAGCCGTGAGATCGCCCAGGAGCGCACGCCGTTCTGGAACACGATCACCCACTACGGCTCGATGCTGTCCGACACCCCGGTGATCATCGTGGTGACGACGATCATGGTCGTGCTCTTCCGGCTCGTCTACGGGCGCTGGCGGGAGTCGGTCTTCCTGGTGGCGGCCGTCTGCGCGCAGTCGGCGATCTTCCTGCTCGCCACCGTGTTCGCGCAGCGGGCCCGGCCGCACGTGCAGCACCTCGACCCCGCGCCGCCGACGTCCAGCTACCCCTCCGGTCACACCAGCGCGGCGGTGGCGTTCTACTGCGGGGTCGCCCTCGTGCTGACCCTGCACACGCACCGGCACACGATCCTGAAGGCGCTGTGGTGGGTGCTCGGCGCGGGGGCCGCTCTCACGGTCGGCCTGTCCCGGCTCTATCGGGGCATGCACCACCTGACCGACGTGAGCTGGGGCTGGGTGCTCGGCATCTTCTGCGTGTTCGTGCTCGCCCAGGCCCTGCTGATCCGGCCGGTCATGGCGTCGCGGCGGGCCTCGTCGAAGCGGACGGCGAACGAAGCCGCCCCGGCCTGAGCCGGTCAGCCGGGCCGGAGCCGGTCAGCGGGACAGGCTGACCGGCAGGGCCAGCCGGCAGGCCCGACCGGCCGGGCATGCCGGCCGAGCTGATCGATCAGGCCGGAGTCGTGCCGGGTCAGGCGGACGGGCCGGTGAGGCGGCAGGCGTCCGCCCAGCGGACCGGGTCGACTCCCGGCCCGGCGACCGGTCCGGCCGGCTCGGCGCCTCCGTGCAGCAGAGACCAGCAGTCCTCGATCGCGTCGGCCAGCAGGTCGCGCAGCAGCGTGTCGGGGTCGGGCACGCACGCCTGCGCGATGCCCCTGACCGCGAGCTGCACCGTGTTGGGCGCGGCGTACCTGCGGAAGCCCTTGGGCGAGACGCGGACTCCGCGCCCGAAGTCGCGGGCCCAGCGGGCGGCCTCGGGCACCTGCGCCAGCGCCTCCCTGCTGCGCGGGTCGAGGTCGCGGGGCGACCGGCCCTCCACCTCGGCGAGCACGTGCTCGGCGGAGAAGATCGAGACAGCCATCGCGAGCTGACGCTCGTGCGCGACGACGGGCAGCGCCACCGTGGCGGCGCACAGCGCGATCCGCGCGTCGAGGCGCGGATCGTCGCCCGTCAGGCCGATGACGGACGGGATCAGCCCGGCCAGCCGCGGCCGGGCGGCGTCCGAGGTGTGGTCGTTGACGAGGCGGGCGAGCCCGGCGAGCAGCGGATGCGTGCACGTCGGGTGGTCGCTCCACCGTTCACCGGCGAGGTAGGACGCGAACTCCATGAAGCAGGCGCCCTTGCTGGGATTGCGATGCTTGCCACGAGACAGCATGGGCATCGCTGCTGGCATGTCACCGTGCACGGCTACTCCACCGAAATCGCCTGTCGTGTCTCTTTCAGTGTGCGCCCGGCGCCGTGCGTTGAGAAGAACCCTTGCCCGGACTTGTCTCGATGGATCGGAGCCCGGGTGGGCCAGGTAGGAACCAGAGGTGGAGACGGGATTTGAACCCGTGTAGACGGCTTTGCAGGCCGTTGCCTCGCCTCTCGGCCACTCCACCAGAGTGAGGCCCGGATGTGCGGCCCCTCGGAGCGGAAGACGGGATTCGAACCCGCGACCCTCACCTTGGCAAGGTGATGCTCTACCACTGAGCCACTTCCGCGTCCGCCTTGCGGCGACGTCGCTACTGTACCGGGTTTTCGGCTCGTGTGCGTACTCAGAACGGCCGTGCCGCCGGTCTGCGGAACGCGCGGTCGGCTCCGCGCTCGATCGCGGGGAGGGTCAGGAAGATCTCCACGATCCGGGTGAACCGGTGCACCTCGTTGCGGTGGAAGGCCGGTCCCTCGGCCCTGGCGAGCATCAGGGTGAGCGCCAGCGGAGGCAGCGGCGCGACGATCACGTGCAGGCCGGACGGCAGCGTCGAGGCCATCGGGCGGGACGGCGTCTCCTCGGGGAAGGGCACCTCCTCCGGCGCCCGCCAGCTGGAGTAGACGGTGACGCGCGGGTCCTTCTCGGTCGCCGCGGCGGCCCAGTCGGCGCTGAACAGGACCGGCATCGAGTCGATCAGGGTGCCCAGGGCGCGGTCGCCCGCGGTGCTGAGGAACTTGAGGATCTCCAGCTCCGGATAGGTGCCGGGGGCCTCCCGCGTGCTCCAGACCCCCTCGATCCGGACTCCCTCCACGTCGTCGAGGGCCCGTACGAGGTCGTCCCGGGGCGCGGAGTCCGGCCAGTAGACGGTGAGGTCGTCGAGAGCGCGGCCGTCGCCCCGGTCGAGAACGGTCACCTGGGTGATGTCGGCGCCCGCGGCGCCGAGGGCCCCGGTCACCTGGCCCAGCGCGCCAGGCCGGTCGGGCAGGGCGATTCTCAGGCGCAGCAGCATGACGACCTCCCCACGATTGGTCCAGGTCAGATTAACCGGGACAAAAGCCCTCCGTCCACGATCTTGTACGGCTCACGGCCGGCGGCGGGGAGAATGTATGGGTGAGAATCGGCGCGCTCGAGGTCTGGCCTCCCGTGGTGCTCGCTCCCATGGCGGGCATCACGAACATCGGTTTCCGCACCCTGTGCCGGGAGCAGGGCGGCGGGCTGTTCGTGTCCGAGATGATCACCTCGCGGGCGCTGGTCGAGCGGGTGCCGCTGACGTTCCAGATGATCCGGTTCGGCCCGCACGAGTCGCCCCGCAGCATCCAGCTCTACGGCGTCGATCCCGCGATCATCGGCAAGGCCGCGCGCATGATCGCGGAGGAGGACCTGGCCGATCACATCGACCTGAACTTCGGCTGCCCGGTGCCCAAGGTCACCCGCAGGGGCGGCGGCTCCGCCCTGCCCTACAAGCGGAACCTGCTGCGCGCCATCCTGCGGGAGGCGGTGGCCGGCGCCGGGCCGCTGCCGGTGACGATGAAGATGCGCATGGGCATCGACGAGGACCATCTGACGTACGTGGAGGCGGGCCGGACCGCGGTGGAGGAGGGCCTCGCCGCTGTCGCCCTGCACGCCCGCACGGCCCGCCAGCACTACGGCGGCACCGCCCACTGGGACGCGATCAAGCGGCTGAAGGACGCGGTGCCGGAGGTCCCGGTGCTCGGCAACGGCGACATCTGGAGCGCCGACGACGCGTTGCGGATGGTCGCCGAGACCGGCTGCGACGGCGTGGTGATCGGCCGGGGCTGCCTGGGGCGGCCCTGGCTGTTCCGCGACCTCGACCTGGCCTTCGAGGGGTCGCCGGAGCGGACCCGGCCGACCTTGGGCGAGGTCGGCGCGATGATGCTGCGCCACGCCGAGCTGCTCTGCGAGGTCATCGGCAGTGAGCGGCACGGCCTGGCCGACTTCCGCAAGCACGTCGGCTGGTATCTCAAGGGCTTCGTGGTCGGCGCCGAGACCCGGCGTGCCCTCACCTCGGTCACGACCTTGTCCGAGATGGCCGAGCGGGTCGCCGAGCTGGACGCCGGCCAGCCCTGGCCGGACCAGGCCGACGGCCCGCGGGGCAAGAGCGGCGAGCGGTCCAAGGTGTCGCTGCCGCACAACTGGCTCGACGACCCCGACGACATGACGATCCCCGGCGCCGGCGCGGAGGACCCCACCTCCGGCGGCTGAGCCGCACGTGGGGCGTTCGCGCCGTGCTCGTTGCGCCCGCCGGCGGGCCCGCGGCGTAGGCTCGGGGTCATGCCGAACGCGATCATCACGGCGCGCCGCGTCGCCGTGGACCTGGGCGGCGTGCCCGTCCTCCGCGACGTAGACCTCACAGCCGCTCCCGGAGAGATCGTCGCCGTGATGGGGGAGAACGGCGCCGGGAAGTCCACGCTGCTGCGCTGCCTGGCCGGCCTGCAGCCATCGCCGTGCGGCGAGATCGACGTCCTCGGCGGGCCGCCGGCGGATCTCCCCGGCTTCTGGCGGGAGGTCGCGCTGGCGGGCGACGAGCCCGCCTGGTATCCGGGCCTGAGCGTCCGCGAGCACCTGGAACTGATGGGCGCCGTCCGGCAGGACGCCCGCCTGACGGCCGGCGAGGCGCTGGCGACCTTCGAGCTGAGCGCGCGGGCCGATCTCGCCCCGCTGTCGCTGTCCACCGGGCAGCGTCAGCGGCTGTCGCTGGCGATGGCGTTGCTCCGGTCGAGCCGCCTGCTCCTGCTCGACGAGCCGGAACGCGGTCTGGACGCCGCGTTCCGGCGGCGCCTCGCGGGGATCCTGCGCGGCTACGCGGCCGAGGGCGGCGCGGTCGTGATGGCCACCCACGACGCACGGCTGGCGCAGGAGGCGGGAGCCCGCGTGGTCACGCTGCGAGCGGCCTCGTGATCCCGTCGCTCGCACGGCCGCACCCCGCGCTCGCCTACCTCCGCGCTCGCCGTCGGCGGCCGGCGACCTGGTCGGACCGCTACACCAGGGTTTTCGGCCTGCTCGTCGCCGCCGCGGTGCTCGGCCGCCCGGTCGCCGAGGCGATCGCCGGGCTGGCCCGTCACGCCGACCCCGCGCGGCTCGGCGCCGGGCTCGCGCTGGTCGCGGCGGCCTACGCGGGCCTCCTCGTCCTGGCACGGGCGCTCGGTCCCGTCGTGCTGCCGGCCGCCGACGCCTCGTGGCTCGTGACCTCGCCGCTGCCCCGCCGGGCTGTGCTCGGCCGTACGGCCCTGCTCCTGCTGTCGGCGGCGGTGCTCGCCGGAGCGGCGCTCGGGCTGACGGCGCTGTCGGTGTTCGGAGCCCCCGACCGGCTCGGGGTGCGTCTCGCGGCGGCGCTGCTGCTTGGAGTGGCGGCGGGCGTGGGCGGCATGTCCGCGGCGGTGCTCGGCCAGCAGTCCCCGGCGTCGGACGCCCGGCTGCAGGTGCTGATCGCCGGAGCTCTCTCGGTGGCCGTGCTCGCGGCCGTGCTCGGCGCCGGCCCCGGCCGCCGGATCCTCGCCGCCGTCGCCGGGGCGCCCGCGTCGATGGGCGCGGCGGTCGCTGGTGTCGCCTCCCTCGCGGCCGCCCTCCTCGTACGGCGGGCCTGGGCGGCGCTCGCCCGCATCCCCGCCCACCGGATCCTGGCCGCCTCGACGCGGACGGCGAGGGTGACCTCGGCGGCGACCACGCTGGATCCCGGGACGCTCACCTGGGTGATGGAGGACGCCCACTGGCGCGGCCGGGCGCTGCGCTCCCGTCCCTGGCCCCGCCTCGTGTCGCGGTCCGGCCCGGCGCCCGCGCTGGCCTGGCAGGAGTGGCTGCGCGTGGGCAGGCGTCCCGGCCGCCTGGCGGCGCTGCTGGGGGCGGCGGTCCTGCCCGCCGTCTGCGCGGACGCCACCGGTGGCGCGTCTGGGCCGGTCGCCGGGATGCTGCTGTGCGGAGCGCTGACCGCGGCCGCGATGTGCACGGGAGGGGTCCGGCGCGAAGGCGGCGACCCGGCCCTGGCCCGGATGCTGGCCGTGGGCGGCAGGGCGGTCACGGCCGCCCGGGCGGGGCTGCCCGCGCTGCTGGCCGCCTCCTGGGCGGCGCTCGCCCTGGCGGCCCTCCAAGCCGTGGGCGCGTTGCCCGCGGGGGCCTGGTGGCTGTTCGGGCCGGCCGCGGCGCCCGCGCTCGCGGCGGGCGCGCTGCGGATGGCCCGGCGGCGGCCGATCGACCACTCCATGCCGGTCATCGACACTCCGGGCGGTGCGGTGCCGACCGGCCCGCTCGTCTGGGCGGCGACGGGCCCGGACCTGGCACTGCTCGGGTCCCTGCCCACGCTCGCCGCGATCGCTTCGCCGCCCGTCTCGGTGGCGCCGTACCTCGCCGCGCAGGCCGCCGCCGGGGCCGCCGTGCTCACCGCCTACATCCTCCGGTCCGCCCGGAGAGCTCCCCACTGACCCCACCCTGTTCGGCAACCCAGGGGCGTCCGTAACTCGCGTGAACAGGACCACTCCGATCTTCTGCTTGTGATGGCCATCCGCAGGTCCGGTGCGCTGTCGAGGAACATCACGATCGGGTGGCGGTCCTCGTACCAGGAACCGCTCCTCTGGGCGGCCGATGCCGTCGTCGGCGCCACGACATGGTGGCTGAACGGGCGCGCGTAGTATGCATCACCGAGCGTGCCCTCGGTGATCTGTGACGTGGGTCCGTCAGAGGGCGTTACGTGAGCTTGTCCCGGCCGGTCGTGGTGGCGGGGACGCCAGCCGCGACGTGGACGCTTTGGGTGTCCAGTACGACCAGGCTCGGGTCGGCTAATCGGCCCTTCTTCTCGCGCAGGTGCCAGCGCAGCAGGTCATGGATCGCCTTGTCGGTGCCGTCGTCGCGCCATTTGGCGAAGTAGTAGTACGTCGCGCCCTTGGGCGGCGGTAACACTACAAATCCACACGATCACATAACGACATCACGGATGGAGGCTCACGTAGGTACTCTCAGGGGCTCGAGGGCGGCCAGGACGAGGTCGAGGCCGAAGATGAACTCCTTCGCCGGGTCGAAGCCGGCAGCGACGAGCGCCGCGGCGGACTCGTTGAGGTAGGGGAACTCGTCAGGAGGAAGCTGGGGCAGGTAGGCGTCCTCGATCACGTCCGCGAGCTCATCGGCGGTGTCGAACGGCAGGCTGGCCGCCTGCAGGGCGAAACCGTAGACATAGCTGTCGAGCAACCAGTTGGCGTGCGTCGCCATCAAGACCGAGAAGCCAGCCCGCCGCAGGCAGGCGGTGACCGCTTCGTGGTGGCGGAGGTTCGCGGGCCCCGGCGATGTCCGCGACTCCATCAGGCCGTTCGCCCACGGGTGGCGTGCGAGAACCTGTCGGGCGGATACCGCCCGCCGTCGCATCGCCGACTGCCAGTCGGTCCCTTCGGGCGGGAGCTCGATCTCCTCGAACACGACGTCGATCATGGCGTCCAGCAGCTCCTCCTTGCTCGCCACGTAGTGATACAGCGACATCGCGCCCGCGCCGAGCGCGCCAGCCAGCCGGCGCATGCTCAGCCCGTCGACCCCCTCGCGGTCGGCGAGCCGGACCGCCTCCACCACCACCCGCTGCTTGCTCAGCCCTGCGTTGGACGCAACCTGCCTTTGTTCCCTCCCGGACACGGGTCTCCTCGCCTGCTCGTACGGCTTGACGATCGTACAGCGTACGTTCATAGTACAGCGTACGCACTCGTACGGCGTACGACGTACGGTGTACGAGCCAGCGAGCGTCGCGGCTCGGAGGAGGAGGCTTCCGTGGGAATCGAACAGCGATCGAATGCCGGAGCCGGCCTGGTGCCGGGGGCGAGTCCGGCCGGGGCGGCGACGATGCGGGCCGCCGTCCAGCACCGCTACGGCCCGCCCTCCGTGCTCGTGGTGGCCGAGGTCGGGCTACCGCTGCCCGGTCGAGGCGATGTGCTCGTCCAGGTGGGCGCGACCTCAGTACATCCTGGCGACTACTTCATCATGACCGGTGAGCCGTACGTGGTGCGCCTGGTGTTCGGGCTCCGCCGGCCGCGCCACGGCATCCCTGGCAGGGACCTCGCTGGCGTGGTGGCAGCGGTCGGGAAGGACGTCACCGCTCTCCGACCCGGCGACAAGGTCTTCGGCTGGAGCACCACAGGAACGCTCGCGGAGTACGCCTGCGTCCCGGCGGACCACCTCGTGTCCGTGCCTGCCAACCTGTCGGACGTGGACGCGGCAGCGGTGCCCACGTCGGGCATGACGGCATTGCAGGCATTGCGCGACATCGCGAACGTTCGACCGGGCCAGACGGTGCTGATCACGGGCGCGTCGGGCGGCGTGGGCTCCTTCGCCGTACAGATCGCCAAGGCATTCGGCGCCGAGGTGACGGGTGTGTGCAGCACCCGCAACGTCGACTTGGTCCGGTCGCTCGGCGCCGACCACGTCGTCGACTACACCGAGACCGACTTCACCCGCACCGGGAAGCGCTACGACGTGATCCTCGACAACGTGGAAGCCCAGCCCCTGGCGGCTGTCCGCCGAGCGCTGACGCCCACCGGCACCCTCATCCCCAACAGTGGACGCGGCGGCCGCTGGCTCGGCCCCCTCGGCCGGATCGTCAAAGCGCGCGTGCTGTCCGGGTTCACCCGTCAGCAGTTGAAGCCCTTCACGTCGGTCGGGAAGCGCCAGGACCTGCTCACCCTGGCCGACCTGCTCACGACCGGGCAGGTCACGCCCGTCATCGACCGCACCCACCCCCTCGACGAAGCAGCTGACGCCCTCCGCTACGTCGCGACCGGCCACACCCGAGGGAAGGTCGTCGTCACCGTCTGACGACCGGACCGACGAGAACGACCCAACCCGTGCGTGTGCACGCCCAAACCTGCCGCCACTCCGGCGCAGGGGACCGCTCCTCTCGAAAGAAGAACCGATGACCATCCGAACGAAAACCCCGAACCTGCTCGACGACCCGCCGGTCCCCGTGCAGGCCAAGCTCGCCGCCGCATGGACCAGCTTCATGTTCCTCTACATCTACGTCGACTACTTCCACCTCTACAAGCCCGGCGCCATCGACGAAATCCGGGGTGGCGTCATCTTTGAGTTCGACATCAGCAGGACATTGTTGACCATTTTCCTCGCGCTCATAGGGATCCCGGCCCTGATGGTGCTGCTCTCCATGACGCTGCCCGCCCGTGTGAACCGCGCCACGAACCTCGTCGTTGCATTGCTTTACATCCCCGTCTCGGTGTTCAACGCGGCAGGGACGTCCTGGGACTGGGCCTCCTTCTACGGCCTCTCCATCGGAATCGAGGTGCTGATCCTGGCCTTCATCCTGCGCTCCGCCTGGACCTGGCCTCGAACCCCCGCCGTCCCAGCCGGTCCCGCGACGACCGACCTTCGACAGGACCTTCGACAGTAGGTATCCGTGTAAAGCCCTACGGCGTGAAGTCCGCGCCAGCCGCGCCCGTAGGCCGAACGGCGGCTGACCGACCAGCAGACCTCATCCAACCAACCGCAACGACGAAAGGGGCATTAGCTCGCTTAACGCACTCTCAGAGGCGGGTGAGGCCGGTGACGTGGAGGACGGCGTGGCCCTCCTCGTCGGAGGCGGCGAGGTCGACCTCCGCGCTGACGCCCCAGTCGTGGTTGCCGGCGGGGTCGTCGACGATCTGACGTACCCGCCACAGCTCCTTCTCCTCCTCGACCAGCAGGAGGGCCGGGCCGCGGGCGTCCGGGCCGGTGAGGATCTCGTCGTGCTCCTCGTAGTAGGCGTCGAGGGCCGCGCCCCAGTCCACGTCCGGGTAGAGCTCGGTCAGCTCCTCCTCGCGGTCGAGCGCGGCCAGCTCCACCAGGCGGAACATCGCGTTGCGCACCAGCACCCGGAAGGCGCGCGGGTTGGCGGTGACCGGGCGGGTCCGGGTCTCCAGCTGCTCCTGCCCGGAGGCGAGGGCCTCGGCCGGGTTGGCCAGCTTCTCCCACTCGTCGATGAGGCTGGAGTCGACCTGGCGCACCAGTTCGCCCAGCCATTCGATGAGGTCCACGAGGTCGTCGGTCTTCAGGTGCTCGGGCACGGTCTTCGACAGTGTGCGGTACGCGTCGGCAAGGTAGCGCAGCACCGTGCCCTCCGAGCGGGCCAGCTCGTAGAACTGGATGTAGTCGGTGAAGGTCATCGCCCGCTCGTACATGTCGCGCACGATCGTCTTGGGGCTCACGACGTGGTCGCCGACCCAGGGGTGCCCGCGCCGGTAGGTCTCGTACGCGCCGAAGAGCAGGTCGGCCAGCGGCATCGGGTGGGTGATCTCCGCGAGGCGCTCCATCCGCTCCTCGTACTCGATGCCGTCGGCCTTCATCTGCGCGACCGCCTCGGCCCTGGCCTTGTTGAGCTGGGCGTGCAGGATCTGCCGCGGATCGTCCAGCGTCGACTCGACGATGGAGACGAGGTCCAGGGCGTACGTGGGGGAGGCGCGGTCGAGCAGCTCGAAGCTCGCCAGCGCGAACGTGGCCAGCGCCTGGTTGAGCGCGAAGTCCTCCTGCAGGTCCACGGTGAGCCGGGCCATGCGGCCGTGTTCGTCGGGCTCGGCGAGCTTCTCGACGATGCCGCCGGCCAGCAGCGACCGGTAGATCGCGATGGCGTGGCTGATGTGGCGGCGCTGGGCCTTGCGGTCCTCGTGGTTGTCGGTCAGCAGCCGCTTCATCGCCTGGAAGCAGTCGCCGGGACGGTTGATGATCGACAGCAGCATGGCGTTGCTGACCTTGAAGCGGGAGGTCAGCGGCTCGGGCTCGGCCGTCTGGAGCTTCTCGAACGTGTCCTCGCTCCAGCCGACGAACCCCTCCGGCGGCTTCTTGCGGGCGTAGCCGCGGCGCCGCTTGGGGTCGTCGCCGATCTTCGCCAGCGCCCGCTCGTTCTCGATCACGTAGTCGGGAGCCTGGCAGACGACGTAGCCGACCGTGTCGAAGCCCGCCCGGCCGGCCCGCCCGGCGATCTGGTGGAACTCCCGCGCCCGCAGCCGCCGCACCTTCGTGCCGTCGAACTTCGACAGGGCGGTGAACAGCACGGTCCGGATCGGGACGTTCACCCCCACGCCGAGGGTGTCGGTGCCGCAGATGACCTTCAGCAGCCCCGCCTGCGCGAGGCGCTCCACCAGGCGGCGGTACTTCGGCAGCATCCCCGCGTGGTGCACGCCGATGCCGTGCCGTACGAGCCGGGACAGGGCCCGGCCGAACCGGGTGGTGAACCGGAAGTTGCCGATCAGGGCGGCGATCTGCTCCTTCTCCGCCTTGCTGCACATGTTGATGCTCATGAGCGCCTGGGCGCGCTCCATCGCCGCCGCCTGGGTGAAGTGGACGACGTACACGGGGGCCTGCTGAGTGGACAGCAGTTCTTCCAGCGTCTCGTGCAGCGGGGTGGTCCGGTAGGAGTAGATGAGCGGCACCGGCCGCTCGGCGTGCTTCACGACGGCGGTGTCGCGCCCGGTGCGGCGGGTGAGGTCGGTCTTGAAGCGCTCGACGTCGCCCAGGGTGGCCGACATCAGCACGAACTGTGCCTGCGGCAGCTCCAGCAGCGGCACCTGCCACGCCCAGCCGCGGTCGGGCTCGGCGTAGAAGTGGAACTCGTCCATGATCACCGTGCCGACGTCGGCGTCCGCGCCGTCGCGCAGCGCGATCTGGGCGAGGATCTCGGCGGTGCAGCAGATGACCGGCGCGTCGGCGTTCACGGTGGCGTCGCCGGTCATCATCCCGACGTTCTCGGTGCCGAACAACGCGCACAGGTCGAAGAACTTCTCCGACACCAGCGCCTTGATCGGCGCCGTGTAGAAGCTGATCTCGTCCCGGGCGATCGCCGCGAAGTGCGCCCCGGCGGCGATCAGGCTCTTGCCCGAGCCGGTCGGGGTCGACACGATCACGTTGTTGCCGGAGACGACCTCGATGAGGGCCTCCTCCTGCGCGGGGTACAGCGTGAGGCCCCGCTCCGCGTTCCACGACGCGAACGCGTCGAACAACGCGTCGGGGTCGGAGCCGGAGGGCAGGCGGCGGAGGAGGTTCATGCTGTCGGTCACGCTCCTTATCCTGCCCAAGCCGCGTGACTGTTTCGACCGGCAGGTGGTACGGCAAGCTGTGGCACAACTACGTCAAAGGGGTGTGGCGGAGCCTGGATCCGCAGGTCACACCCACAAACTGGCCGTGTGGGGGAGAATTGGGCCCGGCTCGCGGAGCGGCGCCGGGACACGCTCGGCGACGTGCTGCTCGCGCTCGCCGTGCTCGCCTTCGCCGTTCCCGCGATCCTCACCGGCCGTTCCTTCTCCCTGATGCCGGTGCCGGAGACCGTACGGCTGGCCGTGGCGTCGGCCGCGGCGGCGGCCATGCTGGTGCGGCGCCGCACGCCGTGGCCCCTGGTCACCGGCACGGCCGCGTGCGCGCTGTTCGCGGGCCAGCTCGTGCCGCTGACGCTCGCGGCGTACTCGCTGACGGCCGAGCGCGGAGGACGCCGGCGGCTCGGGGCGGTCGCCGCGCTGGCCGTGGCGTACGTCGTGGTCGACCGCGTCAGCCCCTACACCGATCACGCGCCTCTCCTGGCGGTCATCTGGGCGGCGGCGCTGGTCTGCCTGCCCGCGCTGGTGGGCCACTGGGTGTGGTGCTACCGCGCCATGATCCGGGAACTGCGGGAGCGCGCGCGGGCCGACCAGGAGCATGTGGCGGCGCTGGAGCGCCGCCGCATCGCGCGGGAGCTGCACGACACGGTCACGCACGCCGTCACCGTGATGGTGCTCAACGCGGGCCTCATCCAGGACACCGACGACCTCGGGGAGATCCGCAAGCTGGCCCGGGCCATCGAGGACAAGGGTGTGCGCGCGCTGACCGAGCTGCGCGAGCTGCTCACGGCGCTGCGCAGCAGCGACCTGCCGCCCTCGGCGGAGAGCGTGGAGGGGATCCCGCGGCTGGTCGAGGAGAGCCGGGCCACCGGCCTGCGCGTCGCGCTGCACTACGAGGTCCCGGAGGAGACGCTGTCCCGGGAGGCCGGGCACACCTGTTACCGGGTGGTCCAGGAGGGGCTGAACAACGTGCGCAAGCACGCCCCCGGTACGGACGTGCAGGTGGTCTGCGAGGCGCGCGGCGACACGCTCGACGTGTCGGTGGTCAACGGCGGTGGCGGTGGCGGGGGACGGGCGGCGCCGGCCCGGGTGCCCGCCCACGAGGGGTCGGGCTACGGGCTGACCGGCCTGAGCGAGCGGGTGGCGCTGCAGGGCGGGCGGCTCACGTACGGGTCCACCGCCGACGGCGGGTTCGCTCTCCGCGCCAGCATCCCCTACCGCCCGACCGGGGGGCCGGCGCGCTGAGCCGGGGACCTTACAGGCCGAGGTCCTCGATCTCCTTGAGGAGGGCCGGGCGGGAGCCGCCGGGAGGGGCGTCGCCTTGGGCCTTGTCCACGCTCCGCGCGCCGCGGTCGCGGAACAGGTAGCCGCCGAGGATGCCGCCGGCGAACCCGAAGACGTGGGCCTGCCAGCCGATGCCCTCGGCCGGCAGCAGACCGGTGAACTGGTAGGCGAAGCACAGGCCCATCACCAGGCCGATGACGATGTCGATCAGGTGCCGGTCGAAGGCGCCGCGGACGAGCACGTACCCGAAGTAGCCGAAGACCAGGCCGCTCGCGCCCGCGCCGACGGTGGCGGCGTCGGCGGTGAACCACGAGCCGAGCCCGCTGGCGACGGCGATCAGACCGGTGACGCCGAGGAAGCGCCGGACGCCCCGGTAGGCCGCGAGGAACCCGAAGATGAACAGCGGCCCGGAGTTGCCCTCGATGTGCGCCCAGCTCCAGTGCAGGAGCGGCGCGGAGACGATGCCGGGCAGGCGCTCGACGTCCCACGGCCGGATGCCGAAGCTGTAGCTCAGGGAGTAGCCGGAGGCCCAGTTGGCCACCTGCACGGCCCAGATCAGGGCCAGGAAGCCGACCATGACCCAGAACGCCTTCCGGGCCTCGGCGACCATGATCTCCGCGGTACGGCCGTCGCTCACGGAAGCCTCCCGATGGTGTGGATCACGGTGCTGGGGATCACGCGGGAAACATACCGCCGACGGCCGCGCGAGTCACCGGCTACCGATCCATCGGGTGCCGGTTGTGCGGTGCCGGTTGTGCGGTGCCGGGGCCGCGCCGTGACGTGGCCCCGCGTGAGAGTCAGGCACGTTCGATCACGACGATCGGGATCTCCCGGCTCGTCTTGGTGGCGTACTCGTCGTACGCGGGCCAGGCGGCGGCCATGGTCCGCCACATGTCCGGCCGCTCCTCCGCGGTCGCCGTACGGGCCCGGGCCCTGAATCTGTCTCCCTTGATCTGGAACTCCACCTCGGGGTCGGCCTGGAGGTTGAGGTACCAGAGCGGGTGCTCGTCGGCCCCGCCCTTGGAGGCGACCACGAGATAGCCGTCGCCGTACGCCTGGTAGATCAGGGGGGTGCTCCGGGGCTGCCCCGACTTGCGGCCCTTGGTGGTGAGGATGGCCGTGGTCGTGCCCTCCCACTCGTGGCCTTCCTCACCCGCGGTCTCGATGTAGCGCTTGACGTGTTCCTGTCCGAAGAGCATGCGGATCACTTTCCCACAGGGCCGGGGTCAGGCGCCGGAGGCGTCCGCCAGTTCCAGGGCGACCTCCAGGCCGGCCTCGGTCCGCTGCTGTTCGGTGGTCGACTCCTCGCGGATCAGGAACCACGCCGCGTGCATCGCGAACAGAGCCATGGAGCGCTTGAGCCGCACCGGCAGGGGGTCGTCCGGTCCGTACAGGGACTGCATCAGCGCGCCCATGCGGTCGCGCATCAGGTCGACCTTGACGTGTCCCTGCAACGCCGTCTTGTTACGGTCCATGAACTGCATGACCTCGTGGTGGCGCCCTCGGGTCATCTGCGCCGAGTAGCGCAGGATCAGCTCCCGGCGGGTCTCCGCCGCAGGGGGCTGCCCACCGGCCCACGCGATCAGCTCGTCCAGCGCGGCGATGCGGTCCTCGATCAGGCTGGCGACTATGTCCTCTTTTGTGCGGAAGTGGTAGTACAGTGCCGCCTTGGTCACGCCGAGGGCCTCGGCGATCTCCCGGAGTGAGGTCGCCTCGTATCCCTGCTCGGTGAAGAGCCCGATCGCGACCTCCTGGATGCGGCTGCGTGTGTCGGTCTGAGTGCCCATGTCCTGCTGACCCCTAATTAACTTGACGGCCGGCAAGTAAGGACAATACCTTAAGTCGGCACTAGCCTGTCGGCAAGTAAGTAACCTCTTCCAAACCTTTACTCATGGGGGCACCACGATGACCGAGGCTCCGCCCGCGCCGGGGCGGTCCAAAGAAGTGATGGCCGTACTGCCCGGCCTGATGCTGGCGATCATGCTGGCCATGCTCGACAACATGATCGTCGGCACCGCGATGCCGAGGATCGTCGGCGAACTGAACGGCCTGGAGTACTTCACCTGGGTGACCACGTCGTACGTCCTGGGCACCACGGTGTCCACGCCGATCTGGGGCAAGCTCGGCGACCTCTACGGCCGCAAGAACATCTTTCTCGGGTCCATCGTGCTGTTCCTGGTCGGCTCCGCGCTCTGCGGCATGGCCGGCTCGTCGATGTTCGGGGGCACCGAGCACGGCATGGCCGAGCTCATCGCCTTCCGCGCGCTGCAGGGCCTCGGGGCCGGGGGCCTCATGGTCAACGTGATGGCGATCATCGGCGACCTCGTGCCGCCCCGCGAGCGGGGTCAGTACCAGGGCATCATGGCCGCGATCATGTCGCTCGCGATGATCGCCGGCCCGCTCGTCGGCGGCTTCATCACCGACCACCTCGACTGGCGCTGGGCGTTCTACGTGAACCTGCCACTCGGCGGCGTCGCCCTGGTCTGGCTGTTCTTCCGGCTGCACCTGCCGAAGCACCGCACCGAGCACCGCATCGACTGGCTCGGCGCGACCGTCCTCACCGTCGGCATCACCGCGATCGTGCTGATCACCTCGTGGGGCGGGCAGGCGCACGGCTACCCGTGGGGCTCCTGGCAGATCCTGTCGCTGGCCGGGCTCGCGGTGGTCGCGCTCGCGCTCTTCATCCCGATCGAGCGGCGCGCGGCCGAGCCGATCATGCCGCTGCACGTGTTCGCCAACCGCAACTTCTCGCTGATCTCGGCGCTCGGCTTCCTGCTGGGCTTCGCGATGTTCGGCGCGATCAGCTTCATCCCGCTGTTCCAGCAGATCGTGCAGGGCTCCACGGCCACCAACTCCGGCCTGCTCCTGCTGCCGATGATGATCACGTCGATGATCGTGTCGCTGTTCGTCGGCAAGGCGATCACCCAGACCGGGCAGTACCGGATCTACCCGGTCATCGGCGGGGCGATCATGGCGGTCGGCATGTGGCTGCTGTCGCTGCAGGACGTCAACACGCCGTCCTGGCAGACCGGCGCGTTCATCGCCGTCTTCGGCCTCGGCATGGGCTTCCTGATGCAGACGACGATGCTCATCGCGCAGAACAGCGTCGAGCAGAAGGACCTCGGCGTGGCCAGCAGCGCCTCCACGTTCTTCCGGTCCATCGGCGGCTCGTTCGGCGTCGCGATGTTCGGCGCGATCTTCAACAACCGGCTCACCGACACCCTGAGCGACAAGCTCGGCCCGGTGGCGGCCAAGCAGGTCGGCAGCGGCGGCGCGGGCATCACCCCCAAGGCCCTCGAGCAGCTTCCCCCGCAGGTCAAGGGATTCTTCCTGGACGCCCTCGCCACGGCCATCGGGTCGGTCTTCCTCTGGGCGGCCGTGGTCGCCGTGCTCGTCCCGGTGCTCGCGGCGTTCGTCAAGCACGTGCCGCTGCGCACCGGCGCTCCCAGCGCGGCGGCACCCGGCAGCGAGAAGGCGGAGCCGCTGACCGCCGCCTTCGAGTGAGCCGGCCGACCGTCGGCCTGAGATTGGGCCTGAGAGTGAGCTGAGGCCCGGCCGGTACGGCCCTCGCCCCCGCGCGGGCGGGGGCCGTACCTGGTTCCGGGGCCGGTCAACCGGACCGGTCAGGCAGACCGGTCAGGCGGAGCGCTCGGCGCGGTCCGCCGACCAGTCGGTGTGGAAGACGCCCTCCCGGTCGGTGCGGCGGTAGGTGTGCGCGCCGAAGAAGTCGCGCAGCCCCTGCAGCAGCGCCGCCGGCAGCCGGTCACGGCGAAGCCCGTCGTAGTAGGCGAGCGCCGAGGAGAAGCCCGGGGTGGGCACCCCGATCGTCGCCGCCGTGGCCACGACCCGCCGCCACGACTCCTGGGCCTCGTCCAGCGCCTGGGCGAAGGTGGGGTCGACCAGCAGCGTCGGCAGGTTCGGGTCAGCGTCGTAGGCGGCCCTGATCCGGTCGAGGAAGCGCGCCCGGATGATGCAGCCGCCACGCCAGATGGTGGCCATGTCGCCGAGCCTCAGGTTCCAGCCGTACTCCGCGCTCGCCGCGGCCATCTGGTCGAACCCCTGGGCGTACGCGACCACCTTGGAGGCGTACAGGGCCCGGCGCACGTCCTCGACGAGGCCGGAGTCGCCCGCGGTGCCGGACGGGCCGGTGAGCGAGCGGGCCGCGGCCCGCTGCTCCGGGTGGCCCGACAGCGCCCGGGCGAAGACCGCCTCGGCGATGCCCGTCACCGGGACGCCGAGGTCGAGGGCGCTCTGCACGGTCCAGCGGCCGGTGCCCTTCTGCTCGGCCTGGTCGACCACCACGTCCACGAACGGCTTCCCGGTCGCGGCGTCGACGTGGCCGAGCACCTCGGCGGTGATCTCGATGAGGTACGACTCGAGGTCGCCCCGGTTCCACTCGCGGAAGACGTCGGAGAGCTCCTTGGGGTTCAGCCCGAGGGCCTGCCGCAGCAGGTCGTACGACTCCGCGATGAGCTGCATGTCGGCGTACTCGATGCCGTTGTGCACCATCTTCACGAAGTGGCCGGCGCCGTCGGGGCCGATGTGCACGCAGCACGAGACGCCGTCGACCTTGGCCGCGATGTCCTCCAGCAGCGGGCCGAGCGTCGCGTACGCCTCGGGGTCCCCGCCGGGCATGATGCTGGGGCCGTTGAGGGCACCCTCCTCCCCGCCGGAGATGCCGGTGCCGACGAAGTGGATGCCCCGCTCGCGCAGCGCGGCCTCCCGGCGGCGGGTGTCCAGGTAGTGGGCGTTGCCGCCGTCGATGATCATGTCGCCCGGCTCCATGACGGCGGCGAGCTCCTCGATCACCGCGTCCGTGGGGGCGCCGGCCTTGACCATGATGATCGCCTTGCGGGGCCGCTCGAGCGCGGCGACGAACTCCTCGATCGTGCCCGCCGGCACGAACGCGCCCTCGTCCTTGTGCTCCTCCATGAAGCGGGTGGTACGGCTTTCCGTGCGGTTGTGGACCGCGACGACATGACCGTGGTGCGCGAAGTTCCGGGCGAGGTTGCGGCCCATGACCGCGAGGCCCGTGACTCCGATGTCTGCCTTGTTCATGGCTAAAGTCATACCGCTCCCGGGTGGGGGCGCTCGGCCGCGGGGTGGCGTGTCCGCGGCCGGGCGTCGTGAGCTGGGCTTTCGTCCCGCTTGTCAGTAGCCGTAGCCGCCTCCGTGGCGGTGCGTGGCAGAGGAAGAAGGCGAGGGCGAGGGTGGGCGCGCCGCGGCGGGGGCGGGGGTGGCGCCGGCGGGGCGGATCAGGCCGAGCAGCCCGTGCCGCGCCTTCGAGATCCCGGCCGAGAACCACACCGCGTCGGTGCCGCCGTTCCCCGCCGTGCCCGGTTCGAGGTCCCACAGGCCCTCCAGGGCGATCGCCCCGCCGTCCGCGCGGCGCAGCGGGCCGAGGTAGCGGCCGGTCCGGGGGTTGTAGGCGTTGATCCACCCGTCGCCGAAGTTGCCCACGAGCAGCGCCCCGGCGTACGCGCCGAACCCCTGGGGCGCGAGGGTCATCGCCCAGGGCGCGTTGAGCGGGCCGCGGGAGGCGAGGCGCCGCACGAAGCGCCCGTCGGCGGCGAACACGCTGACGAAGCCGTTGCCCCGCCCCGCGACCGGCTTGCCGGTCCCGGGGTCGCGCCGGGCGTACGCGACCATGACGGAGTCGCCGACGATCTCCACGTTGAAGGGGGAGTAGCGGGCGGGCAGCGACGGGTCGCGGAACTGGCGGTCCGACAGCCGCACCCGCCGGAAGTCCTCGTCGAAGACGTGGACGCGGCGGTGGGAGAACGACGGCGCGAGCAGGAACGTGCCGCGGTTGGTGTTCATCAGCGCCAGGCCCTTGTAGTCGGCGCCGCGGGTGAACGCGGCGATGACCGCGTTGTCCGGGTCGGCCTTGGCGCTCCAGGCGGTGATGGCGCCGCTCGGGCTGGAGAAGACGAACGAGGCGGGCGCGGTCCCCGTCTTTCCCTTGATCGTGAAGGCGTTCCCGGTGTACGCCACCTGCCCGGTGGGGGTCCCGCCGGGGATCGCGACCGTGGTGGGGGCCTTCTTGGCCGTGCCCGCGCCGCCGGTGTAGACGGTGGCGGTGCCGGTGCCCGCGTTGGACACCCACAGGGTCGCGCCCATGGCGAGACCCCAGGGGTTGACCAGCTTCGGATCGGTGACGGCGGCCTTGCCCACGACGTCGGAGACCAGGGGGACCTCGGCGAACCGGGTGGACGTGCGAGCCGCCCGGGCGAGGGCGTGGGCGAGCGGGTGGGCCTGGTGGCCAAACCAGTTCTCCGCGTGCCGGGAGGAGCCGCCGGCCGAGGCGGGATGGGCCAGGGCGGGATGGGCCGGTGCCGCGCCGGCGAGCGCCAGCGCGAGCGGCGCGGCACAGAGCGTGACGATACGTGCCCGCATGGGGCCTCCTGAAAGTGGGTCGGACCCGAGAGGGGCCGGACTGCGAGGGGTCGGAAACGGTGTCGGCATGCCCTTACGCCCGGAGATACGCCCCCCTGCCGTTCCGGGTTCAGTCCCTTTTCCGTCGCAGGTGGGGGCGCGCGCATCGGTGTTCCTGGCCTATCCTGACAAAACCCGCAAACTAAGCGGGTTTTGTATAGAGATGGCCGTCCGATGGCGAGGACGCTTGGCCTCCTCGTCGGGCCGCTGGTAATTGAGGACAGCAAGGAAGGGACGGCGTCCGCGCCGCCCACCGTCGTCGCGCACCCACGGAGAAGAGACGTGTTCGCACCGAAGCCGGAACGGTCAGTCGTCGCGATTCCGCCACCCGGAGACGGGCCCGGCTACTGGGCGGGCGCGCCCAGCGCCGTCAGCCGGGACGGGTGGATCTATCTGGCCTACCGGCTGCGCCGCCCGATCGGCTCCGGCCGCGGGTACGCCGTGGAGATCGCCCGGTCGGCCGACGGCGAGCGGTTCGAGCGGATCCTCACGATCACCAAGGACGAGATGAAGACCGAGTCGCTGGAGCGTCCCACGCTCGTGGTGACACCCGACGGGTCGTGGCGCCTCTACCTGAGCTGCGCGACGTACGGCACCAAGCACTGGCGGGTCGAGATGATCGAGGCCGCCGACCCGGCCGAGTTCGACCCCGCCGACGCGCGGGTGGTGCTCCCCGGCGACCTCAAGACCGGCGTCAAGGACCCGGTCATCCTGCACCACGGCGGCGTGTGGCACCTGTGGGCGTCCTGCCACCCGCTGGAGGACCCCGACGAGGCCGACCAGATGGTGACCGACTACGCCACCAGCGCGGACGGGATCGCCTGGACCTGGCAGGGGACCGCGCTCGACCGGCGGCCCGGCCACTGGGACTCGCGTGGCGTGCGGGTGAGCGCGGTGACCTTCAGCGGGGAGACCGTCATCGCCTACTACGACGGCCGCGCGTCGGCGGAGGAGAACTACGAGGAGCGCACGGGCGTGGCGATCGGCCCCGGCCCGTCCACCCTCACCGCGACCGGGACCGCGCCCGTCGCCCAGGCGGAGAACGGCGCGGGCCTGCGCTACCTGTCGGTCGTGCCCGTGCCCGGCGGCCACCGGCTGTACTACGAGCTGACCCGCCCCGACGGGGGGCACGAGCTGCGTACCGAGCTGCGCTGACCACCGCCGGGCGGCTCTCCGGGGCCCCGGCGGACGGCCGGGGCGCGAGCGGGGCTCGCGCTCCGGGCCGCTGGTCACCGCCCGGCGGGCGGGCCGTCCAGGTCTCTGACGCGGCCGTTGCGGGCCTGCCGCTGGCCGTCCGGCCGGGCGCCCACCAGACCGCCCGAGCGTTCCCGGGGGCGCAGCCAGTCGCCGAAGTCCTCGTCCAGCAGGTCGCGCAGCAGCGCGATGTCGGCGGCGAAGTAGGCCAGCAGTTCCTGGCGCTGCTCCCAGGTGAGCGGCCGCCGGGGCTGCGCGTCGCGCTGCAGCACCCGCTCCAGCGGACTGGTCAGCCGCCGGCCCAGGAAGGGGTCTCCGAGCCGGGCGAGCCGGGCGAGGACGCGGTGCCTGCGGCTCTGCGGAGGATGGGCGGTGACGTTCTCCCTCGGCACCTCGCCGACGACGCCCTGTTCCACCCCGAGGAAGGCGCAGATGCGGTCGAGCGTGTCGGCGGGCCGGTCGACGAGGTCGCGGTAGCGGAAGACCAGCACCTGCTCGCGGGGGAACAGCGTGAAAAGGTGCGCGAGCTGCTCGCCGTACCGGCCGAGGCCCACGTAGTGCCAGAACGGCGACCAGCCGTCGGCGACGCGCCGCTTCTCGGCGGCGCACGCCTCGATGACGTCGCCGATCGGCTCCAGGCCGGCCGACCACAGGTGCGTCCAGTTGGAGTGCGCCCGTTCCACCGGGTCGCGCAGCGACACGATGAGCTTCGCGTCGGGGATGGTCTCCCTGATCCGCCGCTGGGCGTCCAGGTCGTACAGGTAGAAGGGGGTGGACTCGCCGCGGAGCGTCCCGGGCGGCGCGTCCGCGAAGAGCGCCTCGTAGTCGGCGCGCCGCCACACGTGCTCGCGGTAGGTCTCCGCGTCGCCCGGCCCGCCCTTGGCGGGCGGCGGGCCGTCGGTGAGGAAGAACTTCGGTTCCTTGACGGGTGACATGAACAGCCGCGGGTGACGGGCGAGCGCCGCGTGCAGGGCGGTGGTGCCGGCTTTCGGCACACCGATGACCAGGAAGTCGGGCAGAGCCATGGAAAAGTCCTCCTACTTTCCCGATTAGGTTAGTTGGTTTTTGCCCCTTCCTTGCGTGAAATCACCACAAGTGGGTCTACCCCGGTCAGCCGGCCACGAGCCGGATGCGGGCGGCCATCCATCTGCGGCGCAGAGCGGCCGGGCGCCGCCCGCCGTCGAACCAGATCTCGAACCACACCTCGTTGCGCCCGCCCTCCCGGACCAGGCCCCACCGGTCGGAGAGCATGTCGAGCAGCGGCATGCCGAGCCCGCCCTGGCTCGACGCGTTCGGCAGCGGGTGGCCGGCGCAGGGCGGCCCGGCGGAGCCGTCGTCCTGAACGCCGATGCGCACCCGGTCGGGCAGGCACGACACCGTGAGGGTGAACGTGCCGCCGTTCCCCGAGCGGGAGTGGACGACGGCGTTGGTCGCGATCTCGCTCGTCAGCAGGACGCAGTCGTCGTGTCGGGGATGGCCGCGACCCAGGGCGGCCGACACGAGCCTGCGCGCCCGCCCCACCTGGTCCCGTCCGCCCGCGAGCCGTGCCACGCGGTTCCCCGCGCCGTCCCCCGAGATCTCCATCAGCACTCCTTCAGCGTGGGAGCCGAGTCAGTCGCCGCAGAGTTGACGTTCGCGCGGGCGCCCGCGATGTCACGGGAAAGTAGGAGTGTCCTTGCCCGAATGGCCGGAAAGTGTCCGGTAACGGTGGGCGGTAAGCGGCCGGGAAAGCGGCCCGGAAAGACGCCGGCCGGGAAACGCGCCGGTCCGGGAACACGCCGGTCCTCAAAGCACAGGGCGGTTCCGGAGGCACAGGGCGGTTTCCGGAAGCCCCGTCCCGGAAAGCCCCGTCCCGGAAAGCACAGTCCCGGAAAGCACAGGGCGGCGGGACCGGTTCCCCGGCCCGCCGCCCCTGCGACGCGTACGGTCAGGAGGCGTCGTGCGCCGCTCCGGCGGAGCCGTTGACGACGAGCACACGCTCCTGCTCGGGCACCTCGATGGCCGGGAACGTGCCGGTGTCGATGATCCCGTGCTCCCGGTACGCCGCCTCGATCAGCGCGTGCGCCTGAGGCTCGAGCTTCCAGAGCGCCCGCCACTCCTTCGCCACGATCAGCGGGATGCCGACCTCCTTGGCGATGTCGGCGGCCCGGGGGACGTACTTGCGGGCGATCTGCTGGTCCCAGTACTGCCGCGCGGTGCGCAACTGGGTCGCGCGCTGGGCGGTGTCGACGACGGGCGCCGGCTCGGCCGGGAGGTCCTCCTCCTCGTCGTCGATCAGCTCCGCGATGGCCGCGGCGGGCAGCGCCACCGGGGCGGGCGGCTCGGGCTCCGGCCCCCACGGCACCGGCGGGGCGAGGTCGATCAGCGCCGAGGTGTTGTAGAGCGCGCCGATCTGCGACAGCAGCGCCTCCTGCCGCTTCTCGTCCACGGCCAGTCCGGTGTACTCGACGGCCTGGTCCATCGCCTTGTCGAGCCGCGCCATCGCGGCCCGCATCTTGCGGTCCGGCGCCCCGGCCTCGCGCAGCGCGCGGACCCGCTTGGCGGCCAGCGCCACCCGGGTCAGTCTGCGGTGCGCGTCCACCTCGCTCGCCGTACGGTCGCTCACCTCGGCGAGGCCGACCCGGACCAGGATCCGCTCAGGGGTCAGCCGCCAGTTGATGCGGCCGCGGCCGGTGATGCGGACCCGCTCGATCGCCATGCCGCGTTCCCACAGCCAGGCGGCCACGAGCGGGGCGGCGAGCCGGAACACGGCCTCGGCGACGCTGCGGGCGTCCATGCTCGACAGGACCGCGGACAGGCAGGTGAGCGCCCAGACGGCGATGCCGTCGATGCCGGCGGAGTAGTTCTCCCGCATGTTGCGCCGGGCCCGTACGGCGCTGGTGATGACGGCGACCTCGATGAAGGCGAACAGCAGGAGCCGCAGCGGGCCGTCGAAGCCGAGCACGTCGCCGGAGAAGCGCCACATGCCCTGCGCGGACACGCCGGTGGCGATGCTGGCGGCGACGATGGTGAGGACGTCCTCGGTGGGACGGCCGGTCGCCCACCGGCGGAACAGACGGATCAGGGCGCGAAGCGCGAAGAAGGCCAGGACCAGCAAGACCAGGGCGATGACGCTGATGATGACTGTTTCGACCGGATGGGCCGACACGAAGGCGGTGAGTTGGTCAATGGGGGGCATCAGTCACGGTCTCTCGATGTCCGATGGTTTTTCCCGAGATCATCCCAGAATGGCATGCCTCCGTGGGGGGAAACACGCCTGACTCGCGCCACTTGGCTCCGTTCTGGTCACAAATGCGCCTTTATTGACGCTTGTCCGCCGCGCATCACCGGACACTCAAGACGCGAGCCAGGCGTCGACGTCGCGGCGCAGCGCCCGCTTCGTCTCCTCCGGTGCGAAGGACGCGTCCGCCGAGGCGCGGGCGAGCCCGGCCAGCACCGCGTCGTCGTAGCCGAAGGCCTCGGACCCTGGCGTACTCGTCCGTCAGGGTGGTCCCGATGACGGACGGGATGTCGGTGTTCAGCGTGACGACCAGCCCCGCCTCGCGCAGCAGGGGGAGCGGATGGGCCGCGAGACCGTCCACCAGGCCGAGCGCGACGTTGGACGACGGGCACACCTCCAGGGGGATGCCCCGCTCGCGCACCTCGGCGGTCAGGTCAGGGTCCTCCAGCACCCGGACGCCGTGGCCCAGGCGCTCGGCGCGCCCCGCCGTGATCGCCTCGCGGACGCTGCCGGGGCCCTCGCTCTCGCCCGCGTGGTGCACGACGTGCAGACCCGCGTCCGCCGCGGCGGCGAAGACCTCGGCGAACGGCGCGAGCGGATAGGACTCCTCACCGGCCACTCCGACGCCGAGCACGCCGTCTCCGGCGTACCGGGTGGCGAGCCGCACCGTGCGCCGGGCGCGGTCGACCGGCCGCCGCCGCGAGTGGTCGAGCAGCACCCCGCACTCCACGCCGTACGCCGCGCGCCCCTCGGCGAGACCGGCGAGCACGGCCTCCAGCGGCATCTCCGGGGCGCCGAGCCGTTCGCCGTGCGAGGCGGCGGTGAAGGTCACCTCCGCCCACCGGGTGCCCTGCGCCGCCTCGTCCGCGCAGAACTCGACGGCGATCCGGTGGAAGTCCTCCGGCCGGACCAGGCACTCCCGTACGAGCGAACCGTGGTCGGCGAAGTCGCGGAAGCCGGCGAAGGCCCCGGCGGGGCGGGCGGGCACGGGCAGGCCGTTGGCCGCCGCGATCTCGGCCAGCGTCTCCGGGCGGATCGTGCTCTCCAGGTGGACGTGCAGGTGGGCCTTGGGCAGCAGGGCGAGATCGCGCACGGCGGCAGCGTAGGCGCGCGGACCCGGCCGGCGCACCCCGGTTTCCGGCCTCAGATGTCGAGGCCGAGGCGGGAGATGGGCTCGACGAGCTCCTCCTCCTCGTAGCGCAGGTGCGACAGCAGCACGTCCGACAGCAGGTCCACCTGCGCGCGGACGCCGTCGAGCCGGTCCGGGTCCTCGATCATCGCCACGAGGGCGGTGTCCAGGCCGGTCAGCACCTCGGCGATCACCTCGTGCTCCTGTTCCAGCCGCTCGACGACCGGCGCCAGCGACGCCTGTGCCGCCGCCAGCATCGGGAACATGTGCTCGTCCTCGATCGTGTGGTGGGTGGTCAGCAGGCGGCAGTACGACGCGCAGAACGTGCCCAGCGTCCAGTAGTTCTGCCGCATGGTGAGCTCGTTGATCAACGAGCGGAGCGCGGCGGCGTCGGAGCGGCCCGCGGCGACCTGCTCCAGGGCATCCCTGACCTGGGTCAGCTCCCGGCGCAGGTGGTCGTGGATGAGCACGAGCCGCTGCCCGGCCGCCCGCTGCTGCGGCGTCAGCGCGGCGGGGTCCCGTTTGGGCAGCCGCGGCCGGGTGGCCTCGTCCAGGACGGCCGGAGCCGAGGCCGCGGCCCGGTGGCCGGCGGAGGCCACCGCGTCCTCGTCCGCCCGTCCGGCCCGGTCGGCCCGGTCGGCCCGTCCGCGCTCCCGCGCCACGGCCTCCCGTACGGCGGGGGCGACCTCCTCGGCGAAGACCTTGAGGTCCCTGTCGTCGTCCACGGCGAGCACGAAGACGCTCATGCCGTGGTCGCGCACGAGGCCGGCGAGTTGTTCGGCCCACACGGCGGGCGGCCCGTTCAGGAACCCCTCCCCGGCCGCGCCGGAGAACCGGCCCTCGATGTTGTAGACGCGGCGGATCCCGGCGGGGTCGCGCCCGGCCCGTTCGGCGGCGGCGTCCAGGATCGCCGTCATCGCGCCCAGATCCTCCGGCGCGGCGTACCCGGACGAGGGCACCCAGCCGTCGCCGAGCCGCCCGGTCAGCTCCAGCATGCGCCGCTTGTACGCGCCGATCCACAGCCCGATCGGATGCGGCGGGAACGGCCCGGGCCGCGCGCCCTCCAGCCGGTAGTGCCGGCCGTCGAGCCGCACGCCCTCGCCGGGCGTCCACAGCGCGCGCAGGACCGCGACGGCCTCCTCCAGCGCCTCGACCGCGTCGCCGGGGTCGCGGCGCGGGCCGCCCATGGCCGCGACGCCGTCCCAGAACGCCCCGGCCCCGAGCCCCAGCTCCACCCGGCCGCCGCTGAGGATGTCGAGCGACGCGGCGGCCCTGGCCAGCACCGCGGGCGGCCGCAGCGGGAGGTTCGCCACGTCGGGGAACAGCCGCACCCGCTCTGTGCGGGCCGCGAGCACCGACAGCAGCGTCCAGGTGTCCAGGAACGACGGCTGGTACGGGTGGTCCTGGACGCCGATGACGTCGAGCCCCAGCTCGTCGGCCAGCACGGCCTGCCGGACGATCCGGTGGTGCCCCGCCGCGTCCGGCCTGAGGAAGGCCCCGAACCACAGGTCATGCCCAAAATCGGCCATTAATTCGCTACCTTTCCGCGTCCCGACCCGGGAGCCTACCTTTGTGACAAGATCCGGCGACATGACCCTGGCGGCCCCCGCGGGCAGCATCCTGTCCGTCGTCGCCGGCTCGCGCGCGTACGGGCTGGAGACGGGGGAGTCGGACGTCGACCGGCGCGGCGTGTTCGTGACGCCGACGGCGAGGTTCTGGCGGCTCGACAAGCCGCCCGACCACGTGGAAGGCCCGCTGCCCGAGCAGTTCTCCTGGGAGGTCGAGCGGTTCTGCGTGCTCGGGCTGGACGGCAACCCGGCCGCGCTGGAGTGCCTGTGGTCGCCGCTCGTCGAACTGGTCACCCCGCCGGGGGAGCGGCTGCTGGCGATCCGCCGCGCGTTCCTGTCGCGCCGGGCGGAGCGGGCCTTCGCGGGCTCCGCCGACCGGCAGTTCCGCCGCCTCCGCCCCGACGACCCGCTACGGCCGGGCGACGGTGACGCGAGGCGGTGGAAGATGGCGATGCACATGATCCGGCTGCTGCTCGGCGCCTCCTTCCTGGCCCGGCACGGGGAGCCGCTGGTCTGCGTCGGCGCCCACCGCGACCGGCTGCTGGCCGTACGGCGGGGGGAGACGCCCTGGCCCGAGGTCCTGGAGTGGCGCGGGCGCCTGCTCGCCGAGCTGGCCGAACCGGCCGGGCGGCCCGGGAGCGCGCTGCCGGACCGGCCGGACCGGACGGCCGTCGAGGAGTTCCTGATCGAGGTGCGGAGGTCGGCTCTGTGATCGTGCCGAAGGTGATCGTGCCGAAGGTGAACGCTCCCAAGGTGAGCGCTCCTGGGGCGAGTCTGGCGAGAGGGGAGGCGCCGTGACCGTCGTCCTGCCGTCCTGGCTGCCCGAGGTGGCCGCGGGCGAGCGGCATCCGCTCGCCTTCGCCACCGTGAGCGGCGCGCACCTGTACGGATTCCCCTCGGTGGACTCCGACGTCGACCTGCGGGGCGTGCACGTGCTGCCCGCCGAGGAGGTCGTCGGCCTGCGCACGGGTGAGGAGACCGTGATCAGGTCGTGGGTGCGGGAGGGCGTGGAGGTCGACCTCGTGACCCACGACCTGGCCAAGTTCTGCCGCCTGCTGCTGGGCCGCAACGGATACGTGCTGGAACAGCTCCTGTCGCCGCTGGTCGTGCGCACGTCCCCGCTGCACGAGGAGATGCGCGCCCTCGTCCCGGCCTGCCTCACCCGCCACCACGCCCATCACTACCTGGGCTTCGCCCGCACGCAGCGGCGGCTGTTCGACCGTACGGGAGAGCTGAAACCGCTGCTCTACGCGTTCCGGGTGCTGCTGACGGGCATCCGCCTCATGCGCAGCGGCGAACTCGTCGCCGACCTGACCCTGCTCCTCGACGGCGCTCCGCCCTACCTGGCCGGTCTGGTCGCGGCCAAGCGCGCGGCCGAGCACGGCGCGCCGCCGGGCGACGCGCCCGGCCGGGAACGCCTCACGGCCGACCTCGACGCGCTCACCGCGGCCCTGGAGGACGCCGGTGCCTCCTCCGCGCTGCCGGACGCCCCCGCGGCCCGCGACGCCCTGCACGACCTCGTCGTACGGACCCGCCTCGCCGGGCGGTGAGAAGGGCCCGGGGAAGGCCGGGAAAATCAAGAAAAGGGCCGCCGAAACGGGAGGGGACACGCGAACAATGCGGGGTGCCGCCCCGCGTCACGGACCCATCACGGATAATGGGTCAAGCCGCCATCACACCAGGAGAACGCTTTGACCACCCAGACCGGCAAAGACAACCTCGACCTGGCCGCGAGCGCGGAGGCACTGGCCGACAGCGCGCCCACCGGATCGCTGCGCCACGCGGCCGCCAAATCGGTCGCGATCACCTTCGCCACGACCCGCGACGCCGCCCAGGCGCGCGACACCTTGAACGGCCTCGCTCCCGACGACGTACGACGGGCCGCGCTGGAGCTCTTCGACGAGCTCTTCGCCCGGGCCGACTGACCCGCGCGCCTTCGGAGAGCGGCCGTCCGGGGCCCGGCCGGTCGTCCGGTTCGCCGTGCCCTCCTGCCGCCTTCCGGCTGCCCTCCCGCCGCCCTCCGGGCTGACGGAGGCCGCGCATGGACAACCACATCGTCACGGGCCTGCCGGCACCGGGGAGCACCGCCGGGAGTGAGCCGGCCATGGCCTCCGTGACGCTGCTGACCTTCGGGCACGGCACCGCGCCGCGCGGGCAGCTGATCCCGCTGCTGCGCGGCGCCGGAGTCCAGCAGGTGGTGGACGTCAGGACCGCCCCCGGCAGCCGCCGCAATCCCGACGCCGCCCGCGCGGCGCTGGCGGGCTGGCTGCCGGACGCGGGGATCGGCTACCGCTGGGAGAGCCGGCTGGGCGGGTTCCGCAGGGCCGCTCCGGACTCGCCCGACGTCTTCTGGCAGAACGCCTCGTTCCGGGGATACGCCGGATACACCCGTCATCCGGACTTCCTGGCCGCCGCCGGCGATCTGCTGGCAGGGGCGCGTACGGCCCGGACGGCCGTGATGTGCGCGGAAAGCCTCTGGTGGCGCTGCCACCGGCGGATCATCGCCGATTTCGCGGTCCTCGCGCGGGGCGCCCGGGTGCTGCACCTGTCACACGACGGACGGCTCACCGAACACGTGCCGGCCTCCGGCGCCCGCCTCCGCGACGACGGTCTCCTCGTCTACGACCAGACCTGACCCCTCCTCGTCTACGACCAGACCTGACCCGCCGGTGCGGGGCGCACCCACGAGGGGAAGGGGCGCGCCGCTCACCCGTACGTCTGCCACCTGACGTTCAGGTCACCGGCCCTGAAGCTGCGCATCCGGTGCTCCCACTGCGGACGGATCGCCGGATTGCTGCGCAGGATGGGCAGCACGCTGGTGACCAGTTTGAGCTCACGAAGCCGCCGCAGGACCGGAAAGCCCTCCCATCGGGTCACGTCGAAGCCGTACTCCTTGGACAGCGGGCCGTGGTCGTCCTCCGGATAGTCCATGCGCAGGCTGCCGACCGCCACCGGGGCCAGGTCCCATTCGCGCGGGCCGATCGTCGTGCCGTCGAAGTCGCACAGCGCGGGCCCGTGCGGGCCGGCGATGACGTTCCCGAGGAACGCGTCCCCGTGGATGACCCCGGGCTTGAGCACGTAGCGGAGATCGGCGAGCCGTCCTTCGACCTCGTCGCACTCGTACAGCAGGAAGGCGTGGTCGTCGGCGGACAGGTCTTCCGGCTCGGCGAGGCGCTGGCGCACCTCCGCCATCGGCCGCCACTGGAGCAGGTCCGGCGGTGGATCGGTCAGGGCGTGCAGGCGTCGCAGAAGAGCCCCGAGATCCCTGCCGTCCGGGCGCGGGCCGATCTCCGGCAGGTACTCCCACAAAGTGATCACATGGCCGTCCACGTGCAACGGCTGTTCCACGCCGGACAGGAGCCGGACCGCCGGGAAGTCGTGCCGCGCCAGCCAGCGGGCGACCCGGACCACCGTCGGCACGCGGGTGCGGGCGGCCGTGGACCCGGCGACGCGCACGACGACGGACGCCTGACGAAGGCGGAACACCGCGTTGTTGGTGAACTTGACCAGTTCGGCGTCTCGCGAGGAGAGCCCCGCGCGGTCGCAGACGGACTCCAGCAGCCCGTTGAGCCGTTCGCGCGTGAGCGCACCGGCGGCGGAGGTCGTTGTCATGCCGCCCGCAGGGCCGAGATGCGCTGCGCGAGGTCACGGGCGTCGGAATGGCGGGCGGCCCGGGCCATGGCGGCCTCCTGCAGGGGCGCCAGGCGGTCGATGATCCGTGTCGACCGGATCTCCGCCGCCAGCGTGACGGCCTGGTGGCCGGTGTCGACTCCGCTGGTCATCTCTCCTGCCTTCAGATACACCGTGGCGAGGGCGGTCAGCTCGAACGTACGGCTGCGGGTCATGCTCATGTCGCGGCCCGCGAGCGCCTGGGTGAGGTGCTCCACGGCGGCCTCCAGGTGCGCGCTGCCCAGGTCGGCGTGAACCATGCCCATGCTGGCGGCGAGATCGGCGTGGCCGAAGAAGCTCACCCAGGGCGCGGGACGCTCGTGGGCGCGATCAAGCTCGTCGCGGGCCCGGGTCATCGATTTGAGCGCCAGTTCGGCGTTGCCGAGCAGGGCGTAGGCGCAGGCCTCGTTCGCGCAGAGCATCGCCACCGTGCGTTCGCAGTTGGCGTCCTGCGCGCAGAGCTGTCCCAGCTGGAAGAACCGCAGGGTCTCCTGGACGCGGCCGCGGTGCAACTGGACGCGGCCCATCCGGTAGAGGATGTTGGCCATCAGCGAGGGGTCGTCGGCGTGTTTAGCCTGTTCCAGAGCGCGGGCCAGGTGGTCGATGGCGGAGCCGTACAGGCCGACGTCGAAGGACGTCCACCCCGCGAGGTTGTGCTGGTCGGCGAGCGCCCTGTGCAGGCGGCGCACGACATCGGGTGAGCAGGAGGTGTGGAGCAGTCGCTGTGACCAGGCCAGCTGCGCCACCACCGCGTCGCGGCAGACGCCGCCTCCCTGCTGGTAGTCCAGGGCGCGCAGCGCGCGGGTCACCGACTCCACCTGCGCGACGTCGGCCATCCCGATCCGCCCGGGCAGGGGGGTGGCGACATCCGGCAGGGGCTCGGCCCACTGCTCCACGTCGCCTTCGATCGCGCCGACGGTCACCTGCGCGGCGTGCGCCAGCAGGCGACGCGCCTGCTCGTCCTCGTCGCCCTGCCGTGGGGCGGGCGCGGCGGGGCGCGCCGAGGAGACGTCGAAGGCCAGGCCCATGTACCCGCGCGGAATGCCGAGGCCGTCGGCGATGCGGCTGAGCACGTCGTAGGCCATGACCTGCCGGCCGTTGGCGACGATCTCGGAGACCTCCGACTGCGACTGCCCGGTGCGTGCCGCGATCGCGCGCTGAGACAATCCCCGCTGACCCAGAATCCGGAAAACGGTGGAAATATCTCTGACGGCAAGGACCTGTCGCATTGTGGGCTGTTCCCAGACACCGGGATCAATATCGTGTCCGCTTTGGGGGCTGACGTTCATCGGCGACCTTTCCCAGCCACATGCTTTTCGGTCACCCTAACGGCGCACCTGACCTGGTGAAGAGACATCGCCCGAGCTGATCGGTCAAGCTGATCGGCCGCGCCGATCGGCCCGTGAACTGGCAAGGGTATCGGGGCCGCGACTCGCTCTCCGGCTGTCTGACCGTTCACCATGACAGGCACGTCAGTACGCCTTGGCCCGCCGGCTCCTCACCCCCTGCCAGCTGAGCGGTCACTTCTCCATCGACCCGCTCCGGAACCAGGTCCCATCATGCAATCACCGTTCAGCCCGGCTTCTGGCCGCGTTTCCGAGGAGCTGCCGCTCGCCGCGTGTCCCGCCGTGATTTCCCGGGCTCGCCAATTCGTCCGGTCGATCCTGACCAGGTGGCAGCTTTCGGACATGGCGGACGACGCGGAGTTGCTCACCTCCGAAGTCGTCACCAATGCGGTGCAAGCGATACAGGCCGCCACGGCATCCGGCCACCGCTCGCATTCTGTCGTCATGCGTGCCCGGCTGGCCCGGGAGCACCTGTACGTGGAGGTGTGGGACGGCGTCGGCACGCGCCGGCCCACCCCCGCCGGCGCACTGCCCGGCGAGGAGGACGACATCGCGGAGTGCGGCCGCGGGCTGGTGCTGGTCGAGCTGCTCAGCCATGCGTGGGGCGTCGTCCCCGGACGGCGCGACGGCAAGGTCGTCTGGTTCTCCATCGCCCTGCCGCCCGCCCGCCGGCCCGTCCCCGAACATCCGCTCCCCACGACCACCCCCGCGGTCGCCGCGGCGGGGCGGCGGGATCGCCAGGTGTGAGGTCCGGATACGCCGATGGCCTCCTCTGGTGAGGAGGCCATCGATGATGGTGGGCGATACTGGGATTGAACCAGTGACCTCTTCCGTGTCAGGGAAGCGCTCTCCCGCTGAGCTAATCGCCCTTGGACGAACCAAGAGGTGGAGACGGGATTTGAACCCGTGTACGCGGCTTTGCAGGCCGCTGCCTCGCCTCTCGGCCACTCCACCGTGTAGATCTCCGAGCGGAAGACGGGATTCGAACCCGCGACCCTCACCTTGGCAAGGTGATGCTCTACCACTGAGCCACTTCCGCGTCCCGGCTCTCGGCCGGACTCACGCGAAGCACTTTATCCAATCTCCGGCGACTCCCCAAATCAGCGGCGTTCGCCCTGCTCACGCCGGGAGTCCGGGCGACCGTCCGGCATCGCGGGAGCGGAGCTCCGGCGGACGGAGCCGGGGCGCGAGGGACTGGAGGGGGCCCATGGATGTAAGGACCTAATCTAGAATACGGTGGTTACCAAAGGGATGGTGAAGGAGGGGGACGATGCACGACGACGAGGTCGTGGCCGTCGGTCCCGGGCCGCTCGCCTTCGCCGACGTGGTCCGCGTCGCGAGGGACGGAGCGCCGGTGCGGCTGACGGACGACGCGATCGCCGAGATGGCCGCGTCGCGGGGGAGGATCGAGGAACTGGCCGAGGCCGACACCCCGGCCTACGGCGTCTCCACCGGCTTCGGCGCGCTCGCCACCCGGCACATCGACCCCTCGCTGCGCGCCCGGCTCCAGCGCAGCCTCGTCCGCTCGCACGCGGCCGGCTCCGGGCCCGAGGTGGAGCCAGAGGTCGTCCGGGCCATGATGCTGCTGCGGCTGCGCACGCTCGCCACCGGGCACACCGGCGTACGCCCGGTCACGGCCCGGGTGCTGGAGTCGCTGCTGAACGCGCGGCTCACCCCGGTCGTGCACGAGTACGGCAGCCTCGGCTGCTCGGGGGATCTCGCCCCGCTCTCCCACGTCGCCCTGACGATCATGGGCGAAGGGGTCGTGCGGGACGCCGCGGGACGTTCGCGGCCCGCCGCCGAGGCGCTCAAGGAACACGGCGTCGAGCCCGTCGAGCTGGCCGCCAAGGAGGGGCTGGCGCTGATCAACGGCACCGACGGCATGCTCGGCATGCTCGTGCTGGCGCTGCACGACCTGTCCGCGCTCCTCACCACCGCCGACATCGGCGCGGCCATGAGCGTGGAGGCGCTGCTCGGCACCGACCACGTGTTCGCGGCCGAGCTTCAGGCGCTGCGGCCCCACCCCGGCCAGGCCCTGGCCGCGGCCAACATGCGGGCGCTGCTCGCCGGGTCGGGCGTGATGGCCTCGCACCGCGACGGCTCGTGCACCCGCGTCCAGGACGCCTACTCCCTGCGCTGCGCGCCGCAGGTCGCCGGGGCGGCCCGCGACACCCTCGCCCACGCCTCGGCCGTCGCCGCCCGGGAGATGGCGAGCGCGATCGACAATCCGGTGGTGCTCGCCGACGGCCGGGTGGAGTCCAACGGCAACTTCCACGGCGCTCCCGTGGCGTACGTGCTCGACTTCCTGGCCATCGCGGCGGCCGACCTCGCCTCGATCTCCGAGCGGCGCACCGACCGCATGCTCGACGTGGCCCGCAGCCACGGCCTTCCGGCGTTCCTCGCCGACGATCCGGGCGTCGACTCCGGCCACATGATCGCGCAGTACACCCAGGCGGCGATCGTGTCCGAGCTGAAGCGGCTGGCGGTCCCGGCGAGTGTGGACTCGATCCCGAGCTCCGCGATGCAGGAGGACCACGTCTCGATGGGCTGGTCGGCCGGGCGCAAGCTGCGCCGCGCCGTCGACGGGCTCACCCGCGTGCTCGCGATCGAGGTGCTCACCGCCGCGCGGGCGCTCGACCTGCGCCGGCCGTGCGAACCGGCGCCGGGGACGGGCGCGGTCGTCGCGGCGCTGCGCGAGGCGGTGGCCGGGCCCGGGCAGGACCGCTTCCTGGCGCCGGAGATCGAGGCGGTCGTCCGGCTCGTCGCGAGCGGCGCCGTGGTCGGCGCGGCCGAGTCCGCCGTCGGCCCCCTGGCCTGACCGGGCCCTTACAAGGGAGCCGTCACGCCTGTTCGGGCGAGGAGCCCGCGCCCGAGACGAAGGGGAAGACGGCCGTGAGGTCGTCGCCCCCGAGGCCGGACGCGACCGCCTCCGCCAGCCGGTCGCGGGCCGCGGCGGCCACCGACTGGACCACTCCCGGCCCCTCGGTCGCGAGCCGCAGGTCCTTGGCGGCCAGGCCCAGGGCGTACCGCGTCTCGAACGGGCCCGACTCGGCCACGGGCCGCAGCCGCTCCGCCAGCCCGGCCAGCGGGGTCGCCCCGAGGACGTCCAGCAGGGCGGTGCGGCCGACGCCCAGCGCGTCCGCGTACGCCAGGGTCTCGGCCAGGTTCACCTGGGCGGTCACCACCATGCTCATCACCGCGAGCTTGGTCGAGGCCCCCGCTCCCGGCCCGCCCGCCTCGTGCACCCTCCCGAACACGGGCAGCACGTCCGCCACGCGGTCGAGGTCCTCCCGCCGCCCGCCGGCGAGCACGACCAGGGTCCCTTCGGCGGCGGGGCCCACGCTGCCGAGCACGGGCGCGTCGACCAGCCCCACGCCGCCGGGGAGCAGCCCGCGCAGCCGCCGCACCGCGTCCGGGCCGATCGTGGACATCTCCACCAGGACCGACCCGGCCCGCAGCCCCGGCAGCGCCGCCCCCACCACCTCGAAGACCGCCTCGGGGTCGCTCAGTATGGTGATCACGATGTCCGCCCCGGCGACGGCCTCGGCCGGGGAGGGGGCCGCCTCCGCGCCCGGCACGTCCCGTGGCGTACGGTTCCACACGGCCACCTTGTGACCGGCGGTGACGAGGCGTCCGGCCATCGGAACACCCATGCGCCCCAGGCCAAGAAAAGCAATCATGTCCTGGGACGTTATGGGAGAAACAAGCCATTCCACCAGCGACTAGAGTGCATGGCACTCATTCCCCCGGCTCATGGATCGGAGCATGTTCGACACCGACGCGCTTGTGCTGCTCGACGTCGTGGCCCGCACCGGGTCGTTCACCGCGGCCGCCCTGCAGCTCAACTACACCCAGTCAGCCGTGTCCCGGCGCATCGCGACCCTGGAGGCGCAGGCGGGCGGCCCGCTGTTCGCGCGGCTGCCCCGGGGGGTACGGCTGACGCCCGCGGGCCGGACACTGCACCGCTACGCCCGTGAGGTGCTCGAACGGCTCGGCCGGGCGGGGGAGGAGCTCGCCGCGATCCACCAGGGCACGGGCGGGCGGCTGCGCGTCGGCGCCTTCGCCACCGCCAACGCCGTGCTGGTGCCCGCCGCCCTGCGGGAACTGCGCGCGGCCCGGCCGGAGGTCACCGTCAGCATGGTGGAGGGCCTCAGCACCCACCTCATGGACGGCCTGGGCCGCGCCGAGATCGACATCGCGGTGGTCAGCGACTACCCCTCCGGGCTGGGAGCCGGGCCGGAGGTCGAGGTCACCCGCCTGATGGAGGACGAACTGCTCGTCGCCCTCCCCGGCGACCACCCGCTGGCCGGCCGGGCGACGGTCGACCTGCGCGACCTGCGTGACGAGAGCTGGATCGAGGGCGCCCCTCCCGGCACGGTGACCATGCTCGGCGCCGCCTGCGCCCGGGCGGGCTTCGCGCCGAGGATCGACCTGCGGATCGCGGAGTGGACCGGCAAGCTCGGCTACGTGGCGGCCGGGCTCGGGGTGACGCTCGTCCCGGCCATGGCCGCGCCCGCCGTACGGCCCGACGTGGCGCTGCGCTCGCTCGGCGGGTTCGCCCCGCGGCGGACGGTCTACGCTGCCCTGCCGCGTACCGCGCCCCTGCCCGCCGCGTCCGCGCTGCTCGGCCTGCTGGGCGCGGGCGCCGGCCTTCCGGCGGCGGGACGCGCCTGACGGACCCGCGGAGGGGCGGGGCAGGGGCGGGGGATTGCGACAATGGAGACGTGCACGACCCTTTCGCCCACATCGGGGGACGCCTCGCCACCGGTCTACGGGAGGTGACCACCGACCTGGCCGCCCTCGACGGCTCCGGCTGGTGGGCGGTGGTGGTGTCGTACGAGGGGAAGGTCGTCTGCGCGCGGTTCGACTCCGTGCGGCCCGCCCCGCTCCCGGCGCCGAGCCGGCCCTGGCGCGGTCCCGCCCGCGACGCCTGGACCACCTCGCTCGACCGGGAGGGCTACGAGCGGGGCGTGCGGCGGATCAGGGACCACATCGAGCGCGGGGAGGTCTACCAGGCCAACCTGTGCCGCGTCCTGTCCGCGCCGCTGCCCGTCCCGGGCGCCGACCCCCTGGCCCTCGCCGTACGGCTGGCCGAGGGCAACCCCGCGCCGTACGCGGCGGTGGTCGACGTGCCGGGTCTCACGGTGGTGTCGGCCTCGCCCGAGCTGTACCTCTCCCGGCGCGGCCCGGTGATCGAGTCGCGGCCGATCAAGGGGACCGGGGTGACGGCGGACGACCTGCTCGACAAGGACTACGCCGAGAACCTCATGATCGTCGACCTGGTCCGCAACGACCTCGGCCGGGTGGCCGAAGTAGGCTCGGTGACCGTGCCCTCGCTGTACGCGGTCGAGGAGCACCCCGGGCTCGTCCACCTGGTCTCCACGGTGCGGGCGCGGCTGACCGGCGGCGCCGGCTGGCCGGAGCTGTTCGCCGCGACCTTCCCGCCCGGCTCGGTGACCGGCGCGCCGAAGTCCTCCGCGCTGCGGATCATCGGTGAGCTCGAACCAGAGCCCCGGGGGCCGTACTGTGGGGCCGTGGGCTGGGTCGACGCCGACCGGCGCGAGGGGGTGCTGGCGGTCGGCATCCGCACCTTCTGGGCGGAGCACGAGACGATCCGGTTCGGCACGGGGGCGGGTATCACCTGGGGCTCCGACCCACGGCGGGAATGGCAGGAGACGGAGCTGAAGGCCGCGCGGCTCATCGGGCTCGCCTCGGGTGACGGCGGCAGCGGATAGGAACGAACGGAGCGGGGAGATGGCTGTACCGATCTGGGTGAACGGGGACCTGTACGAACCCGACAAGGCCGTGGTCTCGGTCTTCGACCACGGGCTGATGGTCGGCGACGGCGTGTTCGAGACGATCAAGGCGGTGAACGGCGAGTCCTTCGCGCTCACCCGGCACCTCGACCGGCTCGCGCTGTCGGCCAAGCGGATGGACCTGCCCGAGCCCGACCTGACCGCGATCGCCGACGGGGCGCGCCGCGTCCTCGCGGCCGCGCCCAAGTGGGCGCTGGCCCGGATCAGGATCACCTATACCAGCGGGCCGGGACCGCTCGGCTCCGACCGCGGGACCGCCGGGACCAACGCGATCGTCATCGTGGGCGAGCAGGCGCCCTTCCCCGCCACGGCCGACGTCACCGTCGTGCCGTGGCCCCGCAACGAGCGCGGCGCGCTGGCCGGGGTCAAGAGCACGTCGTACGGCGACAACGCCAAGGCCCTGGCGTACGCCAAGGAGCGCGGCGGCGCCGAGGCGATCTTCGAGAACCTCGCCGGGAACCTGTGCGAGGGCACCGGGAGCAACATCTTCGCCGTCGTCGGCGGCCGCCTGGTCACCCCGACGCTCGCCTCCGGCTGCCTGGCCGGGGTCACCCGCGCGCTCACGCTCGAATGGTGCGGCGGCGAGGAGGCCGACCTGCCGATCTCGGCGCTGTACGAGGCGGAGGAGGCGTTCCTCACCTCCACGACCCGCGACATCCAGCCGATCAGGGCGGTGGACGGCAGGGCGCTGCCGCAGGCGCCCGGGCCGGTCACGCTGGAGGCCATGAAGGTCTTCGCCGAGCGCGCGGCGGGCGACCTCGACCCGTGACCGCGTGATGGTCAGTAGGACCGCTGGCTCTGCGCGTTGAGCTCGGTGAGCCGCACCTTCCTGGCGGGATCGGTCAGCGGGTCGTCGAGGCGCAGGACGTCGAGCCCCTTGGTGATGTCGCTGGAGTAGACGTAGCCGTTGTAGTAGTAGGCCGACCACGACCCGCCGAGCTGGAGTTCCGGCGCGAGCGGGCCGCGCTCGAAGTAGGCGATCTCCCGGGGACGGGCGGCGTCGGTGAAGTCCCAGACCGACACGCCGCCCATGTACCACGCCTGGACCATCACGTCCCGGCCCGGGACGGGCACCAGCGCGCCGTTGTGGGCCACGCAGTTCTCCTTGGCGCCCTGCATCCGGGGGATCTTGAAGTAGCCCCGGCGGACGAGTCTGCGGTCCGGCGTCAGCGTGTAGACGGCGTCCGCGCCCCGGGTCGGGCTCACGGAGGACAGGCAGGTGGGGGCCGCGCCGCCGCCCATCTCGTCGCTGAAGACGACCTTGGTCCCGGCGTTGTCGAAGGTGGCCGAGTGCCAGATGGAGAAGTTCGCCTCGTCCCGTACGGTCTGGAGCACCTTGGGGCGTACGGGGTCGGAGATGTCGAGCAGCACGCCGTCGCCGAAGCACGCCCCGGCGGCGAGGCCCTTCTCCGGGTAGGCCGTGATGTCGTGGCAGCCGCCGGCGAGGTCGTCGTCCGCGCCGTCGTCCGCGCTGCCGGGCTCGCCGCCGGGCTCGCGGGCGGCGAACAGTTCGGGCGTGGCCACCACCCGCGCCTTGCCGGGGTCGTCGACGGGCACCTTCACGATCGAGATGTTCTGGTGCGGCGGCGGGCAGTTGACCGAGCCCGGCTCCGGGCCGGGGGAGGAGACGTAGAGGTACAGCGTGCGGGCGTCGCGCCCCGGCACGATCGTGTGCGTGTGCGACCCGCACTCGGTGCGCACGGCCTTCAGGTATCGCGGGTGGGCCTTGTCGGAGATGTCGAAGACGCGGATGCCCTCCCACTCGTCCGCGGCGAGCCGGTCGCCGGCCTCGCTCTCGCAGGTGTCGTCCGTACGGGCCTGGTCGACGGACAGGAAGAGCAGGTCGCCGGAGACGGAGATGTCGTTCTGCCCGCCGGGGCACACGACCCGGGCGACCACCCTGGGATGCGCCGGATCGCCGATGTCGTGCACCGTGAAGCCCCGGTAGTTGCCCACGAAGGCGTACCGGCCCTGGAAGGCCATGTCGGTGCCCCAGTCCTCCGGCCCGTCGAACGGTGCCGTCAGGGGGACGTTCGCGATCACCGTGATGTTGGGGCTGTGGCGGATCTCGTCCTGCCCGGGGAGCGTGGAGGGAGCCGCCTGCCCGGGCCCGCCTCCGCCTGTGCAGGCAGCCGTCAGGAGCAGGAGGACGGACGCCGCCAGCGCGGCCATCGGCCGTGACGCCCGTACGGCGTCCCTGAGCCCGCGGTAGATCTCCACGTATGGACGCTATGTCGTACGCGCGGCTCGTGCGGACCGGTTCGGTAACGGGTTGGGGTGGGTCAGGGGGCCTCGCGTGCCCCGGGGGTGGTTCAGGAGCTCCAGAGCATGTTGGTGAGCTCCTCGTCCAGGTCCATGAAGTCGGTCTCACGGCCGGCGGGAACGAGCTCGTAGGTGCGGTGCAGGAACTCGGTGAGGGGGGCCAGCGGCACCTCGAAGAGTGCCTGCCCGAAGGGCGAGGTGAGGCTGATGTTGAGCGTGCGCTCGCCGTCCGACCGGGCCGGCCACACCTGGACGTCCCCGTCTCCGACGCGCCGCACGATGCCCACGGTCAGCAACTCGCGGGCGAAGATCCACTCGACCGGCTCGTCATTCCCCACATGGAAGGCCATCCGGATGGCGTACGGATCTTCAGCCGTATAGCTCAGGCCGGCGAGCAGGGGGACGGTCGTACGGTCGGGGACCACAAGCCGAAGGCCTAGCTCGGCAGAGACGGTGGTGCTGTTCATCGTCAGCCAAACCTTTTCGTCGTCGGGTCCCCTGTCAAGGGGCTATCACTGCGTCTCACTGTTGATGCGGGGCCTCACCGCGCGCTCACGCTACGAGGACGAACGAAGAGACCCGTAGGAAAGATTCCGCCTCCAGGCACTTCTGTAACGCACATCACAGCTTGACATTCGGTCATCTACCAGCTCAAACATCACCAACAGGCTCGTCCTTACCTCTGGTTTGCGTGTCGGCGGGGCCCCGCGGGCGATGCCGTTGCGGGAGATTGATCTCAGGTCGTGCGTATGGGTCGAGCATGGAGCATCACGATGCTATGACACCACACCCCCACGCTGGGGATGGTCTGGGGAACCTTTCGAAGGTGTTGACGAAGGCGGGACGATCCGGCCCGCCCGGGCGCGGCCGTCCCCGTCCTTTCGCCATCACCCCCTCGGGTGCGGTATGGTTTTCCCCGTCGGCGCCGCGAGGCGCGGACGATCCCGGGCGATTAGCTCAGCGGGAGAGCGCTTCGTTCACACCGAAGAGGTCACTGGTTCGATCCCAGTATCGCCCACCACGTTAGTGCAGATCAGAAGGCCGGGCCGCTGTCCAGCGGTTCGGCCTTTCGCATTCCATGGGTGACGATCGTTCTCAGTGCTGGGCGTCCGCCTGGATCGGTTGCGCTCCATCAGTCCATCCAGTGGAACCAGACGTCGAAGATCGAGTAGAGCGGCCCGTCGCCGAGTTCCGTATCGATCTTCAGGTGTGGCAGGGCCGGTCGGCTGAGGAGGCGAGGGCCGACGAGCATGATGCGGTGTCGATGCAGGACCTGGGAGATCTGTTCGCAGCCTTTCTCCCATCCGAGGATCGGTGTTTCGGCGACGGTATCCAGCGATGGCATGGAGTGGTGCCCGTGACCGGCGGGGTGATGGGAGCGCTCGGCGGGAGACAGGATGCATGCGATCGGGGCGAGGCGGCACAACGCCACTGACAATCCTTCAACCGTCGTATAGCCGTCTGGATCGACGCGGCGGGCTGATCCGTCTCGCCGGGTCAGGAGGACGTCGACGAATGACGCGTAGCCGGAGCCGTAGTGTCCGAACTCCGCGTGCTCGACGACCAGTTCGGGGATTCGGTTGAGATCGGCGACCACCCGGCGCAGGTGGCCCTCCACGGCCTCGGCCCCACTCGCCCAGGCGCTCTCACGGCCTGCCAACTCGTCCCGGGAGGCGCTGATCTGCGAATCGCGATCGAGGAGGAGGGCCTCGACGTCCGCAGGTACGTGATCGTCCTTGCGCATGCCGACAGTCTGCCGGGAACGACGTGAGTTGCTCGATGTGGCGGAACATTCCGCTTCTCGCGTTTGTGGCGCGGTTTCTTCTGTGCCGGCGGGGAATCTGGGAGATCACGAGGGGTGGCTTGGCCCTACTGGCGGGTCCGGCGAAGCACGCTGGCGTACGCTGACGGCATGAGCCAGACCATCTCCTTGACCGCGACCGTCACCCCCGACGAAGAGGGTTGGTACGTCGCGCGCTGCGTCCAGGTTGAGGTGGCCAGTCAGGGCCGGACGGTTGACGAGGCCCTGGCCAGCCTCCGCGACGCCCTGGAGCTCTACTTCGAGGACGAGCCCCTTCCCCAGACCCCGCAGCAGCCGATCGTGGCGCCGATCGAGATTCGTCGCTCGGCATGAGCCCGCGCCAGTTTCCGGTCTGCTCCGGCACTGATGTCGTGCGCGCGCTGGAGAAGTGCGGCTTTGAGGTGGTGGCCACCAGGGGCAGCCATTGCAAGCTGCGCCAGCTCGCAGAAAACGGGACTCGCACAGTGATCGTGCCATTGCACGACACTCTGGCCGTCGGCACGCTTGCCTCAATCGTGCGGCAGGCCGGCCTCACTTCCGAGCGCCTACGCGATCTGCTCTGATCACGCGGCCGCCGCCGCGTTCCGTCGGCAGTCCCTGTCACCTGTGCGCGACGGACCATTGGGTGACGAAGTGAGTGACAACAACCACGGACGCCCGTAGAACCGTACGGACGTCCGCGGACGGTCAGCCCAGGTCAACGCCGCTTCAGTGGCACGTCGGCGGTGTGGCCGATCTGCTTCACACCGAAGAGGTCACTGGTTCGATCCCAGTATCGCCCACCACGTTCGTGCAGATCAGAAGGCCGGGCCGCTGTCCAGCGGGTCGGCCTTTCGCTTTGCCTGGATGACTACCGTTCCGGTCGCCCGGCACTTCATGGGATCGATCGCGCCAGGGCCGGACGGTTGACGAGGCCCTGGCCAGCCTCCGCGACGCCCTGGAGCTCTACTTCGAGGACGAGCCCCTTCCCCAGACCCCGCAGCAGCCGATCGAGATCCGCCGCTCGGCATGAGCCCGCGCCGGTTTCCGGTCTGCTCCGGCACCGACGTCGTGCGCGCGCTGGAGAAGTGCGGCTCTGAGGTCGTGACCACCAGGGGCAGCCATTGCAAGCTGCGCCAGTTCGCCGAAGACGAGATTCGCACGCGATCGTCAAGTTGAGATCAGAGGGTGTCGATTGATGCGCCCTTGACATCAAACTCAACTAAGTTGATCATCTTTGTGTTAAGCCTTCGCACCGATCCGGGCCGTCGGCTCGGTGGAGTATCGAGCCCGCCAATGCCGCGGAAATAGACCTTCCTTAAACGCCTCGAACGATCAGCCGCCTCTGCGGCGTGCACCCCCTCCAGCCGGCTCTCCTGAGAGCTCCGGCCGGTGGAATCACCTACCCATCACTCCGGGAGGAACCAGTGAACATCGTGAGGGACGACGACCTGGTCGTGCTGGGCGACGAAGAGCTGCAGCTGTACGCCCCGGTCGAGCACGAGGCGAATTTCCAGTACCAGGAAATATTCGAGCACGAATGCTACGACCAGTTTTCCCTCTCAGAGAGACCCACGATCGTCGACGTCGGCGCGAACATCGGCCTGTTCACGGTCTTCGCCAAGCGGCAGTGGCCGGGCGCCTCGATCCTTGCCTTCGAGCCGGTGCCGCGGACCGCCGACTACCTGTGCCGCAACATCGAGCTGCACGGGCTGACCGGGGTCCGCGTCGTCCGGGAGGCCATCGGTGAGCGTGTCGAGGACACATCCTTCGTGCACTACCCGAACATGCCAGGCAACTCCACGCGCTATCCCGAGGACAAGGAGTTGCAGGTCAACGTGGTCCGGCAGCGGCATCCCGACTGGGATGTGACCGCGCAGTACGAGCCCGAGTACCTCACCGTGCCGGTCCGCCGCCTGGAGAGCTACCTGTCCGGCCTGGCGAACATCGACCTGATGAAGATCGACGTGGAGGGCGCCGAGCTGGAGGTGCTGCGCGGCATCGCCGACAACCAGTGGGACCGCATCGACAACATGGTGATGGAGGTCCAGGACCTGCATGGCCGGATGGCCGAAATCAGCGAGCTGCTGAAGGCGCGCGGCTTCCGCTGCGAGATCCAGCCGTCCCCCTTGGTCTACCCGGAGATCTTGACCTACCTGCTGCTGGCGCAGCGCGGCGCCTGACCCCGGTGAGATCACAGGGGTTCACGCCCGGCCATTACCGGCAGCGCTGACCGTCGCTCACGCCCTATTACTGGTCCTATCAGGTGACGTAGGCCGTGCGCATGAAGATAGGTCTCTATGGCGGCGGAGCAGGTGTCGCGGCGGTGCCTTCGCCAGAATCACTACGCTCGCGGCCGAAGGTATCGGCCCGCGCGAATTCGCTGATTATGCGTACGGCCCGTCCTCGGCGCGTTGACAGCTATGAGGAACTGCAGGTAGTTCTTTGTGGTTCGGGCCTGGGAAAACACACGAAATCGGGGGGACGCGTGGTGCAGCCATGATCGGGGCGGATCGTCTCGCCGCATTCCTGGCCGTGGTCGTGGTGCTGATCGCGGTGCCGGGGCCCAGCGTCGTGTTCATGGTGAGCCGGGGGGTCGCGCTCGGGCGGCGGGCGGCCCTGCCCACCGCGCTGGGCAACGAGGCCGGGCTCATGGTGCAGCTCGTCCTGGTCGCCCTCGGCCTGGGCAGCATCGTGGAGCGCTCGCAGGTCGTCCTCTCACTCGTGAAGTTCGCCGGCGCCCTCTACCTCGTCTATCTGGGCGTACAGACGTGGCGGCACCGCAGGGAACTGGCCGGGGAGTTGAACGCCGGGCGGCACACGCCGGCCGGCGCCGGCCGCATCTTCCGCGACGGCTTCCTGGTCGGCGTCAGCAACCCGAAGGGGCTGCTCATCTTCACGGCGGTCCTGCCGCAGTTCGTCGACGCCGCCTCGGGCAACATCCCGCTCCAGTTGCTGGTGCTCGGAATGATCTGCGTCGGCGTCGCCCTGATCTCCGACGTCTCCTGGGGGCTGTTCGCGGGGAGCGCGCGGACCTGGCTGGGAAAGTCGGCGCGGCGCCTGGAGATCATGGGTGGGGCCTCGGGCGCCATCATGATCGGTTTGGGTGCCGAGCTGGCGCTCAGCAGCGAGAGCTGACCGGTGGAAGAACGACACGACACCCGGGGAAGGTCATCGGCCCCCGGCGTCGCGACACTGAGTTATCCCCACCTTGTACGCCGGAGCGACGGCGCTCGCCCTGCTGCGTAGTCCAGCTTTTCGGGCCCTCCTCGGCCGCAGCTGGTGAAATATTCATCCGCCGTGAATCGACCGTGAGCGAGGCGGAGGCGGAGTCACCAGTGGCTACCGCAGCGAATCACGGAGCGTGAGGGAATAGGGGCGATCACTCCATGGCCCGGGGTGTGTCCACATGTATCGCGCCGTTGCCTTGTGGCCGGTGCGGTAGGACGTTGTGCGCATGCTGAGCGCTGTGTCGAAGCGGTGGGGCGTGGCCGGTGTCGTGGCCGCGCTCGTGATCGTAGCGGGTGCGGGGTGGCCGGGCGGCTCCGCCACGGCCAGGGCCACGCCCGGGCTCGCCGCCAGCCCGACACCGTATCCCACGGCCAGTCCGACGCCGTACCCCACCGGAGGCCCGGAGTTCGTCTACGTGGCGAACGCCCACGGCCCGGTGACGGCCTATCCCACCGGTAGCACGGGCGCCGTGTCTCCGGTACGGCAACTGGCCGACCCGGGCGACCCCAACACCTACTGGGGGCCGTGGGGGATCGCCTTCGACATCAGCGGGAACGCGTACGCGCAGAGCTTCCTGTCGGACGCGACCACCTTCGTCTACTCACCGGGCGCCACGACGCCGGGCCGGATGTTCCGCGTCGCGGGGCCGGACTCCCGGGCGGTGGCCGTGGACACCGCGGGGTACGCGTACGTGACGACGGGCCAGGCAGAGACGGCCATCTCGGTGGCCGCGCCGGGCGCGAGGGGCACGGCGGCGAACCTCTACACGGTGCCGGAGGTACGCCGCATTCCGCTGGACGAGGGGTTCCACCCGTGGCCGGGCGTCCTGACCACGGACACGTCCGGACATGTGATCGCCGCAGTGGTGCGCTCGAACGGCAACGCGGTGGAGTTCTTCACCGGCGGCCCGTCCGGCAGCGCCACACCGGTACGGGTCATCGCCGGGCCGCACACCGGCCTGGGCAGCTGCTCCAGCACCTGCGACCAGCTCGCGGTCGCCTACTCCGCCTTCACCGGCCGGCTCTATGTCGCCGTCAGCCAGGGCCAGCAGACCCGCATCAACGTGTACGCCGGCAACGCGAGCGGGGACGCCGCCCCGGTACGCGTGATCTCCGGCCCGGCGACCGGCCTGGCCGGAAAGGTTGTCACCGGCATCGCCGGCAGCCAGGTCGACGGCACCATCTACGTGCTCACCAAGGCGGCCGCGTTCAACAGCCCGGGCAGCATCCTGGCCTTCGACCGGCTGGCCGGCGGCAACACGCCGCCGCGGCGTACCTTCACCGACAGCGGCACCGGACTGCTCGACGGACTCGGCATCGCGGTGTCGTTCGTTCACTGACCCCGACAGGATCCGGCCCGGCGACCTGCTCCTGCCGCCGGGATCAGCAGGTGATGGTGTAGACCGGGGTCGTATAGCTGGCGTAGTCCCCGTAGCCGGAGGTGCTGTACGCCTGGAACTGGGCGGACGCCTGGTAGGAGCCGGCCTGACAGGCGACCCCGGCGTCGCAGGAGACCGACCTGTCGGTGGTCCCGCAGACGTTGCTCGCCACGGTGCTGCCGGAGCGGCGGAGCTGGACATCGGCCTGGAGGTAGTCGACCGATGAGGAGCAGGTGATGGAGGCGTTCACCGCGACGGCGGCGCCACCGGTCTGGGTGAAGTAGAGGCTCGGCGAGCAGCTGCCGCCGAGCAGGTTGACGGATGCCGCGGATGACGTGGCGGCCCCGGCAGGCGCGCCGGGCACCGCGGCGAGCAGCGTCGCGATGCCGGCGGCGAACAACATGCCCATTGGCTTCATCGAGATCTCCTGACGCAGAGGGGAAGGGCGGACGGCTCCGCCCACATAGACCCGGCAATCGCAGAGCCCGTCGGCTGGCGATCCGAGGTGTGGGAGAAGGCCGGTCCGATGTGAGGCGGACCGGCCTTCTTCAGGTGGGTGACGTCATCGGCACCCGGGCGGGCGGTGGACTCAGACGCGGGTCCACTTCTGGTTGTTGGCGCCGGTGCAGGACCAGATCTGGACCTTCGTGCCGTTGGCGGTGCCGCTGCCGGACACGTCGAGGCACTTGTTCGCGCCGACGGCGGTGATGCTGCCGTCGGAGTTGAAGCGCCACTTCTGGTTGTTCTGGCCGTTGCAGTCCCAGATGATGACCGCGGTGCCGTCGGCCGTGCCGGCGCCGTTCACGTCGAGGCACTTGTTGCCGTAGACGCGAAGCTCAGACGCGCTGGTGGAGGTCCACTTCTGGTTGTTCTGGTTGTTGCAGTCCCAGATCAGCACCGTCGCGCCGTTCGACTGCGAAGCGCCGTTCACGTCGAGGCAGCGGTTCGACGCCACGCCCCTGAGGGAGTTCGTGCCGCCGGGGGGCGGAGTGTTCGTCGGCGTCGAGGTGGGGGTGGAGGTGGGCGTCGCCGAGGGCGACGACGTGCCGCCGCTGAACTGAGTGAAGAAGTTCCACGTCACGGCCCGGGTCCAGGAGTTCTCGCCCGGCTCGTAGTCGCCAGACTTTCCGTCCACCGGGTTGGGCGTGTGGCCCGCGTCGAACGCGGCCCACGCGACCGGGTAGCCGGCCCGGCATCCCGAGTAGTAGGTGACGATGTGCGTCAGGCTGCCCTGCGCCGGCTCCGGCGGGTTCTGGGCCGTGCAGCCGTTGTTCCTGACGAACCTGTCCCGCAGCGACCTGCCCTGGGAGATGTTGAGCACCGGGTCGCGGAGGCCGTGGAAACCGAGGTACGCGACGGGCTCGGTGCCGCCGCTGCACCCGCTGAGCTGCCCGCCGGAGTAGACCGCCACCGCGCGGAACACGGTGGGCCGGGAGCAGGCGAGCGAGTAGCTCATGCCGCCGCCGTAGCTGAAGCCCATGGCGAAGCGCTGGGTGGTGTCGATGCAGAGGTCTGCCTCGAGCTTCCGGATCATGTCGTCGACGAAGGTCACGTCCTCGCCGCCCGAGTTGGCCCAGCCGTTGTTGAAGCCCTGGGGCGCGACGAAGATCGCGGTGTTGTTCGACAGCGCCCTGGTCCCGTAGTAGGACCAGACGTACCCGCTGGTGCCGCCCGAGTCGACGTCGTTGGCGGTGCCGCCGTTCCAGTGGAACCCGAAGACCAGCCGGTACGGGTTGGTGTTGTTGTAGTTGTCGGGGATCCGCAGGATGAAGCTGCGGTTCTTCCCGCTGGTCGTGATCGACTGCGTGCCGCTTCTCAGCGTCGGAGTCTTGCCACATCCGGCCGTCGTGGCGGCGGCGACGGCGCTGCTGCTGGACGAGGAGGTGCCGCCGAGCGCCACACCCGCCGTTCCCAGGGTGAGAAGCGCCGCCGCGGTGACCGCGGTGAAGATGGATTTGTACCTCAAGTCACGCAACTTTCTGTGCGGTGTCGAGTGTGGATGAGGTGTCCCGGAGCCTCAGGCACATTACGGTCTCAGTCGACAGATCAGTCAAGAGCATAAGAATGCTCTTCGTGGCGCTGACAACACCGGATCTTCCGGCCTGAGAGGCCGTAAGTCTTGGCTTGTCGGCTGATTGAGCTGGGAGTCCGCCTCAGTTGTGTGATTCCGCCGTGATCACGATGAGTGCTACTCATCTGTCAAGAAGGGTGGTCGTCCGAGTGAAACTAAGTCGTACTCTTTCAGGCCGCTCTGAGGACGGACCGCCGTGGCCCGGGACCGGGCCACGGCGGGACGGGGGGACCGGGGGTCAGCGGTAGCCGGCGGCCACGATCTCGGCCTGTACGGCGTTCTCGGTGGCGTCGGAGGGGTAACCGGCGACCATGGCTCCTTCGTAGAAGGTGCCCGCGCTGAGGTTGGCGCCGCCGTCGGGCTTGCAGCAGTCGCCGCCGCTGCCGAGGATGATCGCGCCCTGCTTCTTCATCGGGCTGTAGCCGCCGGGGAGCGAGCCGTCGTACAGCGTGTAGAGGCTGCCGGACTGGGCGTTGCTGCCCTTCATCGCGAACCGGGACGTGCCGTTGTTCTTCAGCGTGGCGGTGACGAACTTGCTGGTGAAGGCCCGCTGGTTGGGGTTCCACGACTGGCTGCCGCCGGGGAACAGGCCCCATTCGAGGTCGGCCTGGACCCATGGGCCGCTACCGGAGCAGCCGCCGAACCAGCACTGCTTGCTGAAGTTGATGGCGTCCATGGCGCCGGCGGCGTCGGCCTTGCGGGTGGTCTCGCTGTTGCCGTAGTCGAAGCAGCAGCCGCTGTTGACGTGGGTGCCGCTGGTCACCATGTACATGCCCTCGGGTGCGCTGCCCGTGGGGACGCCGGTCAGGTGGCCGTCCCTCCAGTAGCTGTTGCCGGGGTTGATGTAGAGCGAGTACGCCTTGTTGCCTCCGACGGTGAGCGACTCGGTGGTCGCGACCGCGGGCTTGCTCTGGGGGGAGCCGGGGACCACGCTGGAGCCCTGGTACCACAGGTCGTTGCCCCGCCCGGACTGGTCGTACACGACGGTGACGACGCAGGTGGTGCCGGAGCAGAACGAGTCCTGCGCGGCGGCGTTGGCGACGCCGCCCGCGGTCAGGACGGCGATGTTCCGGGTCGTGTTGTCCGAGGAACGCCGCACCTGGTACAGGTTGCCGTTGTACGAGCCGTACAGCGCCCGCGTCGTGCTGTGCGCGGCCACACAGGGCGTGCCGCCCGAGGCGTAGATGTCACACGGCCGCGCGCCGGGCGGCGGCGGTGTGGGCGACGTGGTGGGGGTCGCGCTCGGCGACGCGCTGGGCGACGTGGTCGGCTGCGTTCCGGTGCTCCACTTCTGGTTGTTGGCGCCGGTGCAGGACCAGATCTGGACCTTGGTGCCGTTGGCGGTGCCGTTGCCGGACACGTCGAGGCACTTGTTCGCGCCGACGGCGGTGATGCTGCCGTCGGAGTTCAGGCGCCACTTCTGGTTGTTCTGCCCGTTGCAGTCCCAGATGATCACGCTGGTGCCGTCGGCGGTGCCGGCTCCGTAGACGTCGAGGCACTTGTTGCCGTAGACGCGAAGCTCAGACGCGCTGGTGGTCGTCCACTGCTGGTTGTTCTGGCCGTTGCAGTCCCAGATCAGCACCGTGGCGCCGTTCGACTGGGAGGCGCCGTTGACGTCGAGGCACCGGCCCGACCCCACGCCCACGAGCGGCGTGGTCGCCGCCGAGGCGGGCGCCGACCAGCTCAGGGCGGTGGCCAGGAGGGTCGTCAGCACCGCCACGGCAGACGCGACGACGGCCGCCCGGGAGCGCCGTCCACGCGGCGCGCGGTCCGGTAAGGGAACGGATGAGGGTTCCATCGTGGGGACTCCTTGGGGGGATGGGACCGATGCGGCCCCGCGCTCGGAGAACCGCGGGGCCGCATCGGAGACCGCGTGAGCAGTGAGCAGGAAAGCAGTGAGCAGGCAGGCAGCAGGGTGCGATCCGCTCGCAAGCCGTCGGCGTCACGACGGATGCGAATCGGCGGATGCGAATCGATTCGCCATCGCACCGGGTCCGCTGGAAGGTGGTGCGGTGTACAGCGAAGCACACACGACACACAGACCGCCTGTCAAGGCCGGTCCGGGCGGCTCGTCGGCTGCCGGGTCAGTCGGAGGAGAAGAGGCGCTGCTGGATTTCCCTGCGGTAGTCGTCCAGGGTGTTGTCGATGTGCGTGGCGGCGGCGTGGGCCGCCGCTTCCGCGTCACCTGCGCGAATCGCCTGGTAGATGGCGTCGTGTTCCTCGACGGCCTTGGCGGCGTGCCCGCCGACCGTGCCGCGCAGCCCGATGAGGCTCGACTGGGCCTGGAGCCGCCGGGCCTCGCGTACGGCGATCTGGAGGAACATGTTGTGCGAGGCGGTCGCGATGGCGGTGTGGAAGGTGTCGTCGCCCTCGTCGAACAGGTCCTGGCGCCCGGTCTCGAAGCCGTGGCGGCACACGGCGGCGGCCTCCTCGACGGCTCTGAGCTCGGCGGGGGTGGCGCGGCGGGCGGCCAGCCGGCTGGTCTCCATCTCCTGGGCCCGACGGAACTCGAACAGCATGTAGACGTGGTCGAGGTCGGTGGGCAGGAAGAACGACGCCAGTCGCCCGGCGCCGAGCATCCCCTCGTCGTCGGCGACGTACAGGCCCCGGCCCTTCTGGGCGCGCACCCGGCCGAGCGCGGACAGGATCTTCACCGCCTCGCGCACGACGGTGCGGCTGGTGCCCAGCTGCCCGGCCAGGTCGTTCTCCGTCGGCATACGGTCGCCCGGACGCAGGCCCAGCCGGGCGATCAACTCCAGCACCTGCTCCGCGGCCACCTCGTAGCCCGGCCGGTATCCGCCCTCACGCGGGGTCTCGGTCACCGCGCCTCCTCCTCGCCATCCCCTGCAGAAGTATGACCGATCGGGGCGGCCCTTCCGGCCCCTTCCGGCGCGGGCCCGATCAGTACGACACATGTGAACGGTTCATTTTTGTCGGTCGCGTACGGAGCGTAGGCGGAGGCAGCGTCACCGCAGGTGAGCGAGGAAAGATGGTTCACCGTGCCCCGGGCCTGGATGTGCGCTGTGTGAAATGAGTGGGCTTAAGGTCTTGACGGTTCCTCGGTGCTCCGATCGTAATGGGTCCGGATCCGCACAGCCGGCCGTCGTCGTACACCTCCGCGTCCGACGACGGTCTCCTCCTCAGGAGGGCGTCACCTGCCGGAGGAGGGCGTGACCTGACCGCACCCCTACCCCCCAGAGGAACCACCGTGCAACGATCTTCGCCCGTCACGGCGCTGAGGCCGGTCCTGACCGGCATCGTCGCCGCGGCGCTGGCTGCGGCGTTCGCCCTCGTCGCCCCGGCCACCTCGGCCTTCGCGGCCACCACGACCCTGTACGCGTCCCCCTCGGGCACCGGCACCGCGTGCACCTCCGCCCAGCCGTGCTCGCTGCCCTCGGCGCAGACGGCGGTGCGGTCGCTGAACGGCTCGATGTCCGGCGACATCGTCGTCGAGCTGGCCGACGGGGTGTATCGGCTCTCCTCTCCGCTCCGGCTGACCGCCGCCGACTCCGGGAACAACGGCTACACGGTCAGGTGGCAGGCGGCGGCGGGCGCCCATCCCGCCGTCAGCGGGGCCCGGGCGGTCACCGGCTGGACGCAGGCCGACGCCGGGAAGAACATCTGGCGCGCCAACGTCGGCACCGGGATCGACACCCGGCAGCTGTACGTCAACGGCGCCCTCGCCACGCGCGCCCGCACCCAGGTGAACCGGAACGACTTCACCGCGACCACCACCGGGATGCGGTTCAGCAGCAGCGCGCTGAGCTACCTGAACAATCTCGCCAACCAGAACCGGGTCGAGATGGAGAGCGTCGGCTCGTTCACCGACCGGTACGTGACGGTGCAGAGCATCAGCGGCAACTTCATCACGATGCAGCAGCCCGGCTGGAACAACAACACCTTCGGGTACGACACCTTCAGCCAGCCGCACCGGGCGGGCGCGCTCTACCTGGAGAACGCGTACGAGTTCCTGGACTCACCGGGTGAGTGGTACATCAACCCCGGGACCGGCGTCCTGTACTACATCCCGGCGTCCGGGCAGAACATCAACAACGTCAGCGTCGAGCTGCCCGTGCTGCAGTCGCTGGTCGACGTCGGGGGCACCTACGACTCGCCCGCGCACCACATCACCTTCAGCGGCATCACGTTCACCGGCACGACGTGGCTCGGGCCCAGCAGCAACCAGGGCTTCGCGGACCAGCAGACCGGCTCCTACATCGCGGGCAACTACAACTGGCCCGCCGACCGGCTGACCTCCTGCCAGGAGGGCTGCCAGGCGTTCGAGTCCGCGCGGCCGAACTGGTACCAGATGCCCGCCGCGGTCCAGGTCTCCGCCGCGAACAACATCACCTTCACCGACTCGCAGTTCGTCAACCTGGGCCAGACGGCCATCGGCATCGGCAACGACGCCAACGCGCACGCCAGCGGTGTGGGCCTGGGCGCGAGTGACATCACGGTCACCCGATCCGAGATCGCCCGCAACTCGGCCGGCGGCGTCGTGGCCGGCGGGGTGCGCGCCGACGCGCACCACCCGAGCGACCAGCGGATGGTCAACCGGAACATCACGGTCAGCAACAACCGGATCCACGACCTCGGCCTGGACTACCGCGGCATCGTCTCGGTCCTGACCACCTACGTCACCACCTCGAACGTGTCGCACAACGAGGTCTACAACCTGCCGTACACCGGCATGTCGATCGGTTACGGCTGGGGCGCCAACGAGCCCGGCGGCAACACCAGCTACACCAACCGCGGGCTGTACAACTACCAGCCGCGGTACACCACCGCCACCACCGCGTCCGGCAACAAGCTCGTCGGCAACTACGTGCACGACGTCATGCAGCAGATGACGGACGGCGGGTGCATCTACACGCTGTCCTGGAACCCCAACGCGGTGATCAGCGACAACTACTGCCTGCGGACCAACGGCTGGTTCGGCATCTACTTCGACGAGGGCTCGAAGTACTACACGGTCAGGAACAACGTCCTGTCGAACACCGGCACCTGGGCCACGGCCAACTACTGGGGCGGTGAGAACATGGGCAACTTCACCGTCACCGGCAACTGGTCGACCAACAACAGCACCAACATCACGAACGGCGACCGCGGCAACGTCGTCAACAACAACGTCGTGGTCTCCAACAACAACTGGCCGTCCGGTGCGCAGGCCGTGATGGCGGCCGCAGGGCCCCAGAGCGGCGGCACGTCGTCGCCGTCGGCCTCGCCGTCCGCGTCGCCCACTCCGCCCGCCGGGAGCACGAGCGCACTCCGGGGTGTGGCGTCGAACCGCTGCCTGGACGTCAACGGCGCCTCGCAGACCAACGGCGCGACGGTGCTGATCTGGGACTGCAACGGCGGCAACAACCAGAAGTGGACCTCCACCAGCGCGTCGGAGTTGCGCGTCTACGGCAACAAGTGCCTGGACGTGAACGGCGCGGGCACGGCGGACGGCACCGCGGTGCTGATCTGGGACTGCAACGGCCAGAACAACCAGAAGTGGCGCCTCAACTCCGACGGCAGCATCACCGCCGTCGGCGCGAACAAGTGCCTTGACGTGTCCGGGAACGGCACCGCCAACGGCACCAAGGTCCAGATCTGGTCGTGCACCGGCGCCAACAACCAGAAGTGGACCCGGGTCTGACCCCCCGCGACACTGCCTGACGCCTTCCGGCGCACCCGACCGCCGTGCTCCGCCGGGGTGATCGACCCCTCACCCCGGCGGAGCACGGTACGGCGGGTGCCCTCGATCGGGCGGCGCGGCCCCCTCCCGTTCCCGGCCGCCCTCCGCCTCACTCCTCGAACGCGACTCCCCCCCAGCCCGCAGGAGCAGCAGTGTCCTCACAGCGAACCCCGGAGACGGTTCCCCGCCGAACCCTCCACAGGCACGACCTCAACCCGCGGCGCTTCGGAGCCGCCGTCCTCGCCGGGGTCGTGGCCGTCCTCCTGGTGGTGGCCGGCGCGGCGGGCTGGCCGTCCGGCGCGTCCGCAGCCGACAACCCCTACCAGCGCGGGCCCGCGCCCACCGCGGCGAGCATCGCCGCGGACCGCGGTCCCTTCGCCACCGCACAGGTGACCGTCCCCCGGGGCAACGGATTCGGCGGCGGGGTCATCTACTACCCGACCGACACCAGCCAGGGCACCTTCGGCGCCATCGCGATCGCTCCCGGCTTCAACACCGCCTGGAGTTACTACGCCTGGCAGGGCCCGAGGCTCGCCTCGTTCGGGTTCGTCGTGATCGGGATCGAGACCAACACCCTGAACGACTACGCCGACGCCCGGGCCGCCCAGTTGCTCGCCGCGCTCGACTACCTCGTCAACAGCAGTTCCGTACGGGACCGGGTCGACCGCAACCGTCTGGCGGTGGGCGGGCACTCGATGGGCGGTGGCGGGGCCATCCTCGCGGCCGGCCAGCGGCCCTCGCTGCTGACCGCGGTCGGGCAGGCGCCGTACGTGCCCGACGGCAGCCTGACGGGCATCAAGAGCCCCACGATCATCTTCGCCGGCCAGGCCGACGGAACGGTGACCCCGCAGTACGCCCAGAACGCGTACAACACGATTCCCTCCGGGGTCGAGCGCGCGTACGTCGAGATCGCGAACGAGGGGCACGGCTTCCCCGCCGGGGGCGGCGGCGGCAACTCGGGCGCCTTCGCGCGCACCATGATGGTCTGGCTGAAGCTGTTCGTCGACAAGGACACGCGTTACGCGCCGTTCCTGTGCCCGTCGCTGACCAACGCGAACGGCATCTCGAAGTACATGGCCAGTTGCCCGCTCGACCCGCCCGGCGGCGGCCCGACCTCGACCCCGACCACCTCACCCACCTCCACACCCAGCTCGACTCCCACAGGCACTCCGCCCGCTGGGGGCACGAGCGCGCTCAGGGGTGTGGCGTCGGGCCGGTGCCTGGACGTCAACGGTGCTTCGCAGTCGAACGGCGCGACGGTGCTGATCTGGGACTGCAACGGCCAGAACAACCAGAAGTGGACCTCCACCAGCGCGTCCGAGCTTCGCGTCTACGGCAACAAGTGCCTCGACGTGAACGGCGGCGGCACGGCGGACGGCACCGCGGTGATCATCTGGGACTGCAACGGCCAGAACAACCAGAAGTGGCGCTTCAACTCCGACGGCAGCATCACCGCCGTCGGCGCGAACAAGTGCCTGGACGTGTCCGGCAGCGGCACCGCCAACGGCACAAAGGTCCAGATCTGGTCCTGCACCGGTCAGAGCAACCAGAAGTGGACCCGCGTCTGACCACGAACCGAACCGGAGGCGGCACCCCTCCAGGAACCTCGTCCACCGGCAACGGCGCGGCGGCGCGCGCCTTGCCCGACTGCATGTCCCATGTCAGGAAGGAATCCTTGTTATGTCCCGACGTCCGTGGCCGGTGATGCTGGCCACGCTGGCGCTGCTGGCTCCTGTGCCGATGGCGCTGAATGTGCCGGCGGCGAACGCGTTGACGATCCCGGCC